>JAJZPG010000014.1 GCA_021811235.1 Pseudomonadota bacterium | reverse complement strand
GCTTCGTCACCAAAGGATTTCTGCGGTTGTACGCGACCCAGCATGGTCAGCTCCCCTTACAGTTCGTCGATGGGGCCGTTATATCAGGACTATGCAAATTCGTCAGTAGTTAAGCAGAGGTTTCAAAGTTCAAAGAACCATCGTCAAGAATATCTACATACGCTATCAGGTCAGCCACTTGTGGGTGTGTTGAACTCAGCCAGGCCAAATAGCTTTGCACCCATTCGACTTTATTACTTAGGCTGTCCGTCATCCCGCTTCTTTTTGTCCTCAGGTTTCTTTTTCGCTTCGGGCTTTGGGCTATCTGTCGCATCCTTTTGGCTGCCTTTCTTCACTGGTTGCTTCGCTTGCTGTTGGGTAGCAATACCTCTTTGAGCGAACCGGGCCGCATCGATGTAGAAACTAAAGTCTTCGTTCATTGCATCACCTCATCCCAACTACAACATCTTCGGGGAAAGCGCCGTAAGACAGGTCAACGAAGTAATCACTTTTTTCCGCTTCCCTCAAAATTTCCGGGTGCTGATTCAACTGAAACCCGACAGATTTCAGGTCAATCAGGGCAGCACTAGCAATCTTCCCTTCCTCGTGCTCATCAGCAACGGCATACAGCATGTAATCAGGTCCATCAGCTTTCACCGACATAACCCGTTTCAACTCATGCGGGGTGCGCAACGTAAAACCCCACCGCCAAAACTCATGGGCGTCCCACTTCCTCACACGGTATGCAACCTTGAGGCGTTCAATATCTATGTACTGATCGACACCACACAACGCATCTTCCCGATAGGTGGGCGGGGTAAAGGTAACGTTCATGAGGTTGTTTTCTAGGATGAGGTGGGTTGCTAGCTGGTTCATCTCGCTTTCATACAAATCGCTCCAAGCCCTCTTTTTCTTGTACAAGCTACTCATGGCTTGATATTCCCCAGCGGGCTTTTAAGGGCCCCGCTATCACTTGCAATTTCGGGGGTGGCACAAGCATCAAGAATCTTGTTAAGTTCAGCCATGGCCTTCCTATCAGGGCGATAGGCCATGAAATCTTTCATCCGCTCCTTTTCGGCCAAAGCCGCGTAACTAGGAATAGTTTTCTTCTTTGACATATGAAGGGAACACCTTGAAGGTAAATTTTGGTGTGATGCTATGGCTTCGCATGAACCGGCTGACGGCAGCTTGATTCCATTTTTCGCCGTCGGGCCTGAACAATTCTCTTTGGTTTAATTCCTGAGCGATTTCCCTTTGTCCGTGCCTTTCAGCTAGAAGGCGGATTAAGGGGATTAAGAAATCCTCCGTCATTTTTTGGAATGCCAATACAAGCCCATTGCCGCTTTGTCGGCTTTCATTTGCCTTTGTACTTCCGTGCTCCAATAGACACGCCCGTCGGTACGCGACAAGTTCTCATAGAAAGCTTTGTTCCTGTTCGGGGTTTGTTTGACTTGCTGAATGCGGGCATCCATTGCCGCTTGTGCCTCAAGGTGAGCCTTCCATTTTTGCTCATCCTGCCAAGCCGCTTTTGCTTCTTTAATTTTCATCTTGGCTATGCCCCCCTCAGCCTGCAGCATCATCCCTTGCCAATCAGGTTCCCCGCTTTCTTGGTGGCTGATAGCGTGTAGCTGTTGGGCTAGCCCTGCCACTTTTTCAGTGGCCTTGCCCCGCGTATCGTGGCGATTTTCCTGTTTTACTTCGTGTGTTTTGAAGATTGAATCTGCTGCTGCTTTGGGCTGTGAGAATGAATCGACGGGAAGACCGTTTTCATCGAATTGAAGATATTTACTCATTAGTGTTGACATCCTTTAGTTACTTGGTTTATGCTTCGTACTCCTGATAAGTCTATTAATGCTGTATAAAAAAACAGCAACCCAATAGTTTACTCCTATTTTGTATCGTTGTCAAGTATTATTTTCGATATACGATGCAACATATTGATAACTAATAACAAATAGTTTCAATGCCATCCCGCAAGCCGCATGAATAGGGGCTTCTATGTGGGGAAGGGGCTGAAAAGTCATTTCACCCCCTATCTTCTGTGAAAATGTAGCTATCTGCTGCCAAATTCCATCTTTTGTAGCAAGTCGGCGGGTTTCAGATGGGTGTATCTAGCCAGCATTTGCAACGTTTTGTGGCCTGAAACGCTTTTAACTTCCATTACATTCATACCGCGTTCAAACAATCGGCTGATTGCCTCGTGCCGTAAATCGTGGAAATGGAAGTCTTCAATCTTTGCGGCTGTAAGGGCGTTGTCCCAAGCTTCACGCGGATAGCATCGGAAGATTTTTCCTATACCCCGATCACCTAATGCAGCCTTAGCCTTTTGCGTAAGGGGAATGGTTCGGGCTTCCCCGTTTTTGCTGTCCTTCTTTTCTATGACCGACCGGGAAAGATCAACCTCAGCCCATGTAAGGGAAGCTATTTCCCCTTGCCTCATGCCGGTTTCAAGTGCCAATACAACTATCCGTTTTAGGTAGGGGTGTGAAGAACAGGCGGAAAGAAGCCGGACTTCCTCATCACCTTCAAGTCGCCTAGTACGGGCATTGCTGCCCTTGGGCTTCCTGATGGACTGAATAGGATTGGATACAGGCAACCCCCATTCTTGAGCCGCTACGGTGAACAGGTGGGAAATGATGGCTAGTTCTAGCCTCACAGTGTTGGATGCAACTGCCTTTAGCCTCTTGTCCCGGTATGCAGCAAAGTCGGCACCCTTCAGGGATGCCAAGCTTCGTTTAGCAAGGCCAGACTTGAGCCATTGGGTTATGCGCTTGGCTTCTTGATGGGAGCCCTTCTTGTGGGCAGTAACTTCCCGCTTATACCGTTCAAGGGCTTGGGCTAGGGTTGTTGCCTCCGCTTCGCTTCGATCAACAAACAAGCCCCTATCCATTTCAGATTCAACAGTGCGCGCCCACCGATCAGCGTCAGTCTTATTGATGAAAGATTTTGTAACCAGCTTATGACCCTGACGGCGAATGCGAACATTCCACAAACCGGAAGGAAGCTTTTTAATAGATGCCATTTCATACGCTCCAATGGAAACGTAGTGGAAATGACGGAGCCGCTATTTATCTAACCTGCTGAAAGATTAGACAAATAAGGGATGGCGGAATCGGATTCAAAATCCGCCGCTGGTAACAGTGTGGGGGTTCGAGTCCCCCTCCCGGCACCAATAAACACGCGGGGGTTATGATTCACTCGCGTTGCTGGACTTCTACAATTCCGGGCTGACTTCTACAAACGTTCTGCTGGCGTGAAGGGCATTTCCATTTTGGAAACTGCTAACTTGGAGGACGCAGTCGCTAAGCTCAGGAACTATCCGGGCAACGCTTCCGGGTGAGCAAAGATGTCAGATTAGTTTTCTTGCGGCTCCCCGGTCGTAAGGGCTTCGCCGTCAGTGGCGACGGGTGCTCACGGTTGAGGGATAACCTCTTGCCCGTCGGCAAGGTTCACAAGTTTTGGAAATGCATAGATGGCTGGGCGGCGCCCGGCGCCTTGCTTTAACGTTACGATGAGACCGGCTTCTAATAGTTGTCGAATCAGCAGATGGGCCGTTGGCTTGGGGATGTCAGCCTCGCTAATGTGCTGAGTTCCGAAGATCGGGCGGGTAAAAAGTCTGTCGACGAGTTGGGCAGCGTGTTGGGAGTGGGTGGCATCCCTGACGCGGACTTTCATCTCGTCGTAGAGCTCCATGATGTCCTTGGCTTTCTGCGTGTTCGAGATGGCTTGCTCGATGATTGCCCGTAGGAAAAACTCTATCCAGCCGGTCCAGTCGGCCTCCCTAGAAATCCGCTGGAGCCGAACGTAGTATTCATCCCTGTTGGCCTCAAGGTAGGCGCTCAAATAGAACATCGGGCTATACAACCGCTTCTTCGAGTAAAGGAAAAGAGGGATTAGGAGCCGCCCCATCCGCCCATTGCCGTCCTTGAAAGGGTGAATCAGTTCAAACTGGGCATGCATGACAGCGGCCTGGGCTAGTACGTCGAAGTCGGAGCCGTTGATATAGGTCTCCCAGGCTTGCAAGTGGTCATTAAGTTGCAGCGGGTTGGGGGGTACGAAGGAGGCTTCTTCAATAGTGCATCCGGTCGGCCCGATCCAGTTCTGGTCCTGGCGGAATTGGCCCGGTGTCTTGTTCTGCCCCCGCACGCTGCTCATCAAGATTTTGTGGAGTTGTAGGACGAGCCCCAGGCGTATAGGGCGTTCGTCTAAGTAGTTCTTGGCTAACCGCAGGGCTGTCCGGTAGTTCAGTACTTCCTGAATGTCGTGGGTCTTGTGTTCGTCATACTGGCGGCCGGCTTCGTGTTCCAAAACTTCTTCTAGAGTGGCTTGAGTCCCTTCGATTTTCGAGGATAGAACGGCTTCTTGGTCGGTTAGTGGCGAAAGCAGGATGTCAGGGTTAACCATGGCCTGGAGTAGACCGTCGTACCTGGCGAGAGCAGCGTTTGCCTCCCCGACTTGGGCAATCAGTCGGCGGAAATCGAGATTGTCTAAGGGAAGAGGTTGTGGTTCGTAAGGGGCCATGAGAGAACCAATTACCTTTGCGTATAAGTTAGGGAAGACTAAACATCTTGTTTATATCTCTGAGAGATAAATAATACACAAGTGTTGAGCAATGACTTCTCTGAGAGTGAGCAAAGGATCCCCAAAAATGGAGTGGGAATTTTAAAAAGTATAACAAAAACAACATCATACATCTATGTTGCCCCCTCTGTCGAAGGAGCCATTGACGTCCTTTCGAGGAGTCTCGAGACTTTGGAAGGGCTCTCGAAGGACTCTGGGAGACTCTCGAAAGACTCTCGGAGACTCTCGGAGAACTTCCGCTACTCGGCAGTTAGTGTCGTTGACCTTTTACGGTCTTGCCCGTTCGTTTGCTCGATGCTAAGGCACGCAAAATCCGCCGGACACTTTCGTACGCCGGTTTCGTCCTGCCGTCCGCATCGAACAACAGCGCGTCGCCTTGGCCGGGAAAGAATTCCGGAATCCACGAATAGCGGTCGCTCGCGCCCCAGACGGAAAAGCTGCGGCATTGCAGCACCGCCAGGCAGGCCTGCAGCATGTCGCGGTACAGCGCAGCCTGCGCCCGCAGGTCGGCGCGGCTTGCCGGCAGCGGCAGCATCACGTCCATTTCGCTGATGTGGGTCTGCAGCCCCAGCGCGGCCAGGCGCTTCATGTTGATGCGCACGTCGCGGGCGCGCGGCGCGTCTTTCAGGCTGGCGTGCATCTGCAGGCCGACGCCGTGGATCGGTGCGCCCTTGCGACGCAATCCGGCCACCAGGTCGTAGATGCCGTCCGATTTGGCGCCGTCGCCCTCGCCGCCGTAGTCGTTGTAGCGCAGATGCGCCTGCGGGTCGGCTTCGTGCGCCCACTGGAACGCCAGCACCAGATAATCCGGCCCGATGCCGCGCGACCAGAAGGTTTCGCGCGCGTGCCCGTCCTCGGCCACCGCTTCGGCCGCCACGTCCCACGAAGCCACCCGGCCGCGATAGCGCGTCACCAGCGTCCGGATGTGCTCGCGCAGGATGGCTTTCAGTTCGTCGCGGCTGAATTGCCCCTGCGTCAGCCAGTCCGGCAGCTGCTGGTGCCACACCAGCACGTGGCCGTTCACCTGCATGCCGTGCGCCTCGGCGAATGCGACCAGGGCGTCGGCCTGCGCGAAGTCGAAGCGGCCGCGCTCGGGCTGCACGACGGAAAACTTCATCGCGTTTTCCGGCGTCACCAGATCGAATTCGCGCGCCAGCAGACGGGCGTAGGCGGCATCGGTGTTCAGGGCGTCGACATTCACCGCCGTGCCGATGCGCAGACTGGCCGATTGGGCCAGCGCCCGCAGGGTGTCGGCGGCAACCGCCGGCAGGGCGGCCGCACAGGCCGCAATGAAAACGGTCGTGACGACTGCGGCGCGCAACGACATCTCAGTAGCCCCGGTATGCGGTAGCCCCGGCCCACTGCCTGACGAAGCCCGGCACCGGCGGCGGTTGCAAGGGGCGCAGGCCGGCATCGCGCGCCCAGCCTTCGAGCCAGGACTCGCCCTCGATGCCGCCCGATCCCGCAGGCGACGCGTAGGCGCTGTCCCTGAGCGCGTCGTCCAGCGATATGAAGCGATAGCCGCGCTGCCGGAGCATGGCAGCGAGGGCGCCGAAATACTCCGCGTTGAGCGCGTTGGCATGCAGCACCAGCACATGCGGAATGGGACGGCCGAACAGGTCGAGCGTGAGCTGCTCGGCCTGGGCGAACACGACTTCCATATAGGGCACGTAGGCGGCGCCGATGCGCCGTGCCGCGTCCTCGTCGCCTTGCGCCAGCGCCCGCGCATAGGCGGCGGCGAATACCCATTCCGAATTGTTCACGGTCACCGGTGCCACGCGATAGCCATGCGCCGCGAGGAAACCCTGAAATGCCGACCGCACCTCCGCCGTTTTTCCCTGATGCAGGAAGGGATGGCGAAACCAGCGCAGGCTTCGGCCTTCGCTTTGCATGAGGGGGCGCGTGACGGTTTCGCCCTGCAGCAGATCGGCCTGAAAGGCCTCGAGCGGCACCCGGTTGAGCGAGGGATGCGAATACGTATGGTTGCCCAGTTCGACGCCGGTCTTGAGCCAGCGGCGTAGCAGCTCTACCCGGGCCGGGTCCGGCTGGCCTTCGCGGTAGAGCTTCGCTTCGTTGACGAAGCCCACGGCGGGCACCTGGGCGGTCTGCAGATGCAGCAGCAGGCGGCGCGTCATGCTGTCCAGCGTGGCAGGATCGTCCGCGGGGACGGTGGCGTAGGGCAGGTCGTCGAAGGTGACCGCCACCGCGTGCTGCGCCGGCATCTGGGCGGCCGCCGCAAGGGGAAGCAACAGGAAGAAAAGCAGGAACCGGCGTGTCATGCGTGCCTCGAATGCGCGCGCAACCGGCGCGCGCGGCATGGCGAACGGGTGGTCAGAAGCGGCGCGTGAGGCTGAGTTCGAACAGGTGCGAGCGATAGCCGCCGGTACCGCCGCCGCCGTAGTTGGACAGGCCGGCCTTCACGTCGAGGAACCAGTCGCGGTAGATGCCGAAGAAGCCCTCGGCCACGATGTCGCCCCCGGCGCGGAAGCCGGACATCGTGTCGTCCTTGTAGGGGCCGTAGCTGAAGGCCACGCTCACGCCGTCGTCGTCGCTGAGCTTCCAGTAGGTGAAGGCGGTGAGCGCGTAGCGCTGGTACAGCGACGGGGCGTAGTAGCCGTTGCCCGGATCCTCGTCGTAGCCGAACCAGCGGCCGCTGACGCCCAGGTCCAGGTTCAGGCGCTGGGTGCGCAGCACGGCGCGGCGCGGCGCGAGTTCGGCTTCCCAGCGCTCGTTGCCGTCGGACAGCGTGTCGTAGCCCAGGCGGCTGGCGAGCGTCCAGCGCAGGTCGGGGGTCCAGGTGGCGTCGAGGGTGGTGGCGCGGCGTTCGATGCCGAGCTTGGCCGCGCGCGGCGACACGGCGAACCGATCCTGCCGGTGCGCCAGCCGCAGGGCGAGTTCGTCCTGCGGCTGCAGGTCGGCGCCGACTTCGTAGATGAAGTTGCCGTCGCCCTCGGCGCGGCCGCCGCCGATCTGCGCGTCGAGCGAGACCTTGGGCGAAACGCGGTGCTGGACACCCAGCCAGGCGCGGTTGTAGCCGAGGGTGGTGCCGCCGTCGGGTTTTTCGTAGCCGCTGCCGCTGTCGGCGTGAATCCGCTGCCGGTCGGTGCCGCCGAACAGGCGCGTCTCCGGATTGATCACGTATTCGCCGCGCAGATACCCGTGGCGGATGCTGACGTCGTCGGAACCGGTGTGGTAGCCGAAGCCGGCGGTTGCATTCGAACGCAGCGGCGTGCGGATGAAGCGCGCGAGGTCGACCGTTTCCTTGCTGTCGGGGCGCAGCCGGGTGACCTCGGCGAGGCTCGCCAGCGCCTCGCGCGGGCGATGGGCGTAGTGCAGGGCGACGGTGCGGGTGTAGCCCAGTTCGTAGTCGTCGCGCAGGCTCGCTTCGAGTTCGGCGACCTGGGCGAGCGAGGAGGTCGGCCGTTCCGCCCAGGCCAGCACGCGCGCCTTCTGCTTCTTGGCAGCAACGTTGTCGCCGAAGCGCTTGCGATAGTCATCCAGTTGTTCCATCGCCCGGGCGTAGTCGCCCAGTTCGGTAAGAACGACGATGTATTCCATCCAGGGTGCGGCCACACCGGGCTGCGCGGCCAGATAGTCGCGGTAGGCGCGCGCGGATTCGTCGAGCTGGCTGCGCCAGTAGTGCACGCGGGCGATCCCCAGGCGCGCGCCGGGATCGTTGGGCGCGATCGCGAGGATGCGCCGGTGGCTGTCCAGCGCGGTGTCGTAGTCGCCGCGCCAGGCGGCGAGATCGGCGCGGGTGCGCAGGTATTCCAGGTTCTTCGGGTCGAGTTCGACGGCGCGTTCGATGGCGGCGGAGGCGTCTGCGGCTTCCTTCTCGCTCGGATAGCTCTGCGCCAGGCGGTAGAACAGCGCGTGGTCCTGCGGGGCGAGGCGGGCGGCCTGCTTGAGTGCCGCGGCCGAGGCGGCCGGATCGTTGCCGAGCGCGTAGATGTCGGCCATGCGCAGCCAGTAGGCCTTGCTCTCGCCGAAGCGCTGCCGGTACAGCGCGTCGTATTCCTGGACCGCCCGGGTGTTGCCGCGCTCGGCCTCCATCTCGATGGTTTCGAGCATGACATCCTTGTCCTGCGGACGCTGCTCCAGGTAGGCGCGATAGCGGGGTGCGGCGCCGTCCTTGTTGCCGCTGCGTGCATTGGCGCGGGCGAGGCCGAGCAGGGCATCGGCGTCCTGGGGCGCGGCGGCCAGCACGCGTTCGAAGCTGTCGATCGCCACAGCATGGTAGCCGGTCCACAAGGCGATTTCGCCGCGGGCGCGCAAATACACCGGGTTGCCGGGGTCGAGTTCGACCGCCTGCGCGATGGCCGCCATCGCGCTCGGACCTTTCTGGATGGCGGCATACGCCTGCGACAGCTTGTGGTGCAGGCGGGCATCCATGGGGGCGTATTTCACTGCCTCGTGCAGGGCGTCGGCAGCACGGGCGGGATCCTTCAGTTGCGTGGCGCGGATGTCGGCGATGCGTTCCCACAGGTGGGCCTGCGCCGGGTTGGCCTTCAGCGCCTGTTTGTAGACTTCCACCGCGTCGGCCCACTGGCCCTGCATTTCGGCGCGCAGTCCGGCGTCGGGAACGGTCTGCGCGGCAGCCGGCAGCGCGGTTGCGGCGAGGAAGGTGAGGGCAATCAGACTGTGCAGCTTCATTTGCGCCACCGCCGGTTACGGAAGATCCACAGGTCGGCGGCGAAGCGGCCGATGGTGACGAGGTCGAACAGCAGCACGGCGTAGCGCAGCGGCGTCACCAGCAGGCCCTTGAGGAAGTATTCCAGCCGGTGACCCTTGGCCACCGCGACCAGGATGCCGGTGGCGACGGCGGTTTCCGCGATGAGCGTGATCGCCAGGGGCTCCCACATCTGCAGCAGGATCATGATCAGCAGCGCGGTCGGAAAGGCCACCTTCTCGAACGCCGACATGAACAGCACCCAGCCGATCGGGCGGCCGTATTTCATGGTGTAGTCGGTGCCGAAGGGCTGGCGGTACTGCTCGTGGTGCACGCGCTTTTCCGCGAGGCCGGCTTCCAGTTCGGCGGCTTCCTGCTTCTTCTTGCGGTAGCGCCTGAAGGCCTTCAGGGGGCTCTTCATCAGTTCGTCGAAGTAGTAGCAGCTTTGCAGGAAGGACGAGGACCACAGGTAGATCTGCCCCGGCACGCGGCCGACTTCCGGCTCCTGCGAGCGGGCGGTCACGTCGGTGAGCTGGATGTTGCGGTAGCCGTTGTCGTTCATCGCGAAGCCGATGAAGATGTCCTCCGAGTTGGTGAGGTCGTCGCCGAGGACCGGCTCGTAGCGGTCGAACACGATGGTCTTCAGGACGTCGCGGCGATAGGCGACGGCGCAACCCACCGGATTGAGGATGCTGCCGAAGAAGGTCATCTGTCCCACGTACACGAACTTCTGCAGGAAGTAGTACAGCACGTCGCGGTACATGTCGGTGATGCCGCGCTGCAGGTGGTGGAACCACCCCACCTTGGGATAGATCGAGGCTTCGGGGTGGCTGCCGAGGAATTTCTGCAGGGCGTCCGTTTCGAGCATGGCGCGGCGGTCGCGGTCGCGCAGCGGCAGCACGGTGCCGCAGGCGCTGGCGATGCCGGCGCCCTGGTAGAGTTCCTCCACCACGCGGTCGATGTAGTTGTCCGATTCCAGCACGGTGTCGCCGTCGAGGATGAATTCGACGTCGGAGTCGAATTCGCGCGACTGCCGTTTCAGCGTCGGCGTCTTGCCGATCGACTGCGCGCGCCGGATCGTGATGAGATCCATGCCGTTGAGGTCGCAGAAGGTCTGCGCGTATTCGACCGTGCGGTCGCGGCTGCCGTCGTCGATCAGGATGATGCGGGTCGGCTTGCGGGTCTGGCGCGCCAGCGCGGCCAGGCACAAGGGGATGTTGCTTTCCTCGTTGAAGGCGGGAATCACCACGTCGACGGTGGCGTCGCGCCAGTCCTGCGCCGGATTGGGAATGGTCTTGTCCGGCCCGTGGATCAGGCCGATGATGCTCAGCACCGTATTCGGGCTGAGGATGAAATAGGGCGTCGTAGCCATGAGGGCCTATTCTAGGCTACGCGCAGATTTTGTGTGCGTTCTCTTTCGATCAGGTCGTCCAGCGTGTCGGTGAGCGTCCATTCCGGCGTGAAACCGGTCAGGGCGCGCAGTTTGTTGAGCACCGGGCGCCGGTGCGTCACGTCCTCGAATTCCTCGCCATAGGCATCCTTGTAGGACAGGTAGTGCAGGGGAGAAGCGCTTTGGGCGCGCTGGATGATCAGCTCGGCCAGGTCGCGGATCGGGATCTCCTGATCGTTGCCGACGTTCACCACCTCGCCCCAGGCCTCCGGGCAGCCGGCCAGGCGGTCCAGCGCCACCACGGTGTCGCGCACGTCGCAGAAGGAACGCGTCTGGTTGCCTTCGCCGTAGACGGTGAGCGGCTCGTTGTGCACGGCCTGCTTGACGAAGCTGGGTACGACCATGCCGTAATGGCCCACCTGGTTCGGTCCGATGGTGTTGAACAGGCGTACGACGACGATATTGAGGCCGTATTTGCGGGCATAGGAAAAGGCGAGGAACTCGTCCGCCAGCTTGGTCACCGCATAGGCCCAGCGCAGGCGTCCGGCGGACGGCAGCACGATGTAGTCGGTCTCGGCAAAGCTGCTCTGGGGGTTGAAACCGTAGACCTCGGAGGTCGAGGCGATGACGACCTGCGGGTTCCAGCCGCCGTGGTGGAGGGCGCGCAGGATCCGCTCCGTTCCGGTCATGTTGGTCGCCATCACGGCGACCGGGTCTTCCAGCACTTTCTTGACGCCGACGACGGCCGCCATGTGGTAGATGCGATCGGCCCAGGCGACGGCTTCGCTCAGCCCGTTCCAGTGCAGGATGTCGGCTTCGGCGAAGCGGAAGGCCGGATTGCCGCGGAACGGCTTGAGGTTGGTGAGGGAGCCGGTGCTCAGGTTGTCCACTACGTAAACCTGATCGCCGCGTGCCAGATGGTGCTCGGCCAGATGCGAACCGATGAAGCCTGCGCCGCCCGTGATCAAAACATGCATGTCAGCCACCTTTCCGAGTTCTCGCCAGCAGGTGCCGAATGCCTAACACGCCCACCGCGAGTAAAAAATCAATGCCCAATAAAAACAACAGCTTGTTTTTGTTAGGTGGCCCCGTTGGCCCATGGCTGGCGGGACTGTCTGACATACTGCAAATAGCGTACCCAAGCTGCAGGGGGTCCGGCGGGTGGTCCGGGCACCATTCGGGTGCATGTGCGATCCCATTCGGACACAGAGCGGATTTTTTTGGCGCATTTTTAGGACGCGTCTTCATCCATGTCATCTGTGCATCACCAAATTTTCCTATGGTGAGTAAAGGGAACGGCGCTTTTTCTGCGATCCATGGCACAGCCGTTGCTTGATGGCGAGAGAAGGCCGTGAATGCCGCTCCGGGCGGGGTGGCGTAGTACCTGCACTGCAATGGAACGAGAGGAATTTGCATGGCTTCGACGGTATTCGCGATACACGATCAGGGCGAGGTTCCAGGGCCTTTGCACCGGCAGGTTTGCCAGCAGTTGCGAGCCCATCAGGTGCAGATGGCGGCGGCGCACATGCGCGAGCTGTTCGCGGCCGATCCGGCGCGATTCGAGCGTTTTTCGCTGCAGGTGGGCGACGTGCTGCTGGACTACTCGAAGAACCGCATCACCGAGGAAACCATGGCGCTCCTGGTGCGGCTGGCCGAGGAGGCGGACGTGGCCGGCTGGCGCGAACGCATGTTCAGCGGCGACAAGATCAACCACACGGAGAACCGCGCCGTGCTGCACGTGGCGCTGCGCAACCGCAGCAACCGACCGGTCCTGGTCGACGGCGAGGACGTGATGCCGAAGGTCAACGCGGTGATCGAACGCATGGGCACGTTCGCCGAACAGGTGAGGAGCGGCGAATGGCGCGGCTATACCGGCGAGCGCATCACCGACGTGGTGAACATCGGCATCGGCGGCTCCGACCTCGGCCCGCAGATGGTGGTACAGGCGCTCAAGCCCTATCGCCATCCGCGCCTCAAGCTGCACTTCATTTCCAACGTCGACGGCGCCCACGTCAAGGAGACGCTGGAGTCGCTGAACCCCGAGACGACGCTGTTCATCGTGTCGTCGAAGACCTTCACCACGCAGGAGACGATGACCAACGCGCACTATGCGCGCGAGTGGTTCCTGGTGCAGTCGCAGGCGGTCAAGCACATCGCCAGGCATTTCGTCGCGGTGTCGACCAACCGCGAGGCGGTGGCGTCATTCGGCATCGACCCGGCCAACATGTTCGTATTCTGGGACTGGGTGGGCGGACGCTATTCGCTGTGGTCGGCGATCGGACTGTCGATCGTGCTCGCGGTGGGTGCGGAGCGCTTCGTCGAACTGCTGGAAGGCGCGCACGAGATGGACGAGCACTTCCGCCATGCGCCGCTCGACAGGAACATGCCGGTGATCCTCGCGCTGCTGGGCATCTGGTACAACAACTTCTTCGGCGCCGAATCGCACGCGATCCTGCCCTACGACCACTACCTCAGGAGCCTTCCGGCCTATCTCGAACAGGCCGACATGGAGTCGAACGGCAAGTCGGTCGACCGCGAGGGCAACGCCGTCGACTACCCCACCGGCCAGATCATCTGGGGCGCGACCGGCATCAACGGCCAGCATGCCTTCTACCAGCTGCTGCACCAGGGCACCAAGATGATCCCGGCCGATTTCATCGTCTCGGTTACGCCGCATACCGAACTGCAGGAGCACCACGACATCCTGATCGCCAATTTTCTCGCCCAGACCGAGGCGCTGATGCGCGGGCGCACGCGCGAGGAAACGCAGGCGCAGACCGGCCAGTTCGTCTCGCACAAGGTGTTCGAGGGCAACCACCCGAGCAATGCCATCCTGCTGCAGAAGCTCACCCCGCGCACGCTGGGCATGCTGATCGCGCTGTACGAGCACAAGATTTTCGTGCAGGGCGTGATCTGGAATCTGAATTCCTACGACCAGTGGGGCGTCGAACTCGGCAAGCAGCTCGCCAGCCGCATCCTGCCCGAACTGCACGCCGACGCACCGGTGGCGGGGCACGACGCCTCGACCAATGCGCTCATCAATTACTACCGGCGTATGAGCCATCCGCGCACTGGCCTATAGTTGTGAAAATGGAGTGGATCGCGGGAGACATAGGCGGGACGAAATGCCGGCTGGCGTGGGTGACGGTGGCCGCAGACGGCGTGCACAACCTGCGTTTCGAGGGCGTCTATGCCAGTGCCGGATTCGGCTCGGCGGATGCCCTGCTGCGCCGCTTCATGGCCGACGCGCAGATGACGGTGCGGCCCCACTCCATGATCCTGGCGGTGCCGGGCCCCGTGCATCTGCAACGCGTGCGGCTCACCAATCTCGACTGGATACTGGATGCGGCCGAGTTGCAGGCCGGGCTGGGAATTGCCGACGTGCGGCTGGTCAACGACTTCGAGGCCGCCGCCGCCGGCGTGGCCAGGCTGACCGCGGCCGATCTGGTCGCCATCAACGCGCGGCCGGTCGAACCCGGCGGCGTGCAAGCCGTCACGGGAGCAGGGACGGGACTGGGCCTGGCGTTCATGACCCCAGGCGTGGGCGGGCGTTACAGGAGTTTTGCCACCGAGGGGGGGCATACCGACTTCGCGCCGACCAACGCCCTGCAATTGCGTTTGCTCGAGCGTATCCGCCGCCGCCATGGCCACGTGTCGTGGGAGCGCGTGGCGTCGGGATCGGCGCTGCCCGACCTGTATGAATTCTGCTGCGCCGAACTCGGCACCAGGCCGCCGGACACGCCGTGCGACGGTGCCTGGCTGTCGGCCGCCGCCGACGCCGGGAACCCCGTGGCTGGCGCTGCACTCGATCTGTTCGTCGACCTCTATGGCGCCTGGGTGGGCAACGTGGCGCTGCTGTACCAGCCGCGGGGCGGCCTGTACGTCGCCGGCGGGGTGACGGCACACTTGCAGGCGCGTTTGCGTGGGCCGCGCTTCCTGGCTGCCGCCGCAAACAAGGGGCGCATGCGCGGCGAGGTGGAGCGGACGCCGATCTTTCTGATCACCAGTGCACGGCTGGGCGTGCAGGGCGCGCTGGCCGTGCGCGAAGCGACGCTGCACGAAACAGGCGCCGCTGCGGCCATTGCGATCCAATAATTAAACCAATGATACATACGACGAGGAACTGCTGATGACCATTTCCAAGGACGAACAGGCGCGTCTCTATCGCTATTACACCGAGCCGAAGATGGTGACCGAGCTGACCCGCAGGACGCTGGCGCTGGTGCTGGCGGGCGGCGAGGGCTCGCGGCTGAAGGATCTGACCGCCTGGCGCGCCAAGCCGGCGGTGCCGATCGGAGGCAAGTACCGCATCATCGATTTTCCGCTGTCCAACTGCGTCAACTCGGGCATCCGCCGCGTCGGCGTGCTGACCCAGTACAAGTCACATTCGCTGATCCGCCACCTGCAGCGCGCATGGGGCTTCATGCGCGCCGAGATCGGCGAGTTCGTGGAAATCCTGCCCGCGCAGCAGCGCACCCACAAGAAGGAGTGGTACCAGGGCACTGCCGACGCGCTGTTCCAGAACATCGACATCATGCAGCGCCACCATCCCGAATACGTGCTGGTGCTCGGCGGCGACCACGTCTACACCATGGACTACTCGGAGATGCTGCTCTATCACGTGCAGACCGGCGCCGACTTCACCGTCGGCAGCATCGAGGTGCCGGTGTCGGAGGCCAGTTCGTTCGGCGTCATGTCGGTCGACGAGTCGATGCGCATCACCCGCTTCACCGAAAAGCCGAAGCACCCCGACAGCATCCCGGGCAAGCCCGGCACCGCGCTGGTGTCGATGGGCATCTACATCTTCTCCAAGGATTTCCTCTACAAGACGCTGATCGAGGATGCCGGCGACACGCATTCCTCGCACGACTTCGGCAAGGACATCATCCCGGCCCAGATCGCCGAGGCGCGCGCGATGGCCTTTCCCTTCCGCAATCGCGACGGCGGGCCGGCCTACTGGCGCGACGTCGGCACGCTGCATTCGTACTGGCAGACCAACATGGAACTGTGCTCGGTCGAGCCCGAGCTCAACCTCTACAACCGCGACTGGCCGATCTGGACCTACCAGCCGCAGTACCCGCCCGCCAAGTTCATCTTCGACGACGAGGGGCGCCGCGGCGAGGCGATCGACTCGCTGATCGCCGGCGGCTGCATCCTGTCGGGCGCGCGGGTCAAGCGCTCGGTGCTGTTCTTCGCCACCACGGCGGAAAGCTACAGCCTCATCAAGGACAGCGTGATCCTGCCCAAGGTCGCCGTCGGCCGGAACTGCCGCATCAATCGCGCCATCATCGACAAGGGCACGGTGATTCCGGACGGCACGGTCATCGGCGAAAACCTGGCCGAAGACGCCAAGCGCTTTCACGTCACCCCCGAGGGCATCGTGCTGGTGACGCCCGCGATGCTCGGGCAAAACCTCTATGCCAGATGGC
Source organism: Pseudomonadota bacterium (assembly GCA_021811235.1). Lineage (GTDB taxonomy): Bacteria > Pseudomonadota > Gammaproteobacteria > Burkholderiales > Thiobacillaceae > Thiobacillus. The sequence continues at coordinate 61,983 of JAJZPG010000014.1, read as the reverse complement.
AGGACGAATACGATGGCTAAATCGCTCAACGTGGTGCTGTGCTGGCACATGCACCAGCCGTATTACCGCGAGGGCCTCAAGGGTGCCTACCATCTGCCGTGGGTCTATCTGCACGGCATCAAGGATTACAGCGACATGGCGGCGCACCTGGAGCGGCACCCGGCGATGCGTGCGGTGGTGAACTTCGCGCCCGTGCTGCTCGAACAGCTCGACGACTACGCCCAGCAACTCGACGCGCTGCTGAAGCACGGCAAGCCGACCCAGGACCACATGCTGAACCTGTTCGCCGGCATCGAGCGCATTCCCTCGGACGTCGCCAGCCGCCTGCGCATCGTGCAGGATTGCCAGCGTTGCCATGCGCCGCGGATGATCCATCCCTATCCGGCCTTCCATCGCCTGCTGCGCATGATCGGCGCGACCGACGAGGCCGGGATCGGCAGCGCCGGGCTGCAGCTGCATCTGGGCTACCTGTCCGAGCAGTATTTTCTCGACCTGCTGACCTGGTATCACCTCGCCTGGCAGGGGCATTCGTTGCGGCAGCTGCCCCTGGTGCAGCGGCTGATGATGCAGGAGAAGGGATACTCCGCCGCCGACCGCCACGAACTGCTGCACCTGATGCAGCACTGCATGGCCGGGCTGATTCCGCGCTATCGGGCGCTCGCCGAGCGCGGCCAGGTCGAATTGTCGATGACCCCCTATGGCCATCCCATCGTGCCGCTGCTGAACGATTTTTCCAACCTGCACGACGCGCTGCACGACGTTCCCGTGCCCGACGCCCCGGCCTATCCCGGCGGCAGCGAGCGTGCGCGTTGGCACCTGCAGCATGGCGCCGAGGTGTTCGAGCGCTATTTCGGCTTCAAGCCGGCGGGCGTGTGGCTCTCGGAAGGCGGGGTGAGCGAGGACGCGCTGGCCCAGCTCGACGAACTGGGGATCGCGTGGACCGCCTCGGGCGAGGGGGTGTGGCGCAACAGCTGCGCCAAGTCGGGTTGTCCGGAGGACGAGACCCGCACCAAGCGCGGGCTGTTCTCGCCGGCGCACATCGACGGGTTCAAGACGCGCGTGTTTTTCCGCGACGACGGCCTGTCCGATCTGATCGGCTTCAAGTACAGCGAGTGGCACGCCGACGACGCGGTGGGCGATTTCGTGCAGCATCTGGAAAACATCGCCAGCTTCTTCGGCAAGGATGCCAACCGCCATGTGGTCTCGGTCATCCTCGACGGCGAGAATGCCTGGGAGTACTACCCCGACAACGGCCATCATTTCCTCGACGCGCTGTACTCGACACTGTCCGGCCACCCCACGCTCAAGGTCAGCACCTTTGCCGAGCAGGCCGCGCGCACGCCGGCTCGCGCGATGAAACGGCTGTCGGCCGGCAGCTGGGTGTACGGCAGCTTCTCGACCTGGATCGGCTCGGACGACAAGAATCGCGGCTGGGATTATCTGGTCGCCGCCAAGCAGGCCTACGACGGCGTGGTGGCCGCCGGCAAGCTGAACGCCGACCAGCTCGCGCTCGCCACCCGGCAGCTGGCCGTGTGCGAGGGGTCGGACTGGTTCTGGTGGTTCGGTGACTACAATCCGGCAGGCAGCGTCAGCGATTTCGAACAGCTCTATCGCACCCAGTTGCGCGAGCTGTATCGTCTGCTCGGCATCGCGCCGCCCGCGCTGCTCGATGTGCCGGTGTCCTCCGGCGGCGGCTGGGCGGAGAACGCCGGCACCATGCGCAGGAATGCCTGATGAGTCTCGAGACGCGCCGCGCCGGCCTGCTGTTGCATCCGACCTCGCTGCCGTCCGGCACCCTGGCCGATGCCGGGCGCTGGCTCGATTTCCTGCAGGCGGCGGGGTTCGGCGTGTGGCAGATGTTGCCGCTGGGCTTGCCCCTGGTCGGCCTGTCGCCCTACCAGTGCGCGTCGGCCTTTGCCGTCAATCCGGCACTGTTCCACGCAGCGCGGGCGGACATGCGCCGTTTTCCCGCCTGGCACAAGCAGCAGCACCACTGGCTCGACGATTTCGCGCGCTTCATGGTCATCAAGGCGGAGCAGGGCGGTGCGCCATGGACCGACTGGCCGAAGCCGCTGCGCGACCGCGATGAGCACGCGCTGGCGGAGTTCGACGCCCGCCACGCCGACGCGCTGAAGGCCGTGATGGCCGAGCAGTATCGTGCTGCCGTGGCCTGGCAGGGCATACGCGCGATGGCGGCTGAACGCGGCATACGCCTGTTCGGCGACATGCCGATCTTCGTCGCGCACGACAGTGCCGACGTGTGGGCCCACCGCCACCTTTTTCTGCTGGACGCGGAGGGCCATCCCACGGTGGTGGCGGGCGTGCCGCCGGATTATTTTTCCGAAACCGGGCAGCGCTGGGGCAACCCGCACTACAACTGGGAGGCCATGCAGACCGACGGCTTCGCCTGGTGGCGGGCGCGGCTCGCTGCGCATTTCGAATGGTTCGACCTGGTGCGCATCGATCATTTCCGCGGGCTGGCGGCGGCGTGGGCGATTCCCGCCCAGGAGCCGACCGCCATCCACGGCGAGTGGCGCGATGCACCCGGCGCGGCGCTGCTGCAGGCGATCATCGACGAGATGGGCAAACTTCCTCTGGTTGCCGAAGATCTCGGCATCATCACGCCCGACGTCACTGCGCTGCGCCACCAGTTCGGCCTGCCCGGCATGGCCGTGCTGCAATTCGCGTTCGACCAGCATGCCGACAATCCGCACAAGCCGGATAATGTGCCGGTCGAGACCGTCTACTACACGGGCACCCACGACAACGACACCACACCCGGCTGGTGGCGGTCGCTGCCCGACCATGCACGCCTGCAAGTCATGCAGCAGCTCGGCGTCGAGGATCCCGCCGCGGTGCCGGACGCGATGATCACCACGGTGCTGGAAAGCCGCGCCATCCTCGCCGTGCTGCCGCTGCAGGATGTCCTGCATTTGGGCAGCGAGGCGCGCATGAACACGCCCGGAACCGATGCCGGCAACTGGACCTGGCGCTTCGACTGGGAAACGCTGCCGGCTGGTCTGGCAAGCCATTTACTACAACAATTGCAGAAAGCCCATCGATGCGAGACGCCCCCCTCTCCATGAAAGCCCCGCTGCACACTCCCGCCGGCCTGCCCGCGGTCAGCGCACCGATCCTGCGCGTGCAGAACGGCACGCACCATGATCCGTTCGAGGTGCTGGGTGTGCATGTGCAGCCCGACGGCAGCACGCTGATCCGCGCCTTCCTGCCCGCGGCCGAGGCGGTCGAGGTGGCGGGCGGCCGCATGCTGCGGGTGCCCGGCACCGACTGCTTCGAACGGCTGCTGCCGCCCGGCGCCGAGGTCGAGACGCATCCGCTGCTGCGCTGGCAGGACAAGCGCGCCGGCGACTGGCATGCCACCCGCTGTCCCTACAGCTTCGCGCCGCAGATCGGCGAGATGGACCTCCACCTGTTCGGCGAAGGGCGGCATTTCGAGATATGGAAAGTGCTGGGCGCGCGCCGCAAAACCATCGACGGCATAGACGGCACCCTGTTCGCCGTGTGGGCGCCGGCGGTGCAGCGGGTCAGCGTGATCGGCGACTTCAACGACTGGGACGGGCGCCGCCATCCGATGCGTTGCCGCGGCACGTCGGGCGTGTGGGAACTGTTCATTCCGGGCATCGACGCCGGCCATGCCTACAAATACGAAATCCTCGGCCCCCACGGCCAGCTGGCGAAGAAGACCGATCCCTACGCACGGCAGATGTTCCTGCGCCCCGAGACCACCAGCTGCGTGCCGGGCGATGAAGCCTACGACTGGCAGGATGCCGGCTGGATGGATGCGCGTCGGCAGTTCGACTGGCAGCATCGGCCGATCAGCATCTACGAGTTGCACCCCGGTTCCTGGCGGCGGCATGCCGACGGCAGTTTCTATACCTGGGGCGAGCTGGCTGCCGAGCTGATCCCCTATGTGCTCGACCTTGGCTACACCCACATCGAGCTGCTGCCGGTGGCCGAGCATCCGTTCGACGCCTCGTGGGGCTACCAGGTGTCGGGCTATTACGCGCCGACTGCGCGCTTCGGCTCGCCCCACGATTTCCGTGCGTTTGTCGACGCCTGCCACCGGGCCGGCCTCGGCGTGCTGCTCGACTGGGTGCCGGCGCATTTTCCGAAGGACGATTTCGCGCTCGCACGCTTTACCGGCGAGCCGGTGTACGAGCACGCCGATCCCCGCCGCGGCGAGCACCAGGACTGGGGCACGCTGATCTTCAATTTCGGCCGCAACGAGGTGCGCAATTTCCTCGTCGCCAACGCGCTGTACTGGCTGGACGAATTCCACATCGACGGCCTGCGCGTCGACGCGGTGGCGTCGATGCTCTACCTCGACTACTCGCGCCAGCCGGGCGAATGGCTGCCGAACCAGTACGGCGGGCGCGAGAATATCGAGGCGATCCACTTCCTGCGTGAGATGAACATCGAGGTGCACGGCCGCTTCCCCGGCGTGCTCACCATCGCCGAGGAGTCGACCGCGTGGCCGGCGGTGTCGCGCCCGGTCGAGCTGGGCGGCCTCGGTTTCTCGATGAAGTGGAACATGGGCTGGATGAACGACAGCCTCGACTACATCGAGAAGGAGCCGGTCTACCGCAAGTACCAGCACAACCAGCTGACCTTCAGCCAGATGTATGCGTGGACCGAAAACTTCGTGCTGCCGCTGTCGCACGACGAAGTGGTGCACATGAAGAAGAGCCTGCTCGACAAGATGCCGGGCGACGTCTGGCAGCGCTTCGCCAACCTGCGCCTGTTCTACGCCTGGCAGTACGCGCATCCGGGCAAGAAGCTCCTCTTCATGGGCGGCGAGTTCGGACAGTGGAACGAATGGAAGGAATCCGGCCAGCTCGACTGGACGCTGCTCGGATTTCCCGACCACGACGGTATCCGCGCCCTGCTGCGCGATCTCAACCGGCTGTACCGCAACGAGCCGGCGCTGCATGCGTTCGACTTCGACCCGCGTGGCTTCCGCTGGATCGACTGCCACGACGCCGACCAGTCGGTGCTGAGCCTGGTGCGCCAGGGCCAGGACGGCACGCCGCCGCTGGTGGCGCTGCTCAATTTCACTCCGGTGCCACGCCGCGACTATCGCATCGGCGTGCCCTGGAACACAGCGTGGTGCGAGGTGCTCAACACCGACTCGATGTACTACGGCGGCAGCAATCTCGGCAATGGCCAGCCCCTGGTCGCGCAGGCCCAGCCCTGGATGGGGTTCGACCATTCCATCGAGGTGACGCTGCCACCGCTGGGTGCGATTTTTCTGAAACCATGTTGATACAAGAGATCAGGATTCAGGGGCCAGGGTGTGCGCGGCCTTGGCCGCGTATAGTCAAAGACGCGAAGCACAAAACCCCCTGACCCCTAATCCCTGAATCCTAGTCCCTAAGAAAAATGAAACGCGGAGCGATGAAAATTCTGTTTGTGGCCAGCGAAGCCTATCCGCTGGTGAAGACCGGCGGGCTCGGCGACGTGCTGTACGGCCTGCCGCATGCCCTGCATGCGCGTGGCGCCGACATCCGGCTGCTGCTGCCGGGTTATCGCGCGCTGCTGCAGCAGCTCGGCCAGGTGCGCATCCTCGGCTGGTTCGACGTGCGCGGCGCCGAAGGCATGGTCAGCGTGCGCATCCTGGAGACGCGTCATGCCGCCCTGGACTTCCCGCTGTGGGTCGTCGACTGCCCGTCGCTGTTCGACCGTCCCGGGAATCCCTACGTCGATGCCGGCGGCCAGGACTGGCCGGACAATGCCGAGCGCTTCACGGTGTTCGCGCGGGCGGCGGCGCTGCTGGCGCAGGATGCGCTCGACCTCGACTGGCAGCCTGAAGTGGTGCATGCGCACGACTGGCAGGCAGGCCTGCTGCCCGCCTTTCTGGCCGATCTGCCGGTGCGGCCGAAGAGCGTCTTCACCATCCACAACCTCGCCTATGGCGGCTACTTTTCGCATGGCGATTTCGTGCGGCTGCAGCTGCCCAGCCACTGGTGGTCGCCCGAGGGCGTCGAATTCCATGGCGGACTCTCGATGCTGAAGGCGGGCATCGTGTATGCCGACGCCGTCACCACGGTGAGTCCCACCTATGCCGAGGAAATCTGCACGCCGGAATTCGGCTATGGCCTCGACGGCCTGCTGCTGTCGCGCCGCTACAAGCTGCACGGCATCCTCAACGGCATCGATTCGACGACCTGGAATCCGGCCACCGATGCGCATCTGGCCGCCCACTATTCGGCTGGCCGCATCCTGCCCGGCAAGCGGCGCAACAAGCAGGCCCTGCTCGAACGTACCCGGCTGCCCGCCGACGACGCGGCGATGGGGGCGCCGCTGCTGGGACTGGTCGGCCGGCTGGTCGAGCAGAAGGGCATCGACTGGGTGCTGGCGGCGATTCCGCAGTTGCTTGCCGAGACCGATGCGCGTTTCGTGCTGCTCGGCAGCGGGCAGCCTGCATACGAGCAGAAGCTGGTGCGGCTGGCGAAGCAGCATCCGGACCGGGTGTTCGTCGAGATCGGCTACAACGAGCCGCTGGCGCATCAGATCGAAGCCGGAGCGGACCTGTTCCTGATGCCCTCGCGTTTCGAACCGTGCGGCCTGAATCAGATGTACAGCCTGCGCTACGGCACGCCGCCCATCGTCTTCAAGACCGGCGGGCTGGCCGATACCGTGGTCGATGCGAACGCGGCCACGCTGGAGGACGTCACCGCCAACGGCTTCGTGTTCGACACGCCCGAGGTGACGGCTTTTCTCGATGCCATCCGCCGCGCGCTCGACCTCTACCGCCAGCCCGCCCTGTGGCGCCGGCTGCAGCAGACCGGCATGCGCCAGTCGTTCGACTGGTCGGAGAGCGCCGGCCATTACCTTTCACTCTATTCGATGTGAACCCAGCGGGAACCGCCATGTCAGCCAATAAACCTGTTACCCCCCCCCAACTCGTCCTGGAGCCGTTGCCGGCAGGCGGTGAGGTGCTGACGCAGGACGTCGAGCGTTACCAGCTGTATCACCTCGGACGCATGCAGGGCTGTCCGCCGGTCTACACCTACCAGGCGCTGGCGTGGACGCTGCGCGACCGCCTCATGTCGGACTGGATGAACACCTATTTCGTGCGCGACCAGCCCGGCAAGCGGCGCGGCTATTACCTGTCGCTGGAGTTCCTGATCGGCCGGGCGCTGTCCAACCACGTGCTCAACCTGGGGCTGGATGCCGCCGCGCGCGAGGCCCTGCACAGCTTCGGCCAGTCGCTGGAGACGGTGGCCGAACTGGAGCCCGATGCCGGCCTGGGCAATGGCGGCCTCGGCCGCCTGGCCGCCTGCTTCATGGACAGCTGCGCCACGCTGAATCTCCCGGTGATGGGCTACGGCCTGCATTACCAGTACGGCATGTTCCGCCAGCACATCGAAAACGGCTACCAGATCGAGGACCCCGACAACTGGCTGCGCGACGGCAACCCGTGGGAGGTCGAGCGTTCCGAGTTCACTTGCCGCGTGCCGTTCGGCGGGCACACCGAGCATTATTACGACAAGGCGGGCATCCCGCGTGCGCGCTGGGCGGATACCAGCGACGTGCTGGCAGTGCCCTACGACATGCCGATATCGGGATACCGCAATCGCGCGGTGAACACGCTGCGCCTGTGGAAGGCGGCCGCCACCGACGAATTCGACCTCGACGAATTCAACGCCGGCAGCTACTCCGAAGCGGTGCAGGCGAAGAACCACGCCGAGCACATCTCGATGGTGCTGTACCCCAACGACAGCAGCGAAAACGGCAAGGAGCTGCGCCTGCGCCAGCAGTATTTCCTGGCGTCGGCCAGCCTGCAGGACGCGATGCGGCAGTGGCGCGCCGCGGGAAACAGCGACCTGTCCAAGTTTGCAGAACACAACGTGTTCCAGATGAACGACACCCATCCCACCATTGCGGTGGCCGAGCTGATGCGCCTGTTGCTCGACCGTGAGGGCATGCTGTGGGACGAGGCGTGGGCGGTCACTTCGCGATGCATGGCGTATACCAACCATACGCTGCTGCCCGAAGCCCTGGAGCGCTGGCCGGTGACCTTGTTCGAGCGCCTGCTGCCGCGCCTGCTGGAGATCATCTACGAAATCAACGCGCGCTTCCTGCGCGAGGTGTCGCTGAAATGGCCGGGCGACAGCGACCGCCAGCGCCGCATGTCGCTGATCGAGGAAGGCGCGGTGCGCCAGGTGCGCATGGCCTGGCTTGCCATCGTCGGCAGCTTCTCGGTCAACGGCGTGGCGGCGCTGCATTCACGCCTGCTGCAGGAAGGCCTGTTCCGCGATTTCGTCGAACTGTGGCCGGAAAAATTCAACAACAAGACCAACGGCGTCACGCCGCGCCGCTGGGTGGCGCATGCCAATCCCGGCATGACCGCGCTCATCACCCGGCAGATCGGCGAGGACTGGATCGCCGACCTGTCGCAGCTGGAAAAACTGAAGCCACTGGCGGGCCAGCCGGCCTTCCATGCCGAATGGCGGGCGGCGAAGCGCGCCAACAAGGAACGCCTCACCGCGCTGGTCAAGGCCGAGTGCGGCGTGACATTCGATCCGGAGGTGCTGTTCGACGTGCAGGTCAAGCGCATCCACGAATACAAGCGGCAGCTGCTCAACGTGCTGCACGTGATCCATCTGTACAACCGCATCAAGCATGGCCGCCTCGAAGGCTGGGCCGACCGCTGCGTGCTGATCGGCGGCAAGGCGGCGCCGGGCTACGTGATGGCCAAGCGCATCATCAAGCTCATCAACAACGTCGCCGACGTGGTCAACAGCGACCCCGCCGTCAACGGCCGCCTCAAGGTGGCCTTCCTGCCGAACTACCGCGTGACCAGCATGGAGATCATCGCCCCGGCGACCGATCTGTCGGAGCAGATCTCGACCGCCGGCAAGGAAGCCTCCGGCACCGGCAACATGAAATTCATGATGAACGGCGCCGTCACCATCGGCACCTACGACGGGGCCAACATCGAGATTCTCGACGCCGTGGGCGAGGACAACTTCTTCCTGTTCGGTCTCAAGGCCGAGGAGGTCGAGGCCTTGCGCAGCCGCTACCAGCCGCTGGCATACATCGAGCGCGATCCCGAATTGCGCGAGGTGATCGACCTCCTGGCCTCCGGCCACTTCAACGCCTGCGAGCCCGGTATCTTCGACATGATTCTTGCGTCCGTGACGAGCCCGCACGATCCCTGGATGGTGCTGGCCGACTTCCGTGGCTACGTCGAGGCGCAGGAAAAGGTGGCCGAGGCGTGGCAGGACCGCGAGCGCTGGACCCGCATGAGCATACTCAACACGGCGTCGAGCGGCTTCTTCTCGACCGACCGCACCATGCTGGAATACAACGACGACATCTGGAAGCTGAAGTAGGACTGGCAGACGCGTAATAGGCGAGGTGGTCAGTCAGAAATGGATGGCGTGTGCTGAGTGAGGCGTGTCGGCCATTTCGGGCACGCAAATTTAAGGCTCAAAGGTGTCTGGTAAGCTGGGAGCGATTCAGAACAAGTCAGTCGAGATGCCGAATGAAAAAGGCCGGGTCCCCCCGGCCTTTTTCATTCCGATTCCATTCGCTTTATGCCGCCTGCACCGGAATCGCCCGGCGCGTGTCCATGATGCGGTTGTCGGCGTCGACGTAGACCAGTTCCGGCGCGTAGCGCGCCAGCTCCAGTTCGTTGTACGTCGCATAGGTGGCGATGATCACGAGGTCGCCCGGGTTCGCCTTGTGCGCGGCGGCGCCGTTCACCGAGATGATCCCCGAATCGCGCGCCGCACGGATGGCGTAGGTGGTGAAGCGCTCGCCATTGGTGACGTTGTAGATCTGGATCTGCTCGTACTCGTGGATGTTGGCCGCGTCCAGCAGGGTTTCGTCGATCGCGCAGGAGCCTTCGTAATGCAGCTCGGAATGCGTGACGGTCGCCCGGTGCAGCTTGGACTTGAGCATCGTTCTTTGCATGACGGTGCCCTCTCAATCACAAAAAAGGACGAACATTATACTTTCTTTGACCCGGATTCCCCAAGGCGGTTCACCCGCTTCAGCGGTCTGCGTCGGGAGCGAAATCGAGGTTGTCGATCAGGCGGGTCGAGCCCAGCCAGGCCGCACCCAGCACGACCAGGCGCCGGCTGTCTGCCGTCGGCACCGCGAGGGTCGCGGCGTCGCGCAGCTCGACGTAATCGACGCGCCAGCCCGCCATGTTGAGGTGGCGTCGCGCGGTCGCCGTGAGCGCCGCGAAATCGCGTTCGCCGGCCAGGATGGCGGCGGCGATGGCGGCGAGCTCGCGCTGCAGCTGCGGCGCCTGCATGCGTTCGGCCGCCGACAGATAACCGTTGCGCGAACTCATCGCCAGGCCGTCGGCTTCGCGCAGGGTGTCGACGCCCTCGATGTCGAGCGGCAGGTTGAACTGGCGCACCAGGTCGCGGATCACCTGCAGCTGCTGGAAATCCTTCTTGCCGAACACCGCGACGCGCGGCTGCACCAGGTTGAAGAGCTTCAGCACCACCGTCGCCACGCCGCTGAAATGGCCGGGTCGGAAGGCGCCGCAGAGGTCGTTCGCCATGGCCTCGGGCACGTGCACGGCATAGGTCTGCGGCACCGGATACATTTCGGCGACGTCGGGCGCGAATACCAAGTCGCAGCCGGCGGCTTCGAGCTTCCCGCAGTCGGCGGCGAGGGTGCGCGGATAGCGCTCGAAGTCCTCGCCGGCGCCGAACTGCAGCGGGTTGACGAAGATGCTCGCGACCACCGGGCGGCCGAGCCGCTTTGCCCGCTCGACCAGCGCGATGTGCCCGGCGTGCAGATTGCCCATGGTGGGCACGAAGGCGGTCTCGGTGGCGCCGGCGAGCGCGGCGCGCAGCTCGGTTGCGGTGTGGACGACCTGCATCAGAAGCTGTGTTCGGGAGCCGGGAAGCTGCCGTCCTTCACCGCCGTGACGTAGGCGCGCGCCGCCGCCTCGATGCCGTCGGCGCCGGCGAGGAAGTTCTTCGAGAATTTCGGTGCGCGCGGATACAGCCCCAGCATGTCGTACAGCACCAGCACCTGGCCCGAGCAGTCGCCTCCCGCCCCGATGCCGATGGTGGGAATCGTCAGCGCCTCGGTGACGGTTTTTGCCAGGGCGGCGGGTACCATCTCCAGCACGATCAGGCCGGCGCCCGCGGCTTCCAGCGCGCGCGCGTCGGCGATCAGCTGCGCGGCGGCCGCGTCGTCGCGCCCCTGCACCCGGTAGCCGCCGAGCTGGTTGACCGACTGCGGCAGCAGGCCGAGGTGCGCGCACACCGGAATGCCGCGCTGGGTGAGGAAGGCAACGGTGTCGACCATCACCGCGCCGCCTTCCAGCTTGACCATGTGCGCGCCCGCCGCCATCAGCCGGGCGGAGGCCGAGAACGCGTGCGCAGGCGAGGGCTGGTAGCTGCCGAAGGGCAGGTCGGCGACGATGAAGGCACGCTCGGTGCCGGCGGCGACGCAGCGCGTGTGGTAGGTCATCTCGGCGAGCTTCACCGGCAGCGTCGAGTCGTGGCCCTGCACCACCATGCCGAGCGAGTCGCCGACCAGCAGCACGTCGACCCCGGCGGCGCAGAGCACGCGCGCGAAGCTGGCGTCGTAGCAGGTGAGCACGGCGATCTTCTCGCCGTTGTTGCGCATCGCCTTGAGGGTGGAGAGGGTGACGTTCATCTCAGGCCGCCCGGCTGAAGAACTCGCGCGGGCCGCGCATCTTTTCGATGCGCTCGAGCAGCAGTTCGAAGTCGGCCTCGCTCTGCGCGAAGTTGAGGTTCGTGGTGTTGACGATCAGCAGCGGCGCCGCGTCGTAGCGGTGGAAGAACTCGCTGTAGCTGTTGGCCAGACGCTGCAGGTAGGCCGCGTCCATGCTGCGCTCGTATTCGACGCCGCGGCGGCGCACGCGTTCCTGCAGCGCATCGATCGGCGCCTGCAGGTAGATCACCAGGTCGGGCGTCGGCGCCTGCGGCGCGAGGTCGGCGTAGACCTTCTGGTACAGCTCGAACTCGTCGTCGTCGAGGTTCATGCGCGCGAACAGCATGTCCTTGTCGATCAGGAAGTCCGACACCGTGCCGGCGCGGAACAGGTCGCCCTGCGCCAGATCGCGCAGCTGGCGCGTGCGGTCGAACAGGAAGTGCAGCTGCGCCGGCAGCGCGTAGCGCCTGGGCTCCTGGTAGAAGCGCGGCAGGAAGGGATTGTCGCTGGCGTTTTCCAGCAGGGTGTCGGCCTCCAGGCGCTCGGCCAGCTTGTGGGTGAGGCTGGTCTTGCCGGCACCGATCGGGCCTTCGACGACGAGGTAGCGATAGCGGGACAGGGTCATGCGTTGACGGCGGCAGGAGGTGGGGGCAGGGCGACGACCTGCTGATCGTCGCAGGCGGCGAGCCAGTCGGCGGCGCGGCCGCGGCCGGGGATCGCGGTGTCGGGCGCGATTTCCAGCAGCGGCAGCAGCACGAAGCCGCGTTCGTGCATGCGCGGATGAGGCAGCGTCAGGCCTTCCTCGTGGAAATGCGCGCCGCCGTAGAGCAGCAGGTCGAGGTCGAGCGTGCGCGGCGCGTTGCGGAAGCTGCGCTCGCGGCCGTGGCGGTGCTCGATATCGAGCAACGCGGCGAGCAGGGCGCGCGGCGCGAGTCCGGTTTCGACCTGGGCCACCGCGTTGATGAAGTCGGGCTGGTCGACGTAGCCGACCGGTGCCGAGGCATACAGGCTGGAACGCGCGAGCAGCTTCGTGTCGGGCAGGCGGTCGAGCTCGGCCAGGGCGTACTCCACCTGCGCGGCCGGGTCGTTGAGGTTGGCGCCCAGTCCGATGGTGGCGATCACTTTCATGCCGGCTGCGCCTCGCCGCCGGTCTCGCCCGGCTTCCTGCGCTTGCGGCGGCGGCGCGGCTTGGGCCCGCTGTCGGCCATCAGCATGCCCGCACGCTCGTCTTCATCGGCGTCCTGGAAGCGCGTCCACCAGTCGCCGAGTTCGCGGTCCACCTCGCCGGATTCCGCGCGCAGCAGCAGGAAGTCGTAGGCGGCGCGGAAACGCGGATGCTCCAGCAGACGGTACGGGCGCTGCCCGCCGCGTTGCTCGAAGCGCGGCTGCAGCCCCCAGATCTCCTTCATCATGCCGTCGTAGCGGCGCGGGATGGCGAGCTGGCTGCGCTGTGCGTCGAGCACCTCGTCCATCGCCACGAACAGGGCGGGTTGCGGCCGTTCGCCGGCGGCCTCGAGCGCGTGCCAGCGCTTCACCACCTGCGGCCACAGCAGGGTGGCGAAGAGGAAGGCGGGCGACGACGGGCGGTCGGACTGGATGCGCTCGTCGGTGCTCTTCAGCGCGGCGTTGATGAAGCGCTCGCCGGTGGGGTCGTCGAGGATGGTGTCGAGCAGCGGCAGCATGCCGTGGTGCAGGCCCTCGGCGCGCAGCTGGTGTACGCCGCGCAGGGCGTGGCCGGACAGCAGCAGTTTCAGCGCCTCGTCGAAGATGCGCGCGCGCGGAATGTTGGCCAAGAGCGGCGCCAGCGTGGCGACCGGCTTGCGCGTCGCCTCGTCGATGTGGAAGTCGAGCTTGGCGGCGAAACGCGCGGCGCGCAGCATGCGCACCGGATCCTCGCGGAAGCGCGTCTCGGGGTCGCCGATCATGCGCAGCATGCGCGCCTTGCAGTCGGCCACGCCGCCGAAATAGTCGTGCACTTCCTCGCGCGCGGGGTCGTAGTACAAGGCGTTGATGGTGAAGTCGCGCCGCGCGGCGTCGTCCTCCATGCTGCCGAACACGTTGTCGGACAGCAGCCGGCCGTGCTCGTCGGTCTGGCGCTTGTGCTCTGCCGGCGACTTGCCGCCGGCAGACTGCTCGTCCTCGTCCTCGACTTCCTTCTGGCCGTTGGAGCGGAAAGTGGTGACCTCGATGGTCTCGCGCCCGCACATCACGTGCACGATCTGGAAGCGGCGGCCGATGATGCGCGAGCGGCGGAACAGGCGCCGCACCTCTTCCGGGGTGGCGTCGGTGGCGACGTCGAAATCCTTGGGCGTCTTGCCCACCAGCAGGTCGCGCACCGCGCCGCCGACCACGTACCCCTTGAATCCGGAGGCGGACAGGGTCTCGCAGACCTTGAGCGCGCAGTCGTCGAGCTGGTCGCGGCGGATGCCGTGCGCGGCGAGCGGCAGGATGTGCACGCCCTTGGAGGCGACGCGGGGCTTGCGGCCGAATACTTTGTTGATGATGCGACGGATCATGGGGAGCGCGCGGACAGGGACCTCAAAAACCTAAAGCGCGATTATACAGTCTGGCCCCGGCCGCCCTGCCGCCACAGCGCAGCCGTTCCGGGGCCATACAGGGCTTCGAGCGAGTCCGGCGTCAGCAGCCCGGCAGGCGTGCCCAGCTGCCAGCGGCCGTCGCCGTGCAGGAACAGCAGGCGGTCGCAGTGGCAGGCGGCCCAGTTGGGGTCGTGCAGCGTCAGTACCACCGTCCTCCCGGCGTCGGCCTCGCTGCGCGCCCAGGCCAAGAGGCGCGCCTGATGCGCCGGGTCGAGATGGGTCAGCGGCTCGTCGAGCAGCGCGATGCGCGGCTGCTGCACCGCCAGCTGCGCCAGCCGTGCGCGCTGGCGCTCGCCACCGGAGAGGGTGTCGAGCGGGCGGTTAGCGAGATCGGTGAGTTCCCAGGCGGCGAGGTGCGGGGCGAGATCAGGCACTGGCCCACTGAAGGGGAAATGCCCGAGCGCGACGAAGTCGGCGACGCTGCCAAAGAAGCCGCCTTCGTCGCCCTGTGGCAGTAGGCCGATGTGCTGCGCGCGGGTGAGCGGCGGCAGGTCGGCGAGCGATTGGCCGTCAAGCAAGACCTGCCCCTGCGCAGGCCGCGCGAGGCCGGCCAGCACCGTCAGCAGCGTCGACTTGCCGGCGCCGTTGGCACCGAGGATGCCGAGGACTTCGCCGGGTTCGAGCGCGAGGTCGAGGGTGTCGACCAAGGCGCGGGTGCCGGTGCGGAGGGAGAGTTGTTGGGTGGTCAGGCTCATGGCCAGTTGTTAGTGGGGGTTATGCACCAAGCTCCCTGCAATGTTGGGTGTGGCTTGTGTTGATCGAATTTATACATTGGGCTCCTCGGCATTCATGTTCGAGCGAGCCCTTAATTGGTTAAGGAGTCCAGACCACGCGCCCGCTTGGAGCACTAGGTTCGGTAGAACGTCAAGGAACAAACGGGTGCCATCATAGAAATCGCTGGCAATTCGAAGTACTTCGATCTCATCGATTTGCGTTATTGAACGGTACTGTAGGAGAGCGTCCGGGTCTCTATGTGCAATAGTAGCGTTCCGTAGAATAACGAACTGCTTTTGCGCTTTCTGCTGCGAACTACGAATGGACCGCAATGCTTGCGTAGCTTGACGTTTTGCTTCCTCAGAAACCCCCGCATTCGCAAGCGCAGCTCGTAATTTTCCTCCGGCCACTTTGTCCATGTCGAGTTCATGAATTGTCAGGAGAATAATTCGGGCACAAAGCTGACGCTTCCAGGGGTCTGGATGTGTAAGTGCGTCAATCTTTACGGCTTGAATATCTCTATCGGCAATAAGAAAGAACAGGGCGAGGTTGAAAAGGGCGGCTGATGACTCAAATTTATACCTCCGACTTTTTGCTGCCTGCTTCGCAACCTCAGCAAGAGTGTTCGCGATAGCTCTTTCTCTTTCCTTCTCTTTGAGCGTAAGCACTCGCCGCATGATGAACCGAGATGCCCGTTTGGCGTTCCTGTGCATTTGCAAGCGCACATACCTCTCAATGAGACGCGGCTCTTGTTGCAGTAGTTTTTTTCGCTCTATCGTCATTGAGTGTGAGCCCAGAAAATTCAAGACGCCTAACGAAAATTAGACAGTAGTTCTGCTGCGGCATCTGTCATCTCATGGCCTGCGCAGCAACCACAACATCATCGGCACCCCGAGCAGCGCAGTCAGCACGCCCACCGGCAGTTCGCGCGGCTCGATCACGGTGCGCGCCAGCGCGTCGGCGAGTACCAAGAGGCTGCCGCCGGCGAGCGCGGCGGCGGGCAGCAGGACGCGGTGGCCGGTAAAGCCGAGCTTCCTCAACGCGTGCGGCACCATCAGGCCGACGAAGCCGATGCTGCCGGCCTGCGCCACCACCAATGAGGTGCAGGCGCCGGCCAGCCCGAACAGCGTCCAGCGCGTGGGGGCGACGGCGACGCCGAGCGACGCGGCCTTGAGCGGCGACAGCTGCAGCACGTCGAGCCGGCGCGACAGCGCCAGCGCGGCGGCGATGGCAAGCCCCAGCGCGGCCAGGAGAAGCGGCGCGTTGCCGGTCCAGGCGAGGTCGCCCATCAGGAAGAACAGCATGCCGGGCAGGCGCTCGGCCGGCGCGACGCTCAATACCAGCGCGATCAGCGCGCCGAAGCCGGCGGCGAGCATGACGCCGGCGAGCAGGAGCGGGGTGTGGTCGCGTGCCAGCATGCGGCCGCCCAATGCGGCGGCAAGGCCGAGCGCGAGCAGGCTGCCGGCGAAGGCGAGCAGGGAGATCCAGGGCCACGCCAGCCCTGCCGCCATGCCGAGCAGCGCCAGGAGGCCCGCGCCGCCGGAGACGCCGAGCAGGTAGGGCTCGGCGAGCGGGTTGCGGAACAGGGTCTGCATCAGCGCGCCGGCGAGCGCCAGCAGGCCGCCGCAGGCGAAGGCGGCTGCGACGCGAGGACCGCGCAGTTCGGTGAGAATCTGCATCGCTAGTTCGCGGTCGGCGGGCAGCGCGCCGGCCAGCAGGGCGAGCGCGATCGATGTGGGCGCAGCGAGGCCGAGCAGCAGGAGTTTGGTGGAAGCGTTCAGGACGGGCCTTATTTGTTCTGGCTTGCGGGATTTTGGCCTTCGACAGGCCTGTCCTGAGCTTTGTCGAAGGGCTCAGGCCGAACGGCGGGCGCGGCCGTGGGCAGCAGGGTGACGCGCTGCATCACGATGGGTTCGATGGGAACGTCGTCGTGCGGGCCGCGATTGCCGCGCGGCACGGCGACGATGGCGTCGACCACGTCCATGCCGTCGACCACCTGGCCGAATACGGCGTAGCCCCAGCCTTCGACGCTCTTGCCGCGGTGGTTGAGGAAATAGTTGTCGGCGACGTTGACGAAGAACTGCGAGGTTGCTGAATGCGGGTCGCCGGTGCGCGCCATTGCCAGGGTGCCGCGCAGGTTCTTGAGGCCGTTGTCGGCCTCGTTCTCGATCGGGGTGCCGCGCGGTTTTTCACGCATGTCCGGCAGCATGCCGCCGCCCTGGATCATGAAGCCCGGGATGACGCGGTGGAAGATCGTGCCGTCGTAGTAGCCGCGCTTCACGTAATCGAGGAAATTCGCCGCCGATTTCGGCGCATTGCCGGGGAACACCTCGACGGTGATGGTGCCCTTGCTGGTCTCGATCAGCACGCGCGGATTGGCCGGCTGGCCGGCGGCGGGCGCGGTGGAGACGGTCTGCTTGCCGGGTTCCTGGGCGCTGCAGCCGGAGATGCCGAGCAGCAGCGCGCCGAGAAACAGCGTGGTGGACATGAGGGAGAGGCGGGTCATCGGGGCGCTCCAGGCAAATGGTAGGGGGATTCTACTGGCGGGCGGCTTGCAGCCCAACCCGGTCGACGCCGCCTGGCGATCGGTGCGGCGCTTCGACAGGCTTGTCCTGAGCAAGGTCGAAGAGCCCATGCGAACGGGGCAATGCGACCGTGGCTGCTGTCATGCGGGTGGCAGATGCCGTGCGATCGCGTCGCGCACCGAGTCGAGCGTCTCGCAGCCGGTGCTCACCGTATGCAGCTGCGTGTCCTGTTGCAGGATCAGGGTGGGGAAGCCGCGCACGCAGGCCTGGCGCGTCTGCCGGAAATGCGCCTGGGTCCTGGCGCGGGCGTCGTCGCTGTCGAATGCCTGCCGGAAGCGTGCGGCCTCGACGCCGAGCCCGGCGGCGAGGCCGGCCAGCACGTCCGCTTGGGTGACATCGCGCCCTTCGGCGTAGAACGCGGTCTGGATCGCCTTGAACAGGGCGAAGATCAGCGCAGGGTCGAGTCCGCCCATCGCCACCACCGCGCGGCAGGCGGGCTCGGTGTCGTACACGAAGCCATCGGGCAGCGCGCCGTCGAAGCGGAAGGCCTGGCCGGTGCGTTCGTGCACCGCGTGCCAGTGATGCAGGATATCGTCGCGCTGGGCGGCCGGCATCGGCGCCGTCTCGTGCCTCAGCCCGCCCAGCACCAGCGCGATTTTCATGCGATCGCGATCGTGCTCGCGCAGCGTTTCGATCACCGGCGAAAATCCCCAGCACCACGAACACATGGGGTCGGCGAAATACCAGAGGATGGGCAGGTTCATGTCGCGGCGCTGTTCAGGGAGGGCTGCTCACAGCCTAGGCGATCGATCCGTTCAGGACTGGGAGGAGTCGTCGGATTGGGGGGTGCCGGAGGGAGACGATGCGGCCTGGGGTTTGGGCGGGCTGTCGTCGTCCATGATCACGCTGTGCGCCGGGCCTTCGAGGTCGTCGAACTGGCCGCTTTTCGCCGCCCACAGCATGATCCAGGCGATGATGCCGACGATGACGAGACTGAGCGGGATGAGCAGGAGCAGGATGTCCACGGCGGTTAGCGGGAAGCGGTGAGCGGTGAGCCGGTAGGCGCGGCCGAGGGGGCGGCGCCGGACTTGAAGTCGGACAGCCTCAGCGCGTTCAGCACCACCAGCAGCGAGCTGGCCGACATGCCGATGCCGGCGATCCAGGGCGTGACGTGACCGAGCGCGGCGGCGGGGATGGCGACGAGGTTGTAGGCGAGCGCCCAGCCGAGGTTTTCGCGGATGATGCGCTGCGTCTTGCGCGCCAGGGCGACGCCTTCGGACAGGGTCCCCAACCGGCTGCCGAGCATCACCATGTCGGCGGCGGCCTGTGCGACGTCGGCGCCTTCGCCCATCGCGATCGACACCTGCGCGCCGGCGAGCACCGGGGCGTCGTTGATGCCGTCGCCGACCATGGCGACGATGCGGCCGTCGTCCTGCAGCATTTTCACGTAGGCGAGCTTGTCTTCCGGCAGCGCGCCGGCGTGCCAATCGGCGATGCCGAGTTGCTGCGCCACCGCCTTGACGGCGGGCTCGGCGTCGCCCGACAGCAGGTGCAGGCGCAGGCCCTGCTTCTGCAGCGCGGCGAGCGCGGCGGCGGCGTCCGGCCGTGGCGTGTCGGCGAGCGCGAACCAGGCGATCAGTTCGCTTTCCGCGGCGAGCGCGACCCAGCTTTCCCCGGAGTCGGAAGCCGGCGCCGCAGGCGGGGCGTCGCCATTGGCGGCGAAGCGCGGCGTGCCGAGACGGTAGTTGCGGCCGTCGATCGTGCCCTCGACGCCGCGCCCCGGCGTGTTGCGGATGCCGCTGGCGGTGAGCACCGAACTGCAGGCGTCGCGCAGCGCACGCGCGATCGGGTGCTCGGAGCCGGCTTCCAGCGCGGCGGCGATCGCGCTCACCTCGTCCGCATTGCGCCCGCCCAGCGGCACCACGCGGCGCACCGACAGGCGGCCGTGGGTGAGGGTACCGGTTTTGTCGAACACCAGATCCGTCGCCCTAGCCAGCGTCTCCAGCGCGTGGCCGCGCGTGGTCAAGAGGCCCAGCCGCGTCAGGCGCCCGGTGCCGGTGGTGAGCGCGGCGGGGGTGGCGAGGCCGAGCGCGCAGGGGCAGGTGACGACCAGGATCGACACCACGATCCACAGCACCTTCGACGGATCGACGACGTACCACGCCACGCCGACCGCCGCGGTGATCACGAGCAGCAGGCCGACGAACCACGCCGCGGCGCGGTCGGCGAGCTGGCCGATGCGCGGCTTCTCGCTCTGCGCGCGGTCGAGCAGGCGCACGATCGAGGCCAGCCGGGTGTCGGCGCCGAGCTTCTCCACCTGCACCACCAGCGGGCTCGCCTGGTTGAGGCTGCCGCCGACCACCTTCGCATCGACGCTTTTCGACACCGGCAGCGATTCGCCGGTGAGCATCGCCTCGCTCACCGCGCTGACGCCCTCGACCACCACACCGTCGGCGGGCAGGGTCTCGCCGGGGCGCACCAGCACGTGGTCGCCGACCGTCAGCCGCGCGACCGGCACCTGTTCCTCGTCGCGGGCGGGCCAGTTGGGCAGCCGCGTGGTGGCGGCGGGGATGAGCTTGACCAGTTCCTCGACCGCGGCGCCGGCGCGCCGGCGCGCGTTCATCTCGAGGAAGCGCCCGGTGAGCAGCAAAAAGATGAACATGGTGACCGAATCGTAGTAGACCTCGCCGTGGCCGGAGAAGGTGCTGTAGACGCTGGCGACGAAGGCGGTGCCGACGCCGAGCGCGACCGGCACGTCCATGCCCAGCGTGCGGCGCTTGAGGTCGCGCCAGGCGCCGATGAAGAACGGCCACGCCGAATACACCACCACCGGGATGGTCAGGATCAGGCTCGCCCAGCGCATCAGGAGCCGGATCTCGTCGGTCATGTCGGTCGCGGTGTAGGCCGGCAGCGCGTACATCATCACCTGCATCATCCCGAGGCCGGCGATCGCCAGGCGCTTGATCGCGGTGTTGCGCTCGCGCTTGTAGACGTCGTCGGAGCGGCCCGGGTCGAAGGGGTGGGCGATGTAGCCGATGTCGGACACGGCCTTCAAAATGGCCGACAGCTGGATGCGGCTGTTGTCCCAGCGCACCCGCGCGCGGCGGGTGGCATAGTTGATCTCGACCGACAGCACCCCCGGCAGCCCCGCGATGTGGCGCTCGTTGAGCCAGATGCACGCGGCGCAGACGATGTTTTCCAGGATGAGCGCCGCCTCGCGGATGTTCTCCGCTTCCACCCGCACGAAGCTTTCCTGGATCTCGGGCAGGTCGTACAGGCCCAGCTGCGCCAGTTCGGCCTCGGCCTCGCGCGGGGTGGCGGGCAGCGCGGTGCGATGGGTGTAATAGGCGCCCTGGCCGCTGTCGATGATGGTCTGCGCCACCGCCTGGCAGCCGCGACAACAGGCTTCCCTGGTCTGGCCTTCGAACTGGATGGGGTAGTGGGCGCCTGCGGGCACCGGCAGGCCGCAATGGAAACAGCCGTCCGAAAAAACCGGGGCGTCCGTGAGCGTAGGAGAGGAACTCACGAATCGCCCCGCAAGAGGACGCTGTAGCGCGACGGGCCCGGGAGAGAGGTCGGGCGGGTCGCTGGCGTCAAGAACAACTCGTTTTCAATTCCGGAATCGGAAGCCGGCATCCCGGGGCATCGGGTAGATGCCCGGGTCGGCAAGCCTGACGCCGATGCTTGTGGCTCCGGCGTCACTCCGGTTGGTTTACACGTTGCGGTTGCTGTCGCCATTCTTCCTTACTGCCCTGTTCCCGGCTGGAATGCGCCCTGCGAGGGTTCATCCGTGCTCACTGTCAAACCGGTCATTATAGGAGCGGGCAGGGGAGGGACCCGTTTTCCGTCTAACCGTGTCGCAAGCACGATAGCAGCATTGAAGATATACATATCATAATATAGACGCTGTTTGGAATGCAAGCCCATTCGGCAGGCCCGCGATTCCGCTACCATGACGGCATGACCGAACGTTTTCAGACCGCCTCGTACTTTCCCCCGGTCGAAACCGCGCTCGCCGATCCCAACGGCCTCCTGGCGATGGGCGGCGACCTGTCGCCGGCGCGCCTGCTCGACGCCTACCGCCACGGCATCTTCCCCTGGTTCAACCCCGGCGAGCCCATCCTGTGGTGGAGCCCGGACCCGCGCATGGTGCTGGTGCCGGGCGAGGTGCGCGTCACCCGTTCGCTCGCCAAGCGTCTGCGCAACGCCGGCTTCGAGCTGCGCGTAGATAGCGCCTTCGCCGAGGTGATGCGCGCCTGTGGCGCACCGCGCGAGGGCGCCGCGGGCACCTGGATCTCGCCGGCGATGATCGCGGCCTATACCCGCCTGTTCGACGCCGGCTACGCCCATTCGATCGAGACCTGGCGCAACGGCCGCCTGGTCGGCGGCCTCTACGGCGTGGCGATCGGCCGCATGTTCTACGGCGAGTCGATGTTCAGCCGCGAACCCGATGCCTCCAAGGTCGCGCTGGTGAGGCTGGCGCGGCAGCTGCAGCAGTGGGGATTCGGCCTCATCGACTGCCAGATGGAAACCGCCCACCTCGCCAGCATGGGCGCGCGCGCCCTGCCCCGCGCCGAGTTCACGGCAAGGCTGGCGGAATTGGTAAACTTGCCTCATCTGTCCGGGCCCTGGACGTTTGACGCTTAAATGCATCCGACCGAACCTCCCTTCCAGCGCATCCAGTTCTACCTGACCGCGCACTACGACTGCAGCTACCTGCCCGGACGGCAGGCGCGCTCGCAGGTCGCCACGCCCACGCACCTGATCGACCGCCATGCCTACGGCGCCCTGATCCGCGCCGGCTTCCGCCGCAGCGGCCAGTTCACCTACCGCCCGCACTGCGAACACTGCCAAGCCTGCGTGCCGGTGCGCGTCGACGTCGCGCACTTCGTGCCCAACCGCACCCAGCGCCGCTGCCTCAAACGCAACCGCGACCTGGCGGCGCGCTTCCTGCCGCTCGACTTCAAGGAAGAGCACTACGCACTGTACCGCCGCTACCTCGGCAGCCGTCACGCCGGCGGCGGCATGGACCGCGACGGCCCCGACCAGTACACCCAGTTCCTGCTGTCGTCCAACGTCGATTCCGTGCTGGTCGAATTCCGCGACGGCGACGAACTGGTGATGATCGCGGTGATCGACCAGGTCGACGACGGCATCTCCGCCGTCTACACCTTCTTCGATCCGGCGCGCGAGCAGCAGAGCCTCGGCGTATACGGCGTGCTATGGCAGATCGAGCTGGCGAAGCGGCTGGAGCTGCCCTACCTCTACCTCGGCTACTGGATCGCCGAGAGCCGCAAGATGGCCTACAAGAAGCAGTACCCGCCGCTGGAAGGACTGGTCGACGGCCGCTGGCAGGTGCTCGACGCATGAGGCTGTGGGCGCTCGCCGCCGTGCTGGCGGTGCTGCAGGGCTGCGCGCTCGGCGTGAGCGATCCGCGCGCGCGCATCCCCATCGACAGCTTCGTGCAGTCGGCCGACGACGCGCGCGTCTGGGTCGAGCCCGGTTACGAAGCCTACGGCGCGCGCGTCGCCGCCGCGTTGCCGGCCGCCATCGCGAAGGTCGAGGCGGCGCACTACCTGCCCTTTGCCCGATCCCCGCGCGTCCATGTGTGCGGCAGCGAGGACTGCTTCCGGCGCTACGTGATGACGCCCAGGCTGTCCGCCGCCGTCGTGCCCGACAACCGCCTGATCCTGTCGCCCAACCTCGACGGCCGCGAGAAACAGCGCCTGCCCGCGCTGCTCACCCACGAACTCGCGCATCTGCACCTCGGCCAGCGCATCGGCCACTACCACAGCACCCTGCCGGTATGGTTCCACGAAGGCTGGGCCTCGCTCGTCGCCGACGGCGGCGGCGCCGAATACGCAAGCGAGTCGCAGGCCTGGGCCGCGATCCGCGCCGGCAAGCGCGTCAATCTCGCCGTGCGCGACGTGCCCGACAAGCGCCATCGCGCCAGCGCGTCCAACCTCAAGGTCTTCGAGTTCTACCGCCAATCCATGATGCTGGTCGGCTGGCTGAAGGCACAGGACGAAGCACGCTTCCGCCAGCTGGCGCTGGCCATTCAGGCGGACACCGACTTCGAGATTGCCTTCTGGAACATCTACGGCCAGGCACCGGCCGCCCGCCTGGCGGGGTTTTTCGACGGCGCGCCGAACGCAAGCACCGTATCCGCCGATAATCTGCCGGTCCAGGCCGCACCCGCACAACCCTAACCAGACCCGCCATGAAACCCTACCTCGACCTCATGCGCCACGTGCTCGAGCACGGCACCCGCAAAGACGACCGCACCGGAACCGGCACCCTCTCGGTGTTCGGCTGGCAGATGCGCTACACGCTCGCCGACGGCTTCCCGCTCGTCACCACCAAGAAGTGCCATCTGCGCTCGATCATCCACGAGCTCCTGTGGTTCCTGCAGGGCGATACCAACATCAAATATCTCAAGGAAAACGGCGTCTCGATCTGGGACGAATGGGCCGACGAGAACGGCAACCTCGGCCCGGTCTACGGCCACCAGTGGCGCAGCTGGCCCCGGCCCGACGGCGGAACGATCGACCAGATCAGCGAAGTGGTGAAAACGCTCAAGACCAACCCCGATTCGCGCCGCATCATCGTCTCGGCGTGGAACGTCGCCGACCTCGACAAGATGGCGCTGGCGCCGTGCCATGCCTTCTTCCAGTTCTACGTCGCCGACGGCAAGCTCTCCTGCCAGCTGTATCAGCGCAGCGCCGACATCTTCCTCGGCGTGCCGTTCAACATCGCCAGCTACGCCTTGCTCACGCTGATGATGGCGCAGGTCACGGGGCTGAAGCCCGGCGACTTCGTCCACACCCTGGGCGACGCCCACCTGTATCTCAACCACCTCGACCAGGCGCGCGAGCAGCTCTCCCGCGAACCGCGCCCGCTGCCGACCATGACGATCAATCCGGACGTGAAGGATATCTTCGACTTCCGCTTCGAGGACTTCAGCTTGAGTGGCTACGACCCGCATCCCGCGATCAAGGCGCCGGTGGCGGTGTGAAGGCGTGAAGGGTGAAGGGGGTGTGAATTGGCACTAACCTCACCACCGTTCGCCCTGAGCCTGTCGAAGGACTGTCTGGAAAAGTCCTTTGATTGGCCGGGCTTGTCGAAGGCCAAGTGCTCCGCATAAATATCGAGAAAACATGACCGAGAACAAACCCCGCATCAGCGTCATCGCCGCCCTCGCCAGAAACCGCGTCATCGGCATCGAAAACCGCCTGCCCTGGCGCCTGCCGGAAGACCTCGCCCACTTCAAGGCGCTGACGCTGGGCCACCCCATCCTGATGGGCCGCAAGACCTTCGAGTCGCTCGGCCGCCCGCTGCCCGGGCGCACCAACATCGTCATCACCCGCAACCCGGACTACTGCAAGGACGGCTGCCTCGTCGCCGCCTCCCTCCCAGCCGCCATCGCCTTGTGCCAGGGCGCCGGCGAAATTTTCTTCATCGGCGGCGCCGAACTCTACGCCCAGGCGATCCCGCTCGCCGACCGCCTGTATCTCACCGAAGTCGACCTCGAGGCAACGGGCGACGCCTGGTTTCCGGAGTACGACAAGAGCGCGTTCAGGGAAGTCTCGCGCGAGTCGCACTTGGGCGAGAAGGGCGATGCGCTGCGGTTCGATTTTGTGGTGTACGAGCGGACCTAGGCAGGGGGCAGGTTTGTCCGCCGTGGTCCGGTAATCGCCATGCAGGAAATAGTGGGATAGTTGCATCAGAAGGGGGAAAGCCATGTCCGATCTGAGTCCGCTCGAAGCGCAGTTTCCACGTCTGGCATCCGAGATACAGGCCTACTGGGGCACGGCCGAATGCTATGCGAAGCTGGAGGACCTGCTGGTCGACACCCGGGGCGGCCGCCACGGATTCCCGGCCGACGTGTATTCCGATCTGTCGCTGTTGCTGACGTTGGTCCCGCGTCCCAAGGGCCCCTACGACATCTGGAGCGACGCGCTGGATGCAGACAGGCGTCCCTGAGTGCCGGGGCACGGATCCCATCGCCGTCACCAATAAAAAACGGGGCCGCAGCCCCGTTTTTTATTTCCAGCAACAACGCGATCAACTCAGCACTTCGGCCCAGATGTTCTTCGCCCACGATTCGTTGTAGGTGAAGTTGAGCTCGTCGCCCTTGGGCGTGGCGCCGCCTTCGGGTGCGCTGACGTAGCCCTTGCCGGCTTCGTAGCGGAACACGTTGGCGACGTAGCCGGAGGTGCTGCCGGAGGTGGCCGAGTAGCAGGTGTTGGCGACGACCGGGATGGGGTCGGGCTGGCGGCCGGCGAGCAGTTCGACGATGGCGGCGGCGCACACTTTCGCGTGGTTGGTCGCCATGTGGCCGGACTTCGGCAGGTTGGACAGCACCGAGTCGCCGATGATGTGCACGTTGGGCGCCGCGGTCGACTCGAAGGTGGCGAGGTTGACGGTGCACCAGGCCTTGTTGCTGTCGTTGCGCGCGCCGACGAGATCGCACACGGCGCCTGCGCGCTGTTTCGGCACGACGTTCAGCACGTCGCCCTTGACGTCGTCGAACTCGGTGGAGACGGTCATCTTGCCGCCGTCGACCGCGAGCGGGGCGTTGTTGGGGCGGTAGTCGACCATGCCCGGATAGAAGGTGTTCCAGGCGTCCATGAACAGGGGCTTCTTCGACACGATGTCGGGATTGCCGTCGAGCAGGATGATCTTGGACTTGGGCTTGGCCTGCTTGAGGTAGTGGGCGACCATGCAGGCGCGCTCGTAGGGGCCGGGCGGGCAGCGGTAGGGCGCGGCCGGGACCGACATGACGAAGGTGCCGCCGTCCGGCATGGCTTCGAGCTGCTTGCGCAGATGCGCGGTCTGCGGGCCGGCCTTCCAGGCGTGGACGACCTTGCCGGCGGCTTCGGCTTCCTTGAAGCCGCGCACGGTGTCGGTGAGGATCTCGATGCCGGGGGCGAGCACGAGGCGGTCGTAGCCGATGCTGGCGCCGCCCTGGGTCTTGACCACGCGCTTGTCGACGTCGATGGCGACCACGTAGTCCTTGACCATCTTGATGCCGTGGCCGGGCAGCCTGTCGTAGCCGTGGGTGATGTCGTCCATGTTGCGCAGGCCGCCGAGCACCCAGTTGGAGAGCGGACAGGACACGAACTTGTCGTTCGGCTCGATCAGGGTGACGTCGATGTCGGGGCCCCACTTGCGCAGGTATTTGGCGCAGGTGGCGCCGCCGAAGCCGGCACCGACCACGACGACGTGGGGGCGGGCGGCGGAACCGGACACGGAAGCGCAGCCGCTGAACGCGGCTGCGGCGGCGCCGGCGCCGGAAATTTTCAGGAAGTCGCGACGATTGATTGTCATGATTCTTGTCTCCTCGATGGATTACTTCAGGCTGGCAAAGTAGGCGGCCATGGCTTCGACTTCAGCGTCGGTGTAGCCGTTGGCGTGGCGCTTCATGATGGACGCGGCGCGCGTCCCGGCCTTGAAGTCCTTCATCGACTTCACGAAGTAATCCTTCTCCAGGCCTGCCAGGCTGGGAATGGCGCCCTGGCTCTTGCCGCCGGGGCCATGGCAGGACATGCAGGTGGATGCGATGGACTGGGTGTGCATATCGGCGGCGCTGGCCAGGCCGGAGACGGCGAGGCCCACGAAACCCGCGAGCACCAGGGTGGTTTTTCTGTTCATAGACTCCTCCAAACGAATGAAGAACCGGGAACCTTGCGGATTCCCGAAGCTGCGGTTGTTACGGGCTTCTTGGTTTCCCGTCCGACACCGTCATGAAGTTGCTATTGAAACGGGCTTCCTGGTTTCCCGTTCAGGCCCGAATCATTCGCCAGCGGAAAAACCCTGTCAACAAGCGGGTTCTTATATAGCCCCGGTTTTCGGCGTGCAGAAGGGATATTTTTTTATAGCGGGTTTTTTCAGCGCTGCGCGCCCAGATTCAGGGCGAGGCGCTTGCCGGTCTGGCGCGCCTGTTCGTCGGCGTCGCGGTCCCAGCTGCCGCTGACCCAGCCGCCCAGGTTGTCGAGGGCGATCTGGCCCAGCGCGTCGATCCATTGCGGATGCTCGTTGAGGGCGGGGATGTAGTGGAAGGCCTTGCCGCCTGCCGCGAGAAAACTGGCGCGGCCTTCCATCGCCAGTTCTTCCAAGGTTTCCAGGCAGTCGGCGGTGAAGCCGGGGGCGACGACGTCGACCCGGCCCACGCCTTCGCGGCCGAGTTCGGTCAGCGTTTTGTCGGTGTAGGGCTGCAGCCATTCGGCGCGGCCGAAGCGCGACTGGAAGGTGATCCGGTATTGCTTCGGTTCGAGTCCCAGCGCCTCGGCCAGCAGGCGGCCGGTCTTGTGGCATTCGCAGTGGTAGGGGTCGCCCTTGTCCAGCGTGTAGCGCGGCACGCCGTGGAAACTCATCACGAGCACGTCGGGGCGGCCGTGCATCTGCCAGGTGTCGCGGATGTTGGCGGCGAGCGCGTGGATGTAGGCGGGGTGGTCGTGGTAGTGCTTGAGCGTGCGCAGCGCCGGCTGGTTGCGCGTCTTCCTAAACCAGTCGAACGCCATGTCGAAGGCGGTGGCGGTGGAGGACGCGGCGTACTGCGGGTAGGCCGGCAGGAGGAGGATGCGGTCGCAGCCGGCGGCCTTCATCTTCGCCAGCGTGTCGGGAATCGAGGGATTGCCGTAGCGCATTGCGTACTCGACCATGAAGGGCGAGGCGATCTTCTCGCCCAGCCAGCCCTTCAGGAGCTTGGCCTGCTTCTCGGTGTGGACCTTGAGCGGCGAACCGTCGGCGGTCCAGATCGCGGCGTATTTCCCGGCCGATTTCTTCGGCCGGGTGTTGAGGATAATGCCGTTGAGGATCAGCCACCAGAGGGCGCGCGGGATCTCGACCACGCGCGGGTCGGACAGGAACTCCTTGAGGTAGGGGCGAAGCGCCTGGGCCGTGGGCGCCTCGGGGGTGCCGAGGTTGACCAGCAGGATGCCGGTGCGCGCTTGTTGCCCGTGGGTGTACTCGGGTTCCTTGAGATAGCTCATCAATGGTGCGACAGCGCGCTCGATAGAAGTTTGGCGGTGATATCGACGATCGGTACCACGCGCTCGTAGGCCATGCGGGTGGGGCCGACCACGCCGAGCGTGCCGACCACCTGGCCGTCGACCGAGTAGGGCGCGGTGACGAGGCTGCATTCGTCGAGCGGCAGCAGCTCGGATTCGCCGCCGATGAAGATCTGCACGCCGGCGGCGCTGCGCGACTGGTCGAGCAGTTGCAGCAGGCCGGTCTTCTGCTCGAAGGCGTCGAATAGGCGGCGCAGGCTGCCCATGTTGCTGGAGAGTTCCTCGACGTCGAGCAGCTTGCGGCTGCCGGACACCACCACGTTGTCCTGGCTGGCGTCGTGCGCCTGGCTGCCGGCGTCGACCGCGGCGCTCATCAGCCGGGTGATGTCGTCGCGCATGCGGCCGAGCTCGTCGCGCAGCTTGGCGCGCACCTGGTCGAAGGTGAAGCCGGCGAAGTTCTGGTTGAAGTAGTTGGCCGCCTCGGCCAGCGCGGAGGCGCTGTAGGGCTGCTCGGTGAGGATGACGCGGTTCTCGACCTCGCCTTCCATGGTGACGATGATGAGCAGGATGCGCTTGTCCGACAGGCTGAGGAATTCGATCTGGCGGAACGCCGGGCTGCGGCGCGGCGTCATCACCAGCCCGGCGAACTGGCTGAGATCGGACAGCAGGGTGGACGCCGCGGTCATCAGGCGCTGCGGGTCGGACGGCGTCAGGCTGGATTCGAGCTGGCTGACTGCGCGCTGGTCGAGCGGGCGCACGGTCAGCAGGGTGTCGACGAAGAAGCGGTAGCCGCGCGGCGTCGGCACGCGCCCGGCCGAGGTGTGCGGACTGGTGACGAAGCCCATGTCCTCGAGGTCGGCCATGACGTTGCGGATGCTCGCCGGCGACAGATCCAGCCCCGAGTGCTTCGACAGGGTACGCGAACCCACCGGTTCGCCTTCGGCGATATACCGTTCAACCAGGGTTTTCAGCAGGATGCGGGCGCGGTCGGTGAGCATGGGGTCATTATAAGGGGACAGGATTCAGGATTCAGGGAATGAGCGGCCGAAGGCCACGAATCAAAACCCCCTGACCCCTGAATCCTGGCCCCTGAGCCCTATATAATCGCCCCTCATGCAAACCCCTTTCCATACCGTCGGCCTCGTCGGCAAATACGATAATCAGGGCATGGAAGCCTCCGTGCGGGCGCTGGCCGAATTTCTGCGCGGGCGCGGGCATGCGGTCCTGCTTGCCAGCCAGACCGCAGAACATTTCGGGATCGCGGATTTCCCCACCCGCAACCTGCACCAGCTGGCGAGCGAAAGCGATGCCGTGGTGGTGCTGGGGGGGGACGGCACCATGCTGTCGATCGCGCGCGAACTGGCGCCGCACGGCGCGCCGTTGATCGGCATCAATCAGGGCCGGCTGGGCTTTCTCACCGACATCACGGTCGACGACATGTACGACGCGGTGGCGGAAATCCTCAGCGGCCAATACGTGGCGGAAGAGCGCATCCTGCTCAACGGGCAGATCCGCCGCAACGGCGAGCGCGTGTTCGAGGCCACCGCGTTCAACGACGTGGTGGTCGGCAAGGGCGGTTCGGGCCGCCTGATCGACCTGGAAATCGCCATCAACAGCGAATTCGTCTACAGCCAGCGCGCCGACGGCCTGGTGGTCACCAGCCCGACCGGCACCACGGCCTATGCGCTGTCGGCCGGCGGCCCGATCGTGCACCCGACGCTGGAAGCCGTCGCCCTGGTGCCGATCTGCCCGCACACCCTGTCGGCGCGTCCCATCGTGGTCAGCAGCCATTCGCGCATCGAGCTGCACCTGACCTACGCCGACGACGCGCGCGTCCACTTCGACGGCCAGCACCATTTCGACCTGCTCAGCGGCGACCACGTGTGGATCACCCGCGCCAGCCGGCCGGTCACCCTGCTGCATCCGCATTCCTACAGCTACTACGACACCCTCAGGCAGAAGCTGCACTGGGGCAAGAAACTCTGAGCAGTTCATGCTCGTTCATTTATCCATCCGCAACTATCTCCTGGTCGAATCGGTCGAGCTCGATTTCGCGCCGGGGCTGACCGTGCTCACCGGCGAGACCGGCGCCGGAAAATCCATCCTGATCGACGCGCTGGCGCTGGCGCTGGGCGACCGCGCCGAGGGCGGGGTGGTGCGCCAGGGCGCGCCGCGTGCCGAGATCGCCGCCGAATTCACCATCGACGGCCTGCCGGCGCTTGTGGACTGGCTCGATGAAGCCGGCTTCGCCTCGGACGACGGCGCGCTGATCCTGCGCCGGGTGATCGACGCCGGCGGCCGTTCACGCGCCTTCATCAACGGTAGCGCCGCGACGCTCGCACAACTGAAGGACGCTGCCGAATTCCTGCTCGACATCCACGGCCAGCACGCGCATCACGCGCTGTTGCGTCCGCAGACCCAGCGCGAGGTGCTCGACGCCTATGCCGGCGCGCAGCCGCAGGCCGCCGCCGTGAGCGCGGCCTGGCATGCCTGGCAGGCCGCGCGGCAGCATCGGTTGGAGGCCGAGACCCACGGCCAGGCGCGGCAGATCGAACGCGAGGGGCTCACGCTGGCGGTGGAGGAATTGCGCGCGCTGGGCGACGATCTCGCACGTTGGGACGAGATCCAGACCGAACACGCGCGGCTGGCCCACGTGACCACGCTGCTCGAGGGCAGCCATGCACTGATCGAGGGGCTGGACGAAGGCGAATCGGCGGTGTCGAGCCAGCTCGGCGACATGCGCGCGCGACTCGACGCCATGCAGGCGGTCGACGACAGCCTGAAGGAGGTCGTTGCGCTACTCGATGCGGCGAGTGCCGATGTGGCCGAGGCGGTGCACGCCTTGCGCCGCTACGCCGGCCATCTCAACCTCGATCCCGAGCGCCTCGCCGAGCTCGATCGGCGGCTCGCCGACATGCACCGGCTGGCACGCAAGCATCGGGTGCAGCCCGACGCGCTGGCCGGCTTGCTGGAGCAGTTCGCGGCGCGGCTGGTCGAACTCGCCGCTGGCGACGATCTCGATGCGCTGCAGGCGGCCGAGGAGGCCGCCCTCGCGCAGTACCGGAAGGGCGCGAAGCAGCTCGGCGACCAGCGCCGCAAGGCGGCCGCCGCGCTGTCGAAACAGGTGACGACGGCGATGCACGAACTCGCACTCGCCGGCGGCCATCTCGACATCCAGCTACAGGCGACCCCCGAGCCGCGTGCGTACGGGCTGGAAGACGCGGGCTTTCTCGTCGCCAGCCATCCCGGCCTGCCGCCGGGTCCGCTGGGCAAGGTGGCGTCGGGCGGCGAACTGTCTCGCATCAGCCTGGCGATCCAGACTGCGCTGTCGGGCGTGGCCGGGGTGCCGACGCTGATCTTCGACGAGGTCGACGTCGGCATCGGCGGCAGCGTCGCCGAAGCGGTGGGGCGGCGGTTGGCGAAACTCGGTGAGACCCGCCAGGTGCTGGTCATCACCCACCTGCCGCAGGTGGCGGCGCGCGGCACGCAGCATCTGCGCGTCGCCAAGCAGGCCAACGGCGGCTTCGTCTCGTCCAACATCGAGGCGCTGGATGAGGCCGCGCGGGTGGAGGAGATCGCCCGCATGCTGGGCGGCCTGAAAATTACCGCGACGACGCGGCAGCACGCCGCCGAAATGCTCGCCGGGTGAGATTCCTTTTCGCGCTAAGCCTGCTGTTCGTTGCTGCTGCGTCAGGCGCGGACACGCTGCAGGGCGTCGTCATCGTGGTGATCGACGGCGACACCGTGCTGTTCAAGCCCGACTCCTGGCGTCCTGCGTCGCGCGCCTTTCTCAAGGTGCGCCTTGCCGGCATCGACGCCCCCGAGAAGGATCAGCCGCACGGCGGGACGGCGACGCGCGCGTTGAAGGACATGGCGCTGAAGCGGCGCGCGACACTCGACGTCGTCGCCACCGATGGCTACGGCCGCAAGCTCGGAATGCTCATGGTTGAATCCGTGCCGGTGAATGTGGAACTGGTGCGGCGCGGCCATGCGTGGTCGTCTTCGCGCAGTGCGGATGATCCGGCGCGCATGCTGCAGCGCGAGGCGCGGCGCATGCGGATCGGCCTGTGGCAGGCGGCCGATCCGGTTCCGCCCTGGAAGTGGCGGCGCGCGCATGCGGCCGGGATGAACGGAACGCTCAGCCGCTGACCGAGCGCGGCGTGCCGTCCGGCAGCGCGACGTGGCATTCCTGGAAGATCCGGGCGGTGCAGGTGCGGCAGATCGCGTTGTCGAGGCGCGGGTAGATCGCCTGGATCGCCTCGCCCTTGTGCTTGAAGATCTGGTCCTCGCCGACGGTATCCACCTGGCCGCTGCGGCGCAGCATCTCGCAGAAATCCGGCTGCACCCCCACCAGATACAGCCCGCCGCCGAGCTTGCGGCGGCGGGTCGCTTCCTTCGCCAGCAGTTCGGCGCCGGCGAGATCGATGAAACCGATCGCGCGCGAGGTGATCAGCAGGTTCTTCTTCTGCGGATCGGCCTCGTCGACGTTGCGGAAGGCCTGCTGCACGTGCTCGACCGCACCGAAGAAGATCGAGCCCTCGACGCGCAGCATGGCCATCTGCGGGCAGCTGGGGGTGGCGAGCGTGGCGGGCACGAACTTGCGGCGCGGATTGTCGAGTTCGGACGGCTCCGGGACCAGTTCGCGGATCGACGGCTGCGAGGTGCGGTAGAGATAGAACAGCAGCGACACCAGGATGCCTAGGAAGATGCCCTTCTCCAGGTCGATCAGGGTGCCGACGAAGGTCAGCCCGAGGACGATGCGTTCGCGCTTGTGGCGCTTGAAGATTTCGCCGATGTGATGGAAGTCGATCAGGCTCCATGCCACGATGAACAGGATGGCGGCCATCGAAGGCACCGGCAGGTAGGCGGCGAGCGGCGCCACCAGCAGCACGATGGCGAGCAGGAACACCGCCGACAGCGCGGCGGCGAGCGGCGTCTTCGCGCCCGAGGCATAGTTGACGCCGCTGCGGTTGAACGAGCCGCTGGAGGCGTAGCCGGAGAAGAAGCTGCCGGCGATGTTGGACAGGCCCTGGCCGACGAATTCCTGGTTGCTGTCGATGCGCTGGTCGGACTTGATCGCGACCGAGCGCGCGATCGCCACCGCTTCGGTCAGCGCGAGGATCGCGATGATGGTGGCGGGAAACAGGGTCTGCTTGATCGCGGTGAGCGAGAAATCCGGCACCGAGAACGGCGGGAACGAGGCCACCAGCGCGCCGACGGTGCGGATGCCGGTTTGCTCGGCACCGTATTGCGCATTGATGAGAGCCGCCACCACGCTGCCCATCACCATGGCGACGATCATGTAGGGCAGTTTCTGCAGATAGCGTTTGGCGAGCATGCCCGACACCAGTGTGACCACGCCGACTGCGAGGACCCAGGGCTGGATGTCCATGACGTGGGTGCCGAAGTGGATCAGCACTTCGTGGAAGTGCGCGCCGCGCGGCATGTCGAGCCCGAAGAAGTTCTTGATCTGGCTGGCGGCGATGAGGATGGCCGCGCCTGCGGTGAAGCCGATGATGACGGTGTGCGAGATGAAGTTCACCAGTGCGCCCAGCCGCGCCAGGCCCATCGCCAGCTGGATCAGGCCGGTCAGCAGGGTGAGGGTGAGCACCAGGCCGATGAACTGCGGACTGCCGGGCTCGGCCAGCGGGCTGATCGAGGCGAATACCACGATCGAGATGGCGGTCGTCGGTCCCGATACCAGATGCCAGCTCGACCCCCACAGCGCACCGACGATGGCGGGCACCATCGCCGCATAGAGGCCGTATTCGGGCGGCAGCCCGGCGATGGTGGCGAACGCCACCGCCTGCGGCAGCACGACCATCGCGCCGGTGAGGGCGGCGATGCTGTCGGCCTTGAACGTCTGCGGCGTGACGAAGGGCCACCAGCGCAGAAAGGGCAGGAGGCGGTACAGCCACAGCGGGCAGGCCTTGAGATCGATCACGTCAGCTCCAGAAGCATATTAACGAATAATGTTATAACTCGTTGTCATAAAAGGATTTTTTGCCCACCGTGCGCATGGCGGGTGGTGTATCCGGTTTTATAATCGATCGCAAGCCCTGCGTCAGACGGGGTTGCATCGACAATCAACCACCAAAGAGAGAGCGAGCAAGATGAAAACCATCACGATGACGCTGTGCGCGTCCGTGCTGATGGCGTTGTCCGTGCCGGTTCAGGCAGCGGGCGACCCCAAGGCCGGACAACTCAAAACCTCGATGTGTGCCGGTTGTCACGGCATCCCCGGCTGGCGTACCGCCTATCCCAGCGTATACAGCGTGCCCAAGCTGGGCGGGCAGCACGCCGATTATATCGTGGCGGCGCTGAAGGCCTACAAGAGCGGCGAGCGCAGCCATCCGAGCATGGTGGGCATCGCGGGCAGCCTGTCCGAACAGGACATGGAGGATCTCGCGGCGTACTACGCATCGTCCTACAGCGGTCCGGCCAAGTGAGGGGAGACACCATGAAAACATCACCGATCGTCCTCGCCGCCGTCCTCGTCTTCGCCCTGCCGGCCCACGCCAGCAAGGGCAACGCCGAGGCCGGCAAGGCCAAGTCCACCGCCTGCGCCGCCTGCCATGGCGAAGACGGCGTCAGCAAGATCCCGTCCTTCCCCAAGCTGGCCGGCCAGCATCGCGACTATCTGGTTCACGCGCTCAAGGAATACCAGTCGGGCAAGCGCAAGAATCCCATCATGGCCGAGCAGGTGAAGAACCTGTCGGACGCCGACATGGCCGATCTGGCCGCCTGGTTTTCGGCACAGAAGGGGCTGAGCATCAAGTACTGAGCCGGCGTATGCGGCATGAAGCAGGCGTACGGTTCAGGTGGTCCAGAATTCGTCCAGGTTCTTGATTCCCCACCGGGCCGCGTCCTCGCGGCCGGCGATCTTCTCCACGACGCCCGGACGCGACAGATCGATGATCTCGGGCAGGATGTAGGCTTGCGATTTGGTCGAGAAGAACACCTTGACGCGCGGCGCCAGCAGCGACTTTTCCGACTGTTCGATCACCACCGCGAGGCGGCCGGAGCTGAGCCTCACCAGCGAGCCGACCGGGTAGATGCCGATGCTCTTGATGAAGGCCTGGAACACGCGTTCGTCGAAGTGTCCCTGGCTCCATTCGGTCATTTTCCGGATGGATTCGGCCGGGTCCCAGCCGGCCTTGTAGGGGCGGTTGGACGTGATCGCATCGTAGACGTCGCAGACCGCCCCCATCTTGGCGAACAGGCTGATCCGGTCGCCCGGGAGGCGATCGGGATAGCCGCTGCCGTCGACCTTCTCGTGGTGGTGCAGGCAGACGTCGAGCACGATGGCGCTGGCCGTCTTGCCCTCGACCAGCAGGCGGTGCCCCTCGACGGGATGGTTCTTGATGATGCGGAATTCCTCGTCGGTCAGCCGGCCGGGCTTGTTGAGCACGTCCATCGGCATCAGCGCCTTGCCGAGGTCATGCAGCAGGCCCGCCATGCCGGCCTCGCGCACCTCGGTTTCGTTCAGGCCCAGTTGCCGCGCCAGCGACACCATCAGCGCGCACACGGCGACGGAGTGCATGTAGGTGTATTCGTCTGCGGTCTTGAGGCGCGCAAGGCTGATCAGCGCGCCCGGGTTGCGCAGCACCGACGACGAGATTGCCTCGACCAGCTCGCCGGCGTCTTCGGCGCAGATGGCCTTGCCCATGCGCACTTCCTGGAACATGGAGACCACCGCGTGCTTGGCCTTGGCGCAGATCATCGCGGCCCGCTTGAGTTCTTCGCTGATCGGCACCTGCCGGGGTGTCTCGATGCGCCGCGCGATCTCGGCTTCCATCAGCACTTCGGTGACCGACTTGCCGGGTTCCCGCTTGCCCTCGTCCGCAACGTCCAGGCCTTTGGAGACATCGATCCAGGCCTCGGCGATGCCGCTCTCGAGGATGTGCCGGATGTCCTCCGGTGCGCTCAGGGTGAACTTGCTGCGCCAGAACGGATGCTCCATCCACGAACCGCATAGTTCGTGCAGGTACATACCCGGTCTCAGCTCGCTGGTTTTGATTTTCTTCAGCACGGTGTCGATGGGATCAGCCCGTCTTCGATCATTCTAAAAGCACATTCCCGCCAGGATCCTCCGTCCGTTTCCCCGGCTACGGCAGGCCGCCACGCGTCCCTTACAGCCCGGACGGCGTTCCAGAGCGGCTGCTGAAATAGGATTCGAACTGCTCCTGCGGCAGCGGCCGCGAAAAGTAGTAGCCCTGGAAGAACTGGCAGCCGTGCTGCAGCAGGAAGTCGAGCTGCTCCGAGGTTTCCACCCCCTCCGCCACGATGTTCAGCTTGAGGATGCCGGCCATGTTGAGAATGGTGGTCACCATGGCGCGGTCGCCTTCGTTCAGCCCGAGCGCGCTGACGAAGGCACGGTCGATCTTGATCTCGTCGAGCGGAAGCCGGTTCAGGTAGCTGAGGGAGGAATAGCCGGTACCGAAATCGTCCATGGAAAAGCGGATCCCCAGCGTCTTCAGCCGCTTCATGACCAGAATGACGCGCTGGATGTCCTCGGCGACGATCGATTCGGTGATCTCGAACATCAGCTTGCGTGCAAGGACTTGGTCGAGATGGCGCTGCACCAGTTTCTCGACCTGCGCCGCGAAGGCATGGTGGGTGAATTGCCGCATGCTGATGTTGAGCGAGAACTGGTCGAGTTCGATGCCGGCATCGTGCCAGGCGCGCAGCGTGCGGAAGCCGGTTTCGAGGATGTGGTTGCCGAGCTCGACGATGAGGCCGGTGTGTTCCGCGATGGGAATGAAGCGGGTAGGGGGAATCTCGCCGAGGATCGGACTGTGCCAGCGCACCAGCGCTTCCGCGCCGATGACGCGGCCGTCGCGATTCAGCTGCGGCTGGTAATGCAGCGTGATTTCCCCGTCGGAGAGGGCGAAATGCAGCAGGCGCTCGATCTCCAGGTTGCCTTCGACGCGACTGGCCATTTCCTCGTTGAACATGAAGACGCCGTCGCGTCCTTTCGCCTTGACTTCGTACATCGCGATGTCGGCTTCCTTGATGAAGCGGTTGGCGTTGGCGCAGCGGCCGCTGATGATGCTCGCGCCGATGCTGGCGCTGATGTAGAGATGGTGCTGGTCGACGATATACGGCTCCTTGAGGCCCACGACGAGCCGTTCCGAGATGTCCAGCGCGGCCTGCTCGCATGCCTGCCGGTCGGAGAAATCGCTGCCGGTGATGATGAATTCGTCGCCTCCGAGCCGCGCCACCACGCAGTTTTCCGGGATCTGTTGTTCGAGGCGCGCGACGACGCTTTGCAGCAGGCGGTCGCCGACATCGTGCCCGAGGGAGTCGTTGACGGTCTTGAAGTGATCCAGGTCGATGAGCAGGAGATAGGAGTATTCGCCGCTTTCGCCGAGGGAATTCATCCGTTGCTGCAGGTGTTCGATGAAGTACTGGCGATTGTAGAGGGAGGTGAGCGCATCGTGCGTGGCCTGGTGGCTGGCCTTCATCAGCAGCTGGTGCGTGCTGTTGGCGGAGTAGAGCAGCACCCAGGTCAGGGTGGCGGCGAACAGGCTGAGCACATGGCCGTACCATTCGCCGATGAGCAAGAAGTAGACGATCAGCGGCACCATCAGGAGGAAGATGGTCGGCCGGAACAGGCGCTTGTCCGAGGCCAGCAGCGAGGACGCCACGACCGATGCGCCGATTTCGGTGAAGATGGCGATGTAGTGCAGCTTGGTGGCGCTCTGCCCGACGTAGAGCAGGAAGATCAGCATCCACAGCAGGAAGAACGCATAGATGAACCAGGTGCACTGCCGGTACCAGCCTTCGCGCCGGCGTTCGCTCATCGTCCCGAAGTCGAAGTTGCGGTAGAGCTGCCTGCCCCAGATCGAGACGGCGACGATCAGCAGGTACCAGACGAAGGCGGGCACGAACACGCCGTTCAGCCAGCCGAGAAAGAGATATCCAAGTCCGGGGAGCAACGAGAGAAAAATCAGCACCAGGATCTGGCGGTGCAGAAAGTCGTAGAAACGCTTGTCCTTCATGTATGCCTTATCGGTAGGTGCGCCTCAATTCTGAGGCCCCGCCTGTTCCGCGGCAGACCACGGGCCGCTCACAACGCCGCCAGCGTCTTGATGTGCGCGGCGACGCTGCGTCCCAGCGCGCTGAGATCATAGCCGCCCTCGAGCACCGAGACGATGCGGCCTGCGGCGTGGCGCGCGGCCACCTCCATGACCTGCGCGGTGATCCAGGCGTAATCCGCTTCCACCAGCGCGAACTGCGCCATGTCGTCCTCGCGGTGGCCGTCGAAGCCGGCGGAAAAGAACAGCATCTGCGGGCGGAAGGCGTCGAGCCGCGGCAGGATGCGCGCGCTGAAGGCTTCGCGGTAGGCGCCGCCCGCAGTGCCGGCGGGCAGCGGCACGTTGACGATGTGATCGCTCACGGTGTCGGCGCCGCAGTGGGGGTAGAAGGGATGCTGGAAGGTGGAGCACAGCATCGCGCGCGGGTCGTCGCGGAAGATGTCCTCGGTGCCGTTGCCGTGATGGACGTCGAAATCGACGATGGCGACCCGTTCGAGCCCGTGCGCCGCCAGCGCGTGCGCCGCCGCCACGGCGACGTTGTTGAAGATGCAAAACCCCATGGCCTGGTCGCGCGTGGCGTGATGGCCGGGGGGGCGACAGGCGACGAAGGCGTTCGCCACCTCGCCGCGCATCACCAGGTCGGCCGCCCGCACGGCGCCGCCGGCGGCGTGGCGCGCGGCGCTCAGCGTGTGCGGATTCATGCTGGTGTCGGGGTCGAGCGCACGGATGCCCGCGGCCGGCGCGGCGGATTCGATGAAATCGACATGGGCGGCGGTGTGCACGCGGAGCAGCTGCTCGCGCGTCGCCTCCGGCGCCTCGTGATGGGCCAGAAAATCGAACAGGTGGGCGGCGTGCAGGCGGTCGTCGATGGCGCGCAGGCGTGCCGGGCTTTCGGGATGCCAGCTGCCCATGTCGTGTTCGAGGCAGCTGGGATGGGTGAGGTAGGCGGTGTGCATGGCAGCTGCAGCAGTGAATTCGCCGCCCACTATACGCCCGTGCGCTTGGCGTCGTAACAGGGAAGGGCCTAGGATAGGTCCTGCCTGCTTGTGGCGGCCACCTCATCACCATCATGCCCCAGCACTATCTGCATCCCCTGTTCAATGCCCGTTCGGTGGCGGTCTTCGGCGCCAGCGAGCGCGAAGACTCGGTCGCCGGCACCCTGTTCCGCAACCTGCGCCACGCCGGCTACCAGGGCGAAGTCTACCCGGTCAATCCCAAGCACGAGACGGTGTTCGGCGAGCGCTGCTATGCCTACGCCAGCGATCTGCCGGCCATTCCCGAACTCGCGCTGATCGCGACGCCTGCGCCGACGGTGGCGCAGATCATGGAGGACTGCGGCCAGCGCGGCATCCGCCATGCCATCGTGCTGTCGGCCGGTTTCCGTGAAACCGGCGCCAAGGGCGCGGCGCTCGAGGAAACCGTCAAGCGGGTGGCGGAAAAATACGGCATCCGCTTCATCGGCCCCAACTGCCTCGGCATCCAGCGACCGGCGATCGGGCTCAACGCCACCTTCAGCCAGGGCGCCACGATGGCCGGCGAACTCGCGCTGGTGTCGCAGTCCGGTGCGCTCTGCACCGCCATGCTGGACTGGGCGGAATCCAATGGCATCGGTTTTTCCAGCGTGATCTCCACCGGTGCGTCGGCCGATCTCGATTTCGGCGAGATCCTCGACTACCTCGCCTACGACACGCAGACCAAGGGCATCCTGCTCTACATCGAGGGCATCCGCGACGCGCGCCGCTTCATGAGCGCGCTGCGCGCCACCGCCCGCTTCAAGCCCATCGTCATGGTCAAGGTGGGGCGTCACGAGGCGGGGTCGAAGGCGGTGCAGTCGCACACCGGCGCGCTGGTGGGGTCGGACGCGGTGTTCGACGCGCTGGTGCGGCGTGCCGGCGTGGTGCGGGTGAACACCATCCTGCAGCTGTTCGCTTCGGCGCGCGCGCTGGCGACGCACATCCGCCCGACCGGCAACCGGCTTGCCATCGTCACCAACGGCGGCGGTCCCGGCGTCATGGCGACCGACCTCGCGGTCGACCTCGGCGTGCGCATGGCCGAGCTGGCGCCAGCGACCCTGGCGGCGCTCGATGCCCGGCTGCCCGCGACCTGGTCACACGGCAACCCGCTCGACATCATCGGCGACGCCACCGCCGAGCGCTACCGCACAGCCGTCGAGGCCTGCCTTGCCGACGCCGCCGTCGACGGCGTGCTGGTGATGCTGACGCCGCAGGCGATGACCCGGCCGACTGCGGTGGCGCAGGCGGTGGTGGACGTGGCGCGGGCGTCGAGCAAGCCGGTGCTGACCTGCTGGATGGGCGATGCGCAGGTGGCCGAGGGACGGCGCCTGTTCAAGGCGGCGGGCATCCCCTTCTTCACCACGCCGGAACCGGCGGTCGAGGTGTTTTCCTTCCTCTCCGCCTTCTACGAGAACCAGCGCCAGTTGATGCAGACGCCGGGGCCGCTGTCGCAGCAGGCCGAGCCGGACGTCGAGGGCGCGCGCCTGATCATCGAGAGCGCGCTGGCGCACGGGCGGCACCTGCTGAACGAGGTGGAGTCGAAGGCGCTGCTGTCGGCCTTCCACATCCCGGTGGCGCAGACGCTGATCGCGCGCACGCCGATGGAGGCGATGCTGATGGCGCAGCAGATGGGTTTCCCGGTGGCGATGAAGATCAACTCGCCGGACATCACCCACAAATCCGACGTCAACGGCGTGCGCCTGGGGCTTTCTAGCGGCCAGGCTGTGCGCGCCGCCTTCGGCGAGATGCAGGCCGAGGTCAAGCGCCTGCGACCCGACGCGGTGCTGGACGGTGTCGTCATCGAACCGATGGCGGCGCGGCCGCACGCGCGCGAGGTGCTGCTGGGCATGATCTCCGATCCGGTGCTGGGTCCGGTGATCGTGTTCGGTGCCGGCGGCGTCGACGTCGAGGCTTTCCAGGACCGTGCCGTGACGCTGCCGCC
This sequence comes from Pseudomonadota bacterium, assembly GCA_021811235.1. Classification (GTDB taxonomy): domain Bacteria; phylum Pseudomonadota; class Gammaproteobacteria; order Burkholderiales; family Thiobacillaceae; genus Thiobacillus. The sequence continues at coordinate 20,467 of JAJZPG010000014.1, read as the reverse complement.
GCTCAACCGCTACCTGGCGCGCGACCTCATCGGGCGTACCCGCGCCGCCACGCTGCTGGGTGCGTTCCGCAACCGCCCGCCGGCCGACCTCGATGCGCTCGAGAACGTCCTGCTGCGGCTGTCGGAAATGGTCTGCGAACTGCCCTGGCTGGCCGAACTCGACATCAACCCGCTGCTGGTCGACGAACACGGCGCGCTGGCGCTGGACGCGCGCATCGTCATCGCGCCGCGGGTGCCGACCGCCGACCGCTACGGCCACATGGCGATCCACCCCTATCCGGCACACCTGGTGACGCACTGGCAGCTGCCCAGCGGCGAGAACGTCGTCATCCGCCCGATCCGTCCGGAAGACGCCGAGCTGACTCAGGGCTTCGTGCGCGGCCTGTCGGAGGAAAGCCGCTATTTCCGCTTCATGGATGCGGTGAGCGAACTGTCGCCGTTGGCGCTGGCGCGCCTCACCCAGATCGACTACACGCGCGAGATGGCGCTCCTGGCGCTGACCGAGATCGACGGCCGCGAGGTCGAGCTCGGGGTGGCGCGCTACGCCGTCAATCCGGACGGCGAGTCCTGCGAGTTCGCGCTGGTGGTGAGCGATGCATGGCAGAAACAGGGCATCGGCCACAAGCTGATGGACGTGCTGATGGACGTGGCGCGCGGCAAGGGCTTGAAGGCGATGGAGGGCGAGGTGCTGAAGACCAATCGGCCGATGCTGAAGCTGGTGGAGGGTCTCGGCTTCCGCATCGAAGCGCATCCCGAGGACCATGCGGTGCGCCGGGTTGCGCGCGTGCTGTGAGGCGCTAGGGCGATTCGAGCGAACAGGCGGGCGGCCCGCTGCGGACGCGGTTGCGCCCGGCTTCCTTGGCCGCGTAGAGCGCCTGGTCGGCGGTGCTGACCAGCGCATCGAGGTCGGCCGTATCGGCTTCGCGCACGGCCACGCCGATGCTGGTGGTGATGCTGCTTTCGGTCTGTCCGATGACGATGCGCCGGGCGCCCAGCGTGGTCCGCAGGCGCTCGGCCGACTGCAGCGCGGCCTCGAGATCGGTGTTGGGACAGATGACCAGGAATTCTTCCCCGCCGATGCGGCAGACGCTGTCCTCGCGGCGTGCCGAGGTGCGCAGGACCGACGCCGCCTCGCGCAGCACCATGTCGCCCGCGGCATGGCCGTAGGTGTCGTTGATGTGCTTGAAGTGGTCGATGTCGATCACCATGACGGCCAGCGGCGCACCGGTACGCGACGCCGCGCTCCAGGCCTGTTCCAGCTGGTCCATGGCGGAGCGGCGGTTGGGCAGGCCGGTCAGCGAGTCGCTCAGTGCGGCATTGGCGAGCCGCCGGTTGGCCACCGCCAGCTCGGCGGCGATCTGGCGCAGCTGGGCGCGGTCGCGCTCCCAGGCGTTCTGCAGCTGCACCAGGCGCTGTGCCGCGCTCAATCGCGTGCGCAGGCCCTTGGCGCTGAGGGCGCTGGGGACGTAACCGTCCGCTCCCGCCTCGTAGGCATACGCCAGCTGCGCCTCGTCGTTGCCGTCGTCCATCAGCAGGATGTGCATGCGCCGGCCTTCGTCGGTGGCGCGCAGGGCCTGGCACAATTCCAGGCCGTCGAGCTGCGGCAGGTTGTAGTGCGCGATGAGTACGTGCGGCAACACTTCCATTGCCAGAGCCAGCGCGGTGTTGCCGTTGTCCGCCGGATAGACGACATGGCTGCTGTCCTCCACCAGTAGCGCCATGGTCTTGCGGCGGGTGAAGGCATTGCCGTCCGCCACCACGATGCGCAACGGCGATTCGTCTTCGGAGGGTTCGGCGTGGCCGTGGTCGATCTCGGCGAAGGGTGGCAGGATCGAGGTCGGGATCTTCAACTGCGCGCCCCAGTCGTGCCAGCTGGCGACGACTTCGTCGATGAAGCGGCCGGCCGCCTCCTGCGAGATGTCGAGTTCGGCAGCCAGCGTCGTCCATTCCCGCGCCAGCCGCGGACGTGCATCGGCCCGGGCCAGTCCGAGGTCGGCCAGGCGATGCGACAGGCGCAGCATCAGCATCAGGTTGCGGGAACGCGAGTCGTGGGAGGGGGCCTGGTATTCCGGGTCTTCGTAGTGGGCGAGCGGCACGGTGAAGACCTTGGGCATGCCCCAGTCGGTCATCAGGACGATGCCCAGTTCGATGTGGTCGGTTTCCAGACGGGCCCGTTCGTGGGTGACGAAGGGCTGCGCGGGGTCGGCGCGCTGTGCGTTGAGCACCGTGTTGTATTCGTCGGGGTAGGCGGTAGCCAGTGCCAGCTGCCCCACCTGCGCCAGCAGCCCGCAGATGAACAGTTCGTCCGCGGCGGCAACGTGCACGCGTGCGCCCAGCGCCTGCATGCACAGCGCCATCAGCAGCGAGTGCGACCAGTAGCCCTGGTAGTCGAAGGCTTCGCAAGCGCCGTCGCGGTATTGGTCGAGCAGGGAAAAACCGAGCGCCAGCTGGCGCACCGTGGACATGCCCTGGCGCACGACGGCTTCCTGCACCGAAACCACCGGACGGGTGGCGTGCGAGGCGGTGTTGGCGAGCTTGATCAGCCGCCCCGACAGCGCGGGGTCGGTCTGCACGACGCGCGCGATTTCACCGAGGGTGGCGTTTTCGCGCTGGGATAATTCAAGCACCGCCAGGGCGACTCCCCGGGGCGAGGGCAGCTGACCGCTGAGTTTGAGTTGTTCAACCTGTGTCATCAATCAACCTGTTTCCCTGAGCGGATACACCCCGTGCGGCCTTTATCGTTCCCGAACTGCGGGCGCAGTCTGCCGTGGCCGGATCCTGCCGGATCGATCGATGACCGGGGTGGCGGACTGTCAGCAGAGGGTGCTGCAGTACATTCGTATAAGCTTATATCGACCGGCTTTGGACAAAATGAAGTCGCTCGCGCCGAAAGTACTACCCGCGTTCGGACGGTTCAGGCTTGGCCGAGCTTGTTGTCGAGGCAGCGCAAATAAGCCGCGGAATCGAAGGCCGTCTGGTGGCGTTGCCCCTGCCAGATCATCTCGGCCAGGCAGTCCATGACCTCATGCTGGGCATCCATTGCGTTGCCGTGGCGCGCGAGCAGCTGCTGGTAGCGAGCGCGGATGCCGGGCGGCTGGTCGACCGACAACTGCTCGGCCACCGCCAGGTGCATGGACAGGTGCAGGAAGGGATTGATCTCGCCGGCCTCGGGCAGGTAGTCGCGTTCCTTGTAGCGTTCCGGCTGCTCCAGCAGGGCATGGTATTCGGGGTGCGTCAGCACGGCTTCCAGCGCGGGCTGCTCGGCGCCCACCAGCGGCTGCCCGGCGCGGTACTTGGTCCAGACGTCGAAGAAGAACTGGCGGACCTGATCGCGGCTGGGGTTAAACACTTTTCCCCTTGAATTCGCAGAGGTCGACGATGATGCATTCGCCGCATTTCGGCTTTCTCGCCTGGCACACGTAGCGCCCATGCAGGATCAGCCAGTGGTGGGCGTCGACCAGGAACTCCTTGGGGACGGCGCGCAGCAGCTTCTTTTCCACCTCCAGCACCGTCTTGCCGGGGGCGAGCCCGGTGCGGTTGGCGACGCGGAAGATGTGGGTGTCGACCGCCATGGTCGGCTGGCCGAACGCGGTGTTGAGGATCACGTTCGCGGTCTTGCGCCCCACGCCGGGCAAGGCTTCGAGCGCGGCGCGTTCGGCCGGTACCTGGCTGCCATGCCGCTCGATCAGCAACTTGCAGGTGGCGATCAGGTGCTTGGCCTTGCTCTTGTAGAGGCCGATGGTCCGGATGATGTCGGCGAGGCCTGCTTCGCCCAGCGCGTAGATCGCCTCCGGCGTGTTGGCGACCGGGAACAGCCTGCGGGTGGCGAAATTGACGCCCTTGTCGGTCGCCTGTGCCGACAGCACCACCGCGACCAGCAGCTCGAACGGCGACGTGTATTCGAGTTCGGTGGTGGGATGGGGGTTGGCCGCGCGCAGGCGGCTGAAGATTTCGTGACGTTTGGCGGCGTTCATCGTGCCCGGCTCACTGCTCGGCGAGACGTTTCTTCAGGGCGCGCTTTTCTGCCTGGCGCCGGGCGCCCGGCGTTTTTTCGTGCTCCCCGGCCTTGCGGGCGAGCACCAGCGGCACGTACGGATTGCGCGGCTTCGGCACGCGCCGCTTCAGGGGCGGCTTCATGCCGCAGCCGGCACCGCGGCGCGGGCGCGCTGCTCGGCGCGCGCCTTGTTCCAGTTGTGCGCGGCGATCAGGAGGCCCAGTGCGATGAAGGCGCCGGGCGGCAGGATGGCAAGCAGGAAGCCCCGATAATCCGGCAGGACATGCAGCACGAACCGCTTCGCCTCCTCGCCGAACACCAGCTCGATCCCGGAGAACAGCGTGCCCTGGCCGGCCAGTTCGCGGATCGCGCCCAGCACGATCAGCACCAGCGTCAGGCCGAATCCCATGGCGACGGCGTCGATCACGCTGTGCAGCGGCCGGTTCTTGGAGGCGAAGGCGTCGGCGCGTGCCAGCACGATGCAGTTGGTGGTGATGAGCGGAATGAAGATGCCCAGAACCAGGTAGAGCGGATGCACGAAGGCGTTCATCGCCAGGTCGATCACGGTGACCAGCGCGGCGATGATGAGCACGAACACCGGGATGCGGATTTCGTTCGGCACGAAGTTGCGCACGCCGGACACCGCGCCGCTCGAGGCCGCCATCACCAGCATCGTCGCCAGCCCGAGCGACAGGGCGTTGACCACGTTATTGCTGATCGCCAGCAGCGGGCACAGGCCGAGCAGCTGAACCAGGCCGGTGTTCTGCTTGACGAGGCCGTTGTGGAACAGGCTGCGGAATTCGTTCATCGTCATCATGCGTCTTTCTCCTCGCCAGCGGACGGCGCTTGTCCCCGAACGGGGGCTTGTCCCCGAACGGGGACGGCGAATGCCGCGCGGTGCCGCGCAAAATAATCGAGCGCGCTCTTGACTGCCTTGACCACCGCGCGCGGGGTGATGGTGGCGCCGGCACGGGCATCGAACACGCCGCCGTCCTTGGCGACCTTCCAGTGCTTGGGTTCCGGCGCCATGAGCGACTTGCCGGCAAATTGATCGATCCACCCGCTCTTGGCGCGGTCGATGTAGTCGCCCAGGCCGGGCGTTTCACGGTGGGCGGTGACGCGCACGCCGGTGACCTTGCCGTCGGCGTCGATGCCGATCAGCAGGAAGATGTCGCCGCTGTAGCCATCGGGCGCGACCGCCTCCAGCACCACGCCGCTGAACTCGCCCCCGCGGCGCGCGACCCACAGCGCCGAAGACTGGCGCGTGCCCAGCAGATCGTCCGGCGGCACGCTTTGCTGGCTGGCCACCAGATCGTTGTCGTACAGCGTGGTGGGCAGTACCTGATCCAGCAGGGCGCGCTTCGCGTCCAGCTGGCCGCGCGTGATGACGGGTTCGGTGCGGCCGTGGGTGAATGCCAGCATGGCAGTGCCGATGAGCGCGAATACCAGCAGGATCGCGCCGGTGCGCAGCGCGTTCTTCAGGGCAGGCTGAATCTGCGAGTTCATGCCGGCGGTTCCTTGGTTCTGGACGCCCCGCCGTAGATGCGCGGCTGGGTGTACTGATCGATCAGCGGCACGCACAGGTTCATCAGCAGGATGGCGAAGGCCACGCCGTCGGGGAAGCCGCCCCAGGTGCGGATGGCGATGGTGAGGAAGCCGGCGCCGAGGCCGAAGATCAGCTTGCCGCGCGGCGTGGTGGCACCCGACACCGGGTCGGTGGCGATGAAGAAGGCGCCGAGCATGACCGACGGTGCGAACAGGTGGAACCACGGCGCGCCGAAGCGGCCGGCGTCGAAGAAATGCAGGAAGCCGGCGGTGAGCCAGATGCCGGCGAGAAACGCCAGCGGCACGTGCCAGCTGATGATGCGCAGCGCCCACAGCACGAGCCCGCCGAGCAGGAAGGCCGCCGCCAGCCACTCGAAGCCGGTGCCGCCGTAGTGGCCGAAAATCGGCTGCGTCATGATCTCGTCCACCGTGTGCTGCTGCAGCAGGCCGGTGCGCAGCGCGTCCAGCGGGGTGGCCATGGTGACGGCGTCGAGCGTGGTCTTGGGGAGGTCGCCGCCGAAGATCACGCTCGCGCTCTGCGCCAGCGTGAGGTGCGCCGTGGTCAGTTCGAGCGGGCCCGCCCATTGCGTCATCTGCACCGGGAACGACACGATCAGCACCGCGTAGCCGACCATCGCCGGGTTGAAGATGTTCTGTCCCAGCCCCCCGTACAGGTGCTTGGCGACCACGATGGCGAACAGGGTGCCGGTGACGATCAGCCACCACGGCGCCAGCGAAGGCAAGGAGAGCGCCAAGAGCCAGGCGGTGACGATCGCGGACAGATCGGTGAGGAAGGGCTTGGCCGGATAGCCACGCGCTTTCAGCATCGCCGCCTCGGCCGCCAGTGCGGTGACGGTGGCGAGCGACAGCGTCACCAGGATGCCCGGGCCGAACAGCCAGACGTACACCAGGACACCGGGCAACAGGGCCGCCAGCACCCAGGCCATGACCTGGGTGACGCTGCTGCGGTCGAGAATGAAAGGGGAGGGCATTATTCGTCTTCTTTCTGGGCGCCTTAGGGCTTCTCTTCGGATTCCAGCGGCTGGTGTGCCAGTTCGCGGATTTTAGCCCGGCGCGCCTCGATCTCCTCGATCGAGTGCTGCTGCTCGGGCGTCAGGTGGTCGACGTTCTTCGGCGCGACCTCGGCCTTTTTCGCTTGCGCGCGCGCCAGCGCGGCGGCGATCAGCGCCTTCTTGGCGTCGGCGTCCGGGGCGCCGGATGCCGAGGGATCCGCGGCGAGTTCGGCACGTTTGGCCTGCGCCTTGGCGGCGAGCTTCTCGGCCTTTTCCTTCTTCTCGCGCTCGAGGCGGAACAGGCGGAATTCGTGGCGTTCGCGCGCCAGGTCGGCGGCGCGTTTTTCCTTTTCGCGTGCCCAGATTTCGCCCTTGGCGTAGCGGTAGTAATCGACCAGCGGAATGTGGCTGGGGCAGACGTAGCTGCAGCAGCCGCATTCGATGCAGTCAAACAGGTGGTATTCCTGCGCGCGGCCGAAGTCGCCCGCCTTGGCGAAACGGAACAGCTCCTGCGGCTGCAGCTCGGCCGGACAGGCGTCGGCGCAGCGGGTGCAGCGGATGCACGGCAGCGCCCTGGGCAGCGGCGGGAACAGTTCGTTCGATTTGACCAGGATGCAGTTGGTCGCCTTGACCACCGGTACCTCGAGGTCGGGCATCGGCACGCCCATCATCGGCCCGCCCATCAGCACGCCGGTGGTGCCGTCGCGGTCGCCGGCCAAGGTGATCAGCGTGTGCATCGGCGTGCCGATCAGCACCTCGAAATTCTGCGGGCGCAACACGTGGCCGGTGACGGTGACCAGGCGCGAGATCAGCGGCTCGCCGTGATGCACCGCACGCGCGAGCGCATAGGTGGTGCCGACGTTGAACACCTGGATGCCGATGTCGGTGGAGAGCTTGCCGGACGGCACCTGCTTGCCGGTGAGCGTTTCGATCATCTGCTTGGCGCCACCGCCAGGGTAGCGTGCCGGCACCGCGACGACTTCCACCGCGAAATCCATCTTGGCCGCAGCCGCCTGCATCGCGGCGACGGCTTCCGGCTTGTTGTCCTCGATGCCGACCAGGATCTCGGTGCTGCCCAGGAGATGGCGCATCACCGTCACGCCCTGCAGGATCTCGTCGGCGCGATGACGCATCAGCACGTCGTCGCAGGTGATCCACGGCTCGCATTCGCCGCCGTTGATGATGAGGGTGGGGCAGGCTTGCGCGGCACCGGGGTCGAGCTTGACCGCGCTGGGGAAGACCGCGCCGCCAAGGCCGGCGATGCCCATGTCGCGCAGCCGCATGCGCAGCTCGGCGGGGACCATCGCCCGATAGTCGAGCGGCGCGTGGGCGATCCATTCGTCGCGGCCGTCGGTCTCGATCGTGATGCAGAGGTCGGGCAGGCCGGAGGCGTGCGGCATGGTCTGCATGTCGATGGCGGTGACCGTGCCCGAACTCGACGCGTGGACCGCGCAGGAGATGTAGCCGTCGGCTTCGCCGATCAGCTGGCCCTTCTTCACCCGCTCGCCGACCTCGACCACCGGCTTGGCCGGGTTGCCGATGTGCTGGCGCAGCGGGATGACCAGCTTCTTCGGCAACGGCGCGGCATGGATCGGGCGCGAATTCGATTCGGACTTGTGCCCGGGCGGGTGCACGCCGCCCTTGAACTTGAAGAGTTCGCGGCTCATGCGTGCTCCTCCTCGACCTGCTTCAGCATCACCACCGGATGCTTCCATTTCCAGTGCGGCAGGTCTTCGGCGATCGGCACCATGGTGATGCAATCGACCGGGCACGGCGGCAGGCACAGTTCGCAGCCGGTGCATTCGGCGGCGATGATGGTGTGCATCTGCTTGGCTGCGCCTGAAATCGCGTCGACCGGGCAGGCCTGGATGCACAGGGTGCAGCCGATGCAGGTGTTTTCGTCGATGAAGGCGACCGATTTGGGCTTGGGCGTGCCGTGGGCCTCGTCGAGCGGCTTGGGCTCCACGCCCAGCAGTTCAGCGAGTTTCTTCACGCCTTCCTCGCCGCCGGGCGGGCACTGGTTGATGTCGGCCTCGCCCTTGGCGATCGCCTCGGCGTAGGGCTTGCAGCCAGGGAAGCCACACTGGCCGCATTGCGTCTGCGGCAGGATGGCGTCGATCTTTTCCGCCAGCGGGTTGCCTTCGACCTTGAAGCGGATCGCCGACCAGCCGAGCACGAGGCCGGTCACGACCGCGATGGCGACCATCACGCCGATCGCGGTGAGCATTATTTCACCAGCCCGGAGAAGCCCATGAAGGCGAGCGACATCAGGCCGGCGGTGACCATCGCGATGCTGGTGCCCTTGAATGGGGCGGGCACGTCGCAGGTGTCGAGGCGCTCGCGGATGCCGGCGAACAGGATCAGCACCAGGGTGAAGCCGATCGCGCCGCCGGCGCCGAAGAACAGCGACTCGACGAAACCGTGCTGCGCCTGCACGTTGAGCAGCGGAATCCCCAGCACCGCGCAGTTGGTCGTGATGAGCGGCAGGTAGATGCCCAACACCTGGTACAGCACCGGGCTGGTCTTGTGGATGAACATCTCGGTGAACTGCACGATCCCGGCGATCACCACGATGAACGACAGCGTGCGCAGGTAGAACAGCTCGGTGCCGAGCAGGTATTCGTTGATGAGGTAGCTCGCACCCGAGGCCAGCGTCAGCACGAAGGTCGTCGCCAGTCCCATGCCGATCGCCGTTTCCAGCTTTTTCGATACGCCCATGAAGGGGCACAGCCCGAGGATCTTGGCCATCACGATGTTGTTGACGAACACCGTGGAAATGAGGATGAGGAGGTAGGTTTCCAAAGCAGCAGCCCGACGCAATGCAGCATTATCCGCCGCCGGGGGCCGTCGGTTCAACCCTGGGCGCATGAGCGGTTTGTCCGATCCGCTCGCAGGGCGCGCCTGGGAGAGGCGGTTGCAGAGGCCGCCCGTCGTTGAACGGACGCGCCGGATTTTTTGACGTGCCGGCATGGCAAACCGGAATCGGCCAGGCGCTGCGTCGGATTTCTTTGCAAAATTATTGAATCCTGTTGACGTGGTGCATAAATACCATTTATAAACAATCGGCTAAGAATTCGGACTGTTTTTTGCTCCAATTCGCCCCGTGCGCTGCACGATAAAAATACAGGAGGAGAAACGATGAAAACGTCACATCCCGGCGTAGCCGGTGCGGTGCTGGCCGGCATACTGGTTTTCCAGGCGTCTTCGGCTGCGGCCGCACTTCCCGACTATGGGCTGATATCCGCAGCGGGGGCGTGGAATGCCACCACCCAATGGGCCTACGACAATTCCCCGGTCAGCGTGAGCGGAACCGGCTACTCGGCCGGTGCGGTGACCGACTACGGCATCAACCAGGCCACCAGCGGCACGACGTCCAATACCCTCGCCTATGCCGGCAGCCTGTGGTGGGACCGCTACACCATCAGCGGCGGGACCGGTGCCGGCAGCGCAAGCTTCTCCGCGGCGCTCGACGGCTACCTTTCCGCCTCCGGCCTTGCAAGCGCGGGCGTGGGCTATGTGCTGGCGATTTCGACGACCTTGCCGGCCAGCTTCGACATCGACTTCACCACGCTGAGCGCCGGCAATGCCGAGGCATGGCTGGCCGACCAGCTCGCCATCTATGGCGGGCAGAACGGCGCCCAGGTGCTGGCCAGCCATATCGATAGCGTGCCCGAGATCACGTATGTGAACGGCCTCCCCGTCCCGGTGACCACCGACAAGACGATCGACCTGAGCTTCACCGGCAGCTTCGGCTTCACCTACGACACGCCCTTCTATATCGGCGCGCTACTTCTGACCGGCGCGGGCGGCAACAGCGGCACCTCGGATTTCTACAACACGGCCACCTTCGACCTCACGCTTGCGCAGGGCGATACGCTGGCGGTGGCCTCCGTTCCGGAACCGGGCGAGTGGGCGATGCTGCTTGTGGGCCTGGGCTTGGTCGGTTTGCGCCTGAGGGCCCGGCGCACACCCCGCGGCTGAACCCGGACGGGCACGCGTCACCCCGCCGGCGTGGCGGGGTTCTTTTATGGGCGTTCCCCGCGGAGCGCGGGGCGGCGTGCGGTCAGACCGGGCAGCTTTGCCCGCCCAGATTGACGGGGGCCCAGAAATCGTAGCCCTTGGAGAGAAACTCGTCCCACGGCAGGTAGTGCGAGCCGTCGCACGAGAAGGTGAGGCCGACCATGCCGTTGAAGATGTTGAGCGAGCCGGCGCGCAGATAGAAGGTCTCGTCCATGAAGCGCAGCGCGCGCAGGCTGTCCAGCACCGGACGGATCTTGTCCTTCGGCACCGCGGCTGTGTTCGGGTAGGGGCGGCGGGGGTAGGTGAGGCAGGTGTCGGGGTCGGTCAGCGCGTCGATGTCGAGCAGCCGGTAGTAATACGGGTCGTCGACCAGCCAGATGGTTGCGCGGCTGCTGGAAAAGTGCAGCTTGCCGTGGAAGATTCCGCGATCGGTCATCAGTTCCTCCATCACGCCGAGCACGGTGTCGATGTTGAGGTCCATCTGGCTGTCGCTGCGCGTCTGGTGGAACACCGCGCCGCGGATCGCCGGGTCGCCCTTGATCTGCCGCCAATAGGTCGGTTCGTCGTACAGCTTGCCGGTGATCGGCAGGTCGCGCAGGTCGAAGTCGGCGCCGACGAAACCGAGCACGCGGCCGTCGTCGTCGCGCACGATCTGGATCGCGGTGAGCGACGGCCGCTTCATGCGCAGGCTGATGTAGGCCTGCGACAGCAGGAAACCCTGGTTCGGCACCGCCTCGCGCATGTAGGGGCGGTCGGAGCGGTCGCGCCCGTAGTCGATCTCGATCAGGCCCTGGTGGCTGACGTTGTCCGACAGCTGGATCGCCCGCGTATCCAGCGCATACAGGTACTTGCAGGCCGGCAGGCCGGCCAGCGCATGCGTCAGCGCGGCGTTGAGGCCGGCGCGACTGGGCCAAGACCGGCTGCATGCCTGTGCGGCCAGCGCCAGCGGTTCGCGCAGGAGATTGGCCAGCGCTTCACGCTGCTGGATGACGCTTTCGGCAAGCGTGGTGGGAGCGGACAGGGGCGACCGATCCGGAAAGGTCGCCTTCATCATGATGGATGGCGCAGCGAGATGACGGGCCAGCCCTTGCCCTCGGCGTGGGCGCGCAGCGTGGGGTCGGGGTCGACGGCAACGGGGTGGCGGACTTTTTCCAGCAGCGGCAGGTCGTTGTGCGAGTCGCTGTAGAACCAGCTGGTGTCGAGGCAGTCGAGCCGGGTGCCGTGGGCCTCGAGGAAGTGCTCGAGGCGGACGACCTTACCTTCGCGGAAGCAGGGCGTGCCGGCAACCTCGCCGGTGAAATGGCCGTCGATTTCCTCGGGGTCGGTGGCGATCAGGTGCGGAATGCCGAATTCCCTGGCGATCGGCCCGGTGACGAAGCTGTTGGTGGCGGTGATGACGGCGACGAGGTCGGCGGTGTCGAGGTGTTTGTTGACCAGGTCGCGCGCCGCCTGGTTGATCATCGGCCTGATGCGGGTGGCGACGTATTCGGTGCGCCAGGCGTCGAGCTGCGCGCGCGCGTGGGTGGCGAGCGGGCGCAGCGCGAAGGCGAGGAAGGCGTAGATGTCGAGCCGGCCGGCCTTGTAGTCCTCGTAGAACGCCTTGTTCTTGGCTTCGTAGTGGGCCCCGTCGACCGCGCCCTTGGCGATGAGGAACTGCCCCCATTCGTAGTCGGAGTCACCGGCGAGCAGGGTGTTGTCGAGGTCGAAGAGAACGAGTTTCATCGGCTACAGCTTACAAGAATCACGTTACAAAATATTCAGAATATTCAGTTGCGCACGCCCTGGCCGCGGTCGAGCCAGAATTCGCGCAGCTCGTAGGCGCCCCAGAGGGCGAGGGCGACGTGATCCTCGCGGCGGGTGTTGCGTTCTTCCGGGCTGAGCTCGTCGAGCGGGGCGGCCAGGATATAAAAAGGATCGAGCATCTCGTCGACGTAGGCTTCGTCCTTGCTGCCCGCGGGCAGGTTCCAGTCGTTTTCCCAGTGTTCCACCGCCAGCAGGAAGCCGCCGGCCCACAGCTGGGCGTAGGGCGGGATGCCGGCCGTCTTCAGCTGTTTCGCCTCGGCCGGCGGCAGCTCGGCCAGCAGGCCCTGCCAGTCCATGATCAGCGGCGACAGGGCGCGCGGGTCGGCGAGGTTCTCGATGGGGGCCGCGAGCGCCCGGGCGATTTCGTTGCGGCGGCGCTCGAACAGGGCGAGAAAGCGGGCCGCGTCGGCTGCGTCCTCGAATACGGCGTCGACGCCGTCGGCGCGTTCGAGCAGCACCGGGAAGAATTCTCCAGGCGGGATGGCGCGCGGGCTGCAGGCGAGCGCCAGGAGAAAGCCGTCGAGACCTTCGAGCGAGACCGGCACGTCGGTGCGCTCGTCGATGAGATCGACCAGGTCGGCCAGCGCATCGATGTCGGCGTCGCTGAGCGGGGTATGGGGCGTGACGGGCATGGCAGGGCTCGAAGAAGTAAGGGGGCGGCGCATCGCGTAAAATCGGCCCATGAATTTTACCGCGCTTGTCCTGCCCGAATCATTTCATCTTGCCGGCTGGCTGGGACTCGCCTTCCTTGCCTGGCGCTGGATGCGGTCGGGCGACTGGCGGCGCCTGCTGGAACCGGTGCGCCTGAACCTGTTCCTCGGCGCCACCGTCGCCGTGCTGGCGCTGTGGCAGATCCGCACCGGCGTGAAGCCGGGCCTGGCGTTCCATCTCTACGGCATCGCCGCGCTGACGCTGATGTTCGGCTTCTGGCGCGCCAGCTTCGCCGGCGTGCTGGTGCTGCTGGCGAACGCGGCCTTCGGCCGCAGCAGCTGGACCTCGCTGGGCGTCGACGCGCTGCTGATGGCGGCGCTGCCGGCGGCGGTAAGCTGGGCCGTGTTCCGCCTGCTCGACCGCCGGTTGCCGAACCATTTCTTCATCTACGTGCTGGGCAACGGTTTTTTCGGTGCTGCGCTGTCGGTGGCAACGATCGGCCTGGTCACCACCGCGGTGATGGCGCTGGCCGGCGCGTATTCGATCGATTACCTGCTGGCTTACTACACGCCGTACGCCACGCTGCTGATCAGCTGGGCCGAGGCCTTCTCGACCGGCATGGCGATCACCGTGATGGCGGTGTACCGTCCGGCCTGGCTGGAAACCTTCGACGACGCCCGGTATATCCAGAACAAGTAAACCTTTCTTTCCCGCGAAGGACACGAATAAACACGAAGCAAACCGGTGCAGGCAGCCGCCGAGCGGATCGATCGCCTTCTTCGTGTCCTGCGTGGAGGGTCTTTTTTGAATTGTGAATACTCTTTTGCCTATCCATTATCCCGACCTGCCGGTTTCCGCGCGCCGCGAGGACATCCTTGCCGCGCTGCAAAAGAACCGCGTGCTGATCCTGTGCGGCGAGACCGGTTCCGGCAAGACCACGCAGATTCCCAAGATGTGCCTGGAGGTAGGCGTTCGTCCCGGCAAGCTGATCGGCTGCACCCAGCCGCGCCGCATCGCCGCGCGCTCGGTGGCGGCGCGCATCGCGCAGGAACTGGGCGGCGAACTCGGCGGCCTGGTCGGCTACAAGGTGCGCTTCACCGACACCGTGCGCGAAGACACCGCGATCAAGGTGATGACCGACGGCATCCTGCTCGCCGAAAGCCAGGGCGACCCGCTGCTGTCGCGCTACGACACGATCATCATCGACGAGGCGCACGAGCGCAGCCTCAACATCGATTTCCTGCTCGGCTACCTGAAGACGCTGGTGGAAAAGCGCAGCGATCTGCGCGTGGTCATCACCTCGGCCACCATCGACGCCGAGCGTTTCTCGAAGCACTTCAACGACGCGCCGGTGATCGAGGTGTCGGGCCGCACCTATCCGGTGGAAATCCGCTGGCGGCCCATTGAACGCAGTGAGCAGGAGGACCTCCCCTCCCCCGCAAGCGGGGGAGGGGGAGAGGGAAAAGCTGCTCGCGGCGGCAGGCCTTCTTCCCAAGCCTCTCCCGCCAGCGGGAGAGGGAGCAAACGTGATGCCCAGAGCGATTTGACGGAGGCCATCCTCGACGCCACCGACGAACTGGCGCGGCTCGGCCCCGGCGACATCCTGGTGTTCCTGCCGGGCGAGCGCGAGATCCGCGACACCGCCGAGGCGCTCAGGAAGCACCATCCGCCCGGCACCGAGATCCTGCCGCTGTTCTCCCGCCTGTCGGTGGCCGAGCAGGACGCGATCTTCAAGCCGACCAGCGCGCTGCGGCGCATCGTGCTCGCCACCAACGTCGCCGAGACCTCGCTCACCGTGCCGGGCATCCGCTACGTGATCGACCCCGGCACCGCGCGGGTGAAGCGTTATTCGGCACGCAACAAGGTCGAGCAGCTGCTGATCGAGAAGGTGTCGCAGGCGTCGGCCAACCAGCGTGCCGGGCGCTGCGGGCGGGTGGCCGACGGCGTGTGCATCCGCCTCTACGACGAGGCCGACTTCGCCAACCGGCCGCGCTTCACCGACCCCGAACTGCTGCGCTCCTCGCTCGCTGGCGTCATCCTGCGCATGAAGTCGCTCGGCCTCGGCGACGTCGTCAGCTTTCCCTTCATCGATCCGCCGAGCCCGCGGCTCGTCACCGACGGCTACCAGCTGCTGGCGGAACTCCACGCGCTCGACGACGCGGGGCAGCTGACGAAGATCGGCAGCAAGCTCTCCAAGCTGCCGCTCGACCCGCGCATCGCCCGCATGCTGCTGGCGGCCGAGCAGCAGCGCTGCGTGCGCGAGGTGCTGATCATCGCCAGCGCGCTGTCGGTGCAGGACCCGCGCGACCGCCCGATGGAACGCGCGCAGGCGGCTGACGAGAAGCACAAATTGTTTTCAGATGAGCGTTCCGACTTCATGGGCTGGCTCAAGCTGTGGCGCTGGTACGAGGAACAGGTGCAGCACAAGAAGACCAACCGCCAGCTGCAGACGCTGTTGCAGGATCACTTTCTGTCGCCGCGGCGGATGCGCGAATGGCGCGATATCCACGGGCAGCTGCACGCGCAGGTCGCCGAACTCGGGCTGCGCGAGAACGACAAGGACGCCGGCTACGATGCCATCCACCAGGCACTGCTGACCGGGTTGCTCGGCAACATCGGCTTCAAGTCGGACGACGCGAAAGGACGGCCCAAGCCGGGCGAGGGCAATTACCAGGGCGCGCGCGGCATCAAGCTGTCGATCCATCCCGGCTCGGCGCTGGCGAAGAAAGGGCCCAAGTGGATCATGGCCGCCGAACTCACCGATACCGGACGCCTGCTCGCGCGCACCGTCGCCGAGGTGCGCCCCGAATGGATCGAGGCGGCGGGGCGCCATCTGCTGACGCGCATGTATATCGAGCCGCACTGGGAGAAGGACGGCGCGCGCGTGGTGGCGTTCGAGCGGGTGAGCCTGTACGGCATCACCCTGGTGCCGCGGCGCAAGATCCATTACGGGCCCATCGATCCCGTGCTGTCGCGCGAGCTCTTCATCCGCGGCGCGCTGGTGGTGGGCGAGTACGACACGCAGGCGAAATGGCACGCGCACAACCGCGCGCTGATCAGGGAGATCGAGGAGCTCGAGCACAAGGCGCGCAAGTCCGGCGTGTGGCTGGACGAGGAGCGCATCTTCCGCGTGTTCGACGCGCGTATCCCGGCTGGCCTGCACAACGGCGCGGCGTTCGAGCAATGGCGCGCGGACGCCGAGCAAGCCGATCCGAAGATCCTGTTCCTGCGACGCGAGGACATCTTCGGCGAGGGGCTCGGCGCCGATCACACGCTGTTCCCCGAGACGATGACGGTCGACGGCGTCGCGTGCAGGCTGAAGTACCGCTTCGAGCCCGGGCATGCGCTCGACGGCGTGACGCTCAAGCTGCCGCTGTACCTGCTCAACCGCATCGAAGCCGCGCAGGTCGACTGGCTGGTGCCCGGCCTGATCCGCGAGAAGCTCACCGCGCTCCTGAAATGCCTGCCCAAGGACAAGCGCCGCCCCTTGATCCCGCTGCCCGATACGGTGACGGCCTTTCTTTCGGTGGCGAAGCCAGGGGAGGCGGTGCTGACCGAGGCGCTGGCCGCCTTCATCCGCAGGAAGACCGGTGCCGACGTCCACCCCGACGAGTGGAAGGGCGAGCTGCCGGCGCACCTGAAGATGAACCTCAGCGTGATCGACGACAGCGGCCAGGAGCTCGCCAGCGGCCGCGATCTCGTCGCGCTGCGCCAGCAGCTGGGCGGCGCGGCGCGCATCACCTATGGCGGCGGGGCGCAGGACAGCGAGTTCGAGCGCACGGGACTCGTCGAATGGAATGTCGGCGATCTGCCCGAACAGGTGAAATTCAAGCGCGGCGGGCGCGAGCTGATCGGTTATCCGGCGCTGGTCGACAACGGCGAGACCGTCGACCTGCGCCTGCTCGACGCGGCCGATGTGGCAGAGGACGAGACCCGGCGCGGCGTGGTGCGGCTGCTGCGCCTGGCGCTCGCCGCCCAGTTCAAGCAGCTCGACAAGGATCTCGCGCGCGAGACGGCGCTGGCGCTGAAATTCCGTGTGTTCGGCAGCGCCGAGCAGCTGCGCGCCGCGCTCATCAATGCGATCGCCACGCGCGCGCTGCTCGGGGACGACGACACCCCGCGCGACGCCAGGACCTTCGGCAAGCAGAAGGAACGCGCCAAGCCGAGAATTTCCGTGGTGAAGCAGGCGCTGCTGCGCGACGTCGCTGAGATTCTCGACCTGCACGCGCAGGTCGCGGCCCGCCTTGCCGCCAAGCCGCAGTTCACCGCGGTGATGCGCGACGAGCACGCGCACCTTGCAGCACTGGTGCCGGCCGACTTCATCACGGCCACGCCGTGGGCGCACCTGAAGGACCTGCCACGCTATCTGCGGGGCATCCTCAAGCGGCTGGAGAAACTGCCCGCCGCCGAGCAGCGCGACGCCCGCGGCATGGCCGGGGTGTTGACGCTGCAGAACAAGTACCAGGTACGGCGCGCGCAGGTGAAGGGCGCCGTGCCCGCGGCGCTGGAGGAATTCCGCTGGCAGCTGGAGGAACTGCGCATTTCGTTGTTCGCGCAGGAGCTGAAGACGCCGTATCCGGTGTCGGTGAAGCGGCTCGACAAGCTGTGGGACGAGCTTGCCAGACAGCCCCTGGCTTGAGTAGTCTGCAAGCATGAGCGCGCGCGTGTTCAACCTGCCGAACGTCATTTCCCTGCTGCGCCTGGCTGCGGTGCCGGTGGTGGGATGGCTGATCCTGCGCCAGCACTGGGAGGCGGCGTGCGCGCTGTTTCTCGCCGCTGCCGTGTCCGACGGCATCGACGGCTTCCTCGCCCGCTGGCTCAAGCAGATGACCGCGTTGGGTGCGGCGCTCGACACCGTTGCCGACAAGGCGCTGGGCATAGTGACGCTGGTGATGCTGACGCTTGAGCAGGCGATCCCGATGTGGGTGACGCTGGCGATCCTGCTGCGCGACACCGTCATCGTGCTGGGGGCGTTGAGCTATCGCGGCCTGGCCGGCCATCTGGAGATCCATCCCACCTGGCTCGGCAAGACGCACATGTTTGCCGAGTTCACCTTGCTGGCGCTGGTGCTGGGCGTGCTGGCCGAATGGCTGATCCTGGAGGACTGGCTGCAACCGCTGTTCGTGGCCGTGTTCGCCATCGCCGTCACATCCGGCGTGCAGTACGTGTGGATCTGGAGTGCCAAGGCGCGGCGCGAGCGCGCCATGGCCCGTCTCAAGACGCACTGAGCCGGTTCACTGGAACGGCAGGCGGCTCTGGCGTTCCGACTCGCAGCCCGACTTGACCCGGTACATGGCGGCGTCGGCCGCGCGGATCAGGGCGTCTTCGTCGCGGCCGTCCTCGGGGTAGAGCGCCTGGCCGATGCTGGCGGCGATTTCCACTTCGAGCCCGTAGAAAGGCGTGTCGGCGTTCAGCGCGAGTTCGATCTTGCGGGCGGCCGCAAGAAAGTCGTCCCGCCCCTGCACGCCGTCGAGCAGCACGGCGAACTCGTCGCCGCCCAGGCGGGCGACCGAATCGGAGTCGCGCGTGCTGGACGTGAGGCGTCTGGCCACTTCGGTCAGGACGGCGTCGCCCACGTGGTGCCCGTGCTGGTCGTTGATCTCCTTGAATCGGTCCAGGTCGACGTACAGGATGCCCACCTTGCCGCCGTAGCGGTGCGCATGCAGGATCGCCCGCTGCAGCCGGTCGTAGAACAGCCGCCGGTTGGCCAGGCCGGTCAGCGGATCGTGCGTGGCCTCTTCTTGCAGTGCCGCGCGGGAGCGTTCCAGTTCCGCCATCTGTTCGCGTATCTGCAGCGACTTCAGCCTGATCTTGTGGAGCGTATGCCAGGCGATCAGCAAGGCCAGCACGATCGCCGCGATGCCGAAAAGCAGGGTGAGAAAGAAAGCCCGCTGGTAGGTCTGTTGCGCTTCGCGCTGGGCAACCAGGTTGGCGCGCTGATAGGCCACGCGCATGTCGGCCAGCTGGCGATTGAAGCTTTCCTGGATGGGGATGACCTGCAGCGTCAGCAACTGGCGCGCCTCCGGCCTCCGATCGGTATTGAGCAGATCGATCACCTGTTCCTGGATCGCCTGGATCTCGTTGACCAGCCGGGTCTGGGCGTCGAAGTTGCGCTGTTCTGCGGCGGTCAGGCCGAGTTCGCGCAGCGCTCTGCGCCCGCTTCCCACCAGGAAACCGGCGCGGTTGAACTCCAGGTAATGGGCGTCGCGTTCGAAGGGGTCGTCGGCCAGCGCCATGCGGAACAGGCGGTCGGTGCGGATATGCGCGGCCACCTGGGTCTCCGTGATGAGGTCGATCTTGCGGTTGTGATGCCCGACCACGATCTGCAGTTGGGTGCCCAGCGCCTGCAGCTGCAGCAGGCTGTTCAGCAGCAGGCCGCAGATCAGGGCGATCAGGGCGACGAAGGCCGTGCCCGTGATGAGGAAAACTCCCCGTGGCGTGGGCGTGCGCTCTGCCGGTCGAGGATGTTCAGGCATGGCCGTCCGGTTGGGAGGGGGGGGTGCCCCGGGCGTGCTGCAGCTGGCCCAGCACGCGCAGAACTTCTTCGGCGTGGTGCGCAGGATCGACCCGGTCGAAACGCGCCGCGATGCGCCCGTCGGGTGCGATGATGAAGGTGCGGCGGCGGGCGATGCGCAGGATCCCCAGATCGAGCAGGCTGTCGTAGGCGGCCGCCGTGCGTCCGGCCGGGTCGGACAGCAGGGGGAAAGGCAGCCCGTGTTTGCGGGCGAAATCCGCGTGCGAGCGGGGGCTGTCGGTGCTGACGCCGATCACGGCCGCGTCGAGGGCGCCCAAGGTTCCGATGTCGTCGCGAAACCGGCATGCCTCCCGGGTGCAGTGCGGGGTATCGTCGCGCGGGTAGAAATACAGCACCAGCCAGCGTCCTGCGTAATCGCCGAGGCGGTGGGTCTGGCCGTTCTGGTCCTGCAGGGCGAAATCGGGCGCGATGCTGCCTTCGGCCCGCTGCGTGCCAGGCCTCAGCATCCACAGAAGCGCGCTCGCCGCGAGCAGCAAAGCCGCCACTCCACCCAGTATCAGTTTCAGCATGTCCTCTCCTGATTCGCATCATAGCCGGCCTGCATATCGAGAGTGCATGCGCGCTCGGTAATCCAGGCTGGATTCGGTAGAATGCGCGCCACGCCCCGGTAGCTCAGTGGATAGAGCAACCCCCTCCTAAGGGGTAGGTCGGACGTTCGATTCGTCTTCGGGGCGCCAGTCTGGGCGCGTTGCACGCCACGCAGGCAAAAAAATAGCGGCCTTGGGCCGCTTTTTTCTTTCCAGCTGGTTTTGCAGTGTCCCACGACCCGAAACGGGAGGTGGCGTCCCCACGGGGATTCGAACCCCGGTTATCGCCGTGAAAGGGCGGTGTCCTAGGCCTCTAGACGATGGGGACCTGGACGACGGTGTGACCCGTCAACAACTTACTGCTTCCTGAAAATCTGGG
>JAJZPG010000013.1 GCA_021811235.1 Pseudomonadota bacterium | reverse complement strand
TTTCGTTGTTGAGTTCGACCGAGAACGGCCAGGCGTCGTCGATCTGCGGCGCCAGGGATTTCTGCTGGCGGTGGATGCGCTGGGTGGCGCAGACGTACAGCCTCAGCTTGAGTTCCGGCCAGTAGGCACTTTCGACCGTGGAGACCGTCGTCGGCGTCTCGACCCGTGCCGACAAAAGGGCAGCCGGCGCAGGCCGGGCCGCGCACAGTTCGCGGCTCTTCGGCCGCTGGTTCGATTCGTTCCACCAGGCGTCGAATTCCTTCTGTCCAAGATCCAGTCCGCGTGTGTCCATGCGCAGTACGTCGCGCCCAGCCTGCTGCACGGCGCCCTGCATGCGCGACGTGTAGCTGGCGCGCGTCTCGCCGCTCCAGAAGCTGCGGCTGATCGGCAGGCCGAGCGCGGCGTAGGCGAGCGTCGGCCGCGCGGGCGGGGCGGGCGCGGTTGTGTCCGTCGCAGTCGCCGCGACCGCGGCAGGGGGCGGTGCAGCCGGGGCGGCGGTTTTTTTCGGCGTCGGGGCCTGGACGGGCCGCTTGGGCTTGGATTGGGCCGTGATGACGGGACGCGTGGCCTGGGCGACTGCCAGGGGGGGCCGCTTTGCGGGGACGGCTGCGGGCGTAGGCGCAGCAGCCGGAGCGGGTGCAGGCGCGGCTGCCGCAGCCGTCGGAGGCGGCGTCGGGAGGTCGGCAGGAGGCGAGGCGGCGGATTGGGCCGGGGCCGTGGATCCGGCTTCCGGCTGCGGGGCGGTGGCGACGGCAGCGGGATTCGGCTCCTCGGTCTCCCCGCCCGGCAATCCCGGCAGCAGGCGCGGCGCCAGCATCAGGCCCACGCCGGCCAGCACCAGGATCAACGAGGGATGGGTGACGTTGAGCTTGATGCCGAAGGCCTCGACCGACGACGCCTGCGTGCTGGTCTTGCTGCGGATGAACATCACCAGCCCGGTGACCACCAGCACCAGGCCGGCGAGCACCAGCAGCGAGTCGAGCAGGGCGGAAAAGTCGGCAGGCATGGGGGGCTCCCGGCGGCGCTCAGTAATGCAGGTCGCGCTGCGTGAACAGGCGTCTCGGCGCGCCGTCGAGCACGCGGGTGAGTACCGAGTTCATCGTCGCGCAATCGTTGTCGAAGCCGCCATGGCTGTGGCTGACCGAGGCGCCCTTGGCGAGGGCGGCGGCTTCCCCGGCGGGGGCGATGGGGATGCCCTCGGACACCACCAGCGCCGGCCGGCCGTCGACCGCCTTGCCGAACAGCCGGGCAAGCTCGGCGTCGGCGTCGAGGCAGGCCTTCATGCCCAGGATCGGTACCTCGCGCGTCCCCTCGAAGGCGTTGGAGACCAGATACAGCAGCGATTTGGCGTAGGGGCCGACGCTGTCGCCGCGTTCCAGCTTGTCGGACAGGAGGTAGAGGCTGGGCAGCGGGGTGTGTCCCGCTTCCAGGCTGGGCAGCAGGAGATTCTTGAAGGTGTCGATGCGGATGGCGGGGGCGAGGAACTGCACGCTCTTCAACGGAATGCCCAGGCTCGCCAGCAGCGGCAGGGCGTGGGCGGCGAAGATGCTGCCCGCCGAATGGCCGACGATGTGCAGCTCCCAGCCGGCCTTGTCGTGGCTGGCGAGTTTCTTCTTGGCCATCTCGACGTATTGCGCGACGAGCTGGATGGCGCCCTTGTTGTGGGGGTGGGCGGAAGCGAGTTGCGCGTTTTCCTTCATCTCGCCCCACAGCCGGAATCCGGCGCGGGCGAGCGTGAGTTCGAGCACGCGGTCCTTGGCTTCGGTGAGGTTTTCCAGGAAGCCGCCGCCGGCGAGCTTGTCGGCCTCGGTGAACAGGTCCTTGAACAGCCCGGCGACGCTGGACAGGAAATCGCTCTCCCACATGATGTGCAGGGGATAGATCTCGTTGTCGAGCATGACGTCGCGCATGGCGACGATGCGCTTGGCCGAGGCCGATTCGGAGTTGAGCCCGCCGTGCAGGTAGAGCAGGATGCGGCGTTTCTTCCAGCCGCGCGTCTTGGCGGGGATGGTTTCGCAGAACAGGCGTTCGATGTCGGGCTCGGTGGTCCAGTATTCGCCGGAGTCGGACAGCTCGCCGTTGTTGGCGACGTCGATGACGTAGGGGCGGATGTCGGCCAGCGGGATGGTGCGGCTGGCGCGCTGGATGCCGGCGGTGTCGATCGACTTGTCGGTCGCCCACAAGTCCATCGCCAGCGGTACGCCGAGTTGCGCCACCCAGACGTCGGTGGCGTGCATCAGGAAGTCTTCGTAGGGCAGCAGCGCAAAGCCGCCGGCGCCCCAGCCCGGCCCCCACGAATTCTGGATGACGAATCCCTGCGGGGTGTAGCCGACGATGGCGATGGCGTGGCCGCCGTCGGCGCTGCCGCTGCGCTTGATGACCGGCAGCTTGAGCGTGGCCTTGCGCCCACGATGCACATAGCTGGCCGGCACCGGTTTGTCGCCCTTGCCGGCACCCGGAGCGGCCCAGCCCGAGTGCACCATCAGCGTGGCGTAGAGAATGCCGGTCTCGTTGAGCGCGGTGTGCATGTCGCGCACGTTGTACGGGCGGATGCGGTAGTAGGCGCCGCCCGGCGTCGCCATCGCCTGCCGGATGACGGCGTCGCTCATGTGCGTCAGGCCGTGCTGGCCGTCTTGCCAGGCCGAGCGCAGACACACGCCGTGCTTGGCCCAGGCCTTGATCGCGCCGCGCGCGGAAGAGCCCTCGTAGGCCTCGCCCGGCCATTCGTCGTAGCGCCGCGCCAGTTCGTACAGCATGCGCGGACTGACGAGGGCGGTCTGCTTGCGTTTGGCGCGCAGGAAGTTCACCACCGCAGCCAGCGCGAAGCCGGTGCAGGCGCCTTCGCGTCCCTGGTCGAGCACCATCGCGGGCCGGATGAGCGGACAGCTCACCAGCGAATCCGGCAGCGCGATCAGCGCAGGCTGGTAGAACCAGTCGCGCAGGTCGATGCGGTCCGGGAAGGCGTCGAGCCGCTGGCCGGTGGCTTTTTCGGAGCTGGTTTTGAGTGGTCGATCGGTCGTGCGTGCAGGTGCGGTTTTCTTGGCCATGAGGCGTTCCTTTGGATAAGGGATCAGTTCAACGTCAACCGGTAATCGCCCTGGGTGCCGTAGGGCGTCACCTTGAAAAAATAGGTCGCACCGGGCGTGCTGTCGAAACTGAAATCGAGCGAAGCGCCGGGTGTGCCGTCGTAAGGGTTATGCAGGCTGGAACGCTGGGCGTTGTAGACGATGACGCTCGGACGCAGCGTGGCCGAACGGTTTTCGAGTTGCAGCCGAACCCTGCTGCCGGGCGCGGCCTTGAGCACATACCAGTCATCGTCCTGCGTATCCAGGATGTTGGCGTCGACGCTCCTGCCTGGCGTGATCGGCGTGGGGGCGTGGCGCGTCGGGTCGTCGTTGGGCTCGAAGCGGTCATGCGCGTTCTGCGGGGTGACGCTGAGGGTGTAGGCTCCGGTGGTGCCGTAGGGATTGACCCTGAGGAAGTATTGCCGGCCGGGCTCGGCGGTGAAGGCGAGTTCGGTATCGGCGCCCGGGGTGCCGTTGTAGGCCTCCTGCAATTGCGCCTTGTCCTGGCCGAACAGCATAAGGTAAGGACGCAGGGTCTCGGAGCGGTTTTCCAGTCTGGCGATGACGCGGTCGCGCACCAGCCTGCCCGGGCTGAATTTGTAGTGATCGTTGTCGTCGGTGCGCGCGATTTCGCCGTTGACGCGCGCGTTGATGCGCAACGCGGTGGCACTGTCCTTGGTGTCGTTGGGCTCCGCTTCCGATTCACCGCGAGTTTCCGGGGCGCGCGCCTCGGCAGCGGGCGCAAGCTGCGCGACCTGCTGCCCGAAGGCGGCCACGCTGCCCGCCGCGCTGTGCAGGGTTTGCGAAATCCGGCTGATCTGCTGTTGCACGACGGCAGTGTTCCCTTGTTGCTGGGCAGTTGCGGCGACGTCGACCTGCTGGGCGACGTCGGCGATCTGTTTTTCATACGCAGACGCACGCTCGACGCATTGCTGGAACTGCTCGGGGTTGAGTGTGCCGCCTTCCAGCACGCTGCAGCAGGTCTTCAGATGCAGGCCGATCTTTTGTGCGCCGTCCGTCAGTTCCTGCACTTTTTCCTGGCTGACGGCGAAGCCACCCTTGTTCTTGATCAACTCGATGTTGGCTTCGAGACGTGGCGCGGTCTGTTCGAATACGCCCTGGCAGGCTGAGCCGGGGCGCAGCAGAACCAGCGCGGCGGCCCCCGCCAGCACGATGAGGGCGCCGCCGATCAGGATCGCCTTGTGGCGTCCGGTGAGTGAGGAGGGATTCGCGCTGTTCATGTCGGCTCCCGGTTCAGGTGAACGTGATGTCCCCATGCCGTGCAGCAGGGACCGCAGCCCGGTGAGCGAAGCGTCGCAGTCGAAGCAGGCGGGATGTCCGGGTCATAGGGTTTTCAGGTATTCCAGCAGCGCCGCCTTGTCCTCCGCCGGCAGGGCGGTGCCGAAGGCATGGCCCCGGTTGCCGTTGCCGCGCAGCCGCGTGTCGTAGGGCGTGCCTGCGCGCTCCGCCGCCTGGCCCTGCACGACGAAGCCGACGCGCACCGGGTCGTAGACGTCGTAGCCGCGCCAGAACGTCTGCGGACGCTGCGCGGGCGGCGTGAGCAGGTCGGCAAGGGTCGGCACCGAGCCGTTGTGCAGGTAGGGCGCGCGCAGCCAGATACCGTCGAGGAACTGCGCGACGTAACCCGTCAGCGGGGCTTCGACCAGTCCTTTGCGCTGGATGCCCATGTCGCTGACCACCTGGTTTGCCTCGATCGCCGCCTGTTTGCCCCAGGTGTCGATGCGGCCACGGTCGGTGCCGATTTCAGAAAGCGGAACGATGGTGCCGGTGCGCGCGCTGGCGTGGCAGGCGGCGCAGTTTGCGCCGAACACGGCCTTGCCCCGGGCCGCGCGGCCGGCGTCAATGGGGAAGGGGTATTTCGGCGCCGGCTTGTTCTTGAGGTAGTCGACCAGCCAGTCGATGTGGCCGAGGAAGTCTGACTTGTCCTTGGGCTCCGCGCCCATCAGGCCGAGCGCCGAATCGATGACGACCGAGTAGGGGTCGTGCGAGTCGCCGGCGAAGTTCATGCGGTGGCCTTTTTCCGGCTGGTATTTCTGCAGGTTCCATACCGACGGCATGTCGGTGGGGCCGAAGCTGTCGTCCATCGGCCAGCGGATCATGAAGTACTTGGTGAGATTCATCGCGTCGTCGCGCCCACGCCCCCATTCGGGGAAGTCGTGGCGGTAGATCCACTGGAACTGGCTTTCGCGCTCGGTCAGCCGTTTCTTGGTGATCGGGATGATCAGATAGCGGTAGGCCATCCGGTCGATGAAATCGAGGTCGGCAGCGAGGTTGATCTCGGCCATCAGGGTGTCGGCGTTGAAGCGCGGATCCTTGGCGCAGTCGACCAGGAATCGAAAGAAGGCCTCGAGGTCGAGCGTGTGGTTGGGGCCGGTGACGACCAGGGTCGGCGTCTCGTCGGCCTGCGTGCGGTAGCTCGCGACGTGGCAGGCGGCGCAGGTGTTGGCGACGCGGTCGAAGCCGATGCGGCGCTTGGAGAATCCCACCGGCAGTTCCTGGCCCTGTTCCCACACCACGCCGAAGCTGGCGTAGCCGATGCCGGGCTTGGGCAGCTTGTCGGGGAAGACGCGCGGCAGCACGTAGAAGATCCAGTAGGGGATGCCGGCGTCGTTTTCCGCGCCGATGGAGCCGTACTTGAAGCGCTCGTCCGGGTTGTCGAACGCCTGCGCGCCGTGGTCGCGCAGGAAACGGTCCCAGCCGACGAACGCGAGCACGGCACCGAGGATCAGCACGATGAGGGCGGTGATTTTCAGCCAGCGCGGACAGCGGCAAAGCGTCTTCATGGCAGGCTCCTAAAAGGTCTTCAGGTATTCCAGCAGCGCCCACTTGTCGGCGTCCGGCAGGGTGGTGCCGTAAGCCGGGCCCTCGTGGCCGGCGTTGCCGTTGCCGGGCAAGGTGGTGTCGAACGGGAAGAAGCGCTTGCCGTTCTCTCCGGCCTGGTCGGAGACGAAGCCGAGATGCCTGGGGTCGTACAGGTCGTTGCCGCGGTAGAAGCGCTTCGGCCGCTGCGCCGAAGGCTGCAGCAGATCCCACAACGTCGGCACCGAGCCGTTGTGCAGATAGGGTGCGCGCAGCCAGAGGCCGTCGAGCGGGGCGTTGGCATAGCCGTATGTCTTGCGGAAGTGGCGGAAACGGCGCGCCGGATCGGCCGAGTACAGCATGCCCTGGTTCTGCGCGAGCTGCAGCGTGTAGGAATCGAGGCGGCCGCGGTCGGTGCCGATTTCATGGATCGGTGTGACGGTGCCGACGTATTCGCCGGAAAAGTCGCTGCCGCTTTGGCCGTGGCAGGCGGCGCAGGCCTGCTGGTAGATCCGTTTGCCGCGCGCGGCCAGCGTGCGGTCGATCGGATAGCGCTTTTCGAATGCGGGCGGTGCGGCGGTGGCGATCCATGCCTCGATGCGGGCGATGGCGGCGTGGTCGATCAGCTTCGGCGTGGCGCCGGTGCCGAAGGCGGCGGACAGGTTGCGTTCCTCGACGCGGCTGTTGTTGCCGTCCCAGTGCAGCTGCATGCCCTGTTTCAGGGCCTGGTTCCAGATCGCCGGGAAATCCGACACGCCGACGAGTTCCTCCGGCGGCAGCTGTTCGAACGGCACGCCGAAGATCGCCTTTGCCGAATTGAAGGTGTCGACGCGGCCCGGCCCCCAGTCGGCCTGCAGGTGGATGAAGCGCAGGCGGCCGAGCAGTCCGGCGACGCCGTCGCGCATGAGGTGGATGCCGAGCGGATAGACCACCCACTTGTCGAGCAGGCCGAGGCCGCCGGTTTTTTCCTCGATGCGCGGCACGACCTGGGCAGGGGTGAAGCGGCGGTCGTTGACGCATTGCTGGACGAATTTCTGGAAGCCCATCAGGTCGAGCTGGTTGGCCGGCATGCCGGCGACCAGCATCGGCTTGGCACCGGGCGCGGTGCGCACGGTGGCGGTATGGCAGACGGCACAGTTGAGGAAGACGCGGTCGATGCCCAGGTGGCGCCGTTTCGACATGCCGACCGGCAGGTCGCGGCCGGGCTCGAAGATGAAGCCGAGCGACGCATAGCCCTTGCCCGGAAGCAGCTCGGGGCAGACCTCGGGCAGCACCTGGAACAGCCAATAGGGGAAGCCCATGTTGCGCTCGCCGCCGGTCGAGCCGTATTTGAAATGTTCGACCGGGTCGTCGTAGGTGACGGGGCGGTCGGGCAGGAAGCGGATCGCGGCGCCGAGCACGAAGAGCAGAACCAGCAGGACGATCGCCCACAACCCGATGCGGCAGGCACTGCACGAGTGGGTGGGGGCGGGCGTCATGGCGGCCTCAGAAGGGGTTCACCGTACGGTTCTTTTCGCACAGCTTCACGTAGTGGTCGATGGAATGCTGCTTGAGGTCCGCCGGGCCCATTTTCCCCAGATCGTCGATGCGGCCTTGCATGCGGTTGAGAAATGCATCCCAGAAACCCGGGTCGGCCATCAGCCTGCCCTTGTCGGTGAAGTACAGCAGCGTGCCGGCATGCGAAAACCCCATGGCACGCAGCGGTACGCGGGTGACCAGATCGGCGTTGTTCACGAAGCGGAAATTGCGTGCGCCGAAATCCTGGTCGAAGGTGCGTTCGAACGCCCGGTTGCCGACCCGCGGGCCGCCGAAGCTGTAGAGCCCGTGCACGGGCCTGTCCGCTTCGCGCCAGCGCGCTGCGGCGAGGGTGGCGAGCGCTGCGCCCAGGCTGTGCCCGGTAACCCAAAGCGACTGTCCCTTGTCCTGGAATGCCGTGATACAGGCATTCAACTCGTCCCAGACGTGGGATAACGCCAGGTTGAAACCGCAATGCACCAAACCGAAGGGACCTTCGACGAACTGGATATCGAGGTCACTCATCCAGTCCTTGAGCTTGTCCGGCTCGGTGCCGCGAAAGGCGACCACGATCGCGCGGTCGTTGGCCAGGACGAGGCACTGGGTTTCACGCCGGTCGATCAGTCGACAATGCGCGAATCCCCATTTCGCGGCCAGCACCTCGCATTCGACCGCGGCGTTGTAGGCCAGTCGCGCGGCGCGCGCCAGCGCAGCGGCGTTGTCGCCGTGATAGCGTGCAGTGGCGGGCTGGAAGGCGTCAAAAGGCTGGGGCATGGGTGGGTCTCACGGGCGTGGTGGAAGGGCGATAGTCGGGCAGGCAGGCGCGCAGGCTCGCGTAGGGCTGCCGCAGCAGCCTGGCCGGGTCGTCGCCGCGCAGGCGGCTGGCGACGAGGCGTTTCAGCACGGCGAGCTCGGGTGAAGCGGCCCAGTGGGCGGGATCGATGCCACGGCTGGCGAGTGCGGCGGCCGGCGGCATCGGCGGCTTGCTGCGCGCGGCTTCGGGAATGCCCGCCATGCTCAGGCGCACGAACATGCGTGGCGCGCAGTGGTCGAGCCTGGCTTCGACCTCGGGCGGGCTGCCGCGCAAAAAATTGGGCGGGTGCGGCAGCGTGGTGTCGTGGCAGCTGGCGCAGTGGGTGCGGAAGGGGGCGACGAGCGGACCGGCTTCGCGCGCGTTCGATGCGGGTTCCATGCGTGGGGGCGGCAGACGGACCGGGCGAACCCGGTGCGGTGTGCCGAGTTCTGCCAGCAGATCGTCGAGCAGGGTGTGGCTGAACGGGCGGGCGGCAAAGGCGCCGTGTGCGCGCAATCGCTCCAGCGGCACGGACAGATCGGCCCGTTTCAGCTGCCGCGCGGCATGAACATCGAGCATGCCCGCCAGGCCGACGGCGAAGGCGGTCTTGTCCGCTGCCTGCCAGGTTTCGAGCGGCGGCCGCAGCAGCAGGGGATCGTTGGCCGCGTCCTGCAGGGCGGCGAGCGGGTCGCGGTTGGGCAGGTCGGGATTGGGGATCGCCAGTCCGCGCGGCCAATGCCGGGCCCAGCTGCGGTCCAGTTCCGGCAGGCCGTCCGGCGGGGGCAGCCTGCCGTGGCGCGCGTAATCGAGCGCGGCAGAGAATGCCTGCATGCGGCAACGCTCGCCTGCCTCGCCGTCACCGCAACCCTGCTGCCAGAGCGTTTGCCACACTGGGAACAGGTTGGCGCGGTCGGTCGCGGCGTCGATGAAGTAGGCGATATCGGTGCCGCTCAGCCTGATCCGATAGAAATCGCGGCGTGCGTCCTTCAGGCGGGCGGCGATCGTCGGATTGGCCGGGGTTTCGTCCCACAGCGGACGGGCGAAGATCGGCGCCGCGTTCTGGTGGCAGGCGAGGCACAGGCTGCGCCGCGCGTAGTACACCTGCGGCGTTTTGCCTTTTGTGTAATCGCGCACGACCTGGAATTCGAAGCGGCCGGCTTCGTCGTTGTAGCTGATGACTTCGATCACCTCGCCCTTCTCGTGGTAGCCGAGGAACAGGCGGTCCTTCAGCGGCGCGTGGCCGGGGCGGTTGTCGCCGTCGGCGGCGGCGACCACGCGCGGAAAGCGGAAGAAATCCGGCGCGCCGGCGTCGCGCTGCAGTGAACGCCCGAGGGGGATCAGCGTGATCTTCAGGGGCGGCAGGCCGCCGGCGTCGGTCTGCATCTGGCGCTTGATCGTGTCGACCAGCCGGGAAAACGGAAACGGTACCGGCTGGGTGCCGATCAGCTGGTCGAAGCGCGAGCGCCCGGCCGGCGGCAAGTCGTCCTGCGCGGGCGCGCGATTCGGAAGGGTCAGTACGGCGGCGAACATGAGCGTGAGCCAGCCAGGGTGGATTCTGCCGGCCATGGCACTAGCGTGCCGCCAGCACCCGTTTCTGCGTGCCTGTCCAGCAGTCGTCGCGTATCTGGCCGGTCTCGAATTCGGCGCGGCCGGCCTTGTCGACGTCCTTGTTGACGAGCACGAAGTTGAGGATGAAGGCGTGGTCCATGTAGGCGCGGCCGAGATAGAGGCCGGGACGCACCATGCGGATTTCGTCGCGCACCTTGAGGCCGCGGCGTCCGGCGAGGAAGTCGGGTTTCTCGCGGTAGCCGCGGATTTCGTCGGTGAAGGCGTAGTCGATGATGATCGATTCGCGGCGCGAGTCGATCAGGCTCTGCCCGCAATAGAGCTTGGCGGGAAACAGCAGCCAGGCGTCGCGGCCGTCGACGTCGATCCTGGGGATGTCGCCGGGGCCGATGATGGGGCGCAGCACGGCGAGGTCCTGGATGCGGTTGCGCAGCACTTTCTGGTCGCGGTAGAACACCTTGCCTTTCCACAGCGTCTCGCCTGCGGTCTCCAGCAGCTTGCCCTTGAAGTTCACGCCCAGTCCCTTGAGCCCGCCGATGATCTCGGCCACGCGCAGCTTGCCCGAACTGCCGCGCGGGAACACGATTTCACCATCGAAGGGCCCGTCCGGGATCGGCCCCGAACCCAGCCGCGCATACAGCTGGTCGAGCTCCTCCTGGTTGAGGCCGGCGAGGTATTTGGGCGTGATCTTGGCGAGTTCCTGCAGCGGAATGGGGTGGTCGTATTCGACCTGCGCGAAGTCCGGCTTGCTGGCGTAGTCGTCGCCATAGGGGGCGAAGGCGATGTCGGGCTCGCCGCCGAACCAGCTGCCAAACGTGTCGCCGAACCAGTTGCCGATCTTGTTGCATCCGGCGAGGGACAGGCCGAGCGCGGCGGCGAGGAGAAGCGTGCGTGGGTTCATGGGAATCTCCTTCACAGGGTCGCCAGGAAGGCGATTAGCGCGTTCTTGTCGGCGTCGGACAGGTCCTCGCCGAAGCGATGGCCGTCGTTCTCGATTTCCGCGCTGCACGAGGAATAGACCTGCCACAGCGCCGGGGTGCGGGCGCGCGCGTCCTTCACCACCTCGACCAGGCGGTCGGGGTCGGAGACGATGGCGCGGCCGATCGCCTGCATTTCTCCGGCAAACTGTTTCGCTTCGTCCGGCGGCAGCACGGTGGCGAGCCGTGCCTCGAGCTCTTTGGGCTTGAGCTTGGCGCGCACCAGGTCGACGATGAAATCCTTGTGGCGGAAGTTGCCGACGTTGCCCGCGGTGGCGCCGGCCGGTACCCGCACGGTGAAGCCGACCAGGCGTTTTTCTTCCTTGCCGTCGAAGATGCGCGGACCGATGTCGAGCACGATGTCCTCATCGACCTTGGTCGCCTTGGGGATGCGCTGTGACGGATTCAGCAGGTCGCGCATCGACGCGACGTAGAGCTTGAAGCGCCCCTCGACCGAAGGGTCGTATTTCCAGCACGCCGGCTGCCTGTTCTTCGTCAGCGGCGGGTTGCCCGGCTTCGTCGTGTCGACGTAGCTGGAGCGGTAGAGCTCGTAGGGATTCGTCTTGTCGCCGCCCCAGCCGCACAGTTCGGGACCGACCGAGTTGTTGTGCAGGAAGGGCGCGTGCGCCCACAGGTTCAAGAGCGATACGTTGCGGTAGTAGCCGCGCCCGCCGTCGTGCGGTTCGAGGAGGCCCGACACGGTCTTGCGCGCGTGGTAGTCCTCGTTGGCGAACTGTTCCCAGACGTGGCCGCGCATGTGGTTGGAGTGCAGCGAACGGCAGCGGTAGGTGCCGATCTCGGTGACCGGGGTGGGCACGTCGTTGCCCAGCCAGTCTGCGCGCAGGCCGCTGGTGCCGTCGATGGCGCGGAAGTCGATGGTCTCGAACGGCGGTTTTCCGCTGGCGTGGCAGCGCGCGCAGTTGGCGACGAACACCTGCTGGCCGCGTGCCACCGCACCCTGACCGAAATCGCGTTCGAGGTCGCGCACCAGGTCGGCCTGGACGTAGGTGCCGTCCTTCTGGTGGGCGCGCGCCTCGACGAGGTCGCGTGCCTGTCCTTCAGGCGCAGTGAGGAAGAAGTCGAGGATGTTGTGCAGGCGGTCTTCCACCGCGCGGAAGTTGGGGCAGTCGCGCCGGCACTGGCCGATGTCGAACGGCGTCTGGCCGAAGTTGCGCGCCTGCGGATCGAGCTGGCGCAGGTCGGTGAGGTGGTTGACCCAGCACTGCTCGGCGCACGAGCCGATGTTGAAGTAGACGCGCTGGATCGCGCCGAGCGCGCCGATCGAGTCGCCGCCGCCCTTGAGGATGTGATGGACGGTTTCAGTCTTCACGCTCTTTTCCCAGCACTTGCCGGTCTTGCCGGGTTCACACCAGCAACGGCTTTCCTTGGCGCCCGCAGGACACGCTGCGACCTTGCGCCAGCGGTTGACCTTCTCGTTGGCGAAGGTCGGCCGCCGCGCGGTGTTGATCAGCGCGTTGATGGTGCCGGCGTTGTTGACCTGGTCGTTGGGGATCGCCGAGGTGTCGGAGGTGCCGGGGCGGGCGTGGGCGAAGATCTGCCACAGGAGGTCGTCGTGCGGCATGCCGGAAATGAGGATTTCGGAGACGCGGATGTACTGGTTGCCGACCAGTCCGGAGAGGTTCTCCCACTTGGGATGTTCGGGGTCCGCCGGCGGCCTGGCGGGATTGAAGGCGACGTGGCACGACGCGCACGCGGTGCCGATCAGGAAGGGCGGTTCGATCGAGGCGTCGGCCAGCTTGCGTACCTTGAAATCACTGCGCGCGGGGTCGTTCGACAGCTTGCGGTTGTAGCCTTCCCAGCTGCCGAGGCGGCCGTTGACCTGTTTCCATGCGGCCGCGTCGAAGCGTGGATTGGGGAATTTGCGGAAGCCGAGCGCGCCGGTCGAGGTGCCGAAGGCGAGATGGCAGCTGTCCTCGCGTCCCTGCCGATGCCCCTCCGGGTCGCTCGCGGCGGCGCCGGCGTCCTTGAAATCGCACGCCGGGTCGCGGTAGCCGGGCTTGCCGACGAACTTCAGCAGGGCCTCGTCGCCTGGGCACCAGTCGAAACCGTAGGTCTCTTCGACGCTTTTCGCCGGGCAGCCGGCGGAGCCGGGCGTGCAGCAGCCCGGGTCGTTGATCAGCCCCCAGGTCTTGAAGCGGGTGTCGCGCGCGTCGCTACGCAGCACGCCGAACCAGTCGATCAGCGCAGTGATGCGCTGCTGGAAGGTGTAGGTATGGAAGCGTGCGTTGCCGGCGGTGGCCTTGAACCAGATTTCGCGGCCGGCGCGTGCCGACGGCGACAGGCCGGCTTCGGCTGCGTGGAAACCGGCGTCGGTGTAGGGCGAGGCCGCGTCGGGCGCGGCGGTCGGAACGTCGGGGAGGGCTTGTGCCGCGACGATCGCCGGTGCCGGGGTGGCACGCGCGACGTCGGGCGGGTGGCCCAGCCAGGCCAGCAAGGCGAAGGCGGTGGCACTGAAGAATCCCAGCCAGATCGATGTCTTCATGGTGCTCTCCTGTCGTCAGGACGGATTGCCCTGAACCTTAGTCAAGGATGGGGGGCTTTCAAGCGGTCTCATCGCGTCGTTCGCGCAGGATCTCGCACAGCCACGGCAGGACCGGCCCCCGGTCGCCAGCCATGTCCTGCCGTTGGGTCGCCTCGATGAGCGCCGCATCGAACACCGCCTTGCCGATGTGGTGCCCGAGCTTGCGGTAACTCTCGAACTGCGATTCGTCGAACCACTGGTCGGCCGTCGATTCGTGCGGAAATCCGGGGTGGGTGCATTTGTAGTTGAGCAGGTCGGCCGGTTCGCTGCCGGTCAGGCGCGGCTTGATGTAGACCAGGCAAGCTTCTGGGGCGTCGGGGTAGAACACGCGGCCGACGGCGGAATAACCGGTTTCGAGATCCTCGGCATGGATGTCGATGACCACGCCGAAGTCCGCGTAGCACTTGCGGATGGCGTTGCCGAGGTCGTCGAAATGGCTGTTGCTGTCTTGCCCGGCGTCGATCGCGACGATGCAGGCGCAGCGTCGCCGCACCAGTTCGTAGACGCCGAGGTTCTCGAAATGGCCGCCGTCGGACAGATAGACGAAGGGCGAGGTGTGCTGGGTGCGGCCGAACAGCTCGCTCAGCAGGTAGATGCCGCCGAACGGCGGATCGTGCTTGGTCCAGACCTTTTCGTCCGCAGGATTCGGGCTCCAGTGGCCGAGGCGGACGTTGAACACCGTCATCAGGAAGGTCAGCGCGGGCGAGCTGTGATAGCCCATGTTGGGGCAGGCGGCGGCGCCCGAGATCGCGATCGCCGAGCCCATCCACACCCCTTCCATGTATTCGGAGGTGGGGCGGTAGTGACTGAGCAATTGACCCTTCTCGTCGGGCAGGGTGAAGCTGTAACCGGTCGCCATGGGGGTGAAGGCGAACGCAGCGGCTCGCCGTTCCTGCCATGCGAGCTGCTTGCCGGCAACCAGGTTCATCGCGGTGTTGTGGATGGGATAGGGGCGCTGGCACTGCGGCTTGCCGAGCGGCATGCTGCAAAGATCGGCCAGCTTGAGGTCGTCGCGCGGATCGAAGCCGGTGAACGGGTGCGGCACGCGCAGCTTGCAGCGTGAGGCACCAAGATAGCAGCGCACCAGGCGCTGGCGATAGAAGTGGTAGATCGAGAACAGATTGACGTCGATGCGCCACGCCAGCGCCGCGGCTGCGGCGAGGCTGCCGGCGCAGAGGATCGCCACCCAGGCGATGGCGGGGCGCTGGAAGTTGATGCCTTCCTGGTGCAGCACGTCCATGAATCGGGTCGAGGTGGTGGGATGGGGAAGGCAGCCGTCGCAGAACGCCGGCAGCATCAGCAACTGATGCAGCCCGAACGACAGCAGGCCGAGCAGTCCCACGACGAAGACATAGGGCACGATCTGGGCGGCTCGATCGCGCCAGGTCTCGCGGGTGTCGCCCGCGGTTTTCGGGCTGCGCCCGAGGATGACGCCGGTGGCGGTCGACAGCACCCAGGCCACCCCGCCGGCGGCGACGAAGGCCTGGGGCGCCCAGCGGAAGAAGGCCGGGGCGATGTAGACGATGCTGAACAGGGCGGCCCACACCAGCGAAGCCAGCAGCACCCAGCCGCCGAGTCGCGACCACCATTCGCGCGAGTCGTGCGAGAAATAGCGGCCCATCAGGCCGATGTGGCCGACCACGGTGAGCGAATAGAACTTCAGCAACAGGGCCGAGGCGAGCGCCGAGGCGATCCACGAGCCGCTGTAGCCTTCGCCGATGGTGCGGATGAACTGCGCCACTTCGGCAAATGCGGCGAACAGCAGGCCGCCCAGCGCACCGGCGAGCAGGGCGTAGGCGGCCATGACGGCGATGCGGCCTGACGTGAACTGCGGCTGGTCGCGATTGCGGCGGCCGAGAAAACGCCCCAGCATCCACCCCAGCAGCCAGGGCGGCACATAGACCAGCATGCCCCACAGTACCCAGCCGCCGAGCGATATCCGGTCGAGTTGGGCCGCGCCGGCATAGAAGCCGTAGGCGATGAGCCAGGCCGACAGCAGCGCGGGGATCACCACCAGCGCCAGCACGCCTGCCTGGCGCGTGTAGAACGGACGGCTCTTGAATGCGCCGCGGCTGCCCAGGTTGAGGCCGATGAAAAGCATGGCCAGGGCGATGAGCAGGATGCCGCCGCCGAACAGCGGCCATAGCCTGATGCCGGCAGCGGCGTGCGCGCCTTCCCAGCCGGTGAGCCAGCGGGCGAACCAGACCAGCAGCCGCGGCAGCAGCAGCAGCCCGCCCAGCGCGAGCAGCAGCAGGGTGAGGTTGAGGTAAAGGTTGCGCAGGTAGGTGGCGACCGCGGTCAGGGTGTCGGCGGAAAAGAAACTGGCCTTGGGCGTGAGGTAGTTGCTGTAGCTGCGCAGGAAGCGGATCGCGGGGTTTTCGCTGCCCCCGGTATGCAGCTGCGGTTCGGCGTCCTCGACGCGGCCGTTGCACTTGAGATGGATGAAGGCGGACAGCCAGCCACCGATGTAGCCGCCGCCCGACACGCACGACAGGTAGTCGAACTGCCGCAGCAGCCGCAGTTCGGCCAACGCCTGCAGGATGCCGAGATTGAAGGTGGCGCTGCGGATGCCGCCGCCGGAGAAAGCGAGCCCGGTCAGCGGCCGGTCGGGGCCGTCGTTGCGGCCGTCGGGTTCGCGGATGGCGGCGCGTTCCCGCGCATGCACGGTGTCCCAGTCGAGCGAGGTCGGCGTCTCAGACATCGACGGCCTCCAGGTATTTGCTGTGGGACCAGCCGACGATGTCCATCACGCCGTTGACTTCTCCGAGCACGTCGATCTGCCACCACAGCCCGTTCTTCGCCAGCACCTCGACCTCGGTCCCGGGCGGCAGCGGCGTGCCCGGCAGGGCGGCGAAGCCCGGGCCGGGGCCGTCCCGCACGTAGAGTCGTGCGGTGGTGCGGTAGTGCTCGGGATGGTCGTCGCTGCGCCCGATGAGGCGCGCGCGCACCGACTCCAGCGGAAAGTCCGGCCCGGGATCGCGCTTGCGGCCCGGCGCGATGTCGTCGTGTCCCAGCACGTCGGCCAGCCCGTAATGCGCGACCAGCGCCATGCCGCATGCCAGCGTGGCCTCGATCTGCTCCGGCGTATAGGCGTGCCACCCGCTGGGCGCGGCGCCGGGCGGATCGTTCTTGTGGGGGGCAAGGGTGACTTCGCTGTCGGGATAGCTGCGGCGGGTGAGCGGGGAGACCCATTTGCCGCCGCTCCTGATCAGATGGCCGGCGTTGTCGAGCTCGATGCCGATGCTGTGGTGGTTGAGCCCGGACAGATTCGCCCAGCGCGACTGGCCGGCATGCCAGGCCTCGCGGTTGAACGGCACCATCTGGGTTACGCTGCCGTCGCGGGCGATGACCAGATGGGCGGACACGCGCGAGGCGGGATTGCGGAACCAGGCGATGGTGCCGGCCGCGCTGCTGCCTGCGGTGTAATGGATCACCAGGAAGCGCGGCGCAATGAGCCCGCCGGCATGAGGGCTGGCGACATAGGCGCCGGCACGACCATCGTCCCGCATCAGACGGTGAGTGCGGATTTTCATTGGTGTTGTCTCCCCGGGGTGGATTCACCGCGGGGCGAAACGGGATAACCCATCCGCGACGCGGTGAATCACCCCACCATAGGACAAACGCCCATGGATGGATATACAACTTTAGTCGTAGTCCGCCCCCGGACGCGGGCTCAGGCGAAGCGCTGGGAGCCGTCGCGCGCAAGCAGGGCGGCGCCGTAGGCGGCTTCGGTGTGGGCGGCGGGTGCCGCCGGCACGCCCAGCAGGCGGCCGCGGATAGCTGTCCATGCAGGATTGCGCGCACCGCCGCCGGCGGTTGCGACCTGCTGCACCGGCGTGGCACCGAGCTCGCCGAGCAGGGCATAGCCGCGTGCCTCGATGCGGCCCAGGCTTTCCAGCAGACCGTGCAGGAATTCGGCGTCGTCGGCCGGTCGCGGCGTCAGGCGTGGCGCCAGCGTGGGATCGTTGACCGGGAAGCGCTCACCCGGTTTCGGCAACGGCAGGTAGTCGAGCGGACTGGCGACGGCGGGATCGATGTTTTCGCTCAGCGCGGCCAGCGTGCGGTCGTCGAAGAACTGCCGCAGCACCGCGCCGCCGGCGTTGGAGGCGCCGCCCGCCAGCCAGCGGCTGCCGAACCAGTGCGAGTAGACGCCGTGCTCGACCGATTCCACCCGGGTGTCGGACAGAAGCTTCAGCACCAGTGTGCTGCCGAGCGAGGTGACGGCGTCGCCGCTGCGGGTGACACCGGCGGCGAGAAAGGCCGCGATCGAATCGGTGGTACCGGCATGCACCATGCACCCGGGGTAGACGCCCAGGTAGCGTGCGCGCGGCCGCGACACCGTGGCAAGCCGGGCGCCCGGCGCGATCGGCACCGGCAGATAGTCGACGTCGGCCAGGTACTCGACCCAGGCCGGCCATTTCAGCGTGTCGAGGTCGAGCCCCAGCTTGAGGGCGTTGTGGTAGTCGGTCATGCCGACGCGGCCGGTCAGGAGGCCTGACAGCCAGTCGGCCTGGTTGAGGTAGAGGCGGGCGCCGGTGAGGCCGAGGCGCTTTTTCAGCCACAGCACCTTGGCCAGGCCCGAGGTGACGGCGGCGGCTGGGTGGCCGGCGGTGGCCGTTTTCGCGATCAGCGCGGCTTCTTCGACCGCGCGGTCGTCGTTGTAGAGCAGCGGCGGATGGCGCGGACTCAGTTCCTCGTCGCAGGCGAGCACGGTGCCCGACGTGCCGTCGAGTGCGATATCCGACAGCCGGGTGCGGATCGCGGGCGGCAGCGCGGCGACCAGATCCCACAGCGCCTCGCGCCAGATGCCGGCGCGTTCGTACTCTTCCAGCGTCCCGAAGTCGCGCACATCCGCGGCGACGATCGCGCCGTCGGCGTCGATCACGCACGTGCGCGCGCCCGAGGTGCCGAAGTCGATACCGAGATAAAACAAGGTTAGGGCCTGTTAATGCTGATTTCACGCCTGCTACGGGACCGCTTCGGGATGGCCCACGTAGCGTGGCCCCTGCGGAGTTGGGCAGCGAAGCGAGCCGTCGCAGCGCCGCTCACGTACGACGCGAGCCGGTGTTCGCCTTCGCTGCCCACGCTCCGGCGCTGCTCCGCGAAGCGCGCCGCGCCGCAGTGCTGGCACTGTAAGCGGCTCGCGACAAAGGAATGCGCCCGAAGCGGCCCCGTCTCTGCGGGTTGCCGCGAGAAAGCGCGCCTGCAGCGTTGCGCCGCTTGGCAAGGGATGGCCCTTGCCGGCGCGACGCGCCTTGCATCCATCGCTTTCTCGCGGCAACGCAGGTGAAAAATCAGCATTATCAGGCCCTTATCCGCGTGTGTTCGACTGGTGTTCGAACTGCATGAGGTCGACGCGCGGCGCCGGCTGCCAGCCCTTCTTGCGGTGCTCGGCGACGACGTTGGTGAAGATGCCGCCACGCACGTAGAACTTGGCGGTCAGCCGCATGTAGCGGGGTTTGGTTGCTTTGACCAGATCATCGAGGATGCGGTTGGTCACATCTTCATGAAAATGCCCTTCCTCGCGGAAGCTCCACATGTAGAGCTTCAGGCTCTTGAGTTCGACACAGCTCTTGTCGGGGATGTAGTCGAGGATGAGCGTGGCGAAGTCGGGCTGCCCGGTCTTGGGGCAAAGGCACGTGAATTCAGGGACTTCCATGTGGATATGGAAGTCGCGTCCCGGTTTGGGATTGGCGAAGGTTTCCAGGGTCTTGGCGGGCGTGGAGGGCATGGGAGGCTCGGTGTAGAATGTGACGAAAACAAGAACGCCGCATACCGAACGGCGCTTTGAGACGACACCCATTATAAAAGCTTAGGTCCGCTGTCTTGCGTTTAACCCACATCAAACTCGCCGGTTTCAAGAGCTTCGTCGACCCCACCGTGATTCCCGTCCCCGCCCAGCTGACCGGCGTGGTGGGTCCGAACGGCTGCGGCAAGTCCAACGTGATCGACGCGGTGCGCTGGGTGCTCGGCGAATCGTCGGCCAAGCACCTGCGCGGCGAAACCATGCAGGACGTGATCTTCAACGGCTCCGGCAGCCGCAAGCCGGCGTCGCGCGCGTCGGTCGAGCTGGCGTTCAACAACGAGCTCGGACGCGCCGCCGGCCAGTGGTCGCAGTACGCCGAGATCGCGGTCAAGCGCGTGCTCGACCGCAGCGGCGAATCGACTTATTACATCAACAACATGCGGGTACGGCGGCGCGACGTCGCCGACCTCTTCCTCGGCACCGGCGTCGGTGCGCGCGCCTACGCCATCATCGAGCAGGGCATGATCTCCAAGCTGATCGAGGCCAAGCCCGAGGAGTTGCGCGGCTACCTGGAAGAAGCCGCGGGCGTGTCCAAGTACAAGGAACGCCGCAAGGAAACCGAAGCCCGGCTGAAGGACGCGCGCGACAACCTCAACCGCGTCGAGGACATCCAGCGCGAACTGAAGAACCAGGTCGAGAAGCTCGCCGCTCAGGCCGAGGTCGCCCAGCACTACCGCAGCCTGCAGGCCGACCTGACGTTTGCCCAGCACCGCCTGTGGTATGCCAGGAAGCACGACGCCGCGCAGCAGCGCGCGCGCATCGACCGCGACCTGACCGAGGCGCAGAACAGGCTCGAGGCCGAAACCGCGCGCCTGCGCCACATCGAATCTCTGCTTGAAACCGCGCGCCAGAGCCAGTTCGCCGGGCAGGACACGCTCAACACTGCGCAGGCGGCGTATTACCAGGCGCAGTCCGAGGTCGCGCGCATCGAGCAGACCATGGCGCACCAGAACGCCACCCGCGAGCGGCTGTACCGCCAGGTGCAGGATCTGACCACGCGCGTCGGGGCGCAGCAGGCGCGCCGCGCCACGACGCAGGAAGCCTTGAACGAGGTAAACGCGCAGCAGCCCGGTTTCGAAGCCTCGCTCGCTGAAGCCGAGACCGCCGCGCGCCAGGCCACCGACAGCACCCTGCCGCAGAAGGAAGCCCTGCTGCGCGAGGCGCAGCAGGCAGTGGGCGAGGCGCAGCGTGCGGTATCGCAACTCGACCAGGCGCGCCAGGTCGACGAAAACAGCCTCGGCCACACCCGGCGCCAGATCGAACAGCTGGAAACCCGACACCGCCGCCTGGAGCAGGAACAGGCGCAACTGCCACGCCCGGATGCGGCCGGTCTGGCGAAAAAACAGGTCGAGGTCGAGGAGCTGGCGCAAACCTTGGCAACCGCTCAGGCGAAGCTGAAGGAAGCCGAAACCGCGCTGCCCGAACTCGACGCCGCCCGTGCTCAGCACATGCGCGAACTCGAGACCGCGCGCAAGTCGCTGCACCAGACCGAAGCCGAACTCGCTGCCTTGAAGAAACTGCAGGAAAGCCTCAAGGCCGACGAAAAGCTCGGCGCCTGGTTGCACGGCCGCAACCTGGATGCTGCGCCGCGACTGTGGGAAAAGCTGCGCGTCACCCCCGGCTGGGAAGCCGCGGTCGAGGCAGTCCTGCGCGAGCGCCTGCAGGCGGTGTCCGCCGACGTCCAGCCGGGCTGGTTCGCCGACGCACCGCCGGCCCGCCTCACGCTGTGGACGGGGCAGGGGAACGGCTCGTCGGCCGCGCCGGAGCTGCTCGCCAGCAAGATCGACTGCGACGATGCCGCTGCCCGCGCCGCGCTCGCGGACTGGCTTGCAGGCGTCTACTGGGCAGACGATGCCGATACGGCGCGCGCGAAAGCCGCCAGCCTGCTAGCCGGCGAATGCGTGGTCACGCCGCAGGGCCATCTGTTCACGCCGCACAGCGTCACCTTCCACGGCCCGCATACCGCAGTCGAAGGCATCCTCGCGCGCGGCCGCGAACTCGAGCGGCTGAGCTCAGAC
The DNA here is from genome assembly GCA_021811235.1 of Pseudomonadota bacterium. Classification (GTDB taxonomy): domain Bacteria; phylum Pseudomonadota; class Gammaproteobacteria; order Burkholderiales; family Thiobacillaceae; genus Thiobacillus. The sequence continues at coordinate 58,524 of JAJZPG010000013.1, read as the reverse complement.
GCCGCGCGCCTGCGCGAAGAGGTCGCCCGGCACGAGGCCGCCTATACCCAGGCGCAAAACGGCTACGGCGAGCGCCAGCGCGAGATCCAGGCATTGCGCGCGCAGACCGGCCAGACGCAGAGCCGCCACCATACCGCGCAGATGGAGCTTCTCAGGTTGCAGCAGGCAGTCGAACGGGTGCAGAGCCGCGCGACGCAGATCACCCAGGAGCTCGAGGAAATCGCCCGCCAGCTCGTTGCCGAGCGCACCACGCTCGACACGCTGGACAACCGCCTCAAGGACTATCGCGCACAGGGCGACGCCGCCCGCGAGGCGCTGTATGCCGCGCGCCAGCAGCGCGACCAGGCCGACCGCGCGGTGTTCGAGGCGCGCGAACTGCAGCGCGCCGCCGAGCGCCGCCACCAGGAAGCCGGTTTCGCACTGACCACCTGCACCAACAAGATCAGGGAGCTGGCCGAGACGCTGGCGCGCATCGAGCAGGAAATCGCCGCCGACGAGACGCGCCTGGTCGAGGCGCGCGACGAGCTTGCGCGCCTGCCGGCCGATGCGCTCGACGCAGAATTGCAGGCCGCGCTGACGACGCGTACCGAATGCGAAACTGCGCTCGCCACGGCACGCGACGCACTGGAAGGCTTGACCACCCAATTACGTGGTCACGACGAGGCCCGCCTCGCCTGTGAGCAGGGCCTCGACCCGCTGCGCCGCACCATCGAGCAGCTGAAGCTCAAAGATCAGGAAGCCATGCTGATGCAGTCGCAGTTCGAGCTGCAACTGCGCGAGGCGGCGGCCGACGAGGCCAGCCTCGAATCCGGCCTCGCCGACAGTCCCAAGCCCAGCCAGCTACAGGCCGAGATCAACCGCCTGCAGAACGAGATCGCCGCGCTCGGCGCGGTCAACCTCGCCGCGCTGGAGGAACTCACGCAGGCGCAGGAGCGCGCCGAATACCTCGCCGCGCAATGCGCCGACCTGACGGAAGCGGTCACCACGCTGGAAGACGCGATCCGCCGCATCGACCAGGAGTCGCGCGCACGGCTGAAGGAGACCTTCGACACCGTCAACCAGCACATGGGCGAACTGTTCCCGCAGCTGTTCGGCGGCGGCCAGGCCCGGCTCATCCTCACCGGCGAGGAACTGCTCGACGCCGGGGTACAGGTGTTCGCGCAGCCGCCCGGCAAGAAGAACGCGTCCATTCATGTCTTATCGGGCGGCGAGAAGACGCTGACCGCGCTGTCGCTGGTGTTCGCCATGTTCAAGCTCAACCCGGCGCCGTTCTGCCTGCTGGACGAGGTCGACGCGCCGCTCGACGACGCCAACACCGACCGCTACTGCAACCTGGTCAAGGCGATGTCCGACCACACCCAGTTCCTCTTCATCACCCACAACCGCGTCACCATGGAAATGGCGCAGCACCTCGCCGGCGTCACCATGCAGGAGCCGGGCGTGTCGCGCATCGTCGCGGTCGACGTCGAGGAGGCGGTGGGGATGGTCGAGGCGGCCTAAATTCACGCCGCCCCTAGCCGCGGGCGGCAGCTATCGGCGAAAATGGCGCTTTTGGCGCTTTTCCCGGACTCCCATGCTTGATATCCAGTTGCTGCGCAAGGACGCAGCCCTCGTAGCCGAGCGCCTGGCGGCGCGCGGTTTTGCCTTTGATGCGGTGCGATTCGATGCGCTGGAAGCCGAACGCAAGACGATCCAGACCCGCACCCAGGACGCGCAGGCCAGGCGCAACGCGCTCTCGAAGCAGATCGGCATGCTGAAGGGCAAGGGCGAGGACACCACCGCGGTGATGGCCGAGGTGGCGGGGCTGGGTGACGAGCTGAAAGCGCTTGAAACCCGTCTCGCCGAACTGCAGGGCGAGCTCAACGACTTCCTGATGGGCGTGCCCAACCTGCCGCACGAATCGGTGGCGGTCGGCAAGGACGAGACCGCCAACGTCGAGGTGAGCCGCTGGGGGACGCCGCGCGCGTTCGACTTCCCGGTGCGCGACCACGTCGACCTCGGCGAGGGCTTGGGCCAGCTCGACTTCGCTGCGGCGGTGAAGATCACCGGCAGCCGTTTCACCGTGATGAAGGGGGGACTCGCGCGCCTGCACCGCGCGCTCGCTCAGTTCATGCTCGACGTCCACACGACCGAGCACGGCTATTCGGAAGTCTACGTACCCTACCTGGTGAACGCCGATTCGATGCGCGGCACCGGGCAGCTGCCGAAGTTCGAGGAAGATCTGTTCCACGTCCCGCGCTACTCTAATCAGCCCGGCACGGACGCCGATAAGCTTTACCTCATCCCCACCGCCGAGGTGCCGGTGACCAATCTGGTGCGCGATGAGATCGTTCCCGCCGAGGCGCTGCCGCTGAAGTTCGTCGCCCACACCCCGTGCTTCCGTTCCGAGGCCGGCTCCTACGGCCGCGACACCCGCGGCATGATCCGCCAACACCAGTTCGACAAGGTGGAGCTAGTTCAGATGGTGAAGCCGGAGGATTCCTACGCCGCGCTGGAAGCGCTCACCGCCCACGCCGAGGCGATCCTGCAGAAGCTCGGCCTGCCGTACCGCAAGATGGCGCTGTGCAGCGGCGACATGGGCTTTTCGGCGGCCAAGACCTACGACCTTGAAGTGTGGCTGCCGGCGCAGAACACCTACCGCGAGATTTCCTCGTGCTCCAATTTCGAGGCCTTCCAGGCGCGCCGCATGCAGGCGCGCACCCGCAACGCCCAGGGCAAGCCGGAACTGCTGCACACGCTGAACGGCTCGGGGCTGGCGGTGGGCCGCACCCTGGTGGCGATCCTGGAAAACTACCAGAACGCCGACGGCAGCGTGACCGTGCCGGAGGCGCTGCGTCCGTGGATGGGCGGCGTGGAGCGGCTGGCAGGCGGCTGAATCGAGTTGCCGGGCACGCTGGCGCGCCGGCCGCTCTTCAGCCCGGCACGGCGAGGCCGTCGTCCTCGCTGGTACCGAGGTTGATCAGCGGGTCGTATGCGGGTTCGAGCCGCAGCAGGACGTCATAGTAGTTGCGGATGTTCTCGGCGAAATGCAGCGCCTCGCCGCCACGCGCGTAGCCGTACTTCATCACCCTCGCATACGTGCCGCGCCCCAGGTAGGGGAGGGCTTCCTTGACGTCGGCCCAGCTGTCCGGATTGCCGCCGCGCGCCTGCGCGATGCGGCGGGCGTCCTCCAGATGCCCTTGCCCCTGGTTGTAGGCGGCCAGCGCCAGCCAGGTGCGGTCGGGTTCGGCGATCCGGGGGGGCAGGGCGTCCTTCAACAAGGCCAGATAGCGTGCGCCCCCGAGGATGCTTTGGCGTGCATTGAGCCGATCGCTGATTCCCATGCGGTCGGCCGTTTCGCCGGTCAGCATCATCAGCCCGCGCACCCCGGTGGGCGAGGTGGCATAGGGATTCCATTGCGATTCCTGGTAGCCGATCGCGGCCAACAGGCGCCAGTCGATGCCGCTCAGTGTCTGCGCCTCGTGAAAATGCCGGCGCAGACCGGGCAGGCGCTGCGGGCGACGCTGCATGATGCCGAGGATGTCGGAGCTGTCGAGCCTTCTGACGTGGCCGAAATAGCGTTCGTAGACGCGTTTGAGGGTGCCGTCCTTGCGCGCCCGCTCGACGAAGCGCGCCAGTTCGTTGCGCAGGAGCTGCGAGCTGCGTTTGGGCAGGGCCCACACGATTTTCTGCTTGTCGGGAAGGTCGAGTGCCACCTTCAGGTCCGGGTAGGCATTGCGCATGGGGTCGAAATCCATGCCGTTGATGACCACCGCGTCATACCTGCCCGCGCGCAATTGCGCCAGCAGCTCCTCCGGCCAGACGTTCTCCAGCGCCGCCCAGGCCAGTTTCGGATGCTTGCGCTTCAGGCGCATCAGCATCGGCGTGTGGCCGGAGCCGATGATCAGTGCAAGCTTCCTGCCCGCCAGGGCGGCTACGTTGCGCGGTGCCCGCTCGCCGGAACGGACCACGACATGGACCGGGGTTTCGTACAGTATCGGCCCGGAGATGAGGTGGCGTTCCTTGACCACGGCCTGCGGCAGGGTCGCTGCCGCGAGATGGATCTGATGGCTGTCGAGGAGCTCGAACAGCGCTTCGGGGCGGGATTTCTCCGTCCATTCGAGCGTCCACTTTTGCGACCGGCTGAACGCGACGAGCAGGTCATGCTCGAATCCGGCAGGCTCGCCGCTATGGGCGATGTAGTAGCTGGCCGGGCTGTTGCGCGTCCCCACCCGCAATTCGCCGGTGGTTTCCGGTGGCGGCGCCGGCCGGCTGCAGGCAGCCAGTGCCAGCGCCAAGGCCAGCGCGACGAGTCTCCCGATCGATCCCATCATTGTCTTTTTAGGGTGGGCATGCAGACAGTCTGGCTCAGCAGGAAAATTTCGTCCACCCGGGCGTGCGAAGCGGCCGACCTCGGTTACAATACGCGCCGCCGGAGAGGTGGCAGAGTGGTCGAATGTACCTGACTCGAAATCAGGCGTAGGTGCAAGCCTACCGTGGGTTCGAATCCCACCCTCTCCGCCATTCCGTACCTGACATCCCCCTGATGTCGCTTGGCCCTACTTACAGCGGGCTTGAAAAATCCCTCCATCCCATCAAAATAAAGCCAGTAATCCAGGCTTATTCCGGCTATGGCAACCAAGCGAGAAGGCAGTACCCTACTGGAACCGTCTGCGGCGAAGGTGAAGCCGCCGCCCTTGTACAAGGTGCTGTTGCTGAACGACGATTACACCCCGATGGAATTCGTGGTGCATGTCCTGCAGAAGTTTTTCGGCATCGACCATGAACGGGCGACACAAATCATGCTCAAAGTGCATACTGAGGGTGTGGGAGTGTGCGGAGTGTATCCGCGGGATATCGCGCACACCAAGGTCGAGCAGGTTGTGGATTTCGCGCGGCAGCATCAGCATCCGCTGCAATGTACGATGGAGGAAAGTTAGATGATCGCCCAGGAACTCGAAGTTTCGCTGCACATGGCCTTCATGGATGCGCGGCAGAAGCGCCACGAATTCATTTCGGTGGAGCATCTGCTGATGGCGATGCTGGACAACCCCTCCGCCGCCGAGGTGCTGCGCGCCTGTGGCGCCAACATCGAAACGATGCGCGAACAGCTCGGCAAGTTCATCGACGAGCACACGCCCAAGGTGGCGGGTGAGGGCGAGGTCGACACCCAGCCGACGCTCGGCTTCCAGCGCGTGATCCAGCGCGCCATCCTGCACGTGCAGTCGTCCGGCAAGAAGGAAGTGACCGGCGCCAACGTGCTGGTGGCGGTGTTCGGCGAGAAGGATTCCCACGCGGTGTACTTCCTCACCCAGCAGGGCGTGAGCCGGCTGGACATCGTGAACTACATCTCCCACGGCATCACCAAGACGCCGCAAAGCGAGCCCGTGCGTCCGGAAGAAGCGCCTGAGAGCAGCCCCGAGGCGCCTTCCAGTTCTCCGCTCGACAGCTTCGCGCAGAACCTCAACGCGCAGGCGCTGGCCGGCAAGATCGACCCGCTGATCGGACGCGATCAGGAACTCGAACGCGTGATCCAGACCTTGTGCCGCCGCCGCAAGAACAATCCCCTGCTGGTGGGCGAGGCGGGCGTCGGCAAGACCGCGATCGCCGAAGGTCTGGCGCGCCGCATCGTCGAAGGCACGGTGCCTGACATCCTCGCGCAGAGCACGGTCTACGCGCTCGACATGGGGGCTTTGCTGGCCGGCACCAAATACCGCGGCGACTTCGAGCAGCGCCTGAAGGGCGTGCTGAAGCAGCTCTCGGACAATCCCAAGGCGGTGCTCTTCATCGACGAGATCCACACGCTGATCGGCGCCGGCGCGGCGTCCGGCGGCACGCTCGACGCGTCCAACCTCTTGAAGCCGGCGCTGTCGTCCGGCAACCTGCGCTGCATCGGCGCCACCACCTACACCGAGTACCGCGGCATCTTCGAGAAGGACCACGCGCTGTCGCGGCGCTTCCAGAAGATCGACGTACCGGAGCCCTCGGTCAACGAGACGGTGGCGATCCTGCGCGGCCTGAAGTCGCGATTCGAGGACCACCACGGCGTCAAGTACACGGCTGCGGCCTTGAGCACCGCGGCGCAGTTGTCGGCGCGCTACATCAACGACCGCCACCTGCCCGACAAGGCGATCGACGTCATCGACGAGGCGGGCGCGGCGCAGCGCATCCTGCCGAAATCGAAGCAGAAGCGGGTCATCACGCCCAGGGAGATCGAGGACATCATCGCCAAGATCGCGCGCATTCCCCCCAAGACCGTGTCGGCCAACGACAAGAATTCGCTGAAGACGCTCGACCGCGATCTCAAGGCCGTGGTGTACGGTCAGGACGCGGCGATCGACGCCCTGGCCACGGCCATCAAGATGTCGCGCAGCGGCCTGGGCAACCCGCAAAAGCCGATCGGCAACTTCCTGTTCTCCGGCCCCACCGGGGTCGGCAAGACCGAGGTCGCGCGCCAGCTCGCCTACGTGCTGGGGGTCGAGCTGATCCGTTTCGACATGTCCGAATACATGGAGCGCCACGCCGTGTCGCGGCTGATCGGGGCGCCGCCCGGCTACGTCGGCTTCGACCAGGGCGGGTTGCTGACCGAAGCCATCAACAAGCATCCCTATGCGGTTGTCCTGCTGGATGAAATCGAGAAGGCGCATCCGGACATTTTCAACGTGCTGCTGCAGGTGATGGACCACGGCACGCTGACCGACACCAACGGGCGCAAGGCGGATTTCCGCAACGTGGTGCTGATCATGACGACCAACGCCGGGGCCGAAATGCTGAACAAGGCGACCATCGGCTTCTCCAGCGCGCGCGAGAGCGGCGACGAGATGGGCGAGATCAAGCGCATGTTCACCCCGGAATTCCGCAACCGGCTGGATGCCATCATCCCGTTCGCGGCGCTCACCGAACCGATCATCCTGCAGGTGGTCGACAAATTCCTGATGCAGCTCGAAGAGCAGCTGCACGAGAAGAAGGTCGAGGCGGTGTTCACCGACGCGCTCAAGACCCATCTCGCCCAGCACGGCTTCGACCCGCTGATGGGCGCCCGCCCGATGGCGCGCCTGATCCAGGACACCATCCGCAAGGCGCTGGCCGACGAACTGCTGTTCGGCAGGCTGGCCAATGGAGGGCGGGTAACCATCGACGTCGACGCCGACGGCAAGGTCAGTCTGGAGTTCGAGGAGGCCGTGCCGGCCTAATTTCCGGTAAAGAATCCGGCATGTATGGCCGTTAGCCGTTGATGCGGCAGGTACATGCCCGGTTCGACCCGTATCCGGCTTCATCCCGAAGCCGCCAAGTGGGGTGTGCTGTGCCTGTGACATTGTGTCCAGACGGAGGAACATCCCATGAACAGCCACCCTGTATTGCGTCTTGTTGCCGTCGTGCTGATCGGTCTGGTGCCGATCGGCGTCCATTCTGCAGAAACCGGGAATGGCAAGGCCCCCCCTGACAATTCGAATCTTTCCGGTGATGACCTGACGTCGATTGGCGAGCGCATCCGCCAGACCGGTGCGCAGATCCGTGCCGACCTGAAGGAGGCCCGTGCCCGGCTGGAGGCGCAGAAGGCAAGGGAGGAAGCTGAGCGCAAGCATCAGGCTGAATTGGCGCGCCAGCAGGCGATCCGGGAAGAACAGGCCCAGGAAGCCGCCAAGGCGCGCGCGGCACAGGTCGAACGCGAACGCCAGGAAGCGGAGCGAACCAGGAAGCAGCTGGCCGAGAAGGCCGAGCGCGAAAAGCAGGCTGCCCTGATGAGGCAGGCCAAAGACAAGGGCAAGGCGGCAGAGCAGGAGGAAGCCAAGCGCCGCGCGGCCGAAGCGCTCAAGCAGGCGCGGGAATCAGTGGGCGAGGCGGCATTCGAAGAGCAGGCCCGTGAACGCAGGGCGGCGGCCAAAGCCAGGGCGGCTGAAGCGCTCAAACAGGCGCGCACCGCCAGCGGCCCGAAAGCATTTTCGGAATAGGGAAGGCAGGCCGAGGCTTCATGCCCTATCCGGATAGCCTGCCTGCGCGCCCGTTCCCCGATTTCATGAAAGTCTAAGGGTTCTCCCCGAACGGGTTGGTGGCACGCTTTAACGCGCCCGCATATTTCACCTGCCGAGCGCAAACAAAAGCGGCGCCCAAGGCGCCGCGAAAAAACCCGGTGTGGCAGGAGGAGGAGCGCCTGGGGATGAACCCCTACCGGGAGAACTACAAGGGAAAATCTCTACAAGCTGAATATAGGCCAACAAACAAATCGCGCCATCGGCAAATTGGTTCAGCATGAAGTAGTGATTTTGAATTACGGCGCAGGTATCTTTTTCTTTAGCGTGTTCTCCGTCTGTCCATCGCGGCTTGCTCTGCGCGGCCGAATCCCGCACCATACCGGGCATTTCGATGGTTGACCGGAGGGTCGATGAAAAACCGACGCGCGTTCGTCGCAGCTGTCTCAGCCTTGTCTCTTGCGCTATCCGCGTGCGAACAGCCGGCAACGACCGCTGGCGATGCGGTGGCAGCCACAGTGGACGGTGAAATCATCAGCGAGGCTGAACTTGGCAGTGCAGTGGCCCGCCTCGGCCCCCTGGATGAGACAGAATCCGCTCAGGCGCGCAGCAAGGTCCTGGAGGCCATGATCGACCAGCATCTGGTCAGCAATGCAGCCAAAAGCGCCAAGCTGGACAAGGTGCCCGAAGTTGCGCGTGCGATGCGGCAGGCGCAGCGACAGGTGATGGTCGAGGCCTACATCGAGCGCCTGTTCAAGAACCTGCCCCAGGCTTCGGACGCCGAAGTCCGGGACTACTATGCCCGTCATCCCGAACTGTTCGAGGGACGCAAACTGTACCGCGTCCGGGAACTGGAGCTGGCCCTGCCGCCCGCCCGCATTGCGGAGCTGGAAGCCCAGCTGAAACAGCGCCGCACCCTGGCGGCGTTCGCCGACTGGCTGAAGGAGCAGGGCGTTGACGTCAAGGCCGGCGGGGCAGTGAAACCAGCGGAACAGATTCCGGCTCCCCTGTTGGCGCGGCTTTCCGCCATGCAGGACGGGCAGGTGGTGATGCTGCCGGTGGGAGTGGATCGCATCAGCGTATTGCAGTTGCAGGGCAGCCAGGCACAGCCGGTTGCGCTGGAGCAGGCACGGGCTGCGATCGAGCGCGTCTTGCTGGGAGAGAAACGCAAAACCCTGCTGGACGCCGAAATCCGCAAACTGCGTGCCGGCGGCAAGATCGAATACGCCAGTGGATTGACGCCTGCTGCCGCGCCTCCTTCCAGTCAAACCGACACCCCCTGAGTTCATCATGATTCTTGTTACCGGCGGTGCCGGCTTCATCGGTGCCAATTTCGTCCTGGACTGGCTGGCGACGGGGGACGAGCCTGTCGTCAACCTCGACAAGCTGACCTACGCGGGCAATCTGGAAAACCTGCGGCAGGCGCAAGGAGACGCGCGGCACGTGTTCGTGCGCGGCGACATCGGCGATCGTCCATTGATCGACGCGCTGCTGCTGCAACACCGGCCGCGCGCGATCGTCAATTTTGCCGCCGAGAGTCACGTCGACCGCTCCATCCACGGCCCGGCCGAGTTCATTCAGACCAATGTCGTCGGGACCTTCAATCTGCTGGAAGCGGTGAAGGCATACTGGATGCAGCTGCCCGCTGGCGAGCAGGCGGCTTTCCGCTTCCTTCACGTTTCGACCGACGAAGTCTACGGTTCGCTCGGCCCGGACGAACCGGCTTTTTCCGAGACCACGCCGTATGCGCCGAACAGCCCGTATTCGGCGTCGAAGGCGGCTTCGGATCATCTGGTGCGGGCCTATCACCATACCTATGGTCTGCCAGTGCTGACCACCAACTGTTCGAACAATTACGGGCCGTTGCAGTTTCCGGAAAAACTCGTCCCGCTGGTCATCCACAATGCGCTGGAAGGCAAGCCGCTGCCGATCTATGGCGACGGCAGCAATATTCGCGACTGGTTGTACGTCGGCGATCATTGCAGCGCGATCCGGCGGGTCCTGGAGGCCGGGCGGGTGGGGGAAACCTATAACATCGGCGGCTGCAACGAAAAGACCAACCTCGAGGTGGTGAAGACCCTGTGCGCCATCCTCGACGACCTGCACCCGGATTCGCCGGTCGTCCCCCACGCCGGATTGATCACCTTCGTCACGGACCGTCCAGGTCACGACCGTCGCTATGCCATCGACGCCATCAAGATCGAGCGGGAACTCGGCTGGAAGCCGAGCGAAACCTTCGAGACCGGGATCAGGAAGACGGTCGCCTGGTATCTGGCGAACCAGGACTGGGTGACCCACGTGACCAGCGGCGAATACCGCAGCTGGGTTTCAGAAAACTACGCATTACGCTGAACATGATCTCACGCAAAGGCATCATCCTCGCCGGAGGCTCCGGCACCCGGCTCTATCCCATTACGCAGGCAGTCTCCAAGCAGTTGCTGCCGGTCTACGACAAGCCCATGGTCTACTATCCGTTGACCACGCTGATGCTGGCGGGCATTCGCGATATCCTGCTGATCTCGACCCCCCTAGACACGCCGCGTTTCGAACACTTGCTGGGCGACGGCGCCCAGTGGGGGCTGAATATCCAATATGCGGTGCAGCCTTCCCCTGAAGGGCTGGCGCAGGCCTTCCTCATCGGCAGCGATTTCATCGGCAATGCACCCAGCGCCCTGGTGCTGGGTGACAACATTTTCTATGGCCACGAACTGGCACAGGACATGAAGGCGGCCGGAGCACGCGCGCACGGCGCCACCGTTTTCGCCTATCCGGTGCACGATGCCGAGCGTTACGGGGTGGTCGAGTTCGACGCTGCCGGCCATGCGGTCAGCCTGGAGGAAAAACCAGCCAAGCCGAAATCCCGCTATGCCGTCACCGGCCTCTATTTCTACGACAACCGGGTAATCGACGTCGCACGCGCGCTGAAGCCTTCGCCGCGCGGCGAGCTGGAAATCACCGACGTCAACCGCCAGTACCTGGCATGGGGCGAACTCGACGTACAGGTGATGGGCCGCGGCCAGGCCTGGCTCGACACCGGCACCCACGATTCTCTCATCGAGGCGGCGCTGTACATCCAGACCATCGAGAAACGCCAGGGGCTGAAGATCGCCTGTCCTGAGGAAATCGCCTATCGTCAGGGCTTCATCGACGCAGCCCAGTTGCAGGCATTGGCACGGCCGCTGCTGAAAAACGGCTATGGGCGCTACCTGATCGACGTATTGAACGACCGGGTGTTCTGATGCAAGTGACCGCAACCCAGCATCCTGACGTCCTGCTTCTGCGTCCGAAGGTATTTGGCGACGCACGGGGGTTCTTTCTCGAAAGCTACAACCGCAAGGCCTTTGCCGAGATAGGGATCACAGACGATTTCGTGCAGGACAACCATTCGCGTTCGGCAAAGGGCGTACTACGCGGATTGCATTATCAGCTCCAGCAGCCGCAGGGCAAGCTGGTGCGCGTGGTGGCGGGGGAAGTGTTCGACGTGGCAGTGGACCTGCGCCGCAGTTCGCCCCATTTTGGCCGTGCCGCCACATTTCGACTCTCGGCCGAGTCGCACGACATGGCATGGATTCCCCCCGGCTTTGCGCATGGCTTCCTGGTGCTGTCGGACCACGCCGAATTTCTTTACAAGACCACCGACTACTACGCGCCGCAGTTCGAACGCAGTCTGCTGTGGAACGATCCGGCGCTGGCGATCGGCTGGCCGCTCGAAGGCGAGCCCCTGCTGTCCGCCAAAGACCAGGCTGCCCTGCCACTCTCTGCATGCGAGGTGTTCGCGTGAGGATACTGCTCACCGGCATCAGCGGGCAGGTGGGCTGGGAACTGCAGCGTACGCTGGCGCCTCTGGGGGAGGTGATCGCCGCGGGTCGCGGCGTGCTCGACCTCGCCGACACGGCCTCCATCCGCCGCAGGGTGGCAGCGCTCGCGCCGGACCTGATCGTCAACCCGGCCGCCTATACGGCGGTGGACAAGGCCGAGTCCGAATCCGGACTGGCACACGCCATCAACGCCGCCGCGCCGGGCGAGCTGGCCGCTTGTGGCATCCCGCTGGTGCATTTTTCCACCGATTACGTTTTTGATGGGAAGAAGGCCGGCGCCTATACGGAAGCCGACGCACCCAATCCACTGGGCGTGTATGGCGCCTCCAAGCTGGCGGGGGAGCGGGCGGTGCAGCGGGCCGGCGTCCCTCATCTGATCCTGCGCACCAGCTGGATATATGGGCTGCGCGGGCGTAATTTCCTGCTCACCATGCAGCGTCTCGCGCGCGAGCGCGATGCCCTGAATGTAGTCAACGACCAGTTCGGTGCGCCGACCTGGTCTCGCCTGGTGGCCGAAGCGACGTCACTGGCGATCGCACGCTGGCTGCTGGGCCCCGATCAAACTGCAACATCCGGCGTTTATCATGTGAGCTGTAGCGGACGCACCAGCTGGCACGGGTTCGCAGCGGCCATCCTGGCGAACCTGGCCGCCACGGAGGGCAAACTGGCCCGGCTCAGCGCGATACCGAGTTCGGCCTATCCGACACCGGCGATGCGTCCGGCCAATTCGCAGCTGGAGTGTGGCAAGCTGGCCGCCACGTTCGGCGTGCGCCTGCCCGACTGGGAAGAAGCGCTTGCCCTCTGTCTGGAATAGTATTTGCCTCGTTCGACACAATACCAATCTCAAGAGCAGACGATATGACCACCATCCATCCTGTGATCCTCTCCGGCGGCTCGGGCACACGCCTGTGGCCATTGTCCCGCGCGGCGCTGCCCAAGCAGCTGCTGCCCCTGGCCAGCGACCGGAGCCTGCTGCAGGACACTGTCGGCCGATTGGCAGACATGCCGGAAATGGCCCCGCCGCTGATGGTGTGCAACGTCGAGCACCGTTTCATGATCGCCGAGCAGATGCGTCAGATCGGCACCCAGCCGCGCGCCATCGTGCTGGAGCCGGTGGGGCGCAACACCGCGCCGGCCATCGCGGTGGCCGCATTGATGCTGTCGCGTGACGATCCCGATGCGCTGATGCTGGTGTTGCCGGCCGACCACCTGATCGGCGACGTCGCCGCCTTCCATGACGCCATCCGCACCGCGGCGCAGGCGGCACAGAACGGCCATCTCGCCACCTTCGGCATCGTCGCCGCCACGCCCGAGACCGGTTACGGCTATATCCGCCGTGGCGCGCCGCTGGCGGACACGGCCGGTGCCCACGAGGTGGCGGCTTTCGTCGAGAAGCCCGACCTTGCCACGGCGCAGCAGTATGTCGATTCCGGCGACTATTTCTGGAACAGCGGCATGTTCCTGTTCCGTGCCTCGGATTTCCTCAAGGAACTGCAGGCGCTGCGGCCCGACATCCTGGCGGCCAGCCGGGCGTCGCTGGAGGCCGCCAAGCCCGACCTCGATTTCGTACGGCTCGACCCGGCCGAGTTCGAGGCCTGTCCGTCCGAGTCGGTCGACTACGCCGTGATGGAGCACACCCGCCGCGCCGCCATGGTGCCTGCCGACATGGAATGGAACGACATCGGTGCCTGGTCGGCCTTGTGGGAAGTGGCGGAAAAGGACGAGGCGGGCAACGCCGCGCGCGGCGACGTCATGCTGGAAAATGCCCAGAACAACTTCATTCGCGCCGAGTCGCGCATGGTGGCGATGCTCGGGGTGTCGGACCTGGTGGTGGTGGAAACCGCCGACGTCGTGCTGGTGGCGAACAAGGACCAGGTTCAGGACGTGAAGAAGCTGGTCGACCGGCTGAAGGCCGAAAAGCGCTGCGAGCATCTGGTCCACAAGCAGGTCTACCGGCCCTGGGGCTGGTACGAAGGCATCGACGAGGGGGAACGCTTCCAGGTCAAGCGCATCATGGTCAAGCCGGGCGAGAAGCTGAGCCTGCAGATGCACCACCACCGCGCCGAGCACTGGATCGTGGTGTCCGGCACGGCACGGGTGACGCGCGACGAGCACGTGGAACTGTTGACCGAGAACCAGTCGACCTACATTCCGCTCGGGACCACCCACCGACTGGAAAACCCGGGCAAGATCGATCTCCACATGATCGAGGTGCAGTCGGGTTCCTATCTGGGCGAAGACGACATCGTGCGCTTCGAAGATATCTACAAGCGCAGCTGACAGCCGCCCCGGCAGGTCCAGCCGGTCGGCCGGACGGTTCAGCCATGCCCATATCTCCGCGCCCGGCGGCCTGACACAAGCCGGGCGCGGCGTTTCGCCGGCTGGTACAAAAGTATGTCGGACAAACACCTACACGGCGGGTGTCTGCATGCCGTCTCCCGATACAGTCTTTGTCTGCGTTAACTTTGCCCGGCGTCGTCCGAAAACGAATTCACCACGCTGACTGAAGTGTGAATTCGAAAAAAATTTCGACGGAGAGGGTAGGCAGATGAAACTGGACGAAATGCTGGACGAGATGCGCGACATCAATCTCAACTACCTCATGCTGGCTCAGAACATGATTCAGCACGACAAGGCGACCGCCGTCTTCCGTCTGGGCATCAGCCAGGACGTGGCCGACCTGATCGCTGCGCTGACCCCCGCACAGATTCTCAAGCTCGCGGGCTCCGGCATGCTGGTGTCGCGCTTCCGCTTCGATGACGGCATGGTGCTCAACCTGCTGACCAACTACACCAAGGATCGCGCGTTGGCCCAGTCCCATGCAGCCATCCTGATGGCTGGGCAGCAGGTCGAAGCCTTCGCCTGAATCTGCCAGCACACGATGGGGAGCGTGAGATGAGCAAGAAAAGCCTGGTGAACGAAATGCGCGACACCCAGTTGGCCATCGAATTGATCGAGCTGGGTGCGCGTCCGCAGGTTCTGGAAGCCGAAACCAGCCTGTCTCGCGAACGTCTGCTCAAGCTGTACAAGGAAGTCAAAGGCGTGTCGCCGCCCAAGGGCATGCTGCCGTTCTCGACCGACTGGTTCCTGACCTGGCTGCCCAACGTCCATTCCTCGCTGTTCATCAATATCCACCGCTACATCACGAAAAACAGCGAATGCGGCGGTATCGAGGCCGTGCTGAAAAGCTATCGCCTGTACCAGGAATACCTGCACACCAACCAGATCGAGGGTGTGCTGAGCTTCACCCGTGCCTGGACGCTGAACCGCTTCTTCGAAAGCCGCATGCTCGATACCGCCGCGTGCACCTGCTGCGGCGGCAATTTCGTGGTCCATCCCGACGACCTGCACAATCAGTACGTGTGCGGCCTGTGCAACATGCCCGCGCGAGCCGGCAAGACCCGCAAGGCCAAGGCCGAAGCCGGCATCGAACTGACCGCCGCAGTCTGAGCGTTCTCTGCAGGCGAGAGACGATGCGCCTGCCGGTCGGTTTCCAGTCGCTTTTCATCCAGGGCGCTGCCGTCTTGCTGGCGGCGCTGCTTGGTTTCCTGCTGCAACATTTCTTCACCTATCCGATCCCGCTGTGGCAGCTGGCCCTGGCAGTCGGGGCGGTCGCGGCGGCGCTGAGCCTGTCCTGGCGCCAGGCCGCATGGTGGCCCCCGCTGCATTTCGCCTTTGTGCCCGCCGCGCTGCTGGCCCAACAGGCGAGCGTGCCTGCCTGGGTCTACCTTGCCGCCTTCCTTGTGCTGGTCCTCTTCTACTGGAGCACGTTCCGCACCCGGGTACCGTTGTATCTGTCCGGTTATCCGGCCTGGCAGGCACTGGCGTCGCTGTTGCCGCAGACGGGGCCGTTCCGCTTCATCGATCTCGGCAGCGGCCTCGGCGGCGTGCCGCTCTACCTGGAATCCCGTTTTGCACAAGGCGATTTCTCCGGTACCGAGATCGCCCCTGCGCCCTGGCTCATCAGCCGTGCGCGCACCTGGCTGAAGGGGAGCCGGGTGCGGTTCCTGCGCCGCGATTATGCCGGCCTCGATCTGGGAGAGTTCGACGTGGTCTTTGCCTTTCTCTCGCCTGCGGCCATGCCCGCCCTGTGGCGGCAGGTCGAGGCCCAGATGCGCAGCGGCAGCCTGTTCGTCAGCCTGGCGTTTCCGGCCGATGGGCGGGCGCCGGACCACGTGGTGACGCCGCGCGCGGGTGCAGGCCACACGCTGTATGCCTGGCGGATGTGAAACGGCGCCAGCGGAAATACTCGCGCCGCGCCATCAAGTTTCTTTCGATCCGGTCGAATTCTCATCCTGAGGGCCTCGTATTCGAAAGATGACGAATGCGTGGCAGAACAGGCGGTTCCCGCCCGTTGAACCAATCAGAAGGAACACACTGCCGTGCTAGTCATTGCGGGATATATCGTTGTGGTGATCTGCGTCTTCGGCGGCTTTGCGCTGGCGGGCGGACACCTCGCAGCCCTGTTTCAGCCGCTGGAACTGCTGATGATTGGCGGCGGCGCCGGCGGCGCATTCCTGGTCGGCAACAACAGCAAGGCGATCAAGGCCACGCTGAAGGCGCTGCCCACCGTGTTCAAGGGCTCTAAATACACGCGTGCGCTCTACATGGACATGCTTGCGCTGCTGTACGAATTGCTGACCAAGATCCGCAAGGAAGGGTTGATGTCGGTGGAGGCCGACGTCGATTCGCCCGAGAACAGCCCGCTGTTCACCAAGTATCCCACGGTGATGGCCGACCATCACATCGTCGAGTTCCTCACCGACTACCTGCGTCTGATGGTGAGCGGCAGCATGAATGCCTTCGAGATCGAAAACCTGATGGACAACGAGATCGAAACCCATCATCACGAAGGCGAAGTCCCGGCGCACGTCATCGCCAAGGTCGGCGATGGCCTGCCCGCGTTCGGTATTGTGGCGGCGGTGATGGGCGTGGTCCACACCATGGAGTCGGTCGGCTTGCCGCCGGCGGAACTGGGCATCCTGATCGCGCACGCGCTGGTCGGAACCTTCCTCGGCATCCTGCTGGCTTACGGCTTCGTCGGGCCGCTCGCCAACCTGCTCGAACAGAAGGTGCACGAATCGACCAAGATGTTCCAGTGCGTCAAGGTCACCCTGCTCGCCAGCATCAACGGTTACGCACCGGCGATCGCGGTCGAGTTCGGGCGCAAGGTGCTGTTCTCGACCGAGCGTCCCTCCTTCAGCGAGCTGGAAGAGCACGTCAAGGGCGCGAAGTCACGCTGAGCCTGGCTTCGGCTGACACTTCCCATGAGCGAACAAAAAGCCCCCATCGTCGTCAAGCGCATCAAGAAGGTGGCCGGCGGCCACCATGGCGGCGCCTGGAAGATCGCCTACGCCGACTTCGTGACCGCGATGATGGCGTTCTTTCTGCTGATGTGGCTGCTGGGATCGACCACCAAGGGCGACCTGGAAGGCATCGCCGAATATTTCAAGACGCCGCTCAAGGTCGCCATGCAGGGTGGTTCGGGCAGCGGAGACAGTTCCAGCGTCATCAAGGGCGGCGGTGCAGATCTGACGCGCGAGGACGGTCAGATCAAGCGTGGCGACACCGAGGCCGAGAAGAAATCCTACAACCTCAAGGCCGCACAAGCCGAGATCGAACGCCTCGAAACCGCCAAGCTCAAACAGCTGAAGAAAAAGCTGGAAACCGCGATCGATGCCAACCCGACCCTGAAGCAGTTCAAGCGCCAGCTGCTGATCGACATCACCAGCGAAGGCCTGCGCATCCAGATCGTCGACGAGCAGAACCGGCCCATGTTCAACCTGGCGAGCGCGGAGCTGCAGCCCTATACCAAGGTCATCCTGCACGAGATCGGCAAGACGCTGAATGACGTGGAAAACCGTGTCAGCCTGTCGGGCCACACCGATGCCACGCCGTATGCCAACGGCGCACGCGGCTACAGCAACTGGGAATTGTCGGCCGACCGCGCCAATGCCTCGCGGCGTGAACTGATCGTCGGCGGGATGGAGGAAGACAAGATGTTGCGCGTCGTCGGCCTGGCGTCGTCGGTGCCGTTCGGCAGCGCCGGTCCGTTCGACCCGGTCAACCGCCGCATCAGCATCATCGTGATGAACAAGCGCACCGAAGAGGCCGTCACCAAGGAAGCCAGCGGCGTCAACGTGACGAACGGCGCCGAAGCGCGCAGCGAAGTCGAGAAGGCCGGCACACCGCGCTGACCGCACGCCGTCCTTGGCGTGAAATAGCAGGTAAATCTCCCCTTATTCCCCTGATTGCCCGCACCGGGCATGACCAATAATCCAGCCTAAGAAAGCCCGTCTCGCGCAGGCGCACGAGACGGCCCCCTTCAACAGGTGAATCAGGGATGGCTGAGGAAAGCGATCAGGAACGGACAGAAGCCCCGTCGCCACAGCGACTGGAAAAGGCGCGCGAAGACGGCCAGGTGCCGCAGTCGCGCGAACTAGCCACGTTCGTCGTCCTGATGGCGGGCGGGGCCGGCCTGTGGATGATGGCCACCGGCCTCGGCCAGACCATGTCGCAGATCGTGCGCGGCGGCCTGCAGTTCCGTCCTTCCATCGCCCGCGACAGTTCCCACGCCATGGCGCAGCTGTCGGGCCAGTTCTTCGACGCCGCCTTCGCGCTGGCGCCCTTTCTGCTCCTGATGATGGTCGCCACCCTGGCCTCGCCGCTGCTGCTGCGCGGCTGGCTGTTCAGCACCAAGGCGCTGATGCCCGATTTCAAACGCCTGAATCCGCTGACAGGCATGAAGCGCATCGTTTCCCACCAGGGTCTGGTCGAGCTGGTCAAGGCGCTCGCCAAGGTCGGCCTGCTCGGCGTCGTCGCCGTCTGGCTGATCTGGTCCAATCTCGACGCCATCTTCTCGCTCAGCCTCGAAGAGCCGTCCACTGCCATCCAACATATGGGCGACCTGATCGGCAAGGTCTTCCTGCTGGCATCGGGTGCGATGATCTTCATCGTCGTGCTCGACCTGCCGTACCAGCTGTGGAGCTACTACAACAAGCTCAAGATGACCAAGGAAGAGCTGCGCCAGGAAGCCAAGGAATCCGAAGGCGACCCGCACATCAAGGCGCGCGTCCGCGCCCAGCAGCGCGAAATGGCGCGCCGCCGCATGATGGCCGAGGTGCCCACCGCCGACGTGGTGGTGACCAACCCGACTCACTATGCGGTCGCATTGAAATACAGCGAAGGCAAGATGGGCGCCCCCCGCGTGGTGGCGAAGGGCGCCGACGCCGTCGCCGCGAAGATCCGCGAACTCGCGGCCGAGCATCAGGTGCCGCTGCTGGAGGCGCCGCCGCTGGCACGTGCGCTGTTCCGCCACACCGAGCTCGGCGACGAAATCCCGGCCACCCTCTACGCAGCGGTGGCCGAAGTGCTGGCCTACGTGTTCCAGCTGCGCCACTTCCAGCAGGTGGGCGGGGCGTATCCCAATGCGCCGACCGCCTTGCCGGTTCCCCCTGAACTCGATCCGTTGAACGCATCCGTATGAACGGCAGCCTGAGTCTCTCGAATATCTTCAATCCGGCCAATGCACGTGCGATGGCCGCGCCGGTGTTCATCATCCTCATCCTCGCGATGCTGGTGCTGCCGCTGCCGCCATTCGCGCTGGACATGCTGTTCACCTTCAACATCGCGCTGTCGATCATGGTGCTGCTGGTCAGCCTGTCGACCAAGAAGGCGCTCGACTTCGCCGCCTTTCCCACGGTGCTGCTGCTCTCGACGCTGCTGCGCCTGTCGCTCAACGTCGCCTCGACCCGTGTGGTGCTGCTCGAGGGCCACTCGGGCCCCGATGCGGCCGGCAAGGTGATCGAGGCCTTCGGCCATTTCCTGGTCGGCGGCAATTACGCGGTCGGCATCATCGTGTTCGTCATCCTGGTGGTGATCAACTTCATCGTCATCACCAAGGGTGCCGGCCGCATCGCCGAGGTCAGCGCGCGCTTCACCCTGGATGCGATGCCGGGCAAGCAGATGGCGATCGACGCCGACCTCAACGCCGGCCTCATCGACGAGAACGAGGCGCGTCGCCGTCGTGCCGAGATCGCACAGGAATCCGATTTCTACGGCTCGATGGACGGTGCCTCGAAGTTCGTGCGCGGCGACGCCATCGCCGGCATCCTGATCCTGTTGATCAACATCATCGGCGGTTTCGTGGTGGGCGTGATGCAGCACGACTTGTCGATGGCAGACGCCGCGCAGAACTACACCCTGCTGGCGATCGGCGACGGCCTGGTGGCGCAGATCCCGGCGCTGGTGATCTCGATCGCCGCCGGCATCATCGTCAGCCGCGTCAGCACCGAGGAGGACATCGCCGGCCAGATGCTGTCCAACGTCTTCAGCAAGACGCAGGCGCTCTACATCACCGCCGGGATACTCGGCATGATGGGCATGATCCCCGGCATGCCGAACTTCGCCTTCCTGCTGCTGGCGGGGGGCATGGTCTGGCTGGCCTGGCGCAACGGCCGGCCGAAGGATGAGGTGCAGCCGGAAGTGCACTCGGCGCCGGTCGCCGCCGTCGAAGCCCAGGAAGCCAGCTGGGAGGACGTCGCCCCGATCGACACCCTGGGGCTCGAGGTCGGTTATCGCCTGATCCCGCTGGTCGACAGCAGCGCCGACGGCGAACTGGTGCGCCGCATCAAGGGCATCCGCAAGAAATTCGCACGCGAAATCGGCTTCCTGCCGCCCGCCGTGCACATCCGCGACAACCTCGAAATCAACCCGAACAGCTATCGCATCACGCTCAAGGGCGTCGAGATCGGCGGCGGCGAAGTGCGCACCGGTTCCTTTCTCGCCATCGACCCCGGCAGCGTCGCCACTGCGCTGCCTGGCGTCGCCACCCGCGATCCCGCGTTCGGCCTGCCGGCGGTGTGGATCGAGGCGGACATGCGCGAACAGGCCCAGGCCATGGGCTACACCGTGGTCGATCCCGGCACCGTGATCGCCACCCATCTCAATCACCTGGTCACCCTGCATGCCGCCGAGCTGCTGGGCCGCCAGGAAGCCCAGGCGCTGCTCGACCACCTGGGCAAGAGCGCGCCCAAGCTGGTGGAAGACCTGGTGCCGAAGATGCTGCCGCTGTCCAGCGTGCAGAAGGTGCTGCAGAACCTGCTCACCGAAGGCGTGGCGATCCGCGACATGCGCACCATCATCGATACCCTGCTGGAGCATGGCGCACGCGTGCAGGATCCGCACGAACTCACCGCGCTGGTGCGGGTTGCGCTGGGCCGCTCGATCGTGCAGCAGATCTACGGCTCGACCAGCGAACTGCCGGTGATCGCGCTGGATCAGGGCCTGGAGCGCCTGCTGCTGCAGACCCTGCAGGCCGGCAACGAGGGCGCCGCCATGGAGCCCGGCCTCGCGGATACCCTGCTCGAGCGCACGCAGACTTCGACGCAACGGCAGGAGGCGCTCGGCCATCCGCCGGTGCTGCTGACCCCGGCGGTGCTGCGCCCGCTGCTCGCCCGTTTTCTGCGGCGCACCGTGCCGCAACTCAAGGTGCTTTCGCACGCTGAAGTGCCCGAAGGCAAACAGATCAAAGTGACTTCCCTGGTAGGAGGAACAGCATGAACGTGAAACGTATCGTCGCCAAGACATCCCGTGAGGCCATGCGCCAGTTGCGCGACCTGCTCGGGCCGGATGCGGTGATTCTCTCCAATCGCGCCGTCGACGGCGGCGTCGAGGTGCTGGCCCTGCCGGCGGAGGACATCGCCGCGATGGCCCCGCCGGTGGTCGACGTGCCCGCCGCCGAGCCGGTGCCGGCCGCCCGCGCCGCAGCCTCCGAACCGCGCCGCGCCGAGGCGGACCCGGTTCCGGCCGTCACCTTCAAGCGCCGCCTGATCGAACGCGTCGCGGTGCCGAGCGAGGACAGCACCCAACTGGCGCAAAGTGTCATCAGTGAGATCAAGGCGATGCAGACGAAGCTGGAAAGCCAGCTCGCCGACCTCACCTGGCGCGACCTGCCGACCCGCGATCCGGCCGGAGCCACGATGATGCGCGAGGTGCTGGCGGCCGGCTTTTCCGCCACCCTGGCACGCGAGCTGCTCGAAGCCGCCCCCAAGGGCGACGCCGAACAGGTGCAGGCCTGGATGCGCAATACCCTGATGAAGCGCCTCTCAGTGATGCAGAGCGAGAACGAGCTGCTCGACGCGGGCGGCGTGTTCGCCCTGATGGGCCCCACCGGCGCCGGCAAGACCACCACCACCGCCAAGCTGGCCGCGCGCTTCGTGGTGCGCCACGGCGCCGACAAGCTGGCGCTCCTGACCACCGACAGCTACCGGATCGGCGGCCACGAGCAGCTGCGCATCTACGGCAAGATCCTCGGCGTCGCGGTGCACGCGGTGCGCGATGCCGCCGACCTGCGCCTGGCGCTGTCCGAGCTGCGCAACAAGCATACGGTGCTGATCGACACCGTCGGCATGAGCCAGCGCGACCAGGCCGTCGCCGAGCAGGTCGAGATGCTGTGTCAGGCCGGCAAGCCGATCAAGCGCCTGCTGCTGCTGAATGCCACCAGCCACGGCGACACCCTCAACGAAGTGGTGCAGGCCTACCAGACCCGCGGGCTGGACGGCTGCATCCTGTCGAAGATCGACGAGGCAGCAAGCCTCGGCCCGGCGCTCGATTGCGCGATCCGCCACGAACTGAACGTTCACTACCTGGCCACCGGCCAGCGCGTGCCGGAAGACCTGCACCTGGCCAACCGCCAGTACCTCATCCACCGCGCCTTCAAGACACGCACGCTCTCCTCGCCGTGGCAGCTGGAGGACAGCGAGCTGGCGTTCGCGCTCTCCGGCATGCAGGCAAGCCATCGTGAAAGCGCGGTGACCCTTGGATAAATTCGTCAGCGATCAGGCCGCCGGGCTGCGCCGCCTGCTGGGGCAGACCGGGTTTCAGGTCATCACCGTGATGTCGGGCCAGAAGGGCGCCGGCAAGACCGCCGCCACCGCCAACCTCGCCGTCGCGCTGGCGCGTTCCGGGCGCGACGTCCTCATCGTCGACCAGGACCGCCACGGCCAGGGCGCCGCTGCGGCGCTGGGCCTCACGCCGCGCTACGACGTGGCCGACGTGCTCGCCGGCCGCTGCACGCTCGACGCGCTGATGCTCGCCGGCCCGGACAACGTCCAGGTGCTGCCGCTCGGCGGCGGGTTCAACCGCCTGGGACGACTGTCCGAGCACGACCAGGAATGGCTGGCGCAGAGCTTCAACCATCTGCAGTGCGGCGTCGACGTGGTGCTGGTCGACATGGAGGAGGCGACCGACCCAGATGCGTTGCCGCTGGGCCTTGCCGCCTCCGAGATCATGGTCGTGCTGCCGCCCGGCAGCACCGCGATCACCCAGGCCTACACGCTGGTGAAGCGGCTGGCGCAGAATTTCGGCAAGCGCCAGTTCCGCCTGCTGCTCAACCGCATGGACTCGCCGGAACAGGCTCAGGCCGTCGCCCGCAACTTCGCCCATACGGCCGAGCAGTATCTGGGGGTGTCGGTCGACTACCTGGGCTATATTCCGGTCGACGAGCGTCTGAGCCGCGCGGGCCGTTTGCACACCTCGGTGGTGGATGCCTTCCCGGTGGCGCAGTCCACCTCGCAGTTCCGCAAGCTGGCCGACGGCCTGTTGCGCTGGCCGCAACCGCCCAGCCTCGGCAGCGTGGGCGGCTTCATGCAGCGCGTGATCCAGGGTGGCCGTCTGGTGGAAGCCTATAGGAGGTAGGGCATGTATACCGCAACCGGCAAAAGCGAAAAGAGCGAGAAGAACGACCTGCTGTCGCAGTACATGCCCATGGTGAAGCGCCTGGCCCACCACATGATGGGGCGGCTGCCACCCAGCGTGGAGGAGGACGACCTGGTGCAGGCCGGCATGATCGGACTGCTCGATGCGATCAGCCGCTACGACGAGGCGCAGAGCGCACAATTCGAGGCCTACGCCATCCAGCGCATCCGCGGCTCGATGATCGACGAACTGCGCCAGATCGACTGGATGCCCCGCAGCGCGCGGCAGTCGATGCGCAAGATCGAGCAGACCATCAGCGCCTTGCAGCACAAGCTCGGCCGCCAGCCGAGCGAAACCGAGATCGCCGAATCGATGAAGATCCCGCTGGCCGACTACCAGTCCATGCTGGGCGATGCGCGCGGCCACCAGCTGCTGTATTTCGAGGACTTCGGCGACTCCGACGAGGACGATTCCTTCCTCGACAAGCAGTCCGCCGACGAGGCCAGCATGCCGCTGCCGCAGCTGCTCGACGCCAATCTGCGCGCCTGCATCATCGCCGGCATCGAGAACCTGCCCGAACGCGAACAGCTGCTGATGTCGCTGTACTACGAGCAGGAACTCAACCTGCGCGAGATCAGCGAAGTGTTCGGCGTCAGCGAATCGCGCATCTGCCAGCTGCACGGCCAGGCCATCGCGCGCCTGCGCGCCAAACTCAAGGAAGACGCATGGATCGCAGCAGTCTGATCGGACTCGGACTGGCGGTGGCGGCCGTCCTTGGCGGCCAGGCGATGGAAGGGGGCGGGATCGGCATGTTCCTGCAGCCGGCCGCCTTCGTCATCGTGGTGATCGGCACGCTCGCGGCAGTGCTGCTGCACCATCCACTGCCGGTTTTCCTCAAGGGCGTGCGCATGGCGAGATGGGTCTTCCGTCCGCCGGAATCGGAAGCCCAGACATTGATCCGCCGTGTCGTGCAGTGGTCGCACACCGCGCGCCAGGAGGGCATGCTGGCGCTGGAGAAACACCTCAACATGACGCACGACCCGTTCCAGCGGACCGGGCTGCAGCTCCTGATCGACGGTGCCGACGCGGCCAAGCTGCGCGACACCCTCGACGTGCAGATCGCCAGCTTCGAAACCGCCGAACGCCAGGCCGGGCGGGTGTGGGAAGCGGCGGGCGGCTATGCGCCCACGCTCGGCATCCTGGGTGCGGTGATGGGCCTGATCCACGTCATGGAGAACCTGTCCGACCCCAGCAAGCTGGGCACCGGCATCGCGGTCGCCTTCGTCGCCACCATCTACGGCGTAGGATTCGCCAACCTGGTGTTCCTGCCGATCGCCAACAAGATCAAGTTCACCATCGCGCGCCGCGTCGCCGAGCACGAGATCGTCTGCGACGGCCTCATCGGCATCGCCCAGGGCGACAATCCGCGCATCATCGAGGCGCGTCTCAAGGGATACCTGTAAACCATGCGACGCCGCCGGCGCATCGCCTCCGACCACGACAACCACGATCGCTGGCTGGTGTCGTACGCCGACTTCATCACGCTGTTGTTCGCCTTTTTCGTGGTGATGTACGCCGTCTCGGCGGTCAACGAAGGCAAATACCGCATTCTCGCCAACGCCCTCGGCGACGCCTTCGGCAAGACCGGATCGGGCGACCTGCCGGTGCCGCAGCTGGCCTCGACCCCGCTGCCGCCCGAAGTGAAGCAGCGCACCCTGAAACAGCAGCAGGCGATCGAGGAACAGGCGCACATGACCGACGTCGCGCGCAACCTGCTCGACGTCATGGGGCCGCTGGTGAAGGAGGGCAAGGTGCGCGTCACCCAGAGCCGGCGCGGCGTCAGCATCGAGATCAACGCCAACGTGCTGTTCGAGCCGGGGCGGGCCGAGCTGGAACCGCGCTCGCTGGAAGTGCTGCGTGCAGTCGCGGCCACCCTCAGCAACGAACCCTTCAGCCTGGAAATCACCGGCCACACCGACAACGTACCGATCAGGAATTCGGCCTTCGCCTCCAACTGGGAACTGTCGGCGGTGCGCGCCACCAGCGTGGTGCGCCTGCTGGCCGACAACGGTATCGCCCCGGAGCGCCTGTATGCGATCGGACGCGAAGCGAGCCAGCCGATCGCAGCCAACGACACGCCAGAAGGGCGCGCCCGCAACCGCCGGGTCGAGCTGATGATCCTGTCCAGCATGCCCGATACCATCGAGGAAATCCCGGTCCAGGGCGCGCCGGGGCAGGGCAGTCCCGCCACCCCTTGAAAACCGGCGGGCAGGCCCGATACTTCGAGTTCCGTTGTCCGGATTGCGAAGAATCAGACCATGCCCAACGATCCCCTTGAAGGTGAAGTCATCCCCGACGACCGCCAGCTGCCGGCCACGCCGGTGCTGCCGGCCGAACTGCACCTGCTGCCCCTGACCGAAAAGCCCTTCTTCCCGGCGCAGACCCTGCCGCTGCTGATGAACGAGGCCCCCTGGCTGTCGACCGTCGAAGCCATCGGCGACACCGCGCACCACATGGTGGGCCTGGTGGTGGTCAAGCCCGACAACACCGACGACGTCAAGCGCAGCGATTTTCGCGCCATCGGCACCGCCGTGCGCATCCATCATCCGGTCAGGTCCGACGGCAAGATGCAGTTCATCGCCGAGGGCGTGCGGCGCTTCCGCATCGTCGAATGGCTGTCCGACACGCCGCCCTACCGGGTGCGCGTCGAATACCCCAATGAGCCGGGCAAGCCGGAATCCGAGGAAATCCGCGCCTATTCGATCGCGATCATCAACACCATCAAGGAACTGCTGCCGCTCAACCCGCTGTATTCCGAGGAGCTGAAGTTCTTCCTCAACCGCTTCGGGCCGAACGAGCCGTCGCAGCTGACCGACTTCGCCGCCAGCCTCACTACCGCGTCGAAGCAGGAACTGCAGGACGTGCTCGAAGCCTTTTCCCTCAAGAAACGCATGGAAAAGGTGCTGGTGCTGCTGAAGAAGGAGCTCGACGTCGCGCGCCTGCAGTCGCAAATCCGCGAGAAGGTCGACGAGAAGATGAGCGAGCAGCAGCGCGAGTTCTTCCTGCGCCAGCAACTCAAGGCGATCCAGAAAGAGCTCGGCATCGCCAAGGACGACAAGACCGCCGAGCTCGATACCTTCCGCGAACGCCTCGCCAAGCTGACGTTGCCCGAGCAGGCGAAAAAGCGCATCGACGAGGAGATGCACAAGCTCTCGCTGCTGGAAACCGGCTCGCCTGAATACACCGTCACCCGCAACTACCTCGACTGGCTGACCGTGCTGCCGTGGGGCGTGCACACCCAGGACAAGATCGACCTCGAGCGCGCGCGCCGCATCCTCGACCGCGACCACGACGGCCTCGAGGACGTGAAGGACCGCATCGTCGAATTCCTCGCCGTCGGCGCGATGCGCGGCGAGATGGCGGGCTCGATCCTGCTCTTGATCGGTCCGCCCGGCGTCGGCAAGACCTCGATCGGCAAGTCGGTCGCCGAGGCGCTCGGGCGCAAGTTCTACCGCTTTTCGGTCGGCGGCATGCGCGACGAGGCCGAGATCAAGGGCCACCGCCGCACCTACATCGGCGCCATGCCGGGCAAGTTCGTGCAGGCGCTGAAGGAGGCCGGCTCGGCCAACCCGGTCATCATGCTGGATGAAATCGACAAGATCGGCGCGAGCTACCAGGGCGATCCGGCCAGCGCGCTGCTGGAAGTGCTCGACCCCGAGCAGAACGCCGACTTCCTCGACCACTATCTCGACGTACGCTTCGACCTCTCCAAGGCGCTGTTCATCTGCACCGCCAACGACTTTTCCATCCCGTCGGCGCTGCTCGACCGCATGGAAGTCATCCGCCTCTCCGGCTACATCACCGAGGAAAAAGTTGCGATCGCGAAGCACCACCTGTGGCCGCGCGTGCTCGAACGGTCCGGGCTGAAGAAGAACCAGCTCAGCATCAGCGAAGGCGCGATCCGCCACGTCATCGAGGGCTACGCGCGCGAGGCCGGCGTGCGCAACCTGGAAAAGCAGCTGGGGCGCGTGGCGAGGAAGGCCGTGGTCAAGATCCTCGGCGGCGCCGCAACACCGATCAAGATCGGCACCAAGGAAGTCGAGGCCTATCTCGACAAGCCCGTTTTCACCAAGGAAAAGCCGATCACCGGCATCGGCGTCGTCACCGGGCTGGCGTGGACCGCGATGGGCGGCGCCACGCTGCCGGTCGAAGCCACCCGCGTGCACACCCTCAACCGCGGGTTCAAGCTCACCGGCAAGCTCGGCGAAGTGATGAAGGAATCCGCCGAAATCGCCTACAGCTACGTCGCCTCGCACCTCAAGGCCTACGGCGCCGACGAGACCTTCTTCGACAAGAGCTTCGTCCACCTGCACGTGCCCGAAGGCGCCACCCCCAAGGACGGCCCCAGCGCCGGCGTCACCATGGCCACCGCGCTCTTGTCACTGGCGAAGAACAGGAAGGTGCCGCGCCCGCTCGCCATGACCGGCGAACTCACGCTCACCGGCCAGGTCCTGCCGGTCGGCGGCATCCGCGAGAAGGTCATCGCCGCGCGCCGCCTCGGCATCCACGAACTCATCCTGCCCGAAGCCAACCGGCGCGACTTCGACAAGCTGCCCGACCACATCCGCGCCGGGCTGACGGTGCATTTCGCGAAGCGGTATCAGGATGTGGCCGAGGTGGTGTTTGGGTGAGGGGGACAGCTAGGTAAAAAATTACGCGAACTGTCGTCCGCGATTTTCAGGTTTGCTTGGTTGCGTGGGCGGGGAGTAGAGTCTCGCGAAACCAAACAACTACAGCACACAGGCTTGTACGCGTGCCGATTTGGGCAGCGTGGGGAGTCGGGAGGTGCGCTTTTAATAACGCTGGCGTTTTGAAACATGCAACGTTCCACAGCCCCACATGCAGAGCTTGAGCGCGCGGGCGAGGCAATCGCGCGTATGAGGTCAGCCCTCTCTCTTGACGAGTTCGAAGAGCACTGGAAAGCTTTCTTGCACCGCATTGAGCGGGTATGGAACAAGACTAAGGCGCACTACGGGAAAAGCCCAAAATTTGGCAATTGGGCTGCGCCCATCGAGGAGTTCCGTCGGAAGGATCCTCTTCTTGCGTACCTATGCAATGCCCGGGGAGCGGAAGAGCACACAGTCAATGAGATTACCGAGCGAGAACCCGGCAGTGTTGGAATAGGACTCGCAGATGGTGTCGGCGTACAGCCTGATGGTTCGGTCCTTATCGAGCATCTTGAAATCCGATCGAGCGAGCGTGGCATTCACGTTCGCTCTAAGCAACCTCTCAAGTTCGAATTCAAACCGACGAGAGCCAGAATGGCCCGTGTCGTGAATCGAGGAAGGACATATGAAGTGCCCACTACCCACAATGGGAACTCCATCAATCCAGAGGACCTTTCGGCTACGGCCGAGACTGCCCTCAACTACTATGCTGAGGTCGTAAAGGAAGCTGAGGCCTTCTTCGTCAAATGAAGACAACGCCGAGGGCCGCGGGGTCAGGTCTTGCAAAACAACATTCCTATCCTCTCAGTCGCCCGGGCCGTGCGGATGCATCCGACGCGACCCGGGCATGACACGACTCAGATAAACAAACACACATCCGACTTTTGCGCCTGCGGCAAAAAGCTCGCCGCGCCGATCCAGCCCGCGATCTCGGGGATGAACTCGTCCTGCGAATAGCCAAACAGGTCCACCGTCATCTGGCAGGCGAAAAGCTTGGCGTCGGCCTCGAGGCAGGCGCTGCGCAATTCGTCGATGCTGGCGACGCCCTTGCTTTTCACCGTCTGCTCCATCAGCCCGGTCGCCACTTTCTCGAACCCGGGTATGCCGGCCATGACGACGTTCGGCACCTTCCAGTTGATGTCCTTCAGCCACTGCGGGCCGAACGGCATCTTCATCGGCATGCTGGGATTGCCAAGCGGGCTGATCTCGAGGTGCAGGTCCTTCTTCAGCAGTTCGAGTCCGTAGAAGGTGAAGAATACCGACACGTCCCAGCCGAGCGCGCCGGCGGTGGAGGCGAGGATGAAGGGCGGGTAGGCCCAGTCCATCGTGCCCTTGGTGGCGATGATCGACAGCGACGGCACATGCGCGGCTTCGCGTTCGGCCATCTTCGCTTCGAAGCGCTGGTCGAACCACTGGTCGAGCAGAGCCGGGTCTAGGGTTGCGATGCTTTTTTCGTTTGCGCCCATGATCGTCTCCTCAGGCTTTGCGGATGAGAAATTCGAACTCGCCCTGGTTCGCGCTCGACGCGACCAGTTCGTTGCCGGTCTGCTTGCAGAAAGCCTGCATGTCCTTGAGCGAGCCGGGGTCGGTGGCGGTGACGGCGAGGGTTTCGCCTTGGGCAAGTTCAGCCAGGGCCTTCTTGGTGCGCAGGATGGGCAGGGGGCAGTTCATGCCGCGGGTGTCCAGGGTCTGGGTTGCGTTCGAGCTCATGGTGAAACCTCCTGTAGTAGATGACCGTCCGGTCAAGAAAATCGGCAAAAAATTGCCGGGTGAAAAGGCTGAACTGCAGGGAAGGGGAGTGGCGGATGCCACGAAGGGGATGGGCACGCCAGCTACTAGACCGGTCGGTACAATCGAGCGCGAAAAAAAACCGGCTGCCTGGCATGTCGATCAGCCGCCGGATGCTTCGATGCGCAGAGTCTTGATCGCCGGGCCCAGGCGATAGATCACCTCGGGATCGTTCTGCGACTTGGCCAGCAGGATCACGCCCTCCAGGTAGGCCAGCATGGCTTCCGCGGTGCGGTCGGCATCGAGCGGGGCGATGGTGCCGGCCGCGACGGCTTCTTCGAGGGTGTCCTTGAAGCGCGACTTGGCGCGCGAAAAAATGGCCAGCAGCTTGGCGCGCAGGATGTCGTCCTGGGTGCTGACTTCCAGCGTGAGATTGCCGAAGATGCAGCCGAGCATGCGCCCGTGCACCTGCTTGATCGACTTCTGCCAGAAATAGGCGGCGTCGACCAGGTAGTCGATGCGCTCCATCGGCGGCAGGGCGGGGTCGAAGGCTTCGGCGACGAAGCCGTTGGCCCAGTCGTCGGCGAACTCGTCGATCACCGCCAGCACCAGGTCGCGCTTGGACGGGAAGAAATGATAGAAGCTGCCCTTTTGCACCCCGGCACTCTCGCAGATTTCCTGGATGCCCACGTTGGCGTAGCTGCGCGAGTGGAAGCGCGGCTTGGCGGCGGCGATGATGCGGGTGCGGGTGTCGGTTGCGAGGTTCATGCGCCGGATACTAGTTGACCGTTCGGTAAAATGCAAGCGCCTTGGCGGAAAGGCTGCCGGCCAGGATTTCCTGCGCCAAATACCCCGGGGCCGGCAGGGGAGTCGGGTAAAATGCCCGGATGACCGAAGCCGAGCTTCTCGATCCGCCGCACCAGGAAACGCCCCACGTACCCGTCATCAAGGTGCGCGGCGAGCCGCTCACCGAGTTGCCGCAGGATCTCTACATCCCGCCCGACGCGCTCGAGGTCTTCCTCGACGCCTTCGAGGGCCCGCTCGACCTCCTGCTCTACCTGATCCGCCGCCAGAACCTGGACGTGCTCGACATCCCGATGGCGGCACTCACCAAGCAGTACATGGCCTACGTCGAGGCGGCGCGCGCGACCCGGCTGGAGCTGGCGGCGGAATACCTCCTGATGGCGGCGATGCTGATCGACATCAAGTCGCGCATGCTGCTGCCGCGCCGCGAGCAGGCCGAGGAGGCGAACGAGGGCGAGGACCCGCGGGCCGAACTGGTGCGCCGCCTGCTGGAATACGAGCAGATGAAACTGGCCGGCCAGACGCTCGACGCGCTGCCGCAGGCCGGGCGCGAATTCGACACCGTGAGCGTGTTCCTGCCGGCCGCTGCCAGGCGCATGCCGAGCATCCACCCCGAGGAACTCGCCGCCGCCTGGCTGGCGATCCTGTCGCGCGCGAAGAACCGCACCCATCACCGCATCGGTCGCCAGGAACTCTCCATCCGCGAGCACATGAGCCGCATCCTGAAGCGGCTCGTTCCCGGCGAATTCATGGAATTCAAGGACTTGTTCCCGGAATCGTCGACCGTGCACGAACTCGTGGTCACCTTCCTCGCGGTGCTGGAACTGACCAAGGAAACCCTGCTCGACGTCACCCAGGCCGAGCCGTTCGCCCCCATCTACGTAAAGCTCCATGAATCTGCAACCGAGTGACAATCCCGATGATCTGAAGGTCGTGCTGGAAGCCGCGCTGCTGGCGGCGGTCGAGCCGCTGACCCTGGCCGATCTCAAGCGCATGTTCGAACAGGACTTGTCCAGCGACACCCTGCGCCGCACGCTCGACGAACTGCGCGCGCAATGGCATGGCCGCGGCGTCGAGCTGCTACAGGTGGCCGACGGCTGGCGCTTCCAGACCCGCCCCGAGATGCAGCCCTGGCTGTCGCGGCTGAAGAACGAGAAACCGCCGCGCTACTCGCGCGCGGTGCTGGAAACGCTCGCCATCATCGCCTACCGCCAGCCGGTCACGCGCGGCGACATCGAGGACATCCGCGGCGTGTCGGTCAACCCCAACATCATCAAGACGCTGGAAGAGCGTGGCTGGATCGAGGCCATCGGCCATCGCGACGTGCCCGGTCGTCCCGCGCTGTTCGGCACCACCGGCCATTTCCTCAGCGATCTCGGCCTGCGTACCCTGTCCGAACTGCCGCCGCTGGAAGAGCTCGGCAACCTGGTCGCCCCGAATGAAACCGCCCTGATCCCGGAATTGCTGGATCACGAAACACCCCAGACGTTCGGCGCGGTGATCGAAACCGCCCGTGCCAGCGCCGCAGTCACCGAGATTCATTGATATGGCCCGCCCCGCATCCCCCATCCGGCGTTCGCCCACCGCTCCCAAGGGGCGCGCGGCGGCGCGCCTGCAGCAGGCCATCGCGCCCGAGGCGCCGAGCGAGCGCCTGCAGAAGGCGCTGGCCTCGGCCGGCATCGGCTCGCGCCGCGAAATGGAGGAATGGATCACCGAGGGCCGCGTGCAGGTCAACGGCGAAACCGCGACGATCGGCATGAAGGTCGGCCCGCGCGACGTGGTCAAGGTCAGCGGCCGCCGCGTCTACCTGCGCTTCGAGGACACGCGCCGCACCCGCATCCTGATCTATCACAAGTCGGAGGGCGAGATCGTCAGCCGCGACGACCCCAAGGGCCGCGCCACCGTGTTCGACGCGCTGCCCAAGCTGCGCGGCGCCAAGTGGATCTCGATCGGCCGGCTCGACTACAACACGGACGGCCTGATGATCTTCACCACCTCGGGCGAGCTGGCGAACCAGCTGATGCACCCGCGCTTCGAGGTCGAGCGCGAATACGCGGTGCGCATCCTCGGCGAGCTGAGCGACGAGCAGATCCAGCAATTGCTCGACGGCGTCGAGCTCGACGACGGCCCGGCGCAGCTGCAGAGCTGCTTCCGCGCGGGCGGCGAGGGCGCCAACCGCTGGTATCGCGTCATCATCAAGGAAGGTCGCAAGCGCGAGGTGCGGCGGATTTTCGAACACCTGGGCTTCACGGTGTCACGCCTGACGCGCATCCGCTTCGGCCCGATCGCGCTGCCGCCGCAATTGAAGCGCGGGCAGAAGATGGAACTCGACGACGACCTCGTCGCGCGGGTGTTGGAATGGGCCGGGATGAAGCCCAGCCCGCGCCGGCAGACGCGCGGCGTGCCGGACAAGCACACGCGCAAGCCGAGGATACGCGGCTAGCCCGCAAGCAACGGGGCGCGCAAAAAATACAATACGCATACGCAGCAGGGAACTTCGATGTTGAAAGTCACGTTGGCAGGCCTGGCCTGCCTGCATGCGGCCGGGACATGGGCCGCGTCAGCCGATACGTTTTCGGAAGACGTTTTTCTCGCGGACCTGCCGCTGGTATCGTCGGCCTCGCGCCTGCCGCAGGCGCTCGACCGCGCGCCCGCCGCAGTCACCGTCATCACCCGCGAAATGATCGAAGCCTCGGGCTTCCGCCAACTGCCCGACGTGTTCCGGTTGGTGCCGGGCTTCCAGGTCAGCTGGGTCAGCGGCAGCATTCCCACCGTCACCTACCAGGGGCTCTCCAGCATCTATTCGCGCCATGTACAGGTGTTGGTGGACGGCCGCTCGGTGTACAACCCCGGCTATGGCTCGGTGCAGTGGCGCGGCATCCCGCTGGCGCTCGACGACATCGACCGCATCGAGGTCGTGCGCGGTCCCAATGCCCCCAACGACGGCGCCAATGCGGTGGTCGCCAGCATCCATATCTTCACCCGCCCGGCCGCCGCCACGCCCGGCTGGACGGTTGCCGGAACGCTGGGTTCGACCGACATCCGCGACGGTCTGCTGCGTCACGCCGGCGCCGCCGGCGACTGGCAATGGCGTGCCACGCTCAACAGCCGGCGCGACGACTGGCTCGACGGCCGCAACGACCGCGCGCGCGACCACCTGCTCGACGCGCGCGCCGAATGGCGTCCCAACGCGCGCGACGAAGTTACCTTCCAGGCCGGCGGCGCGCTCGGCGAGTGGAACGGCAGCACGATCGATTTCACCTTGTCGCCCGCGCAGACCACCGATTTTTCCAACGCCTACGTGCAGGCGCGCTGGCAGCGCACCCTGTCTGCCGACAGCGAATGGAGCCTGCTGTTCAATCACAGCCACACGCAGGCGGACGAAACCTTTCCTCCGCTGTTCGGCGCACTCAGCCCGGACAATCTCAACTACTGGTTCAGCCGCAGCGCGCTGGAATTCTCCATGCAGGCGCGTCCGTTGGAGAGCCTGCGTACGGTATGGACGGTGGAGGCCCGCCGTGACCGGGCCCGTTCGCCCAGCCTCGCGGGGCCGGGCACGCATGCGGGCAACATGTATCGCCTGTCCGGCAGCGCGGAATGGAGCGCGGCTGAGGACTGGGTCCTGCATGCCGGCCTCATGCTGGAAAAACACTACTACGCCGGCACCCGCCTGTCGCCGCGCGTCGCGGTGAACTGGTTGCCGGCCGAAGGCCACGCCCTGCGCGTCGGCGCCAGCCGCGCCTACCGCTCGCCCACCATCCTGGAACAGGAATCCGATTTCGCCCTGCGCCTCGGCGGCGCCGTGTTCGACCAGATCCTGCTGAGCCCCTACGAACTCGAACCCGAGCGCATGGACAGCGTCGAACTCGGCTACCTGTTTCACCGCGGCCGGCTCGACCTCGACGTGCGCCTGTTCCACAACCGTCTCGACCACATCATCGACAGCGACAGCAGCTACGTCGTCACGGGCGAGATCAGCCCGGGCATCACCAACATTGTCTTCTCCAACCTCTACCAGGCGCGGCAGGCCGGAATCGAATACCAGCTGCGCTGGCAGACCGGCAACGCCACTTGGTTCACCCTCGCCCAGTCCTGGGTGAGAACCCGCGCCGACACATCCGATCTGCGCCGCTCCGCGCCCAGCCATAGCCTGTCGCTGCTGGCCAACCACGACTTCGGCGCCTTCACCGCCAGCCTCGGCTATTACACTCGCGGCGATATGCGCTGGATCAACTACGACGACGTTCCCGCCCACGACCGGCTCGATCTGCGCGTCGCCCGCGCCTTCAAGTGGAACGGCGCCCGCGCCGAACTCGCTCTCGTCGGCCAGAGCCTGCTCGGCGATTACCTGGAAATCAAAGGGGAAGGCGACCCCGACGTGAACCCCGACCGGTCGTTTGGGCCGCGCGGGTACGTGACGCTCAAGCTTGATTTGTGATTGGCCGCGGGTAAGCGGGCGCGCGTTCGCCCCGGATTGTCCAGGCTGCCAGGGGCCGCGCGACGGCGGGTGCGGAAAATGACGCGTGGAGCGTCATGCCGGCCGGCCCAGCGGTTTAGGCCGTCTTGCACACCTGGACACGACACGCCGCCGGCCGCGGCATCCGCCTGACTTATTTCTCGGTCAGTTTCTTGATCACGCCGGCGGCCCATTCGCGGCCGCCCAGGCCGAAGGCCAGTGCGAACGCCAGGCCGACTGCACCGAAGCCGATCTGGAAGGCGGCGGTGAGCAGGTGGGTGCCGATCTCGAGCTGTTCCAGCGCGACGAACACCACGAAGATGATCACGGCGTATTCCGACAGCGTGCTGATGGTCAACGCCCCCTGAACGCCGATGTTGTTGAGGTAGGCGAACACCATGCGGTTGATGAAGCGCGCCACCAGCACGCCGAACACCAGAACCAGAATGGCGACGATGATGTTGGGAATGTAGAACACCACCTTGTTGAACAACTCGGCGACCATGTGCAGTCCGAGGCTGTTGGCCACGGTGACGACGACGACGAAGATCACGATCCAGTAGGCCAGGCGCGCCAGGATGCGCGACAGGGTGACGTCGAGATTGCCCTGCTTGAGAAAGGCCTCGATGCCGGTCTTTTCCGCGAGGCTGTCGAAGCGCAGCACGTCGAGCAGCTTGGTGACCCCGGTCCTGACCAGATTGGCGAACAGCCAGCCGACGAAAAGCAGCAGCAGGGCTGCCAGCAGTTGCGGCACGAATGCCGCGAGTTGCGTCCAGAAAGACGTCAGGGAAGCGACGAACACATCGAGTTGCTGCTGCATGACACACTCCTCCATCACTGCTCAAAAAGCCATTATAACGAACGGACCGCGAAGGTTTTTTTGGAAGGGCGCCTGTTCGCATGACCCGCACGGGCTGTCCCAAGCTGGATTTTGTGCTTACACTGGCATAAACCCGCCAAGGGAACGCCAGACCATGCTCACCCAGCCCGATCCTGCCGGATTTCTGCCACATGCCCGCTTGCGTTCGCTGATCGCGGCACTTCGGGATCGAGGCTATCGTTGCCTCGGTCCTGCCGCCGAAAACGGTGCCATCGTCATGCGCGAACTGGATGCGGAGGAGGATCTCCCGCGCGGGCTGCAGGCCGAGCAGGGCCCCGGCCACTACCGCCTGACGCAGGACCCGTACCATCGCTATTTCGCCTGGGCCAATGGCCCGCAGGCCATCAAGCCTCTGGCCTTTGCGCCGCAGGAAAGCGTGTGGCAGGTACGACGCGACGCGGCAGGCGCGCTGCAATTCGAGGCCACGCCGCCCGCAGTGCAGGCGCTGGCGATCATCGGCGTGCGCGCCTGCGACCTTGCCGCGCTGGCCCTGCAGGACGCGCATTTCCTGCGTGCGGGACGGGTCGACGCGCATTACGCAGCACGGCGCGAGCGCCTGTTCCTGGTCGCCGTGCAATGCGCCGAGCCGGCCGCCACCTGTTTCTGTGCCTCCACCGGTGACGGACCGACGCCGGCCGCAGGCTACGACCTGGCCCTGGCAGAACTCTCCGATGGCTTCGTCGCGGCGGCGGGTAGCGACGCGGGCCGCGCTGTCCTCGCCGCACTGGACCTGGCCCCTGCCACCACCCAACAGATCGAGGCGGTGCGCCAGCAAGGCGTGGCCGCGGCCGCCGCGCAGACGCGCCGATTGCCGGGCCGGAACCTGCGCGATGCGCTGATGGGCCGGCTCGAGCACCCGCGCTGGGACGCGGTGGCGGCGCGCTGCCTTGCCTGCGGCAACTGCACGGCAGTGTGCCCGACCTGCTTCTGCCACGCCGAGATGGACGTGCCGGCGCTCGACGGCGAATCCAGCCGCCACCAGCGGATGTGGGATTCCTGCTTCGGTGAATCGCACGGCCACCTGCACGGCTTCAACGTGCGTCCCGACATCCGCAGCCGCTACCGCCAGTGGCTCACCCACAAGCTCGCAACCTGGCACGACCAGTTCGGCCGCAGCGGCTGTACCGGCTGCGGCCGCTGCATCGCCTGGTGCCCGGTCGGCATCGACCTCACCGAGGAAGCGGCCGCGATAACGGAGGGGGCACAGCCATGAACGGGCGCGCGCATCTCGACGCCGGCGCGCCGCACGCCGCCACGGTGACGGCGCGCACCCAGGAATCGCCCGGCATCTTCACCCTGCAGCTGCGCCTCGACGACGCAACGGCACAGGCTGCCTACCGCTTTGCGCCCGGCCAGTTCAACATGCTCTATCTCTATGGCGTCGGCGAGGTGCCGATTTCCATCATGTCCGACCCTGAGGAGCGCGACCTCATTGGCCACACCATCCGTGCGCAGGGCCGCGTCACCCAGGGCCTCGCCAAACTGCAGCCGGGCGACAAGGTGGGGCTGCGCGGGCCGTTCGGACGCGGCTGGCCGCTGCAGGAAGTGAGCGGCTGCGACGTCGTGCTGGTGACCGGCGGCCTCGGCTGCGCGCCGGTGGTGTCGGTGATCCATTACGTGCTGCGGCGACGCGAGCGCTTCGGCAAGCTCGTCATCGTGCAGGGCGTGAAGCACGCCGAGGACCTGATCTGGCGCGAGCAGTACGACCGCTGGGCGAAGCTGCCGGACACCCAGGTGCTGGTGGCGGCGAGCGAGGGGGCGGCGTTCTGGCCCTGGCACGTCGGGCGGGTGACCGAGCTGTTCGGCCTGGCGCGCTTCAATCCGGAGTGCGCGGTGGCGATGATGTGCGGCCCCGAGGGCATGATGCGCGCCGCCGCCGACAGCTTGTTGGGACGCGGCCTGCCCGAGTCGCGCCTGTATCTCAGCATGGAACGCAACATGCAGTGCGCGGTGGGCCGCTGCGGCCACTGCCAGCTCGGCGGGGCCTTCGTCTGCCGCGACGGCCCGGTGTTCAACTGGGGCGAGGTCAAGGCCTTGCTCGCGCACAAGGGGTTCTGATGGACGCGCAGACAGCCGTCAAGCCGCGCGTCGCAGTGCACAAATTCAGCTCCTGCGACGGCTGCCAGCTGGCCTTGCTCAATCTCGGCGAGGATCTGCTGGCGCTGGCCGCGCGCGTCGAGCTGGTGCATTTCGCGGAGGCCGGGCCGCTCGATCCGGATACCGAGGTGGACATCGCCTTCGTCGAGGGCAGCGTGTCGACGCCGGAAGACCTCGAGCGCATCCAGCAGGTCCGCCGGCACAGCCGCATGCTCATCGCCATCGGCGCCTGTGCCACCTCCGGAGGCATACAGGCGTTGCGCAACGGCGCCGACGGCGCGGAGTGGGTGGCGCGGATATACAGCCATCCCGAGGCGATTTCCAGCCTCGCGCATTCCACTCCGATCGCCAGCCACGTGAAGGTGGACTTCGAGCTGTGGGGCTGCCCGGTCAGCGGTCCGCAAATGCTGGCGGTGGTGAATGCGCTGTTGCTCGGCGTGACGCCGCGCGCCAACGCCGACAAGGTATGCACCGAATGCAAGCGCCAGGGCTACCCCTGCGTGATGGTGAGCCGCGGCGTCGCCTGCATGGGGCCGGTGACGCGCGCGGGCTGTGGCGCGCTCTGCCCCGGCCTGGGCCGCGATTGCTACGGCTGCTACGGCCCGGCGGAAAACGCCAACACCGACGCGCTGGCGACGCAGTTCGACCATCTGGGCCTGGAACCGCAGGCCATCGTGCACCGCTTCCAGTCGATCAACAGCCAGGCGCCGGTATTCCTGGCGGCGGCGGACAAGGCGAGGATGGGGTGCGATGAGTGACGAACGGCGCAGCGTGGCGATCCACGTCCCCGTGCTGGCTCGAGTGGAAGGCGAGGGGGCACTCGACCTGCGCATCGACGACGGCGACATCAGCGAACTGCGCCTGCGCATCTTCGAGCCGCCCCGTTTTTTCGAGAAATTCCTCGAAGGCCGCCACTACGCCGAGATCCCCGACATGGTGGCGCGCATCTGCGGCATCTGCCCGGTGGCCTACCAGGTCACCGCTGCGCAGGCTCTGGAACAACTCTTCGGTGTCGAATTGAGCCCATGGGCACGTGCCATGCGCCGGGTGTTCTACTGCGGCGAATGGATCCAGAGCCACAGCCTGCACATCCACCTGCTGGCCGCGCCGGATTTCTTCGGCTGCAACAACGCCATCGAACTGGCGAAGATCGCACCGGACGAAGTGCGCCGCGGCCTGCGCATCCAGGCGCTGGGCAATGCGCTGATGGATTTGTTCGGCGCCCGCTCGGTGCATCCGGTGGGCGTGCGCATCGGCGGTTTCCATGGCGCGCCCTCGCTGTCCCGCATCCAGGACATGCGGGACCGGCTGCGCGACGCGCTGCCGGAGGCCGAGGCGCTGATCCGCTGGGCTGCCACGATCCCGATGCCGCAGGACGACCAGGCCTTCGTCTCGGTCGCCCTGCGGCATCCCGGCGACTATGCCATCGAGCGCGGCGGCATCGCCGCCAGCGACGGTCTGCTGATCGAAGCGCACGACTTCGACGCGCATTTCGCCGAACGCCACGAGCCGCATTCCACCGCGCTGTTCAGCAGTTATCGCGGGCAACCCTATCTGGTCGGGCCGCTGGCGCGGCTCAACCTCAACCACGACCGGCTGCCCGAACGCATCCAGGCCTTGCTGGCCGAGAGCGGCCTCGCGCTGCCCAGCCGCAACCTCTTTCACAGCCTGGTCGCGCGCGCCGTCGAAATCCTGCTCGCGTTGCAGGAAGCGTTGCGCCTGCTGGAACACTACCGGCTGCCGGATTCGCCCTGGGTGCCGGTCACCCCGCGCGCCGGCATCGCCACCGGGTGCACAGAGGCGCCGCGCGGCCTGCTGTGGCACCGCTACGAAATGGACTCCGACGGCTGCGTGGTCAACGCGCGCATCGTGCCGCCCACCAGCCAGAATCAGGCGCGCATCGAAGAAGACTTGCGCCTGTCGCTGCTCAACTTCGGTCTCGATCATGCGGACGAGGCACTGCGGCTGCACTGCGAAAAGGTCATCCGCAACTACGATCCCTGCATTTCCTGCGCGACCCATTTCCTGCGCCTGAACGTCGAGCGATGAAGCCGATCCGCATCCTCGGCATCGGCTCGCCGTCCGGCGACGACCAGGCCGGCTGGCTGACGGTCGACGCCTTGCTTGGCACGGGCGTGCAAGCGCGCGACCGCGTCATCATCGACAAGCTGGATCGCCCGGGTGCCAGCCTGACGACCCAGATGGAAGACGCCGCGTGGCTGATCCTGATCGACGCCATGCAGGCCGGCGGCGATGTCGGCCGCATCCGGCATTTCGGCCAGCAAGATTGGATGCAATATGGGCAGGGTCTCTCCAGCCATGGATTCGGCGTGCTCGATGCGCTGGCGCTGGCGTGTGCGCTCGGCAGCCTGCCGCCGCGGATCGACCTGTATGGGATCGAAATCGCCTCGGCGGATCCGGGTCTCCCGCCCGACAACCGCGTTCGGGAAGCGGCGCAGCGTCTCGCCCGCCACCTCGCGGCGGAACTGGAACAGGCGGCACCCTCGCATTGAG
This sequence comes from Pseudomonadota bacterium, assembly GCA_021811235.1. Taxonomy (GTDB): domain Bacteria; phylum Pseudomonadota; class Gammaproteobacteria; order Burkholderiales; family Thiobacillaceae; genus Thiobacillus. The sequence continues at coordinate 17,854 of JAJZPG010000013.1, read as the reverse complement.
CGGGGCATTTCCCTGCCTATCGCGTGGTCAAGCGGGACGGCGCCTCCTGTACCATGGTTTGCGCCGTTTCCACTGCCTATACTTGCAATCACGATCGAGACAGAAGCCGCAGCAGCGGGTTCTACAAGGACAAGACATCGCGTGACGTATCGTTCCATCCTGCTGGCGTGGCTGCTCTGCCTGCTGCCGTTTTCCGTGGCCTGTGCAGCCCCGGAGCGCATCCCGGTGAGGGTGGGCGTGTTCGACAATCCCCCCATCGTCGGCACGGCATCCGGCGTGGCGCCCGAGGGCATCGCGATCGACATGATCCGCTGGGTGGCCGAGCGGGAAGGCTGGCAGGTCACCTATGTCGCGGACAGCTTCGACAGGCTCGTGTCCCGGCTGGAAAAGGGCGAGATCGATCTGCTGGTCGGCGTGGCCTACAGCGAGGAACGCGCCCGCCGCTTCCAGTTCACCCGGGAGAATCTGCTCGGCAACTGGGGCATGGTGTTCCGCCACGCGCAGGCCGATATCGCGTCGCTCCCCGACCTGAAAGGCAAGCGCGTCGCACTCATGCGCGGCAGCACGCACAGCCAGGCCCTGGTCCAACTGGCGGAACAGTTCGAGGCTCCGTTCACGCCGGTCTATGTCGACACCTATCCCCAGGTGCTGGAGGCGATCGTCGAACGACGCGCCGAAGCCGGCGCAGTGAACCGGGTGTTCGCCGCGCTGCACGCACATACGCAGGACGTCGTCGCGACCGCCATCGTCTACAACCCCATCTACGTCCACTACGCAGCGCCGCAGCAGGCCAACCCGGCCCTGCTGGCCGCGCTCGACCGGCATCTGGCCGCGCTCAAGGCCGACCCGGAATCGGCCTATTACGAATCCCTGCGGAAATGGCTGGAGGCGGCCCCCGCCCATCGCTATCCGAGCTGGCTGCCGTGGGTCGCAGGCGCGGCGGGGGGGCTGCTGGGCCTGGCGCTGGCGATCGCCGCTTTCCTGCGCCACCAGGTCCGGCGGCAGACCGGTGAACTGCAACGTCGCGCCGAACTGCTGCAGTCCGAGATCGAACAGCGCGAGAAAGTGCAGCAGCATCTCAACCAGCTCGCCTATTTCGACGGGCTGACGCGGCTGCCGAATCGCGAGGGCTTCCGCATCGAGCTCAACAAGATGCTGGCGGAGCTGCAGGGAACCGACGAGCGCCTGGCGCTGCTGTTCGTCGATGTCGACCGCCTGAAGAACGTCAACGACGGGCTCGGGCATGGCGCCGGCGACCTGCTGCTGCAGCACATCGCCGAGCGCCTGCGGTCGGTGCTGCGTGCGCACGATTATCTGAGCCGTTTCGGCGGCGACGAATTCGTTGTCATCGTGTCCGAGATCGGCGAATCGTCGGACGCCGAACTGGTCGCCACCCGTCTTCTAAGCAGCCTGGCCGCGCCGGTCGATATCGGCCCCACGCGCATCTACAGCAGCGCCAGCATCGGCATCGCGCTGTACCCGGACGATGCGACCACCGTGGATACGCTGCTCAAGCACGCCGACACCGCCATGTACCAGGCCAAGGAGCAGGGCGGCAACCGCTTCCTCTTCTACCATGCGCAGCAGACCGCGCGCGTGGTCGAGCGGCTGACGCTCGATACCCGCCTGCGCCAGGCGCTGGAGCGCGGCGAACTGATGCTGCACTACCAGCCGATCGTGGCGCTGGACGATCGCCGCATGGTCGGCGTGGAGGCGCTGGTGCGCTGGAACGATCCGGAAAAGGGACTCGTCATGCCCGGCGCGTTCGTCCAGGCCGCCGAGGACACCGGGCTGATCGTTCCGCTCGGGGAATGGGTGCTGGAAGCCGGCTGCGCCCAGCTGCGTGGCTGGCAGCAGCAGGGCATGGCAAGCAGGCTGACGCTGGCGGTGAACGTGTCGACCCGCCAGTTCGAGGGGAGGCGTCTGGTGAAATCGGTCGAGCAGGCACTCGCGCGCACCGGCCTGGCGCCGGAATGCCTGGAGCTCGAAATCACCGAAAACGTGATGCTGATCATGAACGACGACGTGCGCTGGAGCCTCGATACGCTGCGCGAGATGGGCGTACGGCTGTCGCTCGACGATTTCGGCACCGGCTATTCCAGCCTGAGCTACCTCAAGCAGCTGCCTTTTCACGCACTCAAGATCGACCAGTCGTTCGTCAGCCGCATCCCCGGACTGGCGGGGGACACCCAGATCATCACGACGATTCTGGCGCTGGCAAAGGGCCTGGAACTGGAAGTCATCGCCGAAGGTATCGAAACCCAGGCCCAGTACGACTTTTTGCGCGATCGCGGCTGCGAATTCGGCCAGGGATATCTGATGGGCCGCCCGCTTGCGGCGGGGGAGCTGGCTGCCCGGATGGATCGTCCGGAACTCGCCCGCAACGACTAGCGAATTAAGGCAGATCCTCGCGCCGCAGCATGAACACGAACTGGTCGCCGCTTTCGGTATCCAGCCAGGTGAAGGGCAGGGCGGGATAAGCCGCTTCGAGCGCGTCGCGGTTGTGGCCGATTTCCACCACCAGCAGGCCGTTCGGATTCAGATGCGATTTGGCTGCGGCCAGGATCTGCCGCGTGGCATCCAGGCCGTCCTCGCCCGAGCCCAGCGCCAGCGCCGGCTCAGCCTGATATTCCGGCGGCAGCGCGGCGACTGATTCGGCATTCACGTACGGGGGATTGCTGATGATGAGGTCGTAGCTGCGGCCATCCAGCGCCGCGAACAGATCCGATTGAATCAGCTCGATGCGATCCGCGAGGCCGTAGTCGGCGACGTTCTTCGCGGCGACATCCAGGGCATCCTTCGACAGATCCACCGCATCGACCCCGGCGTTCGGGAAGGCCAGTGCGGCCAGGATGGCAAGACAGCCCGACCCGGTGCAGAGATCGAGCGCGCGCACGACGGCTTCCGGATCGTCGATCCACGGTGCCAGGTGTTCGCGCAGCAGCTCGGCGATGAAGGAGCGCGGCACGATCACCCGCTCATCGACGTAGAAACGATGCTCGCCCAGCCACGCCTCATGGGTGAGATAGGCCGCCGGAATGCGTTCCTTGACCCGGCGTTCGATCACCGCCTGCACCTGTTCCGATTCGCCGTGCGTCAGGCTGGCGTCGAGGAAGGGCTCCAGGCGGTCGAGCGGCAGATGCAGGGTGTGCAGGATCAGATACGCCGCCTCGTCGAAGGCGTTGTCCGAGCCGTGGCCGAAGAACAGCTGCGCCTCGTTGAAGCGCGACACCGCGAAGCGCAGCCAGTCGCGCACGGTGATGAGGGATTCGGTGTCGTCGAAATGTTTCATCGCGTCAGCCCAGGAGCTTTTCCAGCGTTTTCTGGTAGATCGCCGCCAACTGCTCGATGTTCTCCACCGCGACGTGCTCGTTCAGCTTGTGGATGCTCATGTTGAGCGGGCCGAATTCGACCACCTCGCGGCAGACGTCGGCGATGAAACGGCCGTCGGAGGTGCCGCCGCTGGTCGACAGTTCGGGCGTCACGCCGGTCACTTCGCGAATGGCTTCGGAGAGATGGTCGCACAGCGCGCCGCGCGGGGTGAGGAAAGGCTTGCCCGAGAGGTTCCAGTCGATCTCGAAATCGAGGCCGTGGCTGTCGAGGATCTCGTGCATCGCATCCATCAGGCCTTCGGCGGTGCTGGCGGTGGAATAGCGGAAATTGAACTGGATCTCGACCACGCCGGGAATGACGTTGGTCGCGCCGGTGCCACCGTGGATGTTGGAGATCTGCCAGGTCGTCGGGGGGAAGTAGGCGTTGCCTTCGTCCCACATGGTGTCGGCGAGTTCGGCGATCGCCGGCGCGGCGAGATGGATCGGGTTCTTGGCGAGATGCGGGTAGGCGATGTGGCCCTGCACGCCCTTGACGCGCAGCGTGCCGGAGAGCGAGCCGCGCCGGCCGTTCTTGATGGTGTCGCCGAATTCGGCGGCACTGGTCGGTTCGCCGACGATGCAGTAGTCGAGCGTTTCACCGCGCGTCTTCAGCGCTTCGACGACCTTCACCGTACCGTCGGTGGCGGGGCCTTCCTCGTCCGAGGTGAGCAGGAAGGCGATCGAGCCCCTGTGGTCCGGATGCGCGGCGAGGAAGCGCTCGGTCGCGGTGACGAAGGCGGCGTCCGAGGTCTTCATGTCGGCGGCACCGCGTGCGTACAGCTTGCCGTCGCGCACCGTCGGCTCGAAGGGATCGGACAGCCACTGGTCAAGCGGACCGGTCGGCACGACGTCGGTATGGCCGGCGAAGCAGACCACGGGGGATTCCGTGCCCTTGCGTGCCCACAGGTTGTCGACGCCGTTATGGCAGTGGCGCTCGATGTGGAAGCCGAGCTTCTGCAGGCGCGCGGCGATGAGGTCGTGGCAGCCGGCGTCGTCGGGCGTCAGCGATTTACGTTTGAGCAGTTCGACGGCAAGCTCGAAAGTTTCATTGGCCATGCAGGGTCAGGCTCCGAATAGGGCTTGGTATTGTTCTTCGGCAAAGCCGAGGTGGTAGCGGCCGTCGCGTTCCAGCACCGGGCGCTTGATCACGCTGGGCTGGGCGACCATCAGGGCAATTGCGCCGGCCTCGTCGCCGGCGGCGGCTTTCTCGGCGTCGGACAGCTTGCGCCAGGTGGTACCGCGCGTGTTGAGCAGCGCCTGCCAGCCTGTCTGACGGCTGACCTGGCGCAGCCATGCCGCATCGATACCCAGTTTCTTGAAGTCGTGGAAGGGGACGTCATGGCCGTTTTCGGCGAGCCAGGCGCGTGCTTTCTTCACCGTGGTGCAGTTGGGAATGCCGTAAAGCTTCATGGTTATGGACGTCCACGTCGGCAAGCGCCGCACATGGACGTAGAATCGGGAAAAACCAAAGACGTGATTCTACCTGAGGCCATGCATCCCGCCGTTCATTCCCACGCCGCGCCGCCGCCCCTCGGCGAACCCAGCCTGCGCTCGATCAGCCGCCTGTTCCCTTATCTGTGGGAGTTCCGCGGCCGCGTATTGCTGGCGATGGCGCTGCTGATCGGCGCCAAGCTGGCCTCGGTGGCGGTGCCGCTGGTGCTGAAGGACATCATCGATGCGCTCGACAAGCCGCGTCCCGAACTGGTGCTGCCGCTGACGCTGATCCTCGCCTACGGCCTGCTGCGCTTCGCCAGCACCACCTTCGCCGACCTGCGCGACATCGTCTTCGCCAAGGTCACCCAGCGCGCGATGCGCCGCATCAGCATGGCGGTGTTCGACCACCTGCACGCGCTGTCGCTGCGTTTCCATCTGGAACGCCAGACCGGCGGCATCACCCGCGACATCGAACGCGGTGCCCGCGCGGTCTCGAGTCTGGTCGGCTACCTGCTGTTCCGCATCACCCCCACGGTGCTGGAAATCCTCATGGTCGCCGCCATCCTGTTCGTCAAGCTCGACTGGGTGTTCGGCCTCATCACGCTGGTGACGCTCGCCGCCTACATCGGCTTCACCGTCACCATCACCGAGTGGCGCACCCAGTTCGTGCGCCGTGCCAACACGCTCGATTCGCAGGCCTACGGCCGCGCCATCGACAGCCTGTTGAACTACGAGACGGTCAAGTACTTCGGCAACGAGCGCTACGAGGCGAGGCGCTACGACGACAGCCTCGTCGAATGGGAGGACATGTCGCTGAAGTCGCAGCGCTCGCTCGGCCTGCTGAATGCCGCGCAGGCCGGGGTGATCGCGATCGGCGTCACCCTGATGGTGCTGCGCGCCGCCGCCGGCGTGGTCGAGGGCACGCTGACGCTGGGCGACCTGGTGATGGTCAACGCCTTCCTGTTGCAGATGTTCCAGCCGCTCAGCTTCCTCGGCGTGATGTACCGCCAGATCAAGGAATCGATCACCGACGTCGAGCGCATGTTCGATCTGCTCAAGCGGCCGCGCGAGATCGAGGACAAGCCCGATGCGCGCGCGCTCGACGTGATCGCCGGTGCAGTGAAATTCGACCACGTGAGCTTCGCCTACAATCCCGACCGCCCGATCCTGCACGACGTCAGCTTCACCATTCCCGCCGGCAGGACGGTGGCGGCGGTGGGCTCGAGCGGCGCCGGCAAGTCGACGCTCGCCCGCTTGCTGTTCCGCTTCTACGACGTCGGCGCCGGCAGCATCACCATCGACGGCCAGGACATCCGCCACGTCACCCAGGATTCGCTGCGTGCCGCGCTCGGGGTGGTACCGCAGGACACCGTGCTGTTCAACGACAGCATCTACTACAACATCGCCTACGGCCGCCCCGAGGCCAGCCGCGAGGAAGTGATCGAGGCCGCGCGCGCCGCGCATATCCTGCACTTCATCGAAAGCCTGCCGCAGGGCTGGGACACCGTGGTGGGTGAGCGCGGCCTGAAGCTGTCGGGCGGCGAGAAGCAGCGCGTCGCCATCGCGCGCACGCTTCTGAAGAACCCCGCCATCCTCGTCCTCGACGAGGCGACCTCGGCGCTCGATACCAAGACCGAGAAGGCAATCCAGGCCGAGCTCCTGGAAATCGCCCGGGGCCGCACCAGCCTCATCATCGCGCACCGCCTCTCCACCGTGGTCGAGGCCGACGAGATCCTGGTGATGGAAGGCGGCCGCATCGTCGAGCGCGGGCGGCATCCCGAGCTGCTGGTGAAGAACGGCGTGTACGCCCACATGTGGGCGCTGCAGCAGCAGGCCGAGGAAGAACAGGCCTGATGGGACGCCCTTCGACCAGACTCAGGACAGGCCCTTCGACTCGTCTCAGGACAGGCCGGCTGCAGCCCGGCGTGCGCCGGCGCGAGGTGTGGGCGTGGGCGATGTACGACTTCGCCAATTCGGGCTACACGACGGTCGTCATCACCGCCGTGTTCAGCGCCTATTTCGTCGGGGTCGTCGCCGGCGACGCGCCGTGGGCGACCTTCGCCTGGACGCTTGCGTTGTCCGTGTCCTACGCGCTGGTGATGCTGACGGCGCCGCTGATCGGTGCCTGGGCCGACGCGCACGCCAGCAAGAAAAGACTGCTGTGGCTGACCACGCTCGGCTGCGTCGGCTTCACCGCGACCCTCTATTTCGCGGTGCCGGGTGCGCTTGCGCTGGCGATCGCCGCGCTGGTGCTGTCCAACTATTTCTTCGGCACCGGCGAGAACCTGATCGCCGCCTTCCTGCCCGAGCTGGCGCGACCGCGCGCGCTGGGCCGGGTGTCGGGCTGGGGCTGGGCCCTGGGCTACGTCGGCGGGCTGGCGTCGCTCGGCGCCAGCCTCGCCTACATCGGCTGGGCGGAGGGCCGGGGGCAGGGCGCCGCCGAGTTCGTGCCGGTGACCATGCTCATCACCGCGGCGCTGTTCGCGCTGGCGAGCCTGCCGACGCTTTTCCTGCTGCGCGAGCGCGCCGTGCCGCAGCCGGGACGCAGCGCGCGAAGCGCCTGGGCGCAGGTAGGCCACACCCTCGGCCATCTCGCCCAGCTGCCGGACCTGAAGCGCTTCCTGGTCTGCACCGTGCTGTACCAGGCCGGCACCCAGGCGGTCATCACGCTGGCGGCGATCTACGCCAGCCAGGTGTTCCATTTCGACACCCGGCAGACGATCCTGCTGGTATTGCTGGTCAACGTCACCGCCGCGCTCGGCGCCTTCGCCTTCGGCCACGTGCAGGACCGCATCGGTCACGTACGCGCGATCGCGCTGACCCTGCTCGGCTGGATCGCCATGGTGGCGATCGCCTGGGCGGCGCCCGACGAGCGCATGTTCTGGGTCGCGGCCAACCTCGCCGGCCTGTGCATGGGCGCCTCGCAGTCGGCCGGGCGCGCCATGGTCGGATTGCTGGCGCCGCCCTCGCAGCAGGCCGAGTTCTTCGGTCTGTGGGGGCTGGCGGTCAAGCTCGCCTCCATCCTCGGTCCGTTGACCTACGGCGCCGCCAGCTGGATCAGCCACGGCGACCACCGCCAGGCGCTGCTCATCACCGGCAGCTATTTCGTCGCCGGCCTGTGGGCGCTGCGCGGCGTGCAGGCGGCACGCGGCCACCGCGCGGCGCGCCGCTTCGCCCGCGCCTGAGCATGCGGGCATTCGGCATACTCGAAACCGACTGGGCGCACGATGCACCCCGCCTCGCCGCAGTCAGGCGAACGGTGTTCATCGACGAGCAAGGCGTGCCCGAGGCCTTGGAGTGGGACGAACACGATGACGATTCGGTGCATTTCCTCGCGCTCGCGGAAGACGGCAGCCCCATCGGCTGCGCGCGCCTGCTGCCTGACGGCCATGTCGGCCGCATGGCGGTATTGCCGGGCTGGCGTGGACGCGGCGTCGGACGAGCCTTGCTGGCCGCCGCCCTGGCCGCCGCCCGGGCCCGTGGCCATGCCGTCTTGCGACTGAGCGCCCAGACGCATGCCGCCGCGTTCTATGCGCGCGCCGGCTTCATGGCCCAAGGGCCCGTATACGACGAGGCCGGCATTCCGCACGTGGCCATGCAAAAAGACCTCGCCTGAGTGCAACCCATCAGGCGGAACAGGGCCATTGCATCGGCACTTAAGAATTTACTGATAGAGTTCCCCCTGGCGACCGCTTGGCCGCCCATCGACATACACGGGTAGACAGGAATGGCAAAACTCAAAGCAGGTATCGTTGGAGCGGGCATCGCGGGCGCCAGCTGCGCCGGTACGCTCGCTGCGGCGGGCTGGGAGGTGGACGTGTTCGACAAGGCGCACGGCGCAGGCGGGCGCCTGTCGACCAGGCGTTTCGAGCAGGGCTGGGCGACGCTCGGCACGCCCTTCATTTCCGCCAAGCGCGAACCCTTCCGCAGCCAGCTGCGCGACTGGGTGCGCCAGGGCTGGCTCGCGGCAGTGCGCGGCGACGTCTGGCAGGGGCGTGCCACCCTTTCGTGGGCGCAGGCGCAAATGCAGAACCACTACCGCCCCATCATCGAGCCCTCGCAACTGGTGCGCCAGCTGCTCGGCGAAGCCCGTCTGCATACCGATAGCCGCGTGGTCGCCCTGAGGCCGCGCACCCTGGTGCTGGAAGACGGCCGCAGCCTCGACGACTACGATTGCGTGATCTGCAGCGTGCCCGTTCCGCAGGCCATTCCCATGCTCGACGCGCTGCCGCTGCTGCGCGAACGCCTGATCGACGTGCGTTATCGTCCGATCTGGTCCTTCCTGATGCGCTGGGAGGGCGGCCCCACGGCCGACGTGATCAAGTTCGACGACCATCTGCTGAACCTCGCCGTGCGCCAGCCCACCGGCGGCGACGGGCTGTGGGCGGTGCACAGCAGCCACGAATTCGCCGAGACCTATCTCGAAGCGTCCGAGATGGAAGCCAGCAACCGGGCGGCTTCGGCCCTGATGGGCCTGCTGGGGCTGCCGTGGCCGGTCGAGATCGAGGCCTCCCACCTGTGGCGCCATGCGCGTCCGGTCGCGTCGATCGGCGGTTTCTGGGTGGGCGACCGCGAGAATCGCGTCGCGCTGATCGGCGACGGCATTGCCGGCGTGGGCGTCGAACGCGCGTGGGAAAGCGGCACCCGGCTGGCACAGGCGATCATGCAGTCGAAGGAAGAACTGGCGCTGTAAGACCGGGCGGCGACAGGCCGCGTCTCAGGACTCGGCGAAGACGAAGCGATTGCGGCCGAGGTTCTTTCCCTCGTACAAGGCCAGGTCGGCCCGCTTGATCGCACTGGACAGGTCTTCCCGCTCGCCCACCTTGGCCAGGCCGAGGGTGATGGTCAATCTGAGCGTTTCTTCCTCGTCGATCGGCACCGGCGTCGTGCCGACGGTGGCAAGCACGCGACGCGCCGACTGCCGGGCCTCTTCCGGGGATTTGCACTTCAGCAGCCAGAGGAATTCCTCCCCGCCGTAGCGATACAGCGGCTCGTCGCTGCGCAGCGTGCGCTTCAGGGTGTCTGCCAGATGGCGCAACACCTTGTCGCCCACGAGATGACCGTAGGTGTCGTTGATCGGCTTGAAGTGATCGACGTCGATCATTCCCACATACAGCAGGGTGCGATTGCGCCGGGCCTCCTTCTGGTACAGGCCGAAATCGTTTTCGATGGTGTAGCGCAGGGGCAGTTCGGTCAGCGGGTCGTTGCGTACCGCCTGCGACAGGATCAGCGTCTTGAAGCTGGCGAGCAGGCCGATCAGCTCGGCCTGCGAGGCCTCGAATTCATCCAGATCGGCACTGCGCCCGGGGCGTCCCGCCAGGACATCGCTGCAGATCGAGCGGATGGCGTCGTGCATGGCCTGATGCACCGCCTCCACGCGCCGGGTTGCCTCGGGCTCCAGCGCCTTGAACTGATCGCGGTTAGCCACGAACCAGGCGCCGAAGTGGCACAGGGTGTGTGCCAGGGGATCGAGCACGTCCTCGCCGGGCGTCGAGCGCAACACGGCGCAACGGACGATGCGTCGCGTCCAGTTCATGTGCGCCTCGACCGCAGCGTCGAGTTCGGCGATGAAGAAATCGGTTTCGGCAGGCAGGTCGGGCATAGTCAAGTTTCCCACCTGTCATTAATCGACCATCCGGCGGGCGATCTTGATCCGCCCGGGCGAAATCGGCCGCCCCGGGCCCGGCCGGTGCTCAGATTTCGCGCACCACGCGGAAGCCCAGGTTGATATCCAGCTCGTTCTCGAGCCGGCGCCTGCGCGCCGCGGCGCGGCAATCCTCGGGGCCGTCGAACCACGAGCCGCCCTTGGTGACGACCGCCTGCGGCCGGCCGGGCAGGGGACGCTCGGGCAGGCTGGCATGGTCGCGGGTCCACGGACTGGCGGTGAATTCCCACACGTTGCCCGCCATGTCGTGCAGGTTCCAGCGGTTGGGCGGCAGCTTGCCGACCTCCATCGCCCCGCAGCGCACGAAGCAGCGCGACAGCAGGCGCGGACGCTTGGGCCGCACCGCGTCGAAGCCGCGGCTGGTGTTGTAGAGCGCTTCCGCCGGGCTGATGCGGTCGCCGTTCGGATACGCACTCGCCGCACCGGCGCGGCAGGCGTATTCCCATTCCTGTTCGGTCGGCAGGCGATAGCGGTGGCCCGTTTCAGCGGATAGCCACTCGCAGTAGTCGCGCGCCTCGGTCTGGCGCACATTGATCACCGGCTTGCGGCCGGACAGCCATACCAGTTCCGCCCGCGGCTGCCAGCCGGTGGCGCGGGCGTAGGCTTCGAATTCCTCGGTGGTCACCGGATGCACGCCGAAGGCAAAACTGCGTTCGACCAGGGCTGCGCGCCGCGGGCGATCCTGCGCCGGGGCCGCTTCGTGCGGCGCGGCGCCATATTCGAAGGCCCCTGCGGGAATCACCGCCAGGGCGGGTGCGACCGTGCCGTCGGCGAGGCGGTCGTGGAAATGGGGGTCGGACAAGCCGGCTGCGTGGGCTGCATGAACCTGCAGGGCGATCAGCTGGCCTGGATGCAGCGCGAAGGTGTCGGACAGGGCAAGGGGCGTGCGATCGGGATTCATGGGCGCTCGGCGTCGTGCGAGGAAACCTGATTATGCCAGTTCCGTTTCGATCCATGCCCCCGGAAGCCGGGCGTTCGAAGCGGTTTTTTCATGCATGGCGTGGAACGCCTGCCGGATTGGGCAGTCGTGAGAAGGGCAGCTTTCCGGCTTCATGGGCGTTCCCATGTCATGATTGACGCACTCTGTAACAAAACGACACGATCCGCTGCAGGCAGCCACCATACAATTTCGAAATCGCGTCTCACAATTTCCCATGAATGCCCCTCTGACTTTCTCTGCGCTGCTCGCGCTTGCCGGGCTCGGCCTCACGGGCTGCGTCACGGTCGGACCGGATTACACGCCGGCGGCGCCCGACGCGCCCGCCGGCTGGAGCCGGCTCGACACCTCGGCCCAACCGGTGGTGCGTGCCGAAACGCCCGGCGACCTCGGACAGTGGTGGCAGACCCTCGACGACCCGTTGCTGTCCGGCCTGGTTGCCGAGGCGCAGCAGGCCAGCCCCGATCTGCGCAGCGCGCAGGCCAGGCTGCGCGAGGCCCGTGGCCGCCGGACGGTGGCTGCCGCCGGGCGCTTGCCGAGCGTGACCGCATCGGGCAGCGCCAGCCGCACCGAATCCAGCGAGGAGAGCGGCAGCGGCACCACGCGCAATTTCTATAGCGCCGGCCTCGACGCCAGTTGGGAGCTCGACGTGTTCGGCGGCGTGCGGCGCGGCGTCGAGGCGGCCGAAGCCGATCTCGACACGTCGCGCGCGAATCTGGACGCCACCCGTGTTTCGCTGGCAGCCGAGGTCGCGCTGAACTACGTCGAGGTGCGCGCCCTGCAAACCCGCCTCGGCATCGCTCGCGCCAACCTCGCCAGCCAGTCGGAGACGCTGCAACTCACCGACTGGCGCGCGCAAGCCGGACTGGTCAGCAGCCAGGACGTCGAACAGGCGCGCAGCAACCGCGAACAGACGCGCGCGCAGATCCCCACCCTGGAAACCAGCCTCGCCGAGGCGGAACACCGCCTGGATCTGCTGCTGGGCAAGGCGCCGGGCGCGCTGCATGCGCGCCTGGCCCCGCCCGGCACGCTGCCGGTGGTTCCCCCGCAGATCGCCGTCGGCATCCCGGCCGACACCCTGCGCCAGCGGCCCGACGTGCGCGCTGCCGAACGCAAGCTGGCAGCGGAAACCGCACGCGTCGGCGTGGCCGAGGCGGCACGCTATCCGTCCTTCAAGCTCTCCGGTTCGATCGGACTCGAAGCCTTGACCCTGGGGGCGCTCGGCAACGGCGGCGCCGCCACCTCGTCGCTGCTCGCCGGCATCACGGGCCCCGTCTTCAACGCCGGTCGCCTGCGCGCCCAGGTCGAGATCCAGGACGCGGTGCGCGAACAGGCGCAGGTGGCCTACGAACAGGCGGTGCTCACCGCGTTGCAGGACGTGGAAAACGCACTGGTCGCCCTTGCGCGCAACCGCGAACGCGAGCAGGCGCTGTCGAGCGCCGTCGATTCCGCACGCAATGCGGCCGAGTTCGCACGGCAGCGCTACAGCGCCGGCCTGATCGATTTCCAGTCGGTGCTCGACACCGAGCGCAGCCTGCTGTCCTTCGAGGACAGCCTGGCCAGCACCCGCGCCGACGGTGTGTCGGCACTGATCCGTTTGTACAAGGCCCTGGGCGGCGGCTGGTCGCCCCAGGCCGAATCCGACCCGGCCCGCAAGGACGCTCAATGAACGATTCCAACATTACGCAAGCCAAGCAGGGACCCGCCCTGAAGCACATCCTCGCAAGCAAATCCGGCGGCCTGTTTTCCGGACGCTGGCTGTGGCTGACTGTCGCACTGATCGTGATTGCCGTCGCGGCCTGGCTGTTCCTGCGTACGGGCGAGGACAAGGCCGCACCGCGCTATGCCACCGACGCGGCCACGGTCGGCACCCTGGTGGTCAAGGTTTCGGCCACCGGCAACCTGCAGCCGACCAACACGGTGGACGTCGGCAGCGAACTCTCCGGCATCGTCGACCAGGTCTACGTCGACGACAACGACGAGGTGAAGAAGGGCCAGCTGCTGGCGAAACTGGATCTGTCCAAGCTGCGGGATGCCGTGGCGAAGTCGCGCGCCAGTCTTGCCGCGTCCGAGGCGCAGGTGCTGCAGGCGCAGGCTACGGTGGCGGAAGCGCGCGCCACGCTTGCCCGCTACCAGCAGGTGTCGCAGCTGTCGGGCGGCAAGGTGCCGTCGAAGACCGAAATGGACAGCGCCGAGGCCAACCTGAAGCGCGCCGAGGCCAACGTCGCCAGCGCCCGGGCCAGCGTGACCCAGGCGCGCGCCACCCTGCAGTCGGACGAAACCAACCTCGGCAAGGCCAGCATCCGCTCGCCCATCAACGGCGTGGTGCTGTCGCGCGAGGTGGACCCGGGCCAGACCGTCGCCGCGTCCTTCCAGGCGCCGGTGCTGTTCAAGCTGGCCGAGGACCTGACCAAGATGGAACTGCAGGTCGACGTCGACGAGGCCGACGTCGGCCAGGTCAAGGCGGGGCAGAAGGCCACCTTCAGCGTCGACGCCTGGCCCGGCCGCGAGTACAGCGCCGTCATCACCCGGGTCGGTTACGGCTCGCAGGAAGCGGAAGGCGTGATTTCCTATCTCACCGTGCTCGAGGTCGCCAACGACGACCTCAGCCTGCGCCCCGGCATGACCGGCACCGCCGACATCACCACGCTCACGCGGGAAAACGCGCTGTTGGTGCCGAATGCCGCGTTGCGCTTCAGCCCGGCGACCGCCGATTCCACCGAGAAGAAATCGGGTAGCAGCGTGATGAGTGCCCTGATGCCGCGCATGCCCAGGGCGACCAGCAAGGCCAAGCCGGCGCCCCGGAACGGCTCGCAACGCGTGTGGGTGCTGCAGGATGGCCAGCCCGTCGCCGTCGACGTGCAGACCGGCGCCAGCAACGGCCGCATGACCGAGATCACCGGCGGGGCGCTCAAGGCAGGCATGCAGGTGATCACCGAGACGCTGAGCGCCCCGAAATGAGCGCGGCAGCGGCGCTGATCCGGATGTCCGGCATCACCAAGACCTACGGCAGCGGGCAAGCGGCCTTCCAGGCGCTCAAGGGCATCGATCTCACCATCGAGGCCGGCGATTTCGTCGCCATCATGGGCCCCAGCGGCTCTGGCAAGTCCACCGCGATGAACATCCTCGGCTGCCTCGATACGCCCACCAGCGGCAGCTACGAATTCGAGGGCGTGAAGGTCGAGCAGTTGACGCGCAACGAGCGCGCACTTTTGAGGCGCAACTACCTCGGCTTCGTGTTCCAGGGTTTCAACCTGCTGGCGCGCACCACCGCGCTGGAGAACGTCGAGCTGCCGCTGATCTATCGCGGCGATCCCCTGGTCCAGCGCCATGCCGCGGCACGCGCCGCGCTCGAGCAAGTCGGCCTGGCCGGCTGGGAACATCACACGCCGGCCGAGCTTTCCGGCGGCCAGCAGCAGCGCGTCGCCATCGCGCGCGCCATCGTCACGCGCCCCCATGTGCTGCTCGCCGACGAGCCCACCGGCAACCTCGACACCCACACCAGCCAGGAAATCATGGACCTGATCGGCGCCCTCAACCGCGAGCAGGGCATCACCGTGCTGATGGTGACGCACGAACCCGACATGGCGGCGTATGCCAAGCGCGTGGTCCGCTTCGTCGACGGACGGGTGAACAGCGACCGCCGCAACGGGGAGGACGCCTGATGCTGTGGAATACCCTGCTGCTCGCGCTGCGCTCGATCCGGCGCAACCTGATGCGCTCCTTCCTCACCATCCTCGGCATCGTCATCGGCGTGGCCGCCGTCATCACCATGGTCACGCTGGGCAACGGCGCCACCCAGTCCGTGTCGGACCAGATCTCGAGCATGGGCAGCAACCTCCTGATGGTGCTCCCGGGCCAGCGCTTCGGCCCCGGCGCCGAGGCGGGCGCGCCTTTCAAGCTCGCCGACGTCGACGCCGTCCGCAACCAGATCACCGGCGCCCGGCTGGTCGCGCCCGTGGTGACCAAGGCGGCGACGGCGGTCTACCAGGCCAACAACTGGTCCACCGTGGTCGCCGGCAGCACGAACGATTATTTCGAGGCCGGCAACTGGGAAATCGCCGCCGGCCGCAGCTTCAGCGAAGCCGAGGAGCGCTCGGGCAAGGCGGTGTGCGTGATCGGCGACACCCTGCGCGAGAAGCTGTTCGGCCGCCAGAGCCCGGTGGGCAGCCAGATCCGCATCAAGCAGTTCGCCTGCGAAGTGATCGGCCTCCTGAAGGCCAAGGGCCAGTCGTCCATGGGCTCCGACCAGGACGACATCGTGGTGATGCCGCTGCGCACCGTGCAGCGCCGCCTCTCCGGCAGCCAGGACATCGGCCGGCTGACGATCTCGGTGAAGGAAAGCGCCTCGATCGACGCGGTCAAGAACCAGCTCACCGACCTCCTGCGCGAGCGGCGCAACATCACCGAGAACGAGGAAGACGATTTCCGCGTGCTCGACACCCGGCAGATCGCCGAGACGCTGACCAGCACCACCAAGATCCTCACCATGCTGCTCGGCGCGGTGGCCGCGGTGAGCCTGCTGGTCGGCGGCATCGGCATCATGAACATCATGCTGGTGTCGGTCACCGAGCGCACCCGCGAGATCGGCATCCGCCTCGCCATCGGCGCGCTGGAACGCGAAGTGCTGCTGCAGTTCCTGATCGAGGCGGTGGTGCTGGCCAGCCTGGGCGGACTGATCGGCATCGCCATCGCCACCGCGGCCTCCATCTTCCTCGCCGGCCTGATGAACGTGCCCTACCTGTTCGACCCCGGCATCAACCTCTTGTCCTTCTTCTTCTCCGCCGCCATCGGGGTGATCTTCGGCTATTTCCCGGCGCGCCGCGCAGCCGGCCTCAATCCGATCGACGCCCTGCGGCACGAGTGAGCGCTTCTCCGGCCCTCGCCGGGAGATGCGATCGGGGCGCAGGACTTCCCTCCGCGCCCATCACGCAAAAAAGGCCTGACAGGAAACCTGTCAGGCCTTTCGCTTTCCCGGGATGACTCAGACAGTTCGCAGGATCAGCGAATCCATCCCTCGGTCTTCATCAAAACCTGGGCTTCCGGGGTTACGAGAAAATCCAGGAACTGCTTCGCTTCCGGATCCGCGTCCGGCGAAAGCGCCACATTCACGTCACGCCAGATTTGCCGATCGCGGGGCAGCGGAACCTCTTCGAGCGTATCCGCATAGGTGACCGGCCAATCCGGCCAGGTGATCCACGCATCCGCGTTGAGATTCTTGAAGGCCTTGAGGCTTGCGCCCGACCCCTTGCCGAAGGCGACGATGTTGCGACGGAACGCACGGATGTCCTCCAGCCGTCCCAGGCGTCCCGCAACGTCCTCCCAGGTGCCGGTGCCCGAGGTATTGGAGACGCCCGCACCTTCGGTGACGACGATCTTGACGCCATCCTTCAGCAGGTCCTCGAAACGCTTGATCTTCTTCGGGTTGCCGGTTTTCACCGCGATGATCGTCGGACGGATGTAGATCGGTTCGACCTGGTCCGAGGAAAAGGTCTTGTAGGTTTCCAGGAACGCGGTCATCGACTGTTCCGACGTGCCCCAGAGGATGTCGGCATCCGCCTGGGCCTTGGCCGACCATTTGCGCTCAGGCCCGGCAATGATCTCGACGCGCTTGCCGGTCTTCTTCTCCCAGGCATCCGCCACCTTCTTGAAGGCGGTGTGCGGCCCGCCGGCGCCGTAGAATCTCACGACACCGTCCTTGGGCATGTGCTTGATCGACGGGTCATACAGGCCGCTCTCCTGCGCGAGAGCCGAGCCGGACAGCACCACGCAGGCGGCGGCGACGAAAGTGGATAGCTTCATGTCAGACCCCCTTTGCAGAAACGCGCTTGCCCGCGACGACGTCGTCCAGCAGGACGCTGCCGTACAGATCGCCTTCGCCGCGTTCGATGAGGGCATCGGTCGTGGCCTTGGAGATCGGGTCCAGCAGGACGCTGCCGTACATGTCTCCCTCGCCGGGTTCGCGGGTGGCGTCGGTCGTGGAATGCGGCGGATCGAAGACGACGTGGCCGTACAGGTCGGGGTTGGTCCACGTTGCGGATTCGGCCAGGGAAGGAAGCGATGCCATGCAGGCCGCGGCAGAGATGAATCCGACGATCAGGGTGCGGGTGTTCATGTGATGACTCCTATAAAAATGACGAGTTTCGTTTTGGCAAATGACGTGTATCGCGCCATTCACTTCCATGAACGTTTGGCAATTCGGATTATTCCCGCGGGTCGGGCGGATAAATTTTTCGTGAGCCGGGATGGCGAGGCGGAATAAAACCCTGCCGTATCGTGTCCGGCTGCGGCGTTTTCCGGTCTGGACGCATTGCGCGTTCTGGACTGCCCCTAGAACAGTAGACAAACCGGAGCCTCACGCCGACGCCCGTTCAAAGGCCTCGGGACTGACGCCGCCCAGATGGCTATGACGGCGATTTCGATTGTAAAAGACTTCGATGTAGTCAA
>JAJZPG010000033.1 GCA_021811235.1 Pseudomonadota bacterium | reverse complement strand
TCGAGCAGCGCCACGACACGCTGGGCGATGGCGCTTTCCTCGCACAAGCGATGCAGGCGGATCGGTTCGGCCAGGATGTCCGCGATGCGCATCCGCGGGTTCATCGAACCGCGGGCGTTCTGGTAGATGAACGCCACTTCGCGCGCAAAGCGTTTTCTTTCGTCCGTGTCGAGCTGGGCGAGGTCGCGCTGCCCATACAGCACGCGGCCGTCGCTGGCGGGCTCGAGGCCGAGCATGAGGCGGATCAGCGTCGACTTGCCGGAGCCGCTTTCGCCGACCAGGGCGAGGGTGTCGCCCCGCTGCAGATCGAGGCGCACGCCGTCGAGCGCCTTGAGTTGCCGCGGGGCACGATTCAGCCAGCCCGGCCTGCGCAGCTCGTAGGTCCGTTCGACATCCAGCAGGGAAAAAATGGGTTCGAGCATATGCTTACCTAATCGATGAACCAGCAGGCGACCTGGCGACCGTCGCGAATTTCGGCCTGGGGACGCTGCTCGCCGCAGATCGCCTTGGCCTTGGGGCAGCGCGGCGCGAAGCGACAGCCGGCGGGCATGGCGTCCAGCGGCGGAATCTGGCCGGGAATGGGTTCGAGCCGGCGCGACCCCAGCTCGACGACGCACGACTTGAGGCCGCGCGTATAGGGATGCAGGGGGGAAGCGAGCACGCGCTCGCTGGGCCCTTCCTCGACGATCTGCCCGGCATACATGACCGCGATGCGGTCGCATACCTGGGCGCCCAGGGCGAGGTCGTGGAGCACGAAGATCGCGCTGGAATTCAGTTCCCGCACGCGGTCCAGGATGAGCTCCATGATCTGCGCCTGGATGGTGACGTCGAGCGCGCTGGTGGGTTCGTCGGCGAGCAGCAGTTCGGGATTGCAGGCGAGCGCGATGGCGATCATGACGCGTTGCTGCATGCCGCCGGACAGTTCGTGCGGATAGGCGTCGAGCCGCAGGCGCGGCTCGGGAATGCCGACGCTGTGCATCAGCTCGGCGGCCCGTTCGCGGCGATCCCATTTCGACAGGCCCAGATGCCGCTTGAGCGGTTCGGCGATCTGCTCGCCCACGGTGAAGCACGGGTTGAGGGCGGCGGTCGCGTCCTGGAAGATCAGGCCGATCTTGTTGCCGCGCAGGCGGCGGTAGTCCGCTTCCCGCAATCGGGTGAGCTCGGTGCCGCGAAAACACAGGCTGCCCTCCAGCTGCACCTCGGGCGCACGCAAGAGGCCGATGAGGGCCATGGCGAGCGTGGATTTCCCGGCGCCCGATTCGCCGATCAGGCCCAGGGTTTCGCCGGGCTGCAGCGCCAGATTGACGCCATCCAGCACGACGGCCTGGCCGCGCCGCAGGCTGAAATCGCTCACCTCGAGCAGCGGTTCGCGGCTTTCCGGCACGTCGGCAGCCCGAGGGTTCAAAGCAACAGCGGTGTCCATCTAGGCGTCCTTTTGGGTCGTGGGGTCGAAGGCGTCGCGCAGGCCGTCGCCCAGCAGGTTCAGGGCCACCAACAGGACCGCCAGGGCTACGCCCGGCACCCCCGAGATCCACGGCGCCATGGTGATGAAGGCACGGCCCTCGGCGATCATCAGGCCCCAGTCCGGGGTCGGCGGCACCACGCCGATGCCGAGGAAGGACAGCCCCGATTCCAGCAGGATGGCGATGCTGACGCGCATCCCGGCCTGCACCAGAATGGGCGACACCACGTTGGGCAACACGTGGCGCCAGATGACGGCCGCGGTGCTCACGCCCATCAGCCGGGCGGCTTCGATGTAGGGCTGGTTCTTCACCTGCAGCACGTCGCCGCGGGTCATGCGCGCGAAGGGGCCGACGAAGGACAGGGCCAGGGCATAGACGACGTTTTCCGTCCCCAGGCCGAGCACCGCCATGAAGGCCATCGCCAGGATCAGCTCCGGGAAGGCGAGCAGGCCGTCGACGATGCGCATCAGCACCCACTCGGTGCGCCCGCCCATCAGGCCGGCCGTGAGGCCGATGGCCACGCCCGCGACCAGGCCGAGGGCGACCGAGGCGAAGCCGATGATGAGCGCCAGCTGCGCGCCGTAGAGCAGGCGCGAGTAGAGATCCTGGCCATAGGAATCGGTGCCCAGCCAGTGCGCGGCGCTCGGCCCCTGCAGGGCCGCCTCCAGGTCCTGGGCGGCCGGGTCATGGGTGGCCAGCCAGGGGGCGAACAGCGCCGCGATGACGTACACGGCGATGATGGCGAGGCCGACCATGGCGCTGTGCTGCCGCAGCAGCGGTTGCAGGAAACGCCGCTTCCATTGCGACGCCCCGGACACAGGCGTGATATTGAGTGCGTCTTGCATGCTTAGCGCCTCCGCAGGCGGGGATCGAGGAACTGGTAGGTCTGGTCGACGGCAAGATTGACCGCCACGAACAGCAGGCCGGTGAGCATGATGCCCGCCTGAACCACGATGTATTCACGGTTGAGCACCGCGGTCGTGACCATCATCCCGAGACCGGGCAGCGCGAACACCACCTCGGTCATCACCGCGCCGCGCAGCATGCCGCCGAGCTGCAGACCGATGACGGTGACCAGCGGCATCAGCACGTTGCGCATGCCATGCACCCACACCACGCGCCAGCCCGGTTCGCCGCGCGCCCGGGCGGCCTGGATGTAGGGCTGCCCCAGCACTTCCAGCAGGCTGGAGCGCGTGATGCGTGCGATGAGCCCGACGTACCAGGCGCCCAGCGTGATGGCCGGCAGGGTCAGGTGCCACAACCCCTGCCAGAAATCCTCCCAGGGCGCGACGAAACCCAGGGCGGGGAACCAGCCCAGATCGACGCCGAATATCCAGATCAGCAGGATGCCCAGGTAGAAACTGGGGAAGGCGTTGCCGCCGATGGCCAGCGTGGTCGCCAGCACGTCCACCCAACTATTCCGGTAGAGCGCGGCCAGTACCCCGGTGGGGATGCCGATCACCAGCGCGATCAGCAGCGACAGCGCAGCCAGCGTCAGGGTCACCGGCAGCGCCTGCATCACCGCCAGTTCGAAGATGTCCTGGTTGGTGATGTAGGAAGTGCCCCAGTCGCCGCGGACGAAATCGGCCAGCCAGTTGCCGTACTGGAACACGACGGGCTGATCGAGGCCGAGTTCATGCGTCAGCTGGTCGTAGGACGCCTTCGAATAATCCGAGCCCAGCATGATGCTCACCGGGTCGCCCGGCGCCAGCTTCAGGAAAGCGAAGCTGGCTGCCGAGACGATCAGCAGCACCAGCAGGGTCTGCGCCAGTTTGGCGGATGCAGCCTGGAACATCAGGACATCCAGACGGAATGCAGATTCAAGAGGTCGACCGGAATGTACTGGAAGCCCTGCACCCGCTTGTTGAGGATCTTGAACACCTTCATGTGGGCGAGCACCGCGAGCGGGGCGTCGGCCATGAGCAGGTCCTCGGCCTTGTCATAGAGCTTCTTGCGCGTCGCCTGGTTGAGCGTGTCCTGCGCCTCGGAGAGCAGCTTGTCGAACTCCTTGTTGCTGTAGCCGACGAAGTTCCAGGGCTTGCCGCTGTGCCATTCCGGATAGATGGTCTCGTCCGGATCGAGGTCGGCGATCCAGGCCTCGTCGTACAGGTCGAAGTCGCCGCTGTTGCGCCGCTTGGTCCACACGGCGCGATCGAGCAGTTCGATCTTCGGCTTGACGCCGATCTTCTCCAGCATCGGCAGGATGAGCTGCGAGTTGCGCGTGCCGCTGCCGCCCGAGCCGGTGAAGCCCTGGCTCACGATATAGACGGGGTTGACCTCGCCCTGGTACTTCGATTTCTTGCGGTACTCCATCGCCTTCTTCAGGTCGAAGCGCTGGCCGCGCCCGCTCTTGCCGATGTTCTTGTCGTAGAAACCGGTCATCGGCGGCGAGATGCAGCTGTAGGCGGGAATGGCCTCGCCGAAATAGCCCTGCTTGACGATGACGTTGCGGTCGATCGCAGCGGCCACGGCCTTGCGCAGCATGGGATCGTCGAAGGGGGCGCGGCGGTTGTTCATGCCGAGGAAGCTGTAGTTGCCCTCGACCTCGCCATAGACCTTCAGATTGCGGTTTGCCTTCAGTTGCGGAATGAACTGGAAGGGCGACAGGCTCATGCCGTCCACCTGCCCCGCCATCATGGCCGCCACCGCGGCGGTCGGCTCCTTGATCAACAGGATCTGCACGCCGTCCAGATAGGGCAGGCCCGGCTCGAAGTAGTCCGGATTGCGCTCCAGGGTGATCGATTCGTTCTCGCGCCAGCCGGCGAACCTGAACGGGCCGGTGCCCACCGGGTTACGGCCGAAGGCCTTGCCATGCTGCTCGACCGCGCGCTTGCTGACGATGGTGCCGGCGCGGCCGGTGCTGCCGGTGAGCGCCACCGGCAGGAAGGCATAGGGCTTGGAGAAACGCATGCGGATGGTGGTGTCGTCGACGATGTCGATGCCGGAGAGCGTTTCGAACTTCCAGGCGTGCGGCGAACCGACCGCGGGATCCTTGACGCGCTCCAGGCTCCATTTCACGGCGGCGGCATCGCACGGATCGCCGTTGTGGAACTTGACCCCTTTGCGCAGCTTGAACACGTGGGTCTTGTCGTCCGGCATCTCCCATTTCTCGGCCAGGTCGGGCACGAAGGAGACCTTCTTGCCGTCGTAGGCCACCTTGAGCAGGCCGTTGAAGATGTTGTTGAGGATCTTCACCGAACCCAGCGACGCGGTGAAGTGCGGGTCCAGCGTATCCACCGCGTCGATCCAGGCAAGCTTGATGGTGCCGCCCCGCTTGGGCGCCGCAGCCAGGGCGCCCTGGGCCAGCGTGCTTCCCATGATGGCGCTGCCGGCAGCCAGGCCGGCGCCGCTCCCCATCAGCTTCATGAAACCGCGGCGGTTCATTCCGGCAGCCAAGACGTCGGCAAGTTTGTCCTTGTGAGACTGGTCAGACATGGTTTTCTCCTAACAATTGATACGGTTTGATCAACAGCGACGGAGACCCCTCAGCAAGCCATGTGCCAGTCAGCATAAACAATGCAACATCATGTTTTTAAAGGATTGTTGTTTTTCGCGCGATCCAGCATCGCCCACAGCCGCCGGAGACGCGCACCACGCCATGGCAGCCTGCACCATGCCGGAACACGTCCATTTGTAAGACAAGACGACGTTAAAAATTTACAAACGAATCCGCAACGGGATACAAGAGGATGCGCCGCCCACCCCAAAGCGGTTTTCCAACCGTTTGTTAGATCGGCCGCGAAAGGGATGGCCGGAAGCAGCGCAGGAATGGTGCGGACAGGCGACCCATCTGTCCCGGGGAAAGGGCTTGATCAATCGACGTACCTGAAAGGCGGTTTCCGGCATCCGTCAGCCAGTCCAACTCGCCCCCTGCCCGTCGCTAGGCCGACAAAAACAACTCCAGCAAGTCGTTCAAGAACCGCTGCCCATGCAGCGTAGGCTTGAGCCGGGTCGGGTCGGTTTCCAGCAATCCCCGTGCACGCGCCTGTTCGAGCGCGGCATTGCAGACGATCAGCGGCAGGCCGGTGCGTTCCTCGAACAGTGCAGCGGGCACGCCGTCGTTGAGGCGCAAGGCATTCATCATGAATTCGAACGGCAGATCGTCACGCGTGAGGATGCGCGTGTCGGCGACGTGCGTTCCCGCCTTCACCGCATCCATGTACTGCTGTGGATGCTTCACGCGCATCTGGCGCACGATGCGGTCGTGGAATGACAATTTGCCGTGCGCGCCGGCGCCGATGCCGAGGTAGTCGCCGAACTGCCAGTAGTTGAGGTTGTGGCGACAGGCGTGGCCGGGCTGGGCGTACGCCGAGGTTTCGTAGTGCTGCATGCCCGCCTCACCCAGGCGTGACTCGATGGCCAGTTGCATGTCGGCAGCAAGATCGTCGTCCGGCAGATTGGGCGGCGCACTGTGGCCAAAAGGGGTGTTGGGTTCCAGCGTGAGGTGATAGGCGGAGAGATGCGGCGGACGGAATTCCAGTGCGGTGGAAAGGTCGGCCAGCGCCTCGGCCAGCGTCTGCCCCGGCAGGGCGTACATCAGGTCGAGGTTGAAGGTGTCGAAATGGGTGGCGGCGAGTTCGGCGGCGCGGCGCGCTTCGACGTCGTCATGGATACGCCCGAGCGCCTGCAGATGGCGCGGGTTGAAGCTCTGGATGCCGAGCGAGACACGCGTCACGCCGGCTTCGCGGAAACCTTTGAACTTCGCGATTTCGACCGTGCCGGGGTTGGCCTCCAGCGTGATCTCGGCGCCGGGCATCAGCTGCGTCAACGTGCGCACACCGGTGAGGACGCGGTCGATGCCGTCCGCCGAAAACAGGCTCGGAGTGCCGCCGCCGAAGAACACGGTGTGGATCCTGCGGCCCCAGATGTCGGGCAGCGCCTGCTCGAGGTCGAGCAGGAGCGCATCGATGTAGGCGGCTTCGGGGAGCGAGCCCTCTCCCCCGCCCCCTCTCCCGCTGGCGGGAAAGGGAAGAATGCCGTGCGAATTGAAATCGCAATAGGGGCATTTCTTCACGCACCACGGCAGGTGGATATAGAGCGACAGCGGCGGCTGGATGGCCAGCCCGCCGTTGAACAGACGAACGACAGCCTCAGCCAAGCCGCTTGAGTCGCTTCAGCTTGTCGACCAGGTCGCGCAGGGCCTGGCCGCGATGGCTGACGGCGTTCTTGGTGTCCTCGTCGAGCTCGGCGCCGGTGCGGCCGAACTCGGGATCGAGGAAATACGGGTCGTAGCCGAAGCCGTTGCGACCACGCGGGGTGTCGATGATCTCACCGTACCAGCGCCCCTCGGCGATCACCGGCTCGGGGTCGTCGGGGTGGCGCACGAAGACCATGACGCAGGTGTAGTGCGCGCGTCGATTGGACTGCCCCTTGAGCTCGGCGATGAGCTTTTCGTTGTTGCGGGCGTCCGACTTGGGCTCGCCGGCGTAGCGCGCGGAATAGACGCCGGGTGCGCCACCCAGCGCTTCGACGCAGATGCCGGAATCGTCGGCCAGCGCCGGCAAGCCGCTGTGCCTGCTGGCGTGGCGCGCCTTGGCGAGGCAGTTCTCGACGAAGGTGACGTGCGGCTCGGGGCAATCGGGCACGTTGAACTCGGATTGCGGCACCGCCTCGATTTCGAGCGGGGCGAGGATGCGCGCGATTTCGCGCAGCTTGCCGGCGTTGCCGGAGGCGATGACGATCTTGCTCATGCTGCCAGCGCCTCCTGCTGGGCCACGGTGATCTGCCCGATCCCGGCAGTGGCCAGGTCGAGCAGGGCTTCGAGGGTGGCGCGCGAGAACGGCGTCCCTTCGGCGGTACCCTGCACTTCGACGATGCCGCCGGCACCGGTCATCACCACGTTCATGTCGGTGTCGCAATCGGAGTCCTCGACGTAGTCGAGATCGAGCACGGGCTGGCCCTGGTAGACGCCGACCGAGACGGCGGCGATGCTGCCGGTGAGCGGGGTTTCGGCAAGCCTGCCGTCGCGCAACAGGCCGGCGACGGCGTCGGCGACCGCCACCCAGGCACCGCAGATGCTGGCGCAGCGGGTGCCGCCGTCGGCCTGCAGCACGTCGCAATCGAGATGGATCGTGCGCTCGCCGAGCTTCTTCAGGTCGACCACGGCCCGGAGGCTGCGCCCGATCAGGCGCTGGATTTCCTGGGTGCGGCCGGACTGCTTGCCGCGCGCGGCCTCGCGGTCGGTGCGGGTATGGGTGGAACGCGGCAGCATGCCGTACTCGGCGGTGACCCAACCTTCGCCGCTGCCCTTCTTGTGCGGAGGCACCTTCTCCAGCACGCTGGCGGTGCACAGCACGCGGGTGTCTCCCATGGCGACGAGCACCGAGCCTTCGGCGTGCTTGGTGTAGCCGCGGGTGAACGACAGGGGACGCAGCGCGTCAGGGGTACGGCCGCTGGGGCGGGACATGGCAGACATGGCAACGATCAGTTGAGGGAAAGCGCGATTTTACCGCGTCAAGCCTGCCGGACGCGTTTTGCCGCGCCCCAGTCGCCCAGCCGTCGCCTATTTGGCGGAGATTTTCTGGATCGCCTGCTGGATTTCGGCGATGGCGCGTTCGATCTCGTCGTCCGACACCGCCGGGGTGCCAGGCAGCGGACGCAGGGCGTTGATCTGCGTGGTGACACCGCCGTCCGGTAGCGCCAGGGTGGAGATGGAATCCTTGCTCGGCATGCGCGCCTCACCCCAGGTCATGGCGATCAAGCTGAGGTTGTCTCCATGCTCGCCGCCGCGGAATTCGGCGTGGTCCATCAGGTGGCGCACCGCGTCTTCCAGCGTGTAGGCGTGCAGCAGGGCCGAGACCTCGGGGATGCTGATCATCCCCCAGATGCCGTCGGTGCACAGCAGCATGGTGTCCGCATCGTGCAACGGGATCGGCGCGCTGCATTCCACCTGCGGCGTCATGTAGCCGCCCAGGCAGTTGGAGACCTTGTTGCGCTCGGGATGGTGGCCGGCTTCTTCCTCGCTGATGATGCCGTCGCGCACCAGCTGGGCCACGGCAGTGTGATCCTCAGTGCGCGCGATCAGGCTGCCGTCGCTGAACAGATACAGCCGCGAATCGCCCACGTGCGCCCAGTAGGCGGTGTTGTCCTGCACCACGGCAGCGACGAGGGTGGTGTGGGGAATTTCGAGCAGGTCCTGCTCGACCGCGTAATCGTTGATCGCGTAGTGCGCACGCGTGGTCGCATCGGCGAGGAAGGCCACGGGGTCGGCCAGCCGCGGCTTGGCCAGCTTCTGGAACTGGTCGGTCAGCGTCTGCACGGCGATCTGGGCGGCAATCTCGCCGTGCATATGGCCGCCCATGCCGTCGCACACCACCATCAGCAGCACTTCGCGGCTGTAGGAATAGGCGACCCGGTCCTGGTTGTTTTTGCGCCCGCCCTGACGGGATGCCTGGTAGATGGTGAATTTCATTTCAACCTGAGAACCTCAGTTGGGCGCGCCCGATGGTGCGTTCGGGCGGGTGGCTGCCGCATACGATTCCACACGGGCTTCAGTCCGCAGTGGATCGGAGTCCTTTAGGGCGAAGCGAGGAGGCGGCAGGCTCATGCCCGCAACGACGAGCGACAAAGGCAGGCGCCCGACCGGGCGTGCCTGCGGGTGCGTAGCGGATTCACCCGCCCGCTGAGCGCAATCGAAGGCTGAAGGACCAATATCCATGCAATATTCCGTAGGGTTAGCGCGGTCAACTGAAGTTTTCAGGTTGCATACTTTAGAACAATTCGCGGTTCAGCGAGCGCCTGATGCTGGAAAGCAACGAGGAACGCGGCGGCGTCATGGCGCTGCGGTCCATCAGCACTTTCTGCAGGCTGAACACGCTTTGTGGGCGCTCCATGTAGTTGAGCTTGAGGCAGTGGTCGATGGTCTCGAGCAACTGATCGGAATAGGCACCGCGCCAGTTGACCGTGGCCGGAACCAGCTTGTCGTTGAGCAGCCGCGCGTCGGCCGCCTGCGGCGGATAGCCGGCCAGGCAGGCATAGAGGCTGGCGCCGACGCTGTAGATGTCGGACCACGGGCCGAGCCGCTCGCGGTTGTGGTACTGCTCGGGCGCTGCGAAGCCGGGGGTGTACATCGGCTGCAGCTTGCTTTCCTCCTGGGTCAGCGTCTGCCGCGCCGCGCCGAAGTCGATCAGCACCGGCGAGCCATCGAGGCGGATGTAGAGATTGGACGGCTTGATGTCGAGATGCAGCAGCTTGTGCGTATGCACTTCGCGCAGGCCGTTCAGCAGCTGGGCGAACACCCGGCGGATGAAGCTTTCGCGGATGGTGCCGCGGTTGGCCTGGATATGCTGCTGCAGGGTCTTGCCGCGTTCGAAGCGCATCACCATGTAGACGGTGTCGTTGGCGCGGAAGAAATTGACCACACGCACCACATTGGGATGATCGATGCGCGCCAGCGCCCGACCCTCCTCGAAAAAGCACTTCATGCCGTGGCGGAAGATGTTGTTGTTCTCGGACGAGCTGGCCTGCACGATGACCGACCCCTCGGTACGCAACACCAGCGCGCCGGGCAGGTATTCCTTGATCGCCACCGACTGGTTGTTGTCGTCGCGCGCCAGATAGACCATGCTGAAGCCGCCACCGCCAATCTTACGGACGATGGTGTATTCGTTCAGCCGGTAACCGTTGGGCAGCGCTTGGTTGGGTTGAGTCGCCATAATCGAACGTCTATTATCTTTTCTATTTCTAGCCGGCTTTGCCGGCAAAAACCAACTCCGGCTCCGCGCCGGCCACAATTTCAATAATCTGTCTGTCCATCATCCATGACCACCAGCATGACCGGGTTTGCCGCCCACAGCCTCAACCTCGACCATGCCAGCGTCAGCATCGACCTGCGCAGCGTCAACCAGCGCTACCTGGAACTGCATTTCCGTCTGGCCGACGAATTCCGCCCGCTGGAACCGCAACTGCGCGAACTGATCCAGCAGCGCCTCGCGCGCGGCAAGGTGGAGTGCCGTATCAGCCTTAACCAGCTTTCCGCCGCTTCGCTGGATAACGGCTTGAATCCGGCCATTCTTGAGCGTCTGGCGCAATGGCAGGACGACGTGCTGGAACGCCTGCCGGGGGCAGCGCCGCTGTCGGTCAACGAGGTGCTGCGCTGGCCCGGCGCGGTGCAAACGGCCATGCTGTCGCAGGAGGCGCTCAACGAGGCGACGCTGGCGGGCGTGCGCGCCACCCTCGACGAGCTGGTGGAAAGTCGCCGGCGCGAGGGCGGCAAGCTGCGCCAGCACATCCTCGACCGCCTCGCCGCCGCCGAAGCCCAGGTCGCTGCGCTGCAGCCGCTGTTGCCGGCGCTAGCCGCCGCCCAGCGCGCGAAGCTGGCCGAACGCCTGAGCGACGCGCTGGGCGAAGCCGGCCACGAACGGCTGGCACAGGAGGTCGCACTGGCCGCACAGAAGGCCGACATCGACGAGGAACTCTCGCGACTGGCCACCCATTTCAGCGAAGTGCGCCGCGTGCTCGACCAGGGCGGCGCGGTCGGCAAGCGGCTCGATTTCCTGATGCAGGAATTGCACCGCGAAGCGAACACACTGGGCTCGAAATCGGTCGCGGTGGAAACCTCGCGCACCTCGCTCGAACTCAAGGTGCTGATCGAACAGATGCGCGAGCAGGTTCAGAACATCGAATGACCCAACCCGGAGCAACCATGACCCCGAATCCCAGCCAAGGCGTGCTTTATATCGTCAGCGCACCGTCCGGCGCCGGCAAGACCAGCCTGGTGAAGGCCTTGCTGAAAGCCGACCCTGCCATCCGCCTGTCTGTGTCCTACACCACCCGCGCGCCGCGTCCCGGCGAGAACGACGGCCGCGACTATCATTTCGTCGACCGCCATCAATTCGAAAAGATGCTGGCCGAGGGCGAGTTCCTCGAGCACGCCGAGGTATACGGCAATTTCTACGGCACCTCGAAAGGCAGCATTTCACGCGACCTCAACGCCGGCCACGACATCCTGCTGGAAATCGACTGGCAGGGTGCCGCGCAGGTGAAGCGGCATTTCCCGCAATCGGCATCGATCTTCATCCTCCCGCCGTCATTCAACGCCCTGCGCTCGCGGCTGACCGGGCGCGGCCAGGACAGCACCGAGGTGATCGAACGGCGTCTGGCCGCGGCTGCCCACGACGTCGCTCATGCCGATGCGTTCGACTATATAATTGTCAATGATGACTTCGACCACGCCCTGCAGGATCTGGTCGCCATCACCCGCAGCATTCGCCTCGAAGCGACGCGCCAGTTGAAACGGCACGCCGCATTGTTCGACGAATTCCAGCGTATCTGACACCGCCTGAAGCAGGAGATTCCCTATGGCCCGCATTACCGTTGATGACTGCATCGAGATGTTCCCCAACCGTTTCGAGCTGACCCTCGCCGTGACCTACCGCGCCCGCCAGCTGGCGCAGGGCTCGCAACCCATGGTGGAATCCAAGGACAAACCCATCGTCACCGCTTTGCGCGAAATCGCCGCGGGCAAGGTCGGCCGTGAAATCCTCAACCGGGGCCGCGCCTGAGCATTCGACCGCACGCCAGCCGGCGCACGCCAGCCGTGCGTCGGCGATGACGCACGAATTCGATTCGCTGCGTCCGGCGCTGGCTTATCTGCCGCCTGAAGAAGTCGGACAGATCGAGCAGGCCTACGAATTCAGCCGCCGCGCCCACGAAGGGCAGTTCCGCAAGAGCGGCGAACCCTACATCTCCCACCCCCTCGCCGTCGCCGGCATCCTCGCCGGCTGGCATCTCGACGCGCAGACCCTGTGCGCCGCGCTGCTGCACGACGTGGTCGAGGACACGCCTGCCACCGCGAGCGAAATCGAGGCGCGTTTCGGCAAGCCGGTCGCGCTGCTGGTCGAGGGTGTTTCCAAGCTCGACAAGCTGGCGTTCGAATCCGAGCAGCACGCGCAGGCGGAGAACTTCCGCAAGATGCTGCTGGCGATGGCACAGGACGTGCGGGTGATCCTGGTCAAACTGGCCGACCGCCTGCACAACATGCACACCATGGGCGCGATGCCGGCCGACAAGCGCCGCCGCATCGCCGCCGAAACCCTGGAAATCTACGCCCCGATCGCCAACCGGCTGGGACTGCACTCGGTCTACCAGGAACTCGAAGACCTCGGCTTCCGCTACAGCCACCCCACCCGCTACCAGGTGCTGGCCAAGGCGGTGAAGGCCGCGCGCGGCAACCGCCGCGAGCTGGTCGACAAGGTCAAGGTCGCGCTGCAGGACAAGCTCGAGCAGTGCAAGATCGAAGCCACCATCACCGGCCGCGAAAAGCACCTCTACAGCATCTACCGCAAGATGCAGGAAAAGAACCTGGCGTTCTCCGAAGTGTTCGACATCTACGGCTTCCGCGTGGTGGTGCGCGACCAGCCGACCTGCTATCTCGCGCTCGGCGCGCTGCATGCGCTGTACAAGCCGATTCCCGGCAAGTTCAAGGACTACATCGCGATCCCCAAGGCGAACGGCTACCAGTCGCTGCACTCGATTTTGTTCGGCCCCAACGGCACCCCGATCGAAATCCAGATCCGCACCACCGACATGAACCGGCTGGCCGAGTCGGGCGTCGCGTCGCACTGGATGTACAAATCGGCCGACGCCGCGCTGAACGACGTGCAGACGCGTACCCACCGCTGGCTGCAGTCGCTGCTCGACATCCAGGCCGACCACGGCGATTCGCCGGAATTCCTCGAGCACATCAAGGTCGACCTGTTCCCCGACGAGGTCTACGTGTTCACACCCAAGGGCAAGATCATGGCGCTGCCGCGCGGCGCCACCGCGGTCGACTTCGCCTTCGCGGTGCACACCGACGTCGGCCACCGCTGCATCGCGGTCAAGATCAATTACGAGCTGATGCCGCTGCGCACGCAGCTCAGGAACGGCGACCACGTCGAGATACTGACCGCGTCGAACGCCAGCCCCAATGCGGCCTGGCTGAACTTCGTCGTCACCGGCAAGGCGCGTTCGCACATCCGCAACTACCTGCGCAATGCGCGGGTGGAGGAAGCGGCTGCACTGGGCGAGCGCCTGCTCAACCATGCCATCGCCGCGCTCAATCCCGAAGCGACCGAGCCCGACCCGGCAGTATGGGACCGCGTGGTCAAGGACTATGGCCTGCAGACCAAACAGGAGCTGTTCGCCGGCATCGGCCTCGGGCGCAAGCTGCCGCTGGTGGTGGCGCACCAACTGCTGCACGTGCAAGGCGAGAAGACCGGCGAACCCGCCCACCCGCACGCCATCAGCATCCGCGGCACCGAAGGCATCGCAGTCGAGCTGGCGCAGTGCTGCCACCCGATCCCCGGCGACCCCATCCTCGGCTTCATCCACAAGGACCGCGGCCTCATCATCCACACCCACGACTGCCCGTCGATCCGCGCCTTCCGCACCGACCCCGACAAGTGGCTGGACGTCGAATGGGAAGCCGAGCCCGGCCACATGTTCGACGTCTCGATCAAGGTCGTCGTCGGCAACCAGCGCGGCGTGCTGGCCAAGGTCGCGGCGGCGATCGCCGAGCACGGCTCCAACATCGGCAACGTCTCGATGGAAGAGGAGGACGGCAGCCCCTACACCGTGCTGTTCTTCACCGTGCAGGTGGAAAACCGCATGCACCTCGCACGCGTGATGCGCGGCCTGCGCGTGCTGCCCGACGTGGTGCGGATCTTCCGCATCAAGGGCAAGAAGGACGGCCGCGCCGCGCAATCCCAATAATTCACCCGCACCAGGATTCAGCATGAACAAGCACATCATCCAGACCGCCGACGCACCCGCCGCGATCGGCACCTATTCGCAGGCGGTGCGCGTCGACCGCACCGTCTACATGTCCGGCCAGATCGGTCTCGACCCCGCCTCCATGCAACTGGTCGACGGCATCGATGCCCAGATCCACCAGGTGTTCAAGAACCTCGCCGCCGTGGCGGCCGCAGCAGGCGGCTCGCTGGCCGACGTGGTGAAGCTCAATGTCTTCCTCACCGACCTCGGCCACTTCCCCAAGGTCAACGAAATCATGGCGGGCTATTTCAGCCAGCCCTACCCGGCACGCGCTGCGGTCGGCGTCGCGGCGCTGCCGCGCGGCGCGCTGGTCGAGGCCGACGCCGTGATGGTGACCTCTTAAATTGCCACGTTGAAAGCGGCCTCGCCGTTTTCCTTTCCTGTCAGCCCGGCGCTCGCCGCCAAACTCGCCAGGCTCGGCCTCCATCGCGACGCCGATCTGGTGCTGCATCTGCCGCTGCGCTGGGAAGATGAAACCCGGCTCACGCCGATCCGCGACCTGCTTCCGGGACAGACCGCGCAGGTGCAGGCGACGGTACGCGAGGCCTCGGTGGCCTACCGGCCGCGCCGCATGCTGACGGTGTCGGTGGAAGACGCCGCCGGCGGCGTGCTCGGCATCCGTTTCCTGAACTTCTACCCGAGCCACCTCAAGCTGTTCCAGCCGGGCGAGAGTTTCCGCTTCATCGGCGAGGTGCGCGGCGGATTTCTCGGACTGGAGATGGTGCATCCGCGCTTTGCCAAGGCCGGCGCCGATACCCCGCTGCCGACCCAGCTGACGCCGGTTTATCCGACTACCGCCGGGCTCGGCCAGGCCACGCTGCGCAAGCTGGTTGCGCGTGCACTGGCGGCGCCGATTCCCGACACCCTGCCTGGCGAATGGCTGGCTGAACTGAGCCTGCCTGAGCTGGAATCCAGCATCCGGCTGCTGCACCAGCCGCCGCTCGATGCCGCGCTCTCCGAACTCGAATCGCGACGTCACCCGGCATGGCAGCGGCTCGCGTTCGACGAACTGCTGGCTCAACAGCTGTCGCTTACGGCGGCTCGCCAGCAGCGACGCAAACAGCGCACCCACCCCCTGCCCGCCCTCCAGCAGCTGCCCCAGGCATTCCTCGCTGCGTTGCCATTCGCGCTGACTGCTGCCCAGGCACGCGCGTGGACCGAGATCAGCGCCGACCTCGCGCACCCGCATCCGATGCGACGACTGCTGCAGGGCGACGTCGGCAGCGGCAAGACCGTGGTCGCGGCGCTGGCCTGCCTGCAAGCGATCGAGAACGGCATGCAGGCCGCCTTCATGGCGCCGACCGAGATTCTCGCCGAGCAGCATTACCGCAAGCTCGCACAGCCGCTGGCCGCGCTCGGCGTAAAGTCCGCCTGGGTGTCAGGCAGCCAGCGCAAGGCTGAGCGCAATGCCGCGTGGCAGGCGATCGCCGCCGGTGAAATCGACTTGGCATTCGGCACCCATGCGTTGTTCCAGGAGGGCGGCGCCTTCGCCCGTCTCGGCCTCGCGGTGGTCGACGAGCAGCACCGCTTCGGCGTCGGCCAGCGGCTGGCGCTGATGCAAAAGGGCAGCGAGCCGCACCAGCTGATGATGAGTGCGACGCCGATCCCGCGCACGCTGGCGATGGGCTTCTTCGCCGACCTCGACGTCTCGACCATCGACGAGTTGCCACCGGGACGCACGCCCATCGTCACCAAGCTGGTCAGCGCGGCGCGGCGCGACGATGTGCTGGCGCGCGTACGTGGCGCCTGCCATGCCGGGGGGCAGGCCTACTGGGTATGTCCGCTGATCGAGGAATCGGAGAAGCTGCAGCTGCAGACCGCGCAGGACACCTACGCCACCCTCACCGAACAGCTGCCCGACCTGCGCATCGGCCTGGTGCACGGACGCATGAAACCGGACGAGAAGCAGGCGGTGATGGCCGCGTTCCAGGCGCACGAGATCGATCTCCTGGTCGCCACCACGGTGATCGAGGTCGGGGTCGACGTGCCCAATGCCGCCCTGATGGTGATCGAACACGCCGAGCGCATGGGGCTGGCGCAGCTGCATCAATTGCGCGGGCGGGTCGGACGCGGCAGCCGCGAATCGGTGTGCGTGCTGCTGTACGAGACGCCGCTGTCGGAACTGGCGCGCGCGCGGTTGAAGGTCATCTTCGAGCTCGTCGACGGCTTTGAGATTGCGCGCCAGGATCTGCTGCTGCGCGGACCGGGGGAACTGCTCGGCCACCGCCAGAGCGGCCTGCCGATGCTGCGTTTCGCCGATCTGGAACGCGACGTCGCATTGCTGGAAGCCGCGCGCGATCTGGCGCAGCGCTGCCTGTCGCATCACCCCGACATCGCCGCGCGCCATGTCGAGCGCTGGATCGGCCAGCGGCAGACGCTCGCGTCGATCTAGAGACCGATCGCTGCGGCATAATGCGGGCTTCTGTATTGTGACCCCGCACGCCGTGCTCGATACCCGGCAGGGCTGGCTTGCCCACCCGCATTCGCTTCCGCGCTCGCTGCGATCCTGGCTCAGCGACCACGGCTCGCTCACCCAGCGCCTGAAATCGCGCTGTGTGTCGTTTCGCGTGGTCCCGCTCGCCACCGGTCATGCACGGCCCAATGCCGACGAATACGCGCTGCTGGGCATGATGCCGGCGGCACGCGCCTATGTGCGCGAGGTCATGCTGCTGTGCGACGAGGTGCCCGTGGTGTTCGCACATAGCGTGCTGCCGCTCGCCGGCCTGCGTGGCGGCTGGAACGGGATCACCCGGCTCGGCAGCCGCTCGCTCGGCGAAGCCCTGTTCAGCGACCATCGCATCCAGCGCCAGCCCCTGGCCTACCGCCACCTGCGGCGCGACCACCCCCTGTTCCGCGCCATCGGCGCGCGCCAGGCACTGGCGGCCGACAGCTTGTGGGCGCGCCGCTCGGTGTTCTGCCTCGACCGTCATCCGCTCCTCGTAACCGAAGTGTTTCTGCCCGCCATCGACGCGCTATGACCCTGACCGAACGTCTGTCCCTCTATGAAAAGCTGATGCGGCTCGACAAGCCGATCGGCATCCTGCTGCTGCTGTGGCCGACGCTATGGGGACAGTGGCTCGCCGGCAACGGCTCCCCGGACTGGCTGATCCTGTGGATTTTTGTCATGGGCGTGGTGCTGATGCGTTCGGCCGGCTGCGTCGTCAACGACTATGCCGACCGCAAGTTCGACCCCCACGTGGAACGCACCCGCGAGCGCCCGCTGGCGGCTGGCAAGGTGTCGCCGAGGGAGGCGCTGCTGCTGGCAGCGGGACTCTCGCTGCTGGCCTTCCTGCTGATCCTGCCGCTCAATGCGCTGGTGCTGAAGCTGTCGGTCGTCGCCCTGTTCCTCGCCGCGAGCTACCCCTTCACCAAGCGCTTCTTCGCGATTCCGCAGGCCTACCTCGGCATCGCCTTCGGCTTCGGCATCCCGATGAGCTATGCCGCGTTGTGGGGCAGCGTACCGACGGAAGCCTGGATCCTACTGGCGGCCAACGTATTCTGGGCAATCGCCTACGACACGCAGTACGCGATGGTCGACCGCGAAGACGATCTCAAGATCGGCATCAAGACCTCGGCGATCACCTTCGGCCGCTATGATCTTGCCGCGATCGCCCTGTGCTATGCCGCGACGCTGGCCTTGCTCGGCTGGGTCGGCGTGATGCGCGACTTCGGCGCGGCGTATTACGGCGGGCTGGCGATAGCTGCGGCCATTGCGCTCTACCACATGAAACTGATCCGGCAGCGTGATCCGCAACAATGCTTCCGCGCCTTTTTGCACAACACCTGGTTCGGCGCCGCGGTGTTCGGCGGCATCGTGCTGCATTTCCTGCTGCGCGGCTTATAGGGTCAAGTGGGGCAGGCCACGCGCGACTGCCGGCTGTTCGGATAGGTTTGCCCGATGCCGCTCAGGCTTTTCAGCGCGTCCGGATCCTCGCTACGGATCACGAAATAGAAATCCGTTCCCTGACGCGGCAGCACTTCGACCCGGGTACCGAGCACGCCTTTGTCTTCCAGTTCGCGCACGCGACGACCGGCCGCTTCCGCATTGGCATACAGCCCGAGCGACAGAGCATTGCGCCAGGGCTCATCCTTCACCACGAAGGCATCCTGCACGCCCGCCGCGGTCAACTCGTTCAGTTTCGCAACCGCCGACTGCGGACTGGGCAGCGGCGGGAAAATCACCCAGTGCCGCGTGTTCAGCGGCACCTCCGTGAACGACATCACGCGCTCGCCAGCCAGGGCTTTCAACTGCTCGCGCACCCGCGTGAATTCGTCGCGCGTCAGGCCGCGCCATTCGACGCAGAAGGCCTCCTTCGGCTCGACCTCGGCCGGCGGCGTCTGCTGCGGTGGTTGCGCATCCTGGCTGCGCAGACTCAGGCGATCGACATTCAGCGCAGCATGCTGCCCGGAATCCGCCTGCGGCCAGTAGCTGCGGCCGATGAAAAATCCGGCCACCCCAAGGTTGAGCGCCAGCAAACTCCAGGTGATCCATCTCATCACGACATACGCTCCCGGGCCACACAGTCTATGCCTTCCAGTACCAGCGCCGGCACACCTTCGGCGGACAGGCCCACATGCGGCAACAGCAGGCCGGCATCACCGCCTGTCAGCAGACAGCGCGGCGCCGTGCCTGCCGACTCCGCGAGCCGGACATGCTGCCACCGGATGGCGCCGCATAACGCCGCCACGATCCCGCTTTCCACTGCGTCGGCCGTGCAGCGCGGGAAGATCTGACTTTGGCCGGCAATCTCCGCAACCCCAGCCGTACCCTGCAATAACGCCTGTCGCATCAGGCCAGCGCCGGCAACGATGATGCCGCCAAGAAACGCCCCGCCGGCGGACAGCGCATCGACTGTCATCGCCGTTCCGGCCGACACCACCAACACCGCTTCGCGGGTGCGCTGCCGCGCCGCAATCAGCCCCATCCAGCGGTCGACGCCGAGCTGCCGCGAGTTGAGATAGCCATTGCTCACATCCGCAAACGCGGCTTCCGCCTCCAGCCAAACGGGCACCATGCCGGCTGCGTCCAGCCATGCGGCGAGTTCGCGTTCCTGCGCAGGGCTTGCCACACTGGCGATGAAGCAGGCCATGCCGGGCGTCAACTGCGCCTGCACGGCGGACAGGTCTGCGTAATCGCATCTGCCCTGCGCACACCAGCGCCCGTCTTCGAGTACCGCCCATTTCAGGCTCGAATTGCCGGCATCCAGCAACAATCTTCTCTTCATCGCGCCGCATCCAGGCGCAGGCTGATCTCCCCGCCGCTGTATGGGTTGAGGCCGGACGCGGCGTCGCGCAACAGAAAGGCGCCGGTCTCATCCACCCCCGCCGCTACGCCATGCACGCTGCGCGCATCCGGCAGGGTCAGCGCCACCGCTCGGCCCGCATACGCATCCAATGCCTGCCAATCCTCGCGCAGCACGGCGAATCCACGCTGGCGGAACGCGCTCAATACGGCGTGCAACTCGAGCAGGCAATCGGCCAACAACTGATTGCGTCCGACCGTCACGCCCATTTCGGCGAGATCGACCACGGCCTGATCGACCGCGTCGCGCTGCGCCTCGCTCAGCCGCACGTTCAGTCCTATGCCCACCACGGCGAATGCGGCGCCATGCATGTCGCCCTGCACCTCGACCAGGATCCCGGCCAGCTTGCGGTAGTCCACCAATACATCGTTGGGCCATTTCAGCCGCGCCGGATGGCGGCTGTGCCGATTCACCGCGCGCGCGATCGCCAGCCCGACCACCAGACTCAATCCCGCCAGCGACTGCAAGCCGGTGTCGAAGCGCCACAGAACCGAAAACGTCAGGCTCCCGCCGGGTACCGAATGCCACTGACGGCCGCGGCGGCCCTTGCCCGCATGCTGATGCTCGGCGCAATACAGCGTACCGTCCACCGCGCCGCTCAGCGCAGCCGCCATCAAGGCCGTGTTGGTCGAATCCACGCTGTCCAGCACATGGATGGCATAGGCGTCCGCTGCAGCTCCCAGGTGGCGGGTCACGGCATCGCTGTCGAGCCATTCAACCGGCTCGGGCATGCGATAACCGCGCCCGCGCACTGCATGAATCGTCAGTCCCATGGCTTCGGCCTGGGCGAGAACGTTGAAAATGCTGGAACGCGAGAGGCCAAACGCCTGCGCCAGCGCCTCGCCCGAATGGAAACGGCCATCGGACAGGCGGCGCAGCAAGGGAAACAGGGCCTTGTGGGGTCGGGTATGCACCCGCCGGATTTTACAGGCAGAGGATACGTCCTGATTTGGCGCGCAATAAAAAACCCCCTTGCGATTTGCGAGGGGGTTTTGTTTGCTGCACTGGCTGTTGCCAGTGCGGCGGCATAAGGAGTCTGACGATGACCTACTTTCACAGGCGGGAGCCTACTATCATTG
>JAJZPG010000056.1 GCA_021811235.1 Pseudomonadota bacterium | reverse complement strand
CTCGAGCAGATCCGGATGTACGAAGCGTTCGATGGCGATATCGACGGCTGGACGCGCTCACGGCACGCCGCCGAGAATCCGGCCTCGGGCGAAAACTGGGATGTGATCGACGGGCTGCTCATGGCCTTGACGATCCAGGCCGGTGGCGTGGCGTCGGAACGACTCGTCTCGGAGCTCGACGCGGCGCTCGCCGCGGCGACGCCCGACCAGAAGGTGCGCCGGGAATTGCTTGCGCTTGCCGGGCGGGTGTTGGCCAGACGCACCGACATCAAGGCCGGGGGATGGCCTTGATGCGCTTGCCTGAGCCCGTGCACGCAGGCGGCCGCGTCGAACATGATCATGGAGGGCGCCATGCCTGAATCCGGAAGCACGCTGAAGCGCGCAAGGCATCCCATGCCGGCCTGCGTGCGCGATGCGCTGAACGAGCGCGGCCTCATGGCGGCCTACCAGGCACGGCCGCCGTATCAGCAGAACGACTACCTTGGCTGGATCGCCCAGGCCAAACGGGAGGCGACGCGGATCAGGCGCCTTGAGCAGATGCTCGACGAGTTGCGCGGCGGCAAGCTGTATATGAACATGCCCTGGAAGCCGCGTGCGTGACGGGCTGTTATTGTTTCAGGTGCGCGGGCCCGGTGGGCCACAGACTGAACTCGAACCTCAGGGGGGATCATGATCGACAAGGC
Source organism: Pseudomonadota bacterium (assembly GCA_021811235.1). Lineage (GTDB taxonomy): Bacteria > Pseudomonadota > Gammaproteobacteria > Burkholderiales > Thiobacillaceae > Thiobacillus. Next base: position 3,005 of record JAJZPG010000056.1, on the reverse strand, counting down.
TTTTGCCGACCATTTCGCGACCGACTGGATCGACGCCTGGAACACGCGTGACCTGGCTCGCGTCCTGTCGCACTACACCGACGACTTTGAAATGTCGTCGCCGGCGATCATCCAGATTGCCGGCGAACCATCCGGAACACTGAAGGGCAAGGAGGCGGTCGGAGCCTATTGGGCCAAGGCGCTCCAGCTGATCCCGGACCTGCATTTCGAGCTGGTCGCCGCGCTGGTCGGCGTGAACAGCGTCACCCTCTACTACAACGGCGTCCGCGGCCCCTCCGCCGAGGTGTTCCATTTCAACCAGGACGGTCGGGTGTCGAGGGCCTATGCGCATTACCTCTAGGGGGGCACTGAACAAGTCCTTCGACAAGCTCAGGACGATCAACAAGTTGTTGATTCCGTTCGTGGTGAGCTTGTCGAACCATGAGCGGAATCAACTTGTTCAGCGCCTCCCTAAACCGTCCCGCAAGCGGATGCGCCCGACGTCGCGCCGGCTGGCGGCGTAGACGGGCGCGGCTCGTAGTCCATGCTCACGTTGCTCCTCGTGTCCGTCTGCGTGGGTGCGGGCCTCGTCGGCGGAGTGTTCTTTGCCTTCTCCACCTTCGTCATGAAGGCACTGGCGCAGTTGCCCGCCCCTCACGGCATTGCGGCCATGCAGCGGATCAACGCGGTCGTCCTCAATCCGCTGTTCCTGGGCCTCTTCCTGGGCACCGCGGTCTTGGCGGCCCTGTGCGTCGCCGCCGGTGTCCACGCCTGGGGCGCCGCCAGGTCGGCGCTGATGCTCGTGGCGGGCCTCGGCTATCTGGCGGGCGCCTTCGGCGTCACCGTTGCATTCAATGTCCCGCGCAATGAGCGTCTTGCGCGCCTGGAGGCCGGGTCGGCGGAAGCGGCCGCGTACTGGCCGGTCTATGTGCGCGAATGGCTGTTCTGGAACCATGTGCGCACAGCCGCATCGCTGGTTTCCGCAGTCAGCGCCGCTGCGGCCCTGGCCTGCTGAGGCGCCCAGGCCGTCTTCCCCGCCGGCTCCGCCCGCCTCGGCGTTCAGGAAGGGGTCGAATGGACCAGCAGCATTTTCTTCGGGCCAGGCAGCGCGGCCGGGGTTCTGCCCGGCGCGCGCCGCACAGCCTGCATCCCCTGCCCGCCCTGCACCAGCCTGAACGCGCCCACCAGCTCCGACAGTTTCTGCGCCTGCGTCTGCAGCGTCTCGGACGCCGCCGCCGCCTCTTCCACCAGCGCCGCATTCTGCTGGGTGATCTCGTCCATCTGCCCCACCGCCTGGTTGACCTGCTCGATGCCGGTGCTCTGCTCCTGGCTCGCCGCCGCGATCTCGCTCATGATGTCGGCGACGCGCGTGACCGAGCTGACGATCTCGTTCATCGCCAGCCCCGCTTCGTCGACCAGCTTGCCGCCGGCGTCGACCTTGCCGACCGAATCCTCGATCAGGCCCTTGATCTCCTTCGCCGCGCTCGCGCTGCGCTGTGCCAGATTGCGCACTTCCGCCGCCACCACCGCGAAGCCGCGGCCCTGCTCGCCGGCGCGCGCAGCCTCCACCGCAGCGTTCAGCGCCAGGATGTTGGTCTGGAAGGCGATGCCGTCGATCACGCCGATGATGTCGGCGATCTTGCGTGAGCTTTCCTTGATCGACGCCATGGTGCCGACCACCTGATCGACGACCTGGCCGCCCTTCACCGCGACGTCGGCGGTGGAGGCGACGAGCTGGTTGGCCTGATGCGCGTTCTCGGCATTCTGCTTCACCGTGCTGGTCAGCTCCTCCATCGAGCTCGCGGTCTCCTCCAGCGAAGACGCCTGCTCCTCGGTCCGGCCCGACAGGTCGGCGTTGCCGGTGGCGATCTCGCTGGCGCCGGCGTTCACGATCTCGGTGCTCTGCTTGATCTGCCCCACCAGCAGCTTGATGTTGATCTGCAGGATGCGCAGCGCCTGCATCATGCGCTGGACTTCGCCGGTGCCGCTGGCGTGGATGCGCCCGGTGAGGTCGCCCGAACTCATGCGGTCGATGTCTTCGCGGGCGCGCTGCAGCGGCACGACGACCATGCGGTGGCACAGCCAGCCGAACGCGACGGCCAGCGGCATGCCGACCAGGGCGAGCGCGATCAGCCAGCCGGCCAGTGCCCGATTGGCTTCCGTCGCCACTGCCCAGCCCAGGATGCCCACCACGCCGAACAGCACGACCATCGACATCGAGGCCATCACCAGGATGGTTTGCAGCGGCAGGCCGCTCAGCCTGTCGAGGCAGCAACGCTGCAGGAAGCTCGGCCGCACCGCATGGCCTTCCCGGACTTTCAGCGTCTTGTCGCCGGCCTTGATGGCGCGGTAGGCGGCCTCGGCGGCCTGCACGGCATCGCGGCCCGGCTTGGTGCGGATCGACGTGTAGCCGACGATCTGGCCGTTCTCGATGAGGGGCGCGGCGTTCGCCTCGACCCAGTAGTGGTCGCCGTTCTTGCAGCGGTTCTTCACCAGGCCGGTCCAGGCCTTGCCGCTGCGGAGGGTGTGCCACAGGTCGGCAAACGCCTCGACCGGCATGTCGGGGTGGCGCACGATGTTCTGCGGCGCGCCCATCAGCTCGTCCTCGCTGAAGCCGCTGATGTTGACGAAGTCCTGGTTGACGTAGGTGATGTTGCCGTGCACGTCCGTCTTCGACACGACTGTCTCGTTGTCCTTGAGCACGTACTCGATATTGCTGACCGGCAAATTGGTGCGCATTGATGTTGTCCCTTCCCTGAATAATTGTTTTCGGCCCCGGCTGGAGCCGGCTAGCCACAAGCAAGCCTTGGTCCAGCCTGCACAGGCATGGTAAAGCATTGTTATTGATGGGGTTATTTCAGTTTTATGCGGCGAATCCGGCTTCGGAATCGCAAAAAACGCACCGCCATGGTGCGGCTGCAGACGTGAGCAGGGGCCGCATGCGATCGTCCCGCTCCGGCCTAGATTCCCGCCGCCAGCGCCGCCACCACCGAGCTGCCGATGCCGTCGCTGGGATCGAGCAGCGC
>JAJZPG010000032.1 GCA_021811235.1 Pseudomonadota bacterium | reverse complement strand
CTTCCTGCGGCATCCAGTGGTTGGCGCAGCCGGCGAGGTATTTTTCCCACGCCCATTTGTACTTGAAGGGGACGAGCTGGTTCACATCCGTCGCGCCGTTGATCACGCGCTTGTCGGCGGCCTGCACGCGGCGCTGGGTTGATTCAGCTTGGCGCGGGGCGGGATCGGCGACCACGTCGGCCCCGGCCGGCGCGGATTCCTTGCGCAGGAAGGACGGCACGTCGGCCAGCTTGGCGGCGGGGGTGAAATCTTCTTCAAAATTCAGCATCGTTCAAATCTCCTTTGGTTCTTGTAACCACGGTGGGTGACCACCGACTTTCCTATCTGTTTGCAACGTGTGTCGTTTGCCAGCAGGGCTTCGACAAGCTCAGCCCGAACGGGGGTGAGTTCGTCGGTCCGCCATCGAAGCCAGAACGGATAACACCCGCCAACCTCTGCGCACCGTCTTCACCCGCAAGGGGCACACTGGTGGGTCCACACGTGCTTTTACCCAGTGGGCACACGAGCGCGTAGTGGATCGGAGTCCCTTCAGGGGCTACCCCCGGCCAACGGACCCTCGCGCATTGCGAAACCCTCCATTGGCCAGGCTCCCCCTCCCTACCCCTTTACTGGCACGCCTCGCATTCCTCGAACCCCGGATCGCCCGGCCGCATGGTGCAGACCTTGCCGCCGATTTCCGGCTCCGGCAGGTTGGCGGTGGCCGCGCTCATCGCGCTGCTCATGGCCCCCGCGCCGCCGCTCGCCGACACGGCGTTCAGCTCGCCGCCCTTGCCGGTGGATTTCTCGGCGCTGGTGGCGCCCAGGGTGCGCAGGTAGTAGGTGGTCTTGAGGCCGCGCACCCACGCGAGCTTGTAGATGTCGTCGAGCTTCTTGCCGGACGCGCCCGCCATGTAGATGTTGAGGCTCTGCGCCTGGTCGATCCACTTCTGGCGGCGGCTGGCGCACTCGACCAGCCACTGCGGTTCCATTTCGAACGCGGTGGCGTAGAGCGTGCGGATGTCGGCCGGGATGCGGTCGATGCGGGCGAGGCTGCCGTCGAAGTACTTGATGTCGGCGACCATGACTTCGTCCCACAGGCCGAGCTTCTTCAGGTCGTTGACCAGGTACTTGTTGGCGACGGTGAATTCGCCCGACAGGTTCGACTTCACGTAGAGGTTCTGGTAGGTCGGCTCGATCGAGGCGGAGACGCCGACGATGTTGGCGATGGTCGCGGTCGGCGCGATCGCCAGGCAGTTGGAGTTGCGCATGCCGTACTGGGCGATGCGGGCACGCAGCGAATCCCAGTCCAGCGTGCTGGAGCTGTCCACTTCCAGGTAGCCGCCGCGCTCCTCGGCCAAGAGCTTGAGCGAATCCTGCGGCAGGATGCCGCGGCTCCACAGGCTGCCTTCGTAGCTGGAATAGCGACCGCGCTCTTCGGCCAATTCCGTCGACGCCCAGTAGGCGTAGTAGGCGACGGCTTCCATCGAGCGGTCGGCGAATTCGACGGCTTCGTTCGACGCGTAGGCCATGCGCAGTTCCTGCAGCGCGTCCTGGAAGCCCATGATGCCGAGGCCCACCGGACGGTGCTTGAGGTTGGAATTGCGCGCCTTGCCGACGGCGTAGTAGTTCACGTCGACGACGTTGTCGAGCATGCGCATCGCGGTGTGGATGGTGGTCTTCAGCTTGTCGAGGTCGAGCTTGAGCTGCCCCGAATCAGAATCACGTTTCAGATGATTCACCAGGTTGACCGAGCCGAGGTTGCACACGGCGACCTCAAAGTCGTTGGTGTTGAGCGTGATCTCGGTGCACAGGTTGGAGCTGTGGACGACGCCGACGTGCTGCTGCGGGCTGCGGATGTTGCACGGGTCCTTGAAGGTGATCCAGGGATGGCCGGTCTCGAACAGCATCGACAGCATCTTGCGCCACATCTGCAGCGCGGGGATGCGCTTGAACAGCTTGATCTCGCCGCGGTCGGCCTTGCGCTCGTATTCGGTGTAGGCCTCGGCGAACTTGCGGCCGTAGAGGTCGTGCAGGTCGGGCACGTCGTTGGGCGAGAACAGCGTCCAGTCGCCGCCTTCCATCACGCGCTGCATGAAGAGGTCCGGAATCCAGTTCGCGGTGTTCATGTCGTGGGTGCGGCGGCGGTCGTCGCCGGTGTTCTTGCGCAGATCGAGGAATTCCTCGATGTCGAGGTGCCAGGTTTCCAGATACGCGCACACCGCGCCCTTGCGCTTGCCGCCCTGGTTGACCGCGACGGCGGTGTCGTTGACGACCTTGAGGAAGGGCACGACGCCCTGCGACTTGCCGTTGGTGCCCTTGATGCGGGCGCCCATGGCGCGCACCGGGGTCCAGTCGTTGCCGAGGCCGCCGGCGAACTTCTGCAGCATGGCGTTTTCCTTGATGGCCTGGTAGATGCCGTCGAGGTCGTCGGTGACGGTGGTGAGGTAGCAGGACGACAGCTGCGAGTGGCGGGTGCCGGCGTTGAAGAGCGTCGGCGTCGAGCTCATGAAGTCGAACGAGGACAGCACCTGGTAGAACTCGATCGCGCGCGCCTCGCGGTCGATCTCGTTGATGGCGAGGCCCATCGCGACGCGCATGAAGAAGGCCTGCGGCAGCTCGATGCGCGACTCTTCGATGTGCAGGAAGTAACGGTCGTACAGGGTCTGCAGGCCGAGGTAGCCGAACTGGTAGTCGCGCCCGGCGTCGAGCACCTTGGCCAGCCGCGCGAGGTCGAACTGGCCGAGCTTCTCGTCGAGCAGCTCGGCGGCGATGCCCTTCTTGATGAAAGCGGGGAAATAGTCGGCGTAGCGCTGCCCCATCTGCGCCTGGGTGACGGCCTCGCCGAGCACTTCGTGGCGGATGGAGTTGAGCAAGAGGCGCGCGGTGACGAAGGAGTAGGCCGGGTCCTGCTCGATCATCGAGCGCGCGGCGAGCACCAGCGCCTTCTCGACTTCGGCCATCGGCACGCCGTCGTAGAGGTCGCGCAGCACGGTCTGCATGATGGGCTCGGCCTTGACGTTGTCGCCGAGGTTCGAGCAGGCGTCGGCCAAGAGGCCGGCGAGGCGCGCGGTGTCGAGCGGCTTACGCTGCCCGTCTTCGAGCACGTGGAGCTGGACGTCGGGCACGCCGGCGGCCTTCTGCGCGGCGCGCTCCTGCGCGCGCTTCTCGCGGTACAGCACGTAGGCGCGGGCGACTTCGTGCTCGCCGGAGCGCATCAGCGCGAGTTCGACCTGGTCCTGCACGTCCTCGATGTGGAAGGTGCCGCCGTTGGGGTTGCGCCGCAGCAGGGCCGCCGTCACCTGGCCGGTGATGGTCTCGACCAGCTCGCGGATGCGCGCCGACGCCGCGGCCTGCCCGCCCTGCACCGCGATGAAGGCCTTGGTGACGGCGATCGCGATCTTGTTGGGGGCGAAGCCGACCACCGCGCCGTTGCGGCGGATGATCTTGTAGTCGGCGTAGCGCGTGTCGATCACCGCCACGTCGGCAGTTTCGAGGGGAGGGATGGGTGCGGATGCGGCGGTTTCGGTGGCGACGTTCAGCATCGATGGGGGCTCCTTGGTGGGTGTCACGAAAATCGGGGCGGCCGGCAGGGTGTTCACACCTTATGCACAGCTTTCCCAGCGCCCGCCAACAGTTTTATTCACAACATATTGTGGTGTTGACGGGAGCCGAGTACAAATTCTAGGTACCCCGCCCGGCATGTCAACCCGGTTACACGCAGTTTGGGGATTATTTTTTGCAGGCAAAAAAATCCCGCGGCAAATCAAAGTTCTCGCCGCCGCGCATGACCAAAATTTGAACAGGGCCGCGGCCCGATGCGGGCTGGCACCGTGAAACGCCCGGCCGGCCCGCTGAATGCGTGGACAATCGGCCGGGCAGAAAAACCACAGCGGGCCGGCGCCGCGCAAAGACTGCTGAAACTTTGCGCGTCAGGCCCGCCCGCGCGCCCATACCGCCGCTTTCCCGCGCGATGGAGAGGGGAATTTTGGTTATGATGGCGGCAAATAACCACAACCCGGGCCCGACGCGAGCCATGCGCCATACCGCCGTTCTGCTGATTTCCTGTCCCGACCAGAAGGGACTGGTCGCCGCCATCGCCGATTTCCTGCTGACGCACAACGCCAACATCCTGCACGCGGACCAGCACCAGGACGCCGAGCTGAAACTGTTCCTGATGCGGGTGGAGTGGGATCTGGCGGACTTCAACCTCGACCTCGCCGAGTTCGGCGCCGCCTTCGCCCCCATCGCCGAGCGCTTCGGGATGAGCTGGCGGCTGGCCGAGTCGAGCCGCAAGCCGCGCATGGCGGTGTTCGTCTCCAAGTTCGACCATTGCCTGGCCGACCTCTTGTACCGCTACCAGAGCGGCGAGCTGCACTGCGAGCTGCCGATCATCGTCAGCAACCACGAGGACACGCGCTGGCTGGCCGAGGCCTACCGCGTGCCCTACCAGCACCTGGCGGTGAGCAAGGATTCCAAGCACGAGACCGAGCAGGTGCAGATGGCAATCCTGCGCGACCAGAAGATCGACTTCATCGTGCTGGCGCGCTACATGCAGGTGCTGTCGGCGGACTTCATCCGCCACTTCCCCAACCGCATCATCAACATCCACCATTCCTTCCTGCCCGCCTTCCACGGCGCCAAGCCCTATCACCGGGCGTTCGAGCGCGGGGTCAAGCTGATCGGCGCGACCGCCCACTACGTCACCGAGACGCTCGACGACGGCCCCATCATCGAGCAGGACGTGGCGCGCATCTCGCACCGCGACAGCCTCGACGACCTGATCAACAAGGGCGCCGACCTGGAGAAGGTGGTGCTGTCGCGCGCGGTGAAGTGGCACCTCGACAACCGCGTGCTGGTCTACGCCAACAAGACCGTCGTGTTCGACTGAGCCCATGTTCGATTTCCTCGCTCCCGCCGGCGCGCCGGCGCCGCAACAGAAGGTCGAAACCCGCCCGCGGGCGGTGGCCGCCTGGCTCGACCGCCTGCCCTTCGCCAGCCCGGTGGAAACGGCGCAGCAGCTGGCGATGGCGCTGTATGCGCTCAATCGCCATGCGCTGGACGCCGACGACCGCTATGCGCTGCTGGCGCTGTACCGCCCGGCGCTGGCGCGCGCCGCCGCCGGCCTGGAGGCACAGCTCGCCGACACCGGCGTGCCGCCGCATGCGCAACAGCGGCAGATCGGCGCCCTGCTGCGCGAACTGCACGTCGAGCACAGCCGCGGCTACAAGCAGGTGTTGTCGACGAATCCCAAGCGCTTCGGCCGCACCAGCCCGAAACGCATCGGCGACGCCGCCGCCCGCCTGATGGCTGCGCTGCGCGACGTCCAGGCCGCCTGCCACCTGACCCGCACCCCGCTGCCGGCCGGCCTGTGGCAGGAGATGCACCAGCTGCATGCCTTCGTGCAGGCGTCGAATCTGGCCGACGGCGCGGCGGACGATGCGCCGCCGGCCAGCCTCGCCTACCGCCAGGCGCTGCTGCTCGCGCTGGCCGACCCGCCGCACATGAGCCATGCCGAGTTCGTGCACACCCGGCTCTACCTCGAGCAGTTCGCCCGGCTGGCGCAGCTGCGGCCGCTGGCCGCCCCCTCGCCGCGCGGCTTTGCGATCCGCACCGACGGCGACCGCGCGCCCACCCACGTGGCGGCGAACCCGGGCGAGGGCAAGCTGTGGCTCGATACCGATGCGCTATGCCGCCATCTGCACGACACCGCGGCGCGCCTGCGCAGCGGCGAGACGCCGCGCGGCATCGGCCTGCCGGCCGGGATGGAAGGCGAAACCAGCCTGACGCTGATGAAGCGCCTGCTCCGGCAGTGGAGCCCGGGCATGCAGCGCGCTTTCAAGCGCTACGCCACCACGGGCAGCAGCGTGCAGGTGGTGGCCGGCGTGAGCGCCATCCACCGGCTGCTCGAAGGAGAGACGCCCGCCCCGCAGCCGGACGCGGAGGAAGCCGGCAGTCTGCCGATCCGCGACGTCGGGGTGCTGACGGCCGCCCCGATCGTCGTCAACACCACCCGCTGGACGGTCGACAACGACAGCGCGTCGGGCCTCGCCCTGTCCGGCACGCCGGATGCGCCGCTGAACCTGAAGGTCGGCGACCCGCTGGCGCTGCGCGCCGACGACGCGGCCGACTGGTCGCTCGGCGTGATCCGCTGGCTGCGCATGCGCGACGAGCGGGTGATCGAACTCGGGGTCGAGCGGCTGGCGCCGCAGGTGCAGCCGGTGTGGGTGCGCCCGCTGCGCGGCGCGCGCCAGGCCGGCCAGGAAGCGGCGCTCTTCGTGCCCGGGCTGGCCGCGCTGAAGCAGCCTGACCGCCTGCTGCTGCCGCACCATCTGTATCAGGCCGGCATGGACGCCGAGGTGTGGCGCGCGCCGCAGCCGTTCACGCTCACCTTCGGCCGCCGCCTCGAGCAGACGCCGAGCTTCGACCTGATCGACTTCACCGTTTTTGGAGGCGAGCAGCCATGACCGAGATTCTTGTCCTGTATTACAGCGCCGGCGGCAGCGTGCGCGAGATGGCGCAGCTGGTGGCGCGCGGCGTCAACCAGGTGGCCGGCGCGTGCGCCCGCGTGCGCACGGTGCCGCCGGTCGCGCCGCGCACCCAGGTGGCCGAGCCGCCGGTGCCCGACGAAGGCGCGCCCTACGTCGAACTGGCCGACCTCGAGCAGTGCGCCGGCGTGGCGCTCGGCTCGCCGACCCGCTTCGGCAACATGGCGGCGCCCTTGAAGTATTTTCTCGACACCACCGGCGCGCTGTGGGCGAAGGGCACGCTGGCCGGCAAGCCCGCCGCGGTGTTCACCTCGACCGCCAGCCTGCACGGCGGCCAGGAAACCACGCTGACCAGCATGATGCTGCCGCTCCTGCACCACGGCATGCTGATTCTCGGCCTGCCCTACACGCTGGCCGAGGTGAACCACACCGCGAGCGGCGGCACCCCCTACGGCGCCAGCCACTGGGCCGGCCCCGCCGACGACCGCCCGCTGACCGACGACGAGCGCGCGCTGTGCATCGCACTCGGCAAGCGCCTCGCCGAAACCACAATCAAATTGTCCGCATGAAAACCCTGCAACACATTGCGAGCGCGAGCCTGATCGCGCTGATCTTCCTCTGCCTGGCGTGGGAACTGTGGCTGGCGCCGATCCGCCCGGGCGGCTCCTCGCTGGCGTTCAAGGCCTTGCCGCTGCTGCTGCCGCTGATGGGCATCCTCAAGGGCCGCCGCTACACCTACCAATGGGCGCCGATGCTGGTGCTGGCCTACTTCACCGAAGGCGTGGTGCGCGCCTGGTCCGACACCGGCCTGTCGGCCTGGCTCGCCGGCGCCGAAACGCTGCTGTCGGTGACCTTCTTCTTCGCCGCGATCTACTACGCCAAGTTGAGCGCGCCGTCGCGGCAGGCGCAATAAAAAAAACGCCCCGAAGGGCGTTTCTTATTGGCTCGCACCCGGCGTCACACCTGCGGGTGCGCCCGCTCGCGCTTGCTGTGCAGCTTGTTCAGCGCGTGCAGGTAGGCCTTGGCCGACGCCACAACGATGTCGGTGTCGGCGCCCTGCCCGTTGACCACGCGGCCGTCCTGCGCCAGGCGCACGGTCACTTCACCCTGCGCGTCGGTGCCGCTGGTGATGTTGTTGACCGAATACAGCAGCAGGGTGGCGCCGCTGTTGACCACCGATTCGAGCGCCTTGAAGGTGGCGTCGACCGGCCCGGAGCCCTCGCCGGCGGCCTGCTTCTCGGCGCCGTCGTCGGTGAACACCAGTTGCGCGTGCGGCACCTCGCCGGTCTCGGAACACACTTTCATCGACAGCAGCTTGAAGCGCTCGTGCTCGGTCGCGTAGCCCTCGTCGGAGACCAGCGCCTGCAGGTCCTCGTCGAAGATCTCGCGCTTCTTGTCGGCGAGGTCCTTGAAGCGGGCGAACGCGGTGTTGAGCGCCTCCTCGCTGTCGAGCACGATGCCGAGCTCGGCGAGCTTGGTCTTGAAGGCATTGCGGCCGGAGAGCTTGCCGAGCGTCAGCCGGTTGGCGTTCCAGCCCACGTCCTCGGCGCGCATGATCTCGTAGGTCTCGCGGTGCTTCAGCACGCCGTCCTGATGGATGCCCGATTCATGCGCGAAGGCGTTGGCGCCGACGATGGCCTTGTTGGGCTGCACCGGGTAGCCGGTGATGGTCGAGACGAGCTTCGAGGCCGGGACAATTTGCGTCGCGTCGATGCGGGTGTCGCAGTGGAACACGTCTTTTCTCGTCCGCACCGCCATCACGATCTCTTCCAGCGAGGCGTTGCCGGCGCGCTCGCCCAACCCGTTGATGGTGCACTCGACCTGGCGCGCGCCGTTCATCACCGCGGCGAGCGAGTTGGCGACGGCCATGCCGAGGTCGTTGTGGCAGTGGGTCGACCAGATGACCTTGTCCGAATTCGGCACGCGCTCGATCAGCTGCTTCATGCGCTCGCCCCACAGGGCCGGAATGCTGTAGCCGACGGTGTCGGGCACGTTGATGGTCCTGGCGCCGGCCTTGATCACCTCGTCGAAGATGCGGACCAGGAAATCCATCTCGGAGCGCACCGCGTCCTCGGCCGAGAACTCGACGTCGTCGGTGTATTCGAGCGCGAGCTTGACCGCCTTGACCGCCGCCTCGACCACCTGGTCGGGCTGCATGCGCAGCTTCTTCTCCATGTGGATCGGGCTGGTGGCGATGAAGGTGTGGATGCGCCCCGACTTGGCCGGCTTGATGGCGCCGCCCGCCGCGTGGATGTCGCGCTCGTTGGCGCGCGCCAGCGAACAGACGGTCGAGTTCTGGATGGTTTCGGCAATGGTGCGGATCGCATCGGCGTCGCCCGGGCTGGCGGCAGCGAAGCCGGCCTCGATGACGTCGACGCCGAGCTTTTCCAATTGGCGGGCGATGCGGAGCTTCTCTTCCTTGGTCATCGACGCGCCGGGGCTTTGCTCGCCGTCGCGCAAGGTGGTGTCGAAAATAAACAAACGGTCGTTCATGGTGGGCTCCATGGTGGGTCGGCGTCGCGTTCAGGTCGCGGAATGCCGACGCATTATATAAGGCTGCCGCATGCAGCTCGCGGCGCGGGGGTACTGCTCGGGGGGAGGGGGTTCAATGTGTGCGCGCGACGCGCAGCAGCAGGCTGCCGAACAGGAGGCTCGACAGGCAGAGGAGGAAGGAGGGTTGCGACCAATTAGACATGGTCTAAATTCTATCTATTTTTGCCCGTCCTGCAAGAGGGCGGCTGCGGCCGTCTTCCTGCGGAGTCTGAGCCGCCACAACGCGTCGGCGTAGCCCGACAGGCCGTACAGCACGAACACGCCGAGCAGCACCTCGGGCGGGCTGGTCGAGACCAGGATGAAGGCCAGCACGACCAGCAGGATGACGAAGAAGGGCACGCTCTTCCTGAGGTTGATTTCCTTGCCGCTGTAGTAGCGGAAGTTGCTGACCATGGTGAGGCCGCCGAACAGGGCGAGCGCGGCGGCGGGCCAGCGCACGTCGCTGCCGGCGATGTCGTATTCGACCATCACCCAGACGAAGCCGGCGATCAGCGCCGCCGCCGACGGGCTGGGCAGGCCCTGGAAGAAGCGCTTGTCGGTGACGGCGTCGATCTGGGTGTTGAAGCGCGCGAGCCTGAGCGCGGCACCGGCGCAATAGACGAAGGCGGCGATCCAGCCAAGCTTGCCCATGCCCTGCAGGGCGAACTCGTAGATCACCAGCGCGGGGGCGACGCCGAACGAGACCATGTCGGCGAGGCTGTCGTACTCGGCGCCGAAGGCGCTCTGGGTGTGCGTCATGCGGGCGACGCGGCCGTCGAGGCCGTCGAGCACCATGGCGATGAAGATCGCCACCGCTGCGTGCTCGAAGCGCCCGTTCATCGCCTGCACGACGGCGTAGAAGCCGGCGAACAGCGCGCCGGTGGTGAACAGGTTGGGCAGCAGGTAGATGCCGCGGTCGCGCATCCGGGGGATTTTCGGGTCGGTGTTGCGGTGATCGAATTCGAGCATGGCGAAGCCGGCTTACCAGCGAGCCAGTATGGTACGCCCGCCCGTGACTTTCTGGCCAATCGAGACTTCGGGCCGCGCGCTCGGCGGCAGGTAGACGTCGACCCTCGAACCGAAGCGGATGAAGCCGTAGCGCTGGCCGCGCACCAGCTTGTCCCCCGTCCGCACGTAGCACAGGATACGGCGCGCGATGAGGCCGGCGATCTGCACGCTGGTGACGTCGCCGCGCGCGCTCTGGATCCAGATCGCGTTGCGCTCGTTCTCGGTGGAAGCCTTGTCGAGGTCTGCGTTGACGAAGCTGCCGGGGGTGTACCAGCGGCCCTTCACCTCGCCGTCGACCGGGCTCTTGTTCGAGTGCACGTTGAACACGTTCATGAACACGCTGATCTTCAGCGCCTCGCGCTCCAGATAGGGATCGGCGACCTTCTCCACCGCGACGATGCGGCCGTCGGCCGGCGCGATGACGACGTCGGCGTCGGTCGGGGGCACGCGCGCCGGATCGCGGAAGAACTGCAGTGCGAACACCGCCCAGATCCAGAACGGAATCGACCACCCGCCGACCAGCCAGGTGGCGACGAGCGCGGCCGCGAATGCGGCGAGGAGGACGAGCCAGCCCTCGCGGGCGATGAGAGGATGTGTCATGTTTTAGGGGCTAGGAGTGAGGAGCCAGGGCCAGGGAAACGAGGACGCGCGGCGCAGCCGCACAAGGCCCCCTGAATCCTAGATCCTAGCCCCTAGTCCCTTAGTTTTTAGACTGGTCGACCAGCTTGTTGGCCTTGATCCACGGCATCATGTCGCGCAGCTTGGCGCCGGTCACCTCGATCGGGTGCTCGGCATTCAGGCGGCGACGCGCGGTCATGGCCGGGTAGTTGGTCTTGCCTTCGAGGATGAACATCTTGGCGTACTCGCCGGTCTGGATGCGCTTCAGCGCATTGCGCATGGCCTCGCGCGACTGCTCGTTGATGACCTCGGGGCCGGTGACGTACTCGCCGTACTCCGCGTTGTTGGAGATCGAGTAGTTCATGTTGGCGATGCCGCCCTCGTACATCAGGTCGACGATCAGCTTCAGTTCGTGCAGGCACTCGAAGTAGGCCATCTCGGGCGCGTAACCGGCTTCGGTCAGGGTCTCGAAGCCCATCTTCACCAGTTCGACGGCGCCGCCGCACAGCACGGCCTGCTCGCCGAACAGGTCGGTCTCGGTCTCCTCGCGGAACGAGGTCTCGATCACGCCGCCCTTGGTGCCGCCGTTGGCCGCGGCGTAGGACAGGGCGATGTCACGCGCCTTGCCGGACTTGTCCTGGTACAGGGCGATCAGCGAGGGCACGCCGCCGCCGCGCTTGTACTCGGAACGCACGGTGTGGCCGGGGCCCTTGGGAGCGACCATGATGACGTCGAGGTCGGCGCGCGGCACGATCTGGTTGTAATGGATGTTGAAGCCGTGGGCGAAGGCGAGCGTGGCGCCCTTCTTGATGTTCGGCTCGATCTCGTTGTAGTAGACGCCGGGCTGCTGCTCGTCCGGCACCAGGATCATGACGACGTCGGCGTCCTTCACCGCGGCGGCGACTTCCTTGACGGTCAGGCCGGCCTTCTTGGCCTTGTCCCACGAGGCGCCGCCCTTGCGCAGGCCGACGGTGACCTTGACGCCGGAATCGCTGAGGTTGGCGGCGTGGGCGTGGCCCTGCGAGCCGTAGCCGACGATGGTGACCTTCTTCTTCTTGATGAGGGAGAGGTCGGCGTCCTTGTCGTAAAAAACTTTCATGATGAATTCCTGAAGAAAATAAAAATCAGACTTTGAGACTGCGCTCGCCGCGTCCGATGCCAGACGCGCCGGTGCGCACGGTTTCGATGATGAAGGCGGGGTCGATCGCCTCCAGGAAGGCGTCCAGCTTGGAACCGGTGCCGGTCAGCTCGATGGTGTAGGTGGCGTCGGTGACGTCGATGATGCGGCCGCGGAAGATGTCGGCGGTGCGCTTCATCTCCTCGCGCCCGGCACCCACTGCCTTCACCTTGACCAGCATCAGCTCGCGCTCGATGTGGCGGCCTTCGGTGAGGTCCATCACCTTGATGACGTCGACCAGCTTGTTCAGCTGCTTGGTGATCTGTTCGATGATGTCTTCCGAGCCGACGGTGACGATGGTCATGCGCGACAGCGTGGCGTCCTCGGTCGGTGCCACGGTGAGCGACTCGATGTTGTAGGCGCGCGCGGAGAACAGGCCGGCGACGCGCGACAGCGCGCCCGCCTCGTTTTCCATCAGCAGCGAAATGATGTGGCGGGTGCTCATCACAGTTCCTCCGCCAGGATCATTTCGGACAGGCCCTTGCCGCCTTCGACCATGGGGAAGACGTTCTCGGTCTGGTCGGTCTGGAAGTCCATGAACACCATTCTTTCCTTGAGCGCGGGCGAGAACGCCTCCTTCAGCGCGGCCTCGACGTCCTCCGGCTTGTCGATGCGCATGCCGATGTGGCCGTAGGCTTCGGCCATCTTCACGAAGTCGGGCAGCGACTCCATGTAGGACTCGGCGTAGCGGCTGCCGTAGAAGAACTCCTGCCACTGCCGCACCATGCCCATGTAGCGGTTGTTGAGCATGACGACCTTGACCGGGATGCGGTACTGCTTGCAGGTCGACAGTTCCTGGATGTTCATCTGGATGGAGGACTCGCCGGTGATGCAGGCGACCTGCGCCTCGGGAAACGCGAGCTGCACGCCCATGGCGTAGGGCAGGCCGACGCCCATGGTGCCCAAGCCCCCGGAGTTGATCCAGCGGCGCGGCTTGTCGAACTTGTAGTACTGCGCCGCCCACATCTGGTGCTGGCCGACGTCGGAGGTGACGTAGGCGTCGCCCTTGGTCACCTCCCACAGCTTCTCGACCACGTACTGCGGCTTGATGATGGGGCTCTGCTTGTTGTACTTGAGGCAGTTCTTCGAACGCCACAGCTCGATCTGCGTCCACCAGGCGTTGAGCGCGGTGGCATCGGGCCTGTCCTTGGCCTGCTTCAAGAGGGCCAGCATGTCGGTCAGCACGTTCCTGACGTCGCCGACGATGGGCACGTCGACCTTGACGCGCTTGGAGATCGACGAGGGATCGATGTCGACATGGATGATGCGGCGCGCCTCACGAGCAAAATGGGAAGGGTTGCCGATCACGCGGTCGTCGAAGCGGGCGCCGACGGCGAGCAGCACGTCGCAGTGCTGCATCGCCATGTTGGCTTCGTAGGTGCCGTGCATGCCGAGCATGCCGAGGTTCTGTTTGTCGGTGGCGGGATGGCCACCCAGGCCCATCAGGGTGTTGGTGACGGGGAATCCCAGCAGGCGCGCCAGTTCGGTCAGCTGCGCCGAGGCATCGCCCAGCACCACGCCGCCGCCGGTGTAGATCATCGGACGCTTGGCTTCGAGCAGCATCTGCACCGCGCGCTTCAGCTGCCCGCTGTGGCCCTTGACCACCGGGTTGTACGAGCGCATCTCGACCGTGGCCGGGTATTCGAAGTCGGTGACGTGGTAGGTCACGTCCTTGGGCACGTCGACGACCACCGGGCCGGGGCGGCCGGTGGCGGCGATGATGAAGGCCTTCTTCATCGTGGCGGCCAGGTCCTTGACGTCCTTGACGAGGAAGTTGTGCTTGACGCAGGGGCGCGTGATGCCGACGGTGTCGACTTCCTGGAAGGCGTCCAGGCCGATCGCCGGCGTCGGCACCTGGCCGGTGACGACGACGATGGGAATGGAATCCATGTAGGCGGTGGCGATGCCGGTGACCGCGTTGGTCACGCCGGGACCGGAGGTGACCAGCGCCACGCCGACGCGGCCGGTGGCGCGCGCATAGGCGTCGGCGGCGTGCACCGCAGCCTGCTCGTGGCGCACCAGCACGTGCTTGAACTTGTTCTGCTTGAAGATTTCGTCGTAGATGTTGAGCACGGCCCCGCCGGGATAGCCGAACACGAACTCGACCCCCTCTTCGGCCAGACAACGTACGACGATCTCGGCGCCGGTGGCTTCCAT
Source organism: Pseudomonadota bacterium (assembly GCA_021811235.1). Taxonomy (GTDB): domain Bacteria; phylum Pseudomonadota; class Gammaproteobacteria; order Burkholderiales; family Thiobacillaceae; genus Thiobacillus. The sequence goes on along the minus strand of JAJZPG010000032.1, from coordinate 7,125 downwards.
AAACTGGCAATAAATCAATTCGTTGGTGAACCCGTGAGGGTAATCGTTTTGCCATGTTGCGGTCAAGAAATCGTGCCATGGCGGCAGACCCCACCGCGCGCGCCGTTTGTCGGCCACAAAAAACCCCTCCGGGCGGAGGGGCGCGATCTGCCGGCCTTGCGGACGGCCGGCTCAGCCGGGGCCGCTCATTCGTGCGCCGCCTCGCCCAGCGCCTGCATGACCCGGTTGAGCGAAACCTGGGCGTTGTCGACCAGGCAGACCATGTTGCCCACGCTGCACACCGTCGTCGCGTCGCCCTTCACGATCCAGCCCTGCGACGGCGACCAGCCGCGCATCTGCGAGAACAGCGAAAGCAGATCGGTATTGCCCGACACCATGCGGCGATACCACTGGGCGAATTTCGCCAGGCGCACCATCAGGTCCGGCGGCAGCATGCCTTCGGCCTCCATGACCACGCCGTCGTCGCGAAAGCGGCATACGGCGGTCACGCCGTCGAGCACGAGGATTTTTTTCAGCGACATGGACGCTCCTCAGGCAGCCTGCAGGGCTTGGAAGGCGGCTTCGTAGTCGGCGTCCCGATTCTTGACGACGACGCCGGCATTGCCGTTGACCACCACCGACCACTCGAGCCCCACCACCGAGAATCCCTTCAGCGGCTGGAATCCGCCCTGGCCGGTGAGCGCCTCCCAACCGCGCGCCTCCATGCTGGCGATGGCGAGGTTGGCGACGCAGGAGCGGGTCAGCAGATCCAGCATCTGCGCCGTGATCTCCGTCCCTTCCCGCAACACGTGCGACTGCAGATCCCCCTTGTCGGTGTAGGTAAACGCCGCGAGCGCCCCCGGCAAATCCATCAGCTTTTGCAGATCCATATCGACTCTCCCCTTGATATTCGGCTCAGTACAACGCTTCCCGCGTATCCCCTCCCAGCCGGGCATACAGGTTGGCCAGCAGGTCGTCCTGCACGTCCCCCACCTTGGCGCGCATGATGGTCATGACATCGTTGAGCAGATCCTCGCGGTTTTCGATGAAGGAAAAATAGTTGCCGACCGCACACACCGTGACGTTCGCGCCGCGCACGATCCAGCCCTGAACCGGGCGGCAGCCGCAGTTCTCGGCAAAGGAATCGAAGATTTCGGACTGCATGTTGACCGACAGCGTGTTGGCCCGGCACAGGATCGACGCCATGCGCGCGAACTCGTCGGTCAGTGCGCCCTGGTAGGAAAAGCGGTCGCCGCGATACGCATATTCACCGGCTGCGATGACGCCGGGAATGGCCATGAGTTGCTTTACGATATGCATCGAGCCCCCTCCTTGGTTTTGATTTGTATGCGGCGTGCTGTGGCAAAGTGTCACACCTGTTCGCAATATAGAACCACCATGCAAGACAAAGCAACCCTCGCGCCCGCCTCTTTTCCGGTGCGCCTCGCCGCCATGATCTACGAATCGCTGCTGGTGACCGCCGTGCTGTTCGTGGCGTCCTTCGTCGTGCTCCCCGTCGTCGGCGACCTGCATGCAGGCTGGCAGCGCCACCTGTTCCAGGCCTACCTCGCCGGCGTGCTGTTCGCCTATTTCAGCGCGTTCTGGCTGCGCAGCGGACAGACGCTGGCGATGAAGACCTGGCGCATCCGCCTGGTCGACCAGGCCGGCGGCACGATATCGCTGCGGCAGGCCGCGCTGCGTTTCGTATTGGCGTTGATCGGCCTGCTGCTGGCGGGCGCCGGATTCTGGTGGGCGCTCGTCGACCGCGACCGCCAGTTCCTGCACGACCGCATCGCCGGCACCCGCCTGGTGCGCGTGCCGCGCAAGGCCTGAACGTGGACTGGCGCGAACATCTGCAATCGCGCCTGCTGGCCCTGCAGCCGGACCGTCTCTGCGTGCTGGACGAAGCCGCGCGCGAATTCGCCGCCGAGGTCCTGCCCGCCACGCCGACCCTGCCGTTCGAACAGGCACACACCGCACCCTGCACGCTGGCGCTGGGCATTGCCGCGCTCGACGGCCTCGACGAAAACGCCGCGCGGCATCTGATACACCGGGTCCGCCTGTACGCGGCGCCGCGCGTCCTGCTGCTGGCGCGCGCAGCGTGCGCGCTCGACGACGACGCCTTCCGCGCACTGGGTTTCGTGCGCGAACTGCTCGACCCGGCGGACCATGCACGCATCCAGTCCTACGATCTGGCCACCTACAAGCCCGTGCCGGACTGGCTCAATGCGCGATTCTGGGCGCACCCCGAACGCTGGGAGCCCTGACGCGCGGCATGCCGTTCACGCGGCCCCGCTCGCGTCCTGCAGGCGCGTATAGGCAAGCCGCAACGCGGCGTACGCTGCCAGCACGTGCGCGTGCTCGACGATGCAAGGCAGCGCCGACACATAGCCGTGTTCCTTGACGACGTAATCGACCGCGCCCAGCCGCATGGCCTGCGCGGCGGCCGACTCGTCGCCGCGCCCGGTGATGAGGATGCTGGGCAATGCGTGGCGCGTGTGGAGCGCTTCGAGCAATTCCAGACCCGACATGCCGGGCAGGCGCAGATCGAGCAGCGCGACGTCGGCATGATGTCCGGGCGCGTCCAGCCAGGCCAGCGCGGCCTCGCCGTCGGGGTGCACGATCAGGTCGAGATGCGGTGCACGCCGTTCGAAATGGCGTCGCGTCAGCTCGACGTCGTCCTGGTTCGACTCCACGTACAGCACCGTCAGCAGCGTGGTTGGGCGCATGGTTTCGTGCAGCCGTGCGCGCGCCTGCAGCAAGCGCTCGCCCAGCTGGTCGAGATAGGGGCCGCGTTTGGGAACGTAGTCCTGCGCCCCCGCCTTGAGAAACTGCACCACGCTGGCTTCGTCGCCCGCGCCGGCGACGGCGACGACGGCGACGTCGAGCCCGCGGCGGCGCGCATGCAGCAACACGTCCAGCCCGCAGCCGTCCTGCAGCCACATGTCGAGCAACAGCACGTCGTAGCGCCGCGAATCGAGCCGGGCGAGGGCATCGTGCACGCTGCCGACGGCGTCCCACTCCAGCCCGGGCAGCTGCTTGAGAAGCGTGCGCCGCGTGAGGTCGCGGTCGAAAGGATTGTCCTCGACATAGAGCAATTTCATGGTCGTAGCCCGTCCTGCTGCTCGAAATAAAACGTCGCACCCTGTCCCGGCGTGCTCTCCGCCCACACGCGGCCGCCCAGACGCTCGGCGGCGCGCGCCACGATCGCCAGGCCGATCCCGGTCCCGCCGTTGGCGTCGCCGTTCGGCAGGCGATGGAAGATCTCGAAAATGCGGTCGTGATAGCGCATGTCGAAACCGATTCCGTTGTCGCTCACCGCGAAACGATAGCCGCGTCCGTGCCGCCGCCCTTCGATGCGCACCCGCGGCGGTTCGGCGTGGCGCGAGAATTTGAGGGCGTTGGCGAGGAAGTTCCGCAGAATCTGCGTCAGGCCCTCGCGGTCCGTCTCCAACACCGCCGCTTCGACGTCCTGGGTCACCTCCACGCCGCCGCGCAGGTGCGGTTCGAATTCGTCCAGCAGCTGCCGCACCAGTTCGCGCACGTCGGTCGGCGCCGGTTTCAGCTGCCGCATCTGCACCCGCGAATAGGCGAGGATATCCTCGATCATGCGATCCATGCGCTCGCTGGCGACGCGGATCAGGTCGACGTATTCGCGCGCCTCGTCGGGCAGCACGTCGCGATACTCGCTGTTCAGCAGCCGGCTGTAGCCCTCGATGCCGCGCAGCGGCGCCTTGAGGTCGTGCGAAACCGAATAGGCGAACGACTCCAGGTTGCGATTGGCGGTTTCGAGTTCCTGGGTGCGCGTCCGCACCCGCGCTTCGAGTTCGTTGTTCAAGGCTTCGATCTCGCGCTGGATCGCCTTTTGCGCGCTCAGGTCGCGCAGCACCACCGAAAAATATTCCAGCCGGCCTTGCGCGTCGCGATGCGCCAGCGCCACCACCGACACCGGCAGCGCGCAGGATGTGCCTTCGCGCAGCAGGGCCTCGCCGGTCCAGCGCCCGCCATGGAGCAGCGCCGGGCGGATTTCGGTTTCCAGCAGATAGGTGGTGTGCTCGCCCAGGAAATCGCGGCTGCGATAGCCGCCGATGTCGGCCTGCGCGGACAGGCCGAGCAGTTTGCGGCCGGCCGGGTTCATCTGGATGAGATATCCGTCAGGCGACATGATCGCGATCATGTCGGGCGTGGCCTCGATGATGCGCTCAAGCCGCTCGTGCGCCGCCTCCACCCGCTGATAACGCGCCTGCGACATCGCCATCGCGGCGAAATCGCCCATCGACCCGGCGAACGCCACGTCCTCGTCGCGCCAGTCGCGCAGCTCGCCGACGTGCTCGTGGCACACCACGCCGACCATCTCGCCGTCGAGCCAGATCGGCGCATCGAGCAGGGAGGTGATGCGCATCGGGACCAGATAGGATTCGGCCAGCTCGGCGGTGCGCGGATCGTGTACCGCGTCGCTTGCCGCCAACGCCCGGTTGTCTGCCAGCGCCGCGAAATACGCCGGATACCGGTTCGCGTCCAGCGACTGGCCGGCTTCGACCAGGCCGTGGCGGTCGTCGTACTGGCAGACGCAGTCCAGCGCGCCCCGGCCTGTCCGCAGCCGCCAGACTCCGACGCGACCGACCCCCATGGAGCGCGCGGCGACCTCGACCACGCGTCCCATCTGGCGCGCCAGCCGCCCGGATTGCCAGTCGGCGCTGGCCGCGATGTCGCGGATCGCGCGGTTGTAATCGTGCAGCCCGGTATTGCCGGTGTTGCGTCCCATCGCACCGCCCCCTGATGCGTTGCATGGAACAATTTAACCATATCCTGCGGCGCGCCTCCCATCATGCCGGCGTGGCGTGGAGTACACTGCCCACTCGTTCAGGAACCCGACGCAATGGCTTTCATTCCCCACAATCCGCTCGAAGAGCAGCTCGCCGCCGTCCACGCCGGCACGCTCGCTCCCGAGACCTTCGTGCTGCAGCTGGTGGACCAGCAGCTGTTCATGCCGGTGCGCGACGAGAAGAACCCGATCCAGGGCTTCCAGCGCAGCACCCAGGCCGAGCCGCTGATCATCGAGGACGAGGACGGCGAGCGCGTGCTGGTCCTGTTCACCAGCCCCGAGCGCGCCAAGCCCTTCGTCGAGCATTTCCCCGAATTCTCCGGCGGCCTGCTGACCGAGTTTTCCTGGCTGCTGCGCCGCATCGGCGGCGGCGTGCCGATCGCGCTGAATCCGGGCTGGGACATCGGCATGGACTTCGACGCCGACACGATCGCCCAGCTGGTCGCGCAGCTGCCGCCCGAACATCCTGCCTGATCCGTTTTTTCCGCATTCTTCCGCCATGCTGTCCGATCGCGCCCTCGCCGCTTTCCGCACCGCCCTCGGCGTCGATCGCGTGCTCGACGACGACGCCACCCGCGCGCTGTACGCCAGCGACGAAACCCCGCGCCGGATCGAGCCCGACGCGGTGCTGTTTCCGACCTCGCACGACGAGGTGGCGGCGCTCATGCGCATCGCCTTCGAGCACCGCATCGCGCTGACCCCGCGCGGCGCCGGCTCCGGCAACGTCGGCGGCGCCCTGCCGGCGCCCGGCAGCGTGGTCGTCAGCTTCGAATGCATGCGGCGCGTGCTCGAATTCGACCCCGCCAACCGGATCATCGTCGTCGAGCCCGGCGTGGTGACCGAGGAAATCGAGCGCATCGCGCGCAGCGCCGGCCTGTTCTACCCGCCCGACCCCGGCAGCAACGCGTATTGCCGCATCGGCGGCAACCTCGCGATGAACGCCGCCGGGCCGCGCGCGGTGAAATACGGCGTCACCCGCGACTACGTGCTGGGCCTGCGCGCCGTCACCGGCAGCGGCGAGGAAATCCGTACCGGCTGCCGCACCACCAAGGGCGTCACCGGCTACGACCTCACCCGCCTGCTGGTCGGTTCGGAAGGCACGCTGGCCCTCATCACCGAGGCCACGCTGAAGCTGCTGCCCGCACCCGAAGCCGTCGCCACCCTGCGCGTGTGCTTCGCCGACAACCACGACGCGCTCGCCGCGGTCAGCCGCGTCATGCGCCAGAGCGTCGTTCCCTGCGCGCTCGAATTCATGGATCAGCGCGCCATCGACGCCATCCGCCCGACCGGCGCGGCGGACGATCTGCCGCCCGGCACGCGGGCGCTCCTGATGGTCGAGGCCGACGGCGCCGCCGCCGACCTGCCGCGCCAGATCGCCGCGCTGGAACAGGCGCTCGCCGGCAGCGGACTGCTCGAGATGAAGAGCGGCTTCGACCGCGCCGCCATCGCGCGTCTGTGGGCCGCGCGCAAATCGCTGTCGCACGCGGTCAAGCGCATCGCCCCGCTCAAGATCAACGAGGATGTGGTGGTCCCGGTGTCGGCGCTGGCCGACTTCGTCGACTTCCTCGATCACACGGCAGAGGCACAGCATCTGTCGATCGTCTCGTTCGGCCATGCCGGCAACGGCAATCTGCACGTCAACCTGATGGTGCATCCCGACGACGACGACGAAATGGCGCGCGCCCACATGGCCCTCGAAGCCATCATGCTGCGCGTGCTGGCGCTGGGCGGCACTCTCTCGGGCGAGCATGGCATCGGCACCGAAAAGCGCCGCTTCGTGCCGCTGGAAATCGATCCCCCGACGCTTGGGCTGATGCAGGCGATCAAGCGCCAATTCGATCCGCACGGCCTGCTCAACCCCGGCAAACTTTTTCCTGATTGATGTCGCCGCAGAGGCTTTACAAGCTCGAAAGGCATGTATAGAATGCGCGGCTTCGTTGGGGGTATAGCTCAGCTGGGAGAGCGCTTGCATGGCATGCAAGAGGTCAGCGGTTCGATCCCGCTTACCTCCACCAACTAACAGGATGTTCGATGCACACGCTTGGCGTCATCACCACACTGCTGGGGCTGATACTGAGCATCGTCGGACTGATTGTTGGATTCTGGAAAATGCTGAATGGCGGTGAACATGCCGAAGTCTGGCTGGCACTGGTACCATTGGGGTTCGTCGGTCTACTGCTCGGCGTCACCCTGACCCAGATTTTCAGGAAGCAGTAAGTTGTTGACGGGTCACACCGTCGTCCAGGTCCCCATCGTCTAGAGGCCTAGGACACCGCCCTTTCACGGCGATAACCGGGGTTCGAATCCCCGTGGGGACGCCA
>JAJZPG010000031.1 GCA_021811235.1 Pseudomonadota bacterium | reverse complement strand
GGATCGGCGTCGAGGTCGAGCGACGCCGGCCGGGTGGACGGGTGCCAGGTGGCGAACAGATAGGTTTCCAGCCCACGCACATAAGCGCTGTAGCGCGAGCGCATCAGGCTTGCTGCGTCCGGCGCCGCCTCGCCGGCGTGGTAGCGTCCGCAGCAGGCGGCGTAGGCGCGGCCGGAGCCGCAGGGGCAGTTCGGGTCGACCTTCTTCATTTCGCCCGGCAGCGCAATTTCGGTTTGAGGTAAGGCCACACCGCGTCGAGCAGGCCCGGCTGGCCCTTTTCGTTGGGATGGATGCGGTCGGCCTGCATCAGCTCCGGTTTCACGGCGACTGCGCAGACGAAGCACGGCACGTGGGTGACCTTCTCCGCGCGCGCCACGTCGCCGTACAGCCTGGCCACGGCGTCGGCATAGGGCTTGCCGTAGTTCGGCAGCACCGGCGCCTCCAGCAGCAGCACCCAGGCACCGCTCGCGCGCGCTTCGCGCACCATGGCCACGAGGTTCTGCCGGATCACGGCGGGCGGGATGCCGCGCAGGGCGTCGTTGCCGCCCAGCTCGATCAGCACACCCTGCGGGCGTTGCCGCGCCAGCGCAGGCTTCAGCCGCTGCAGGCCGTTCTGCGTGGTGTCGCCGCTCACGCTGGCGTTGACCACCCGCCATTGCGGCGCGGTTTGCTTCAGGCGGACGTCGAGCCGGTCCACCCAGCCCTGCCCGGGCGCGAGGCCATAGCCGGAACTCAGGCTGTCGCCGACAATCAACAGGGAACACGATGCCGCCAGGGTCCAACCCGGCCACAACAGCAGCATCACCCACCACAGACGATAATTCATACATTCAACCTTAACCGAGCCCATGCAATGACGCCACCCGACAGCACCCGGTTCCCCGCCGGCGCCTCCCCCGCATTGACCGCCGACGGCGTGGTCATCGCGCGCGCCCTGTCGCAGCGCGTCGCCACCGCCGACGGCCCGCTCGCCATCCTCAGCGAGGTCGACCTCGCCGTCGCGGCCGGCGAGACGCTGGCGATCACCGGTGCCTCGGGGTCCGGCAAGTCGACCCTGCTGGGCCTGCTGGCCGGACTCGACCATCCCAGCTCGGGCGAGATCGTGCTGCTCGGCCAGCGCCTCGACGAACTCGACGAGGACGCGCGCGCGCGCCTGCGTGCCGGGCGCATCGGCTTCGTGTTCCAGTCGTTCCAGCTGCTGCCTGCGCTCACCGCGCTGGAAAACATCCTGCTGCCGCTTGAGCTCGCCGGTCGGACGGATGCACGCGAACGCGCCACCCACTGGCTCGACCGCGTGGGGCTCGCGGCGCGCGCCGGCCACACGCCGCGCCAGCTCTCCGGCGGCGAGCAGCAGCGCATCGCCATCGCGCGCGCCTTCGCCACCGATCCGCAGATCGTGTTCGCCGACGAGCCGACCGGCAACCTCGACGCCGACACCGGCGCGCGCATCATCGACCTCTTGTTCGACCTCAACGCGCGCGCCGGCACCACCCTGGTGCTGGTCACCCACGACGATGCGCTCGCCTCGCGCTGCCAGCGCCGGCTGCGCCTGGTCGCCGGACGCGTCGCCGACCTGGAGCCGGCATGAAGCGGCCGTCGGCCTCGCATTCGCGGATGCTGCGGCTGGGGCTGTGGCTCTTGCGGCGTGAGCGCAAGGCCGGCGAATGGCGCGTGCTGCTGCTGGCGCTCGTCATCGGCGTCGGCAGCGTGTCGACCACCGGCTTTCTCGGCGACCGCTTCAAGCGCGCGATGGGCGAGGAAGGCGCGCGCTTCCTCGGCGCCGACCTGCTCGTCACCAGCCCGCGTCCGCTCGAAACCTGGCCTGCGCATCGGCTCGCGGAAAGCCGAGCACTCGAATTCGCCAGCATGGTCAGCCGCGGCGACGCCTTCCAGCTTGCCACCGTGCGCGCGGTCGACGCGGCCTACCCCGCGCGCGGCGCGGTGCGCATCGCCGCACGTCCGTTCGAGCCCGGCACGCCCGGGCGCGCGCTGCCGCCACGGGGCGCGATCTACGCCGACCAGGAACTGCTGCCCTTGCTCGGGGCGCAGGTCGGCGACCGGGTTCAGATCGGGTCGGAACATTTCCGCATCGCCGGCGTGGTGGTCGAGGAGCCGGGCCAGCTCGGCGGCGTGTTCGGCCTCGCGCCGCGCGTGTTCATGCGCGCCGACGAAGTCGCCAGCACCCAGGTGCTGCAGCCCGGCAGCCGCGTCACCTATCTCTATCAGTTCGCCGGTGAGGCCCCCGCCCTCGCCGAACTGACCCAGGCCCTGAAGCCGCAGCTCGACCGCACCCAGCGCCTGATCGGCGCGCGCGAGGGCGTCGAAACCCTGCGCGGCGCCTTCGCCAACGCCGACCGCTACATCCAGCTCACCGCGCTGATCAGCCTGTTGCTTTCGGTCGCCGCCATCGCCATCGCCGCCCACCGCCACGCGCTGCGTCATTACGACCAGGCGGCGCTGCTGCGCTGCATGGGCGCCACCAGCGCCGACCTGCGCACGCTCTACCTCGCCCAGTTGGCGACGCTCGGCGTCGCCGGCAGTCTCGTCGGGGTGGCGCTCGGCGCCGTGCTGCAGGCGAGCCTCGCGCACCTGCTGCTGCCCGATGCGGTGGCACGGCTGCCCGCGCTCGGCTTCGCGCCGGTGCTGGCCGGGGTGGCAAGCGGCCTGCTGGCCCTGGCCGGCGCGAGCGCACCGGCCTTGTTGCGCCTGGTGCGCGTGCCGCCGCTGCGGGTGCTGCGGCGCGACCTGCCGCCGCTGCCGACGTCGGCCTGGGTGAGCGCGTTCGCGAGCATGTCCATGCTGCTCGCGCTGACTGCGTGGTACGCCGGCGAACTGAAACTGGTCGGCATCTTTCTCGGTGCGCTCGCCGGCCTCGGTCTGCTGCTGGCGCTGCTGGCGCAACTCGCGCTCGGCCTCGGTCGCGGCGTACAGAAGATGAGCTATGGACCACTGCGCTTCGGCCTCGCGCAACTGCTGCGCCACCGCTTCGACAGCACGCTGCAGCTCGGCGCCTTCACCCTCGCGCTGTTCCTCGTCGCGCTGCTGGCGCTGGTGAGGAGCGATCTCGTCGACGGCTGGCGCCAGCAGCTGCCGGCCGACGCGCCGAACTACTTCCTGGTCAACATCGCGCCGCATCAGCAAAAGGAAGTCGGCGACTTCCTGGCCAGGCATCGCCTTGCCGCCTCGGAGCTCTATCCGATGGTGCGCGGCCGCCTGGTGACGAAGAACGGCCAGCCGATCGAGTCGACCCTGCCGCCCGAGCAGAGCGATGCCGCCACGCTGCGGCGCGAACTGAATCTCTCGCACACCGTCACCCTGCCCGCCAACAACCGGGTCGTCTCGGGAGACTGGTTCGGTTCGCGCCGTGCCGCCGAGATTTCGGTCGAGGCCGGCATGGCCGAACGGCTGGGACTGGCGCTCGGCGACGAACTCGGCTTCGCCGTCGGCGACCAGACCTTGCAGGCCCGCATCACGAGCATCCGCAGCGTGAAGTGGGATTCGATGCAGCCGAACTTCTTCGTCATCTTCGCCGCCGGCCAGCTCGATACGTTGCCCGCAAGCTACCTCGCCGGCGTGCGCGTGCCCGACAGCGCTTCGGGTGCGTTGCCGGAATTCGTGCGCAGCTTCCCCGGCGTCACCGTGCTGGCGCTCGACAAGCTGATCGCCCAGGTCGGCGCCGTGTTCGGCCAGATCATCAGCGCGATCCAGCTGCTGCTCGGTTTCCTGCTCGCCGCCGGGATGGCGGTCGTCGTCGCCACCCTGCTGGCGAGCCTCGACGCACGCCAGCAGGAGGCCGTGCTGCTGCGCACGCTGGGTGCGCAGCGCGCCTATCTGGCAAAAGGCCTGATGAGCGAATTCCTCGCGCTGGGCCTACTGGCTGGCCTGCTCGCCACGGTCTGCGCCGAAATCGCGATGGCCTTGATCGCCGAACGCCTGTTCGACCTGCCGCTGCAGCTGCATCCCTGGCTATGGCTCAGCCTGCCGGCAGCCGGCGCGTTGCTGGTGGGCACGAGCGGCTGGCTCACCACCCGCCATATCACCCGTGTGCCGCCGATGCAGTCGATCCGTGCGCTGAACTGAAGGCCGCGCGCCCGCCAATGGACCCAGACAGCGGGTCGCCATTTCACCATCGAGGGTCGGGAAAGACAGTCTGTCATTTTTCTACAAACGTCCTGGCCTAGGCTGGGCGTGTACGGGGATGGAAACCCGGCACAACAACGACAAGGGGTATCCATGTTTCGGCCGTATTCCCGGACCTGCCTGCTTCGGCTTTCCCACAAACCGGCACTGCCAGTTCTGGCAGCGGTCGCATTGCTTGCGGCGACCCAGCCCGCATATGCGGCCCCGACCCGGGTGGCCTTGCTGAATGCCTCTCCGGAACTCTCCGGCCTGGCGGCATGCCTTGCCGCCCGCATCGGGGACTCCGGTCCCGTGGTGCGGGCGGAGGCGCTGGCCGATGGCCTGGAGTTTCGTCTGATGCTCCGCTCGGAGCCCGGCGCGCCGGCCCTGCTGGTCGTCCAGGGCCTGCTCAAGCCGGATGTCGCCGGCCTGGTCGAATCGCACCAGCATGACGACGACCCGGAAGCCCAGCCGGAGGCCGCCACGCGCTTCTACCGCCTCCTGCGCATCCCGGTCGGGACGCGCGCCTGGGTGTGGCAGCCGGAACGGGAAACGGCCCTGTGCGGCGAGGCGGCCCACTGGGTTGGCGGTCTGCGCAGCCGCCCCATCCAGCTCGACCGGCTCGAACCGGGTGGCGATCCCCGTTGACCCTGGCGGCAAGCCGTCCCGCAAGCGGGTGAGGCATGGTTTGCCCTAAGGAAGCGCTGAACAAGTCCTTCGACAAGTTCGGGACGAACGACAAGCTGTTGATTCCGTTCGTGGTGAGCTTGTCGAACCATGAGCGGAATCAACTTGTTCAGTGCTTCCCCAAGGGTATAGCCGGCCCCTCGGCCCCCCTTTCCGACCGCCCGGTTCCCGCGCCTCGACACCCAGCGCGAGGTTCAGGCCAGCATGCCTTGCCGCTCGATGAACGCGATGATGTCCTGCAGCCCCTGCCCGGTCTTGAGGTTCGAGAAGACGAACGGCCGCTCGCCGCGCATCCTCCTGGCGTCGCGGTCCATCACCTCCAGCGAGGCGCCGACCATGGGCGCGAGGTCGATCTTGTTGATGACCAGGAGATCGGACTTGGTGATGCCGGGCCCGCCCTTGCGCGGAATCTTCTCGCCGGCGGCCACGTCGATGACGTAGACCGTCAGGTCGGACAACTCGGGGCTGAAGGTGGCGGCCAGGTTGTCGCCGCCGCTTTCGACGAAGATGACGTCGAGACCGGGAAAACGCTGGTTGAGCCGGTCCACCGCCTCGAGGTTGATGCTGGCGTCCTCGCGGATGGCGGTGTGCGGGCAGCCGCCGGTTTCCACGCCGATGATGCGCTCCGGGGCGAGCGCCTCGTTGCGCACCAGGAACTGCGCGTCCTCCTCCGTGTAGATGTCGTTGGTGACGACGGCGATGTTGTAGCGCTCGCGCAGCGCCGTGCACAGCGCCAGGGTGAGCGCGGTCTTGCCCGAACCGACGGGGCCGCCGATGCCGACGCGCAGGGGCTGGGAGCGATGGGTCATGATCGGAACAGTCTCGTGTATTGGGTTTCGTGACGGCTGCAGGCGATGGCGAACGCCGGCAGATAATTGTGGGTGGCGTCGAGCGGGCTGGCGGCGGCGTCTGCCGCGAGGGACGGGATGCGCTGCCCCAGCGCCAGCAGCATGCGCTGGCCGGCAGTCTGCCCGAGCGGGACGGCCTTCACCGCGGCCATGACCTGGTTCTCGGCCCAGGCCCACAGATAGCCGCTGATGGCATCCGCTGCAGGAATCGCCCAGGCTGCGGCTGCGCAACTCCAGGCCAGGGGAAAACTCGGCTGGCTGAAACCCAGCCTGGTTGGCGCCGAAAAGCTTGCAAGATCGGTCAACAAACGCGACAGGGAAAAGCCCATTTGCAGGGTTTCGGCGCGCAGCTCCGAACTCTCGCGGCTGGCGATGAACTCGGCATCCAGCTCTGCCAGCCGGGCCATATCGCCCTGTCCCCACGAGGCCAGCATGTGCGCCAGATACACCGCCTCGAAACGTGCAACGCCACATTCCAGGCAATCGCCGATCCAGGCCAGCGCGGTCGGCTCGTCCTTCACCGTGCCGGTTTCCACCGCCCATTCCAGCCCCTGGGAATACGTGTAGGCACCGACCGGCAGGGTCGGACTGACCAGATGCAGCAGCCGGATCAGGGCGGGGTTCATCGGCCGCCGCGCAGCATCATGTCGTGGATGCGCGGCCCGCGCCCTTCCCCGTCGGCGCTGTGGCCGTGGGGGTGGGCATGGCCGCCGTGGCCGCCATAGGCACCGCTCTCGGGGTCGAAGGGGGCTTCGCTTTCGGTAACCGTCAGCCCCAGTCCGCGCACCATTTCGCCGAGCACATGGTCGCGGGCAAAGCGCACCAGCCCCGGCTTCAGTTCCACCGCCACGTGCCGGTTGCCCAGGTGATAGGCGGCGCGGGCCAGCAGCAGCGCGTCATTGCTGCGCACCTCCATCACCGCCTCGGGCGCGGCCGCCACTTCGACAACGCGGCCGTCGTTGGCGAGCAGGCGCTCGCCGGCGCGCAGCACCGCGCCGCGCTCCAGGAACAGGCCGGCTTCCTCGCCGCTTTGCAGACGGGTACGCAGCCGGCTCTTGCAGCGCAGGTCGAATGGCAGCACCAGGCGTTCGGTGGCCGGTTGATCGATGGGGGCGCGTTGTTCGATGACGATCATGATCGGGAAATGCTCAGAACAGAAAGTAGCGTTGCGCCATCGGCAGCACCGCCGCCGGCTCGCACACCAGCAGCTCGCCGTCGGCGCGCACGGCATAGGTTTCGGGGTCGACGTCGATGACCGGCGTGGCGCTGTTGTGCAGCATGTCCTGCTTGCCCAGCTTGCGCGTGTTCCTCACCGCCACCAGCGGCTTGGCGAGGTTCAGCGCCGCCACCTCGGGGTTCTCCAGCGCCGCCTGCGAGACGAAGGTGACGGCGGTCTTCAGGCCACCGGCGAAGCTGCCGAACATGGGCCGGTAGTGCACCGGCTGCGGCGTCGGGATGGAGGCGTTGGGGTCGCCCATGGCGGCGGCGGCGATCATGCCGCCCTTCACGATCAGGCTCGGCTTCACGCCGAAGAAGGCGGGCTTCCACAGCACCAGATCGGCCAGCTTGCCGACCTCGATCGAGCCCACGACGTGGCCGATGCCGTGCGTGATGGCGGGGTTGATGGTGTATTTGGCGAGGTAGCGCTTGACGCGGAAATTGTCGTTCATCGGCGAATTCGACGCCGCTCCCTCTCCCCCTGCGGAGGAGGGGGGCAGCCAACCGCGCTGCAGCTTCATCTTGTGCGCCGCCTGCCAGGTGCGGATGATCACCTCGCCAACCCGCCCCATCGCCTGCGAGTCCGACGACATCATGGAGAAGGCGCCGAGGTCGTGCAGGATGTCCTCGGCGGCGATGGTCTCGCGGCGGATGCGGCTCTCGGCGAAGGCGATGTCCTCGGCGATGGCGGCGTCGAGGTGATGGCAGACCATCAGCATGTCGAGATGCTCGTCGATGGTATTCACCGTGTAGGGCATGGTGGGGTTGGTGGAACTGGGCAGCACGTTGGGCATGCCCGCCGCCCGGATGATGTCCGGCGCGTGGCCGCCGCCCGCGCCTTCGGTGTGGAAGGTGTGTATGGTGCGGCCCTTGAAGGCGGCGAGCGTGCTTTCGACGAAACCCGATTCGTTCAGCGTGTCGGTGTGGATGGCGACCTGCACGTCCATCTCGTCGGCCACGGCGAGGCAGGCGTCGATGGCCGCCGGCGTGGTGCCCCAGTCCTCGTGCAGCTTCAGGCCCATCGCCCCGGCCCGGATCTGTTCGCGCAGCGGCTCCGGCTGGCTGGCGTTGCCCTTGCCGAGAAAGCCCAGGTTCATCGGAAAGGCGTCCGCCGCCTGCAGCATGCGGTGGATGTGCCACGGCCCCGGCGTGCAGGTGGTGGCGAAGGTGCCGGTGGCCGGCCCGGTGCCGCCGCCCAGCATGGTGGTGACGCCGGACATCAGCGCCTCTTCGATCTGCTGCGGGCAGATGAAGTGGATGTGGCTGTCGATGCCGCCGGCGGTGACGATCATGCCTTCGCCCGCGATGATCTCGGTGCCCGCGCCGATGGCGATCGTGACGCCCGGCTGCACGTCGGGGTTGCCGGCCTTGCCGATGGCCTGGATGTAGCCGTTCTTCAGGCCGATGTCTGCCTTGACGATGCCGGCGACGGCATCGACGATCAGCGCGTTGGTGATCACCGTGTCGGCGACCTCGGCGGACACGCGCTGGCTCTGGCCCATGCCGTCGCGGATCACCTTGCCACCGCCGAACTTCACTTCCTCGCCGTAGCAGGTGTAGTCCCGCTCCACCTCGATCCACAGCTCGGTGTCGGCGAGACGGACGCGGTCGCCGACGGTGGGGCCGAACATCTCGGCATAGGCCTGGCGGGTGATGCGGACAGCCATGGCGATCTCCCCGGCTTACGCGCGCTTGTCGTGAACCCGCCCCCGGGCATGACGGCGATAGCGCCGTGCACCGGCGACGCCGACCACTCCGGCCAGGAGCGCCATGGCCAGATGGTCCGGTTCGCTCAGGAGATGCGCGACGGCGGAGAGGAAGCCGCCGTGGTGCTCGCCCGGATGCGCCAGCGCGTGGGGGGACAACAGCAGCAGAAGCATTGCGAAGGCGTGTCGTTTCATCTCGGTTTCTCCTGTTATCAAAGCGAACCCATGATCCGGCCCTGAAAGCCGAACACCTTGCGGTCGCCCGCATAGGCCACCAGCTGCACGGTTCGGGTCTGTCCCGGCTCGAAGCGCACCGCCGTGCCGGCGGCAATGTCCAGGCGCATGCCGCGCGCCTGCTCGCGGTCGAAAGCCAGGGCGGCGTTGGTCTCGTAGAAGTGGTAGTGGGAGCCGACCTGGATGGGCCGGTCGCCGGTGTTGGCCACCGCCAGGGTGGCGGTGGCGCGCCCGACGTTGAGTTCGATCTCGCCGGGCTCGATTTTCAGTTCGCCTGGGATCATGGCGGCGCTCCTAGACAATGGGATGATGCACGGTCACCAGCTTGGTGCCGTCCGGGAAAGTGGCCTCCACCTGGATCTCCGGGATCATTTCCGGCACGCCTTCCATGACCTCGTCGCGCGTGAGCAGCGTCGTGCCGTGGCTCATCAGCTCGGCCACCGTCCGGCCGTCGCGGGCGCCTTCCAGGATGCCGCCGGTGATGAAGGCCACCGCCTCCGGGTAGTTCAGCTTGAGGCCGCGCGCGCGGCGTCGTTCTGCCAGCAATGCGGCGGTGAAGATAAGCAGCTTGTCTTTCTCGCGTGGGGTCAGTTCCATATCGGTTCTTTCAGGTATTCCAGATGCGCGGCCGTTGCGCCTCGCGTCCGGCCAGGGCCGGGCGCAGCACCTGCCACAGGGCGGCAAACCAATGGCGCGCCGCCTCCGAAGAATGGCCGAGGTAACGCGCCACCAGCAGGTCCGGCAACAGGGTCAGTGCATGCCGGGCACCCGCTTCCGCCACGGCGATCTCGCGGCAGGCGGCGAGCAGGCCAGGTTCGATGCGCGGCGCCACGGCCAGCAAGGTTCCGCTCACGCTGAAGCCGGCCAGCCCTGCCGGCGAGTCCAGCAACGCAGTGCCGCCTTCCAGCCGCCCGCGTTCCAGCCAGATGGGCAGGCCCGCGCGCCGCACCCGGGTTTCAAGATGCAGGGCGCCGCTGGCGAAGCCTTCTCCGGAAGCCCGCCGTCCCAGGCACAGCACCTCCATGCCGACGAAGCGGGCGTTGGCGGCGAGGTCGACGGTGCTGTGCATGGCCGCGCGTGCGGCGTCGAACACGATGGTCTCCTGCGGCAGCCATTCCAGCATGCCGTCCGCTTCCACCCTCAGGCCGAGACGTTGCCGGGCCCATGCGCCGGCACTGCGATACCACTTGCCGGCCCCCGGCGTGGTCAGCAAGGCATGCGCGCCCGGCCCCACCGTCACGTCGATCTCCAGCTGGTCGCCGCCGACGATGCCGGAAGGCGGATGCAGGACGATGGCATGACAGACCGCCTCGCCTTCTGGATAAAGCGGCTTCTGTACGCGCAACGGCCCCACGTGCTCGCGACGGACGAGAAGAGTGGCCGAGTCGCGCCGCTGGAAGCCCAGGGCCAGACGGGCATGCCAGGACGAGGCGAGCGGTTCGGCGAGGTCCATCGGCCCGTCATGCCGAGAGCAGTTCCCGCACGCCGTCCCTGTCCATGTCGGCGCCGGCCCCGTGCTTGATGATCACGCCATGCTCCATGAGCAGGTACAGGTTGGGTGTCCTGCACGTAACATGGTTTGACGCCCCCAATCAACTTCGATCACGCGCAGTTCGGCCCGCACCGTGGCGAAGCCGCCTGCAGCCAGCACAGCGCATTCGTGCAGCAGATTCACCCGATGAGAAAGGGGCGTCAGTCTACTTTTCATTGGGTGATCAAGGCCTAATGACTAATCATCCAGGGCCGCTTGCTCGGGAAACTTTTCTCCCCGCTTGGCGCGGTGAACGTGGCTTTCGACTTACCGCTACCGCACCCGCAGCCAGGACCATGAACATGCTGGGTCCCGCTTTGCGAGGCGAGGCGAGGTTCGTGCTGTGCACGTTCATTCGTGGCGTGGGCAAGGCGGCGGTCGGCCGACATTCCGGAGAAGGCCGGAGGCGTGATCCACGCACGGGCGGAAAGCGTGGCGCATCCGGGACAGGGCGCAGGCGTCGCCGACTCGCTCATGGGTCGCATGGCGCTGAACGGGCCGCATTCGGGACAGAGGTATTCGTAGATCGCCATCGCCGTGATCTCAAAGATCGGGGGAAAGGGGCATGTCGATGCCGCCCATGTCATGGATGACCGGACCGCTGGCGTTGGGCATGATGTCGAACTCGAAGATGTCGGTTGGCAACCACAGCGTCGCGCAGGCATTGGGAATGTCAACGACGCCGCTGATATGCCCCTGAACCGGGGCGGTGCCGAGAATCGAATACGCTTGCGCCTTGCTGTAGCCGAACTTGGTCAGATATTCGATGGCGTTCAGACACGCCTGGCGGTAGGCGACGTGGACGTCGAGGTAATGCTGCTTGCCCCACTCGTCAACCGAGATGCCTTCGAAGATCAAAAAGTCGTCGTACTTGGGCGTGATCGGGCTCGGCTTGAAGATCGGATTCTTGATCCCGTATTTCGCCATGCCGCCCTTGATCAGGTTCACCCGCAGGTGCAGCCAGCCGGCCATTTCGATCGCACCGCAGAAGGTGATTTCGCCGTCGCCCTGGGAGAAATGCAGGTCGCCCATCGACAGGCCGCCGCCCTTCACATAGGTCGGGAAGAAAATCCGCGAGCCGCGCGACAAATCCTTGATGTCGCAGTTGCCGCCGTGTTCGCGCGGCGGCACGGTGCGCGCGCCCTCGGCGGCAGCCTTGTCGCGTGCCTCGCCCTTCATCTTGCCCATGTGCGCGCTCTTGGTGGTGGGCGGCGCGCCGAGCGGCGGGACGCGGTCGGGCTGGGTATTGATGAAATCGATTTCGCGGCTGTTCCAGGTGTCGAGCATCGCCCGGTCGGGCAGGCAACCGATGAGGCCAGGGTGGATCAGGCCGGCGTATTTGACGCCCGGCACGTGTCGGGATTCGGTGAACATCCCCTTGATGTCCCAGATCGATTTTTGTGCGAGCGGGAAGTGGTCGGTCAGGAAGCCGCCGCCGTTCTTCTTCGAGAAGAAGCCGTTGAACCCCCACAGGCTGTCGGGCTTGGCGCCGATATCGAGGATGTCGACGACCAGCAGGTCGCCCGGTTCGCAGCCTTCGATGCCGATCGGCCCGGACAGGAAATGCACGGTGGTGAGATCGATATCGCGCACGTCGTCGGCGGAATCGTTGTTCTGGATGTAGCCGCCGGTCCAGTCGTAGGTTTCGATGACGAAGTCGTCACCAGGCTTGACCCACGCGACGATGGGGATGTCAGGGTGCCAGCGGTTGTGGACCAGTTCGTTGTCGTAGGGCGACTGCTTGAGGTCGACTTTGATAAGGGTTTCAGGCACGGCGGGTCTCCTTGGGTGGGCGGTTGAAACGAACTTAGACGGACAGGAATTGCTTGATGTGGGCGGCGTCGGTATCGGCACGCGAGGTTTCATGCACCAGCCGTCCGCCTTCGATGACGAACAGCCGGTCGGCAACGTCCATCGCGAACGACAGCACCTGTTCCGAGACGACGATGGTGATTTCACGCATCTTGCGGATCTCGTTCAGTGCTTTCGCGATGTCCTTGATGATCGACGGCTGGATGCCTTCGGTCGGTTCGTCGAGCAGCAAAACCTTGGGATTGGTCACCAGCGCGCGGGCAATGGCGAGTTGCTGCTGCTGCCCGCCTGAAAGGTTGCCGCCCTTGCGGCGGCGCATGTCCCACAGCACGGGAAACAGCGCGTAGATTTCTTCCGGAACCAACTTGTTCTTGGTGTGCGTCATCCCGGTTTCGATGTTCTCCTCGACCGTCAGCGCCGGAAAGATCATCCGCCCCTGAGGCACATAGGCGATGCCCTTGGCGACACGCCGGTAACTCTCGTCCCCGGAGACATCATTGCCGTCGACGGTAATGCGGCCGGATTTCAATCCGAGAATGCCGATCAGCGACTTGAACAGCGTCGTCTTGCCCATGCCGTTGCGGCCCATGATGGCGACGGTCTCATTCCTGTTTGCGGAAAACGAGATGCCATGCAGCGCCTCGCTTTGCCCGTAGCTCACCACCAGATCGTTAACTTCCAGCATGACGATTCCCTTTCAATGGCCCAGATAGACGTCGATGACGCGTTCGTTTTTCTGCACCTGCTCCATGGAGCCTTCGGCGAGGATTTTTCCCTGGTGCATGACGGTTACCTTGTGCGCGATGCGCTTGACGAACTCCATGTCGTGTTCAATCACGATCACCGAACGGTTCTGGCAGATGCGTTTCAACAATTCGGCAGTGAGGTCGCGTTCGCGTGCGCTCATCCCGGCGATCGGTTCGTCGAGCATCAGCAACTCGGGATCCTGCATCAGCAACATGCCGATTTCGAGCCACTGCTTTTCGCCGTGCGAGAGCAGGCCGGCTTCCATGTCGAGCTTGTCGGCCAGGCCGATTTCAGTCGCCACTTCCTGCACGCGGCTATTTACGTCGTCCGTGCATTTGAATGCCAACGCGCCGAACACCCCCCGTCCGCGCGGAAATGACACTTCCAGGTTCTTGAACACCGGCAGGTTTTCGTAGATCGACGGCGTCTGGAATTTGCGACCGATGCCCGCGCGCACGATCTTGTGTTCAGCCTGCCCGAGCATTTCCTCGTTCTTGAACTTGATGCTGCCGCCAGTCGCGCGGGTCTTGCCGCAGATCAGATCGAGCAGCGTCGTCTTGCCTGCACCGTTGGGGCCGATGATGACGCGCAGCTCGCCGCGGTCGATGTAAAGCGTCAGTGCGTCGATTGCTTTGAAGCCATCGAACGAAACCGAAAGGTCTTCGATCGCAAGGACAAAATCGGTATTGCTCATACAAGTTCTCCTTAGCCGCGTTCAGCATTCTTCACGTGTGAGGCCGGGCGGCAGTGCGTCGTCAAGCGCAGCGGGTGCCGGGTGCTGCGCGGGCGCATCGACAGGTGCCGCCGCTGTGGCCGATTTGCGTCTGCCGATGCGCGGCTTGACGTAGGTCTCGTAGAGGCCGGCAAGACCGTTGGGAAACGCCATTACGACGCCGATGAAGAGCGCGGCCATCAGGAACAGCCACAATTCGGGGAAACTTTCCGAGAAATAGGTCTTTCCTGCGTTGACCAGCAGGGCTCCATACACCGCGCCGATCAGGCTCATGCGGCCGCCGACGGCTGCGAAGATGACCATTTCGATACTCGGCACGATACCGACCAGCGACGGCGACATGAAGCCGACCTGGAGCGTAAACAGCGCCCCTCCGATACCGGCCAGCATCGCCGACAAACAGAACACGAAAACCTTGAACATCGATACGTCGTAGCCGGAAAAACGCACCCGGTCTTCCTTGTCGCGCATCGCCAGCAGCAAGGTGCCGAGTTTGGAACGCTGTATCCAGCCGCAGACGAGGATCGCCGCCAGCAACAAGCCTGCGTTCACAAAATAGAGAATGACCTTGGCGCTGTCGGTTCGGATGTCCCAGCCATTGAGTGTTTTCAGGTCGGTGATGCCATTGACGCCGCCGGTGTAACCCTGCTGGCCGATGATGAGCACAGTCAGGATGAGCGTGACCGCCTGCGTGATGATCGCGAAGTACACACCACCGACACGGCGCTTGAACATGGCATAACCGATGACAAAAGCGAGAATCACCGGCACCAGCACCACCGCGAGCAGCGCGAACGGCAGGTATTCAAACGGCACCCACCAGGCCGGCAGCGCAGTGAGCTGGTTCCAGTCCATGAAGTCGGGAATGCCGGGAGTCGATTGGATTTTTGTCGTGATCGGGTCGGATGCTTCGAGTTTGAGGAACATCGCCATGCAGTAACCGCCCAGCCCGAAAAACACGCCCTGCCCCAGGCTCAGGACGCCGCCGTAGCCCCACAACATCACCAGGCCGATGGCGACAAAGCCGTAAGAAAGGTACTTGCCGACGAGATTGAGACGGAAGTTATCGAACAGTAAAGGAAAGACGACGAGCAGCAGGCAGGCGAGCAAGAGCCAGCTCGCGAGTCCATGTCGTTTGAACCAGGTGGTGGGGGTCATGCGTTTCTCCGGTTTAGCGACGAATCTTGGAGGCGAACAGCCCTTGCGGACGGATCATCAAAATGATGACGATCAGCAGCAGGGTGAGCACCTTGGCCATCGAGCCCGAGATAAAGAACTCGGCGATCGACTGCGTCTGCGCGATGCCGAACGCCGACGCGACTGTTCCCAGCAGACTCGCCGCGCCGCCGAAGGTGACGACGAGGAAGGCATCGACGATATAGAGCGAGCCGCTGGTCGGTCCGGTCGACCCTATCGTCGTGAACGCCGCACCGGCAATGCCGGCGATGCCGCAGCCGATGGCAAAGGTGAGGCGGTCGGTACGCTTGGTGTTGATGCCGACCGCATTCGCCATCGCACGGTTGGCGACGGTGGCGCGCACCTTCAGACCCCAGCTTGAGCGGTACAGCGCGAGCAGGACGAAACCCGTCACCAGCAGCGTCACCATCATGACGAACAGGCCGTTGCTCGGAATATCGAGCCCCTCGGCGGGCGACCATGAACCGAGCAGCCACTCGGGCAATGTCGGACTGACTTCGCGCGCGCCGAACAATGAACGAAAGGTCTGCTGCATCGCGAGCGACAATCCCCAGGTGGCGAGCAGGGTGTCGAGCGGCCGTTTATATAAATGCCGGATCAGCGCCCACTCGGCGATCCAGCCGACGATGAAGGCGAAGACGAAGGCGAGCAGAATCGCAAACGGAAAATACTCTTCCATGAACGACGGTATGTAACGCTCGGCGAGCGTCGACGCCAGGTAAATGGTGTAGGCGCCGATGGTCATGAATTCGCCGTGCGCCATGTTGATGACGCCCATCTGGCCGAAGATGATCGCCAGTCCCAATCCCATCAGCAGCAGCACGGAAAACAGGCTCAAGCCTGCAAACCCCTGCATCATTGCGATGTTGAAAATATCGGTCATCGACATGACTCACTCCCGTAATTGAAAATGTGCGCCGCGAATTCGCGGCGCACTGGGGCTTACTGATAACCCTTGGGGAAAGGGTTGGGTTCGATCAATGCGGGCGACTCGGCGACGACCTTGAACTGGCCGTTACGTTGCGCCAAGCCGATGCGCGCCTTGCTCCACAGGTGATGGTTGGGGTGAATCTTCACGTAGCCTTCCGGCGCGGTTTTCAACTCAATTCCCGCGGACGCCGCAGCGATCTTGTCGACATCGAAGCTGCCCGCTTTTTCGACCGTGGCCTTCCACAACCACGGCCCCAGATAGGCCGCCTGCGTCACATCGCCGATCACCGCATTCGCTCCGTACTTGGCCTTGAAGGCTTTGACGAAGGCGATGTTGTTTGGATTGTTCAGCGACTGGAAGTATTTCATGCTCGAGTAGAAGCCCTCGACGTTTTCGCCGCCGATGCCGAGCACTTCATCTTCCGTCACCGAGATCGTCAGCAGGAACTGCTTCTTGGCATTGATGCCGGCGGCTTTCAGCTGCTTGTAGAACGCGACGTTGGAACCGCCCACGACCGCGCAATAAACACAGTCAGGTTTCTTCAGCTTGATCTTGTTGATGAGGGAGTTGAAGTTGGTGTGGCCGAGCGGGTAATACTCTTCGCCGACGATGCTGCCCTTCTGGAAGTTTTCGATGTGCTTGCGCGCGATTTTCATCGAGGTGCGCGGCCAGATGTAGTCCGACCCGACAAGGAAGAAAGTCTTGGCCTTCTTCTCCTTCTTCGCCCAGTCCAGGCCCCAGATGATCTGCTGGGTCGCTTCCTGTCCGGTGTAGATGACGTTCTTCGACTGCTCCAGACCTTCGTAGAAAGTCGGGTAGTAGAGCATGCCGTTTTCCTTCTCAAACACCGGCAACACCGCCTTGCGCGACGCCGACGTCCAGCAACCGAAAACCGCCGCAACGTGATCGCTCACCAGCAATTTGCGCGCCTTTTCCGCGAAGGTCGGCCAGTCGGACGCACCATCCTCCTTGATGACCTTGATCTTGCGGCCGAGCACGCCGCCCATCGCATTGATCTGGTCAATCGCCAACTGTTCGGCCTGGATGGAACCGGTTTCCGAAATCGCCATGGTGCCGGTCGCCGAGTGCAACTGGCCTACCGTGACTTCGGTATCGGTCACCGCGAGATTCGTCGTATTGACCTTGGCGGTCGGAGGCGGTGCGCCGAAACCCAGCCTGGGCAAGCCGACCAACGGTAGCGCGGCCATGCCTTGAAGGATTCGGCGCCGGGTTAGAAACGGATCGTGGGGTTCATCGAAATCGGACATCTGGGGCTCCTGTCAGCAGTGGATAAAGTCGTCTCGACTGGCGGTTTGAATCATGTTTTCCGCCAACGTGTGGACACCTTAGTGACAATGGCGCGCGATCGAAATACGTAAAATGACGCATAGCGAGCGGGCAGTAACGCGAATCAAGTTGGCCCGGCTGGCTTATGGGCGCTTCCATCAATCCCCCAACCCGGCTACGTTCCTGTCATGCAGACAGCCCGTTTGATCTTGAGGGCCGCCATGCCCGTCTGAGTAATGCATGCGGCCCGCTGGAGCGGCTGGATGCCACGTCATCGACGGGACAATATCCGCCCCATTCTTGCCCGCATCGACAGCAAGGAACGCGAGCTCGCGGATGCGCTGTTTGAACGCTTGAACCAGGTGCAGGCCGACCTCGGCATCGGGCTCCAACGTCGACAGATCATCGACGACGCCCTTGACCCCGTACCGAGCCCGCGCGGCGGTCACGAGAACAATGCCCTCATCAAGGCCGATGCCGTCCCCGTCGACGGGGCAAGGCCACGGCTTGACTGACGCAGACAGACATCGACGCGCCTGGACGATCGCCACTGCAAAACTTGATCGCCGGGAAGGCGGCGTGGCAGGAAAAGACCGACAACCTGAACTGGCCTGACGATCAGGCACCGTCAAAACGGAACCACGGTCAGATCAGATCTGAACTTTCCCACCCCATGCCCTGATGGAGTGCGTCCAGTCCGCCTTGCGCCCAGCAGGCGCCAATCTGTAGATCGTCGGCCTGATGCGCGCAATCCGCAGCCTGGCGCCCCCGTTGCAGGTGACGCCTTTGCTGCGTTGACTGCTTAGCGGTGGCGTGGTGTGCTCTGGTTGGGAATGCCGTCGATCGGGCATTCGTCGGTGCCGATGGTCGGGCGAGTGATCGACTCGGCCATGGCGCGTGCGGCCTCGGGGTCGTTGACCCAGGTGCGGTAAAACGAATACGGCATCTCGGCAACGCCGCGCTCGCCATCGCCGGAGTTGATGACGCCGGTGTAGCCGCGGTGCAGGAGCTTGAACAGATGGTTCTGCGACTGGCCGTTGCGGCGCGCATCGCGGATCAGCGACATGGACAGTTCGGCATACTGGATGCCGTTTTCCTCCTCGCCGCACTCGCCGAGCGTGCGGCCGTCGAAGCCGACGATGGCCGAATGGCCGAAATACGAATACACGCCGTCAAAGCCGCTCGCGTTGGCGACCGCGACGTAGACGTTGTTCATCCACGCCATCGTTTTGGACACCATCACCTGCTGATCCTTGGCCGGGTACATATAGCCCTGGCAGCGCACGATCAGTTCGGCACCCTTCATCGCGCAGTCGCGCCAGATCTCCGGATAATTTCCGTCGTCGCAGATAATGAGGCTGACCTTGAGCCCCTTGGGACCTTCGGAGACATAGGTAGTGTCGCCCGGATACCAGCCCTCGATCGGGCACCAAGGCATGATCTTGCGGTATTTCTGCACGATCTCCCCTTGGTCGTTCATCAATATCAGGGTGTTGTACGGGGCCTTGTCCGGGTGGTTCTCGTGGCGCTCGCCGGTCAGCGAAAACACCCCCCATACCTTGGCTTGGCGGCAGGCCTCGGCAAATATCTCGGTTTCCTCGCCTGGCACGGTCGACGCGGTCGCGTACATCTCGTCGCGGTCGTACATGATGCCGTGGGTACTGTATTCGGGAAAAATCACAAGGTCCATTCCTGGAAGGCCGGATTTCATCCCGACGACCATGTCGGCGATGGCGCGGGCGTTGGCGAGCACCTCGGCGCGCGAGTGCAGGCGCGGCATTTTGTAGTTTACGACTGCGACGCCGACGCAATCGCGGCTGCTGGAAATATCTCCGTGTCTCATCTTTTCTCCAAATAGACTTGCCGGCGTCATGCCGGGTTTCGGTTGAGCATGGTAGGGGCAAGTGCCATCCAGGCGAATACGCAATTCGACGTAAGGCGGACATGCCTGCCGCGCAAACGATGGAACGCTTATTGCGTGACGCCATCACCCCGATCGGCCGCGCGCGCTCGTCCATGCAGCCGGCGTGGCGGGAGCTGACGGCATGACCGTTCGCCGTGATCGAGCCCACGCTCGACACTCAGTTCATCACCCTGATCGAGCAGGCTGAGGACTGCCAACCATGTCCTGGCCGATGTCGGCAGCGCCTCGACTGAAGCGTTTGCGCTGGTCGTACAACCTGGCGAGCCGGTCGATTTTTTCACGCCCTTCCCAGGCAAACCAAAAGCAATATGCCGCGCGAACGGGCGGCGACGATCGTTGTTGGAACCGGCGGCGAGGATGGAGATGCCAGTCAGGCCCGACAGTGCCGGCAAGCTTGAGGCACGGCCAATTTCATGAATCCACGACGGCTTGCGAGGTGAATTCCTGGTGGAATAGAGGGAAACGAATCCATTCGAGGCGCGCGGCAGCAGCCGCGCGCCTGCCGGCTGATCAGAACTGGAACTGCATGGCGACGGTGAATGCATCCACGTCGCTGGCTCCGGTCACTTCCGTGTTGGAGTACGCCGCGCTGACCTGCGCGTTGTAGCCGTCGATGACGTAGTTCACGCCCAGGTCGTACTTCTTGGTGTCGATATCGTTGTCGGGCGTGAACTTCTGGTAGCGGACGAAGGGCTGGAACTGCCCCCAGCCCACCTTCTGGTCGAAGATGTAGCCGACGCCGGCCGAATACGCCGTGCCCTGCTCGCTGAGGAAGACGTCGCTGGTGTCGTAGTCATACCCTGCCGCCTCGATCGACAGCGCGCCTGGTCCCACGCCTTTCTTTTCCAGCAGGAAGTCCACGCTATAGGACGAATAGTCGCCCGTCGCGATCGCCGAGTACGCGCCGTTCTTCTGGCTACGTCCCGCGATGCCGATGGCCAGGATGTCCTTGCCTCCCAGATAGTTGCCGGTGCCGTAGTAGCCCGGCTCCGCGTCCCAGAAATCGAACTGCAGCCGGCCGGCATACATCAGGCCATCCGAACCGGTACGCGTCCCCTGCGTGACCGGGGCGATCTGGAACGCGGTATTGCCTTCGAACGCGCCGAAGGCGTAGGAGAACTTGCCGTCCATCAAGCTGCCCACGACGGCAACGCCGTCGTCACGCCCGATGTGGCCGCCGTTGTAGCCATAGCGCGAAGCGATACCCGACCAGTAGCCGCCGCCCAGCGAGTAATACGGGCCCGCCATGTTGGCGCGGTCGCTGGGAGACAGGAAACGTCCGGCCCAGATGGTCAGTTCCGGCGTGATGGCGATCTGGACGTTGGCATCGATGGCCTGGAAGCCCTGGCCGGCAATGTCCTTTTCCGTGTTGAGCATGCCCTTGATGTACTTGTTCAACGAACCCGACAGATAGATGCGGGCGCTGTCCAGGCTGAAGTCCTGCGAGCGCGACGTGCCGTCGGGCGCCGCATTCTCCACACTGCTGAAACTGCCGCGCATGCCGAAGCCGATGCTCACCGACTTGTCCTCGCCAAACGTGATCGTGCCGCCCGCGTGGGCATACATGGCCGGCAGCAGCATCCCCGCGGCCATCGCCAGCGCCAGCCGGCTTCTGTTGAACTTCAGATTCATTTCCAATTCCTCCCTTGATGAAAAAATCGCCATCGAATCGATGCGGACGACTGCACCGCGACCGCACGAAGCGCGCACGCCTGCTTCAAACGTGGACCGAGGTTACCGAGCGCCCTGGGGGATTGAAATAAGTCATCCGACGTAGTCGGGACGCATGCCAGACCGCCGGATTGGGTGCTACCTTTTGCGGCGTCGGATGACCGATGCCGACGCCTTCAGGAGGACCATTGATGATCGATTTCGCCCACACCCGGACGCGTTGCGGCGCTTGCACCCTGATGCTGCTTGCCCTGCTGGCCAGCGGCTGCGGCGAGCTCGCCTACAAGCGCGGCGCCACCTCGGGCGACCTGGAAAGCGCGAAGAAGACCTGCCGGGAAAAAGGCAGCGATGCCGCCTACGAGAAGTGCATGGCCGACGGCGGCTGGACCGTGCAGAACCTGGGCCGGATGGAACCGCTGGATGCCGACCCCGTCATCGAAGCCACCGTCATCCCCAGCAATCTCCGGATCGAAAACGCGGCGACTGCCGCGCCGGGCGCATCGGGGTCGCCCCAGCCTGCCCCGACCGCGACACGCAAACCCGACATGCTGGATACCTTCAAGATCAGTTCGTGGTGGAAAGCCGGCAGCGGCGCCAGCAGCCTCGAGGCCGACACCCACGCCTGTGTCGCCCAGCTGGGCGAGGCGCATCGGCCGGTGCAGACGCAGCAAACGCAGACGGCCACGCGGGGGCTGTTGCTGTGCATGAAGGCGAAGGGGTGGAGCGCGTTGCGAGCGCAATAG
>JAJZPG010000001.1 GCA_021811235.1 Pseudomonadota bacterium | reverse complement strand
CTGCCCCAGTTCCGCTGGAGATCACGGCTGCATCGTTGGTGCCGATGATGGTGATCGTGACGGATGATGTGGTGCTATCGACCGAAGCGACTGTGAAGGTCTCGGCCAGGGTCTGCCCGGAGCCGAGGGACTGAACGGTGGCGTTGTCCAGTGCATAGTTCCAGTTTCCGGAGGCATCGATCGAGAAGGTGCCGTAGGCGCCAGCCGTCGCAGGCTGGGCAATGAACGTGGCCTGGCCAGCATCCGCATCGGTCACCGTCAGCGTACCGCCGGTCGTCAGGATGGTGTCTTCAGTGACACTGCCGGTGGCCGAACTGATCACAGCTGCATCGTTGGTGCCGTTGATGGTGACCGTGACGGACGAAGTCGTGCCGTCTGCACTGGCAACAGTGAAGGTCTCGGTCAGGGTCTGCCCGGAGCCGAGGGACTGGACTGTGGCGTTGTCCAGGGCATAGTTCCAATTGCCGGATGCATCGATCGAGAAGATGCCGTAGGCACCGGCGGTCGCAGGCTGGGCAATGAAGCTGGCCTGGCCAGCATCCGTATCGCTGATGGTCAGGGTGCCGCCGGTCGTCAGTGAGGAATCCTCGGTCACCGCACCGGCACTTTGTCCGTCGATGACGGCTTGGTCATTGACGGGGGCAACTGTCACGCCCACCGTGGATGTGGCGGTTCCTCCCTGGCCATCGCTTATCGTGTAGGTGATGCTGTCCGTGCCGTTGTAGTCCGGATTCGGCGTATAGGTCATCGTCCCATCGGAATTGACCGAGACGACTCCGTTGGTTGCCGATGCGGAGACAACGCTCAGCGCATTGCCGTCAGCATCGATGTCGTTGGCCAGCACATTGATCGTTATGGGCGAGTCCTCGTTCCCCGCAACCGTGTCAGGGTTCGCTGCCGGCGACGTATTGCTCACGCCGGTAGCCGGAGCGGCTGCATTGGCAGTTCCTGTCGTCCTGCCTTCGGGTTCATCGACAACCGCCGCAGCCGCCGGCTCGCCAGGCTCGAGTTCAATGTTGGCTGAGTCGGTGCCTTCGACAATCCGCAGCAGCCGTACAAAGCCATTGCCCGCGTTGCTGCCGCCGCCTTCGAGACCTGCCGCAGTGTCTTCGAGCTGGGCATCGATGTCTTCGCCGCGTTCCAGTGCCTGGATGATGCGCTCGGCTTCGCCGGCCGGCAGGCTGGCTTCGGCGACGTCGGGGCGGGACGTGGACGTGGTTTCGGCGGTGAACTTGAAGCGCTCGTTTGGCAGCAGCGTCAGCATGTGGCCGTCGAGGAAAGCCAGCTGGACTTGTCCGCCCGCCTCGGTGACGACGGTGTCGCCTTCGAGCAGGACGTCGCCGGCCTTGAGCGGGCGCATCTGGCCGGCGGGATCGCGGGCGAATGCCTGACCTTCAACTGCAATGACGGTGGCGACTGCCTGGGGCGTGGTGACGGTGGTGTCCATGGTGCGGTTCTTTTTCGAAAAGGGTTCGGCTGCCCCATCCGGGGCTATCTGCAAGACTTAACGGCGTGCCATCCGGTTTCCGTATTGGACCGAAGTACAGTCAGGCGGGGATTTTCTGGGCCAGGTGCGTCGGATTCTCGACACCATTGACAATCAGGGAGAGCTGCATGCGGTCGCGCACGCCGAGTTTTTCGTAGGCGGCGCTCAGGTGCGCTTTCACGGTGCGCTCGGTGATGTGCATCACGCGGGCGATTTCCTTGTTGGTGGCGCCGCGCGCCACGGCCACTGCAACCTGGCGTTCGCGCTGGCTCAGGCTGTCGAGTGCCGATTCCGCCGCATTGCTGCTGCGCGCAGCCAGACCCTGCATCAGGCGCTGCATCAACTGCGGGCCGACCCACACGCCGCCATGCTCGACGACGCCGGCGACCTGGCGCAGCACCGCGGGCAGGGTCAGCGCACTGCAATAGCCGGATGCGCCGGCGGCCAGCGCCGCGAGGCCCTGGTCGTCCTCGGGCACGTTGGAGAGCACCACGATCGGCACGCTGCCCGCCGCGCGCCGCAGTTCGGAGACCAGCGCCGCTACTGCTGGCTGTTCGCCCGTCACATGCAACCAGATCACCGAGGCGTCGGCCAGCAAGGCGAGACCGGTGTTCTCTCCTTGGTTGCGCACCACCCGTGCATCGGGAAACGCTTCCAGCCAGCGGGGGATGGGCTCCGGACGCGTGGTGACGAAAACGGGGCGCTTCATTCGGTCAGCGCTCGGTGAAGGCGAGGGACTTGGCGCGGATCACCGGCTTCAGCAGGTAGGCGAGCACGCTCTTGCGGCCGGTCATGATGTCCACGTCCGCCACCATGCCCGGGATGATCGGCAAGGCCTCACCGAGTGACGACTTCAAGGTGCGCACGCGCACCACATAGAAGGCATTGCCGTCCTCATCGGTGACGGTGTCGGCGCCGATGTGGTCGACCACGGCTTCGAGCCCGCCGTAGATCGCGTAATCGTATGCGGTGAAACGCACGGTCGCCTTTTGCCCGGGATGCAGGAAGGCGATGTCCTTGGGCGAGATTTGCGCTTCCAGCAGCAGGGCGTCGTCGGTCGGCACGATTTCCACGATTTCCTTGCCCGGTTGCAGCACGCCGCCAACGGTCGTCACCAGCAGCCGCTTGACGGTGCCTTTCACCGGCGACTTCACGCTGGCGTGCTCGACGCGATCGCTCAGTGCGGTGCTGCCTTCGGACAGGCTATTGAGTTTGGCCATGGTCTCGGCCAGCTCGTTGCGCATCTCGTTGCGGAAGGTGATTTCCTGCTCCTGTACCTTGCGCGAGGCTTCCGCAATGGCGGATTGCAGGCGCACGGTCTGGGCAGAAGCCTGATCGCGTTCGCCGCGATACCGGCTGACGTCGCGCTCTAGCCGGAGCAGTTCGACGTCGGATACCGCGCCCGATGCGGCGAGCGGCTTGGTCATCGTCAATTCCCTGAGCGTGAGGTCGTAGCTCTGTGCGGCCTGCTCGCGGCGCGAGCGCACCTCGACCAGTTCCTGCTGGCGCTGGGCCAATTGCTGGCGCGCAATGCCGATCTGGGCCTCCAGTTCACGGCGTCGCGCGTCGTACATGCTGCGCTCTTCGTCGGCCAGGCCGGGATTCTCCTGCAGGACTTCGGGCGGCAGCGCGAACGGGGTGTTCTCGGCCAGCGCGCGCAGACGGGAGGCCTTGGCCAGCAGCGCCAGGTATTGCACGCGGTTTTCGCGCAGCGAGGAGACAAACCGCGTCTTGTCGATGCGGAACAGCAACTGTCCCGCCTCGACCGGCTGGCCTTCACGCACCAGGATTTCCGCGATGATCCCGCCGTCGACCGCCTGCACCACCTGTACCTGCCGCGAGGGAATCACCTTGCCGTTGCCGCGTGCGACCTCGTCGACGCTGGCGAGCGCGGCCCACAGCAGGAAAACGGCCAGGATGACCCCGATCACCCGCAGCAGGTAGCGCGCGCGCAGGGGCTCCTGATCGAGGCGGGCCCAGTCGGCGTCGGCGGCCCAGCCCTGCGTTTCCTCGGGACGCGGCGGGATCCAGCGCGCGAAGGCGCGGTCGAGCAGCGGACGCGCATGGCGCGACCAGCCGGCCGAACCGTCGGCGACGCGGGAAATGAAGGCGAAGAGGCCGGCTTTCATGCGGCCTTCCCGATGCGGCCCTGGCGCAAGGCTTCGACGACCTGAGCCTTGGGCCCATCGGCCACGATCTTGCCGGCATCGATCACGATGATGCGCTCGACCAGATCGAGCAGCGAGGTGCGGTGGGTCACCACGATCAGCGTCTTGCCGGCGGCAAAGCCGCGCAGCCGCTGCTTGATCTCTTCTTCGCTGGAATGGTCCATCGAGCCGGTCGGCTCGTCCATCATCAGGATCGGCGGGTCATTGATGGCGGCGCGCGCGATGGCGACCGCCTGGCGCTGGCCGCCGGAGAGCGATTCGCCGCGCTCGCCCACGGCCATGTCGAAGCCGCGCGGATGGTTGTTGACGAATTCGAGGATGCCGCCCACCTCGGCGGCGCGCAGCACCGCAGCGTCGTCGGCCGTGGGGGCGGAGATGGTCAGATTGTCGCGCAGGCTGCCGTAAAACAGCATGACATCCTGCGGCACGTAGCCGATGTTGCGGCGCAATTCGGCCGGGTCCAGCTGGCGCAGGTCGACACCGTCCACCAGCACCGCGCCCGAGGTGGGGCGGTAGAGGCCGAGGATGAGCTTTTCCAGCGTGGTCTTGCCGGAGCCGACGCGGCCGAGGATCGCCACGTGCTCGCCGGCGCGGATTTTCAGTGAAACGCCGCGAAGGGCGGAGACGTCCTGTCCGGGATAGCTGAAATCGACGTCCTTGAACTCGATGTCGCCGCTGAAATGCTGGCGCGTCACGAAGTTGGAATCCGCCGGCCGCTCGACCGGCTGCTGCAGGATGTCGTCGAGCGACTTCAGTGCGGTCGCAGCGTTGTGATACTGGGTCAGCAGGCCCGCCACCTGGCCGATCGGCGCCATCGCGCGCGACGCCAGCATGGTGCAGGCGATCAGCCCGCCCAGTGTCAGCTGGTTGTTGGCAATCAGATAGACGCCGACCACTACCACCGCGACATTCACGAATTGCTGGGCCCACATCGCGCCGTTGATGGTCGACGACGACAGCAGGCGCAACTGCGCACCCACGCGCGACAGGTACGCCGCGCTGGATTCCCACTTGCGCTGCATCACGCTTTCGGCGCCCAGCGCCTTGATCGCCTCCAGGCCGACCAGCGATTCGACGAGCGTCGCGTTGCGCATCGCGCCGGCGCGGTAGGTCGTCTCCGACAGTTCGTGCATCTTGCTGTGCACGGTCAGCGCGTAGGCCACCAGCAGCAGCATGCCGAACAGGATGGGCAGAATGACGGGCCAGGAAATCCAGCCGACGACCACCAGGAAGATCAGCGCGAAGGGCAGGTCGATGAAGGCGGTCACCGTGGCCGAGGTGATGAAGTCGCGGATCGTCTCGAACGAGCGCAGGTTGGCGGCAAACGAGCCGGCTGACAGCGGCCGGTTCTCCAGGCGCAGCCCAAGCACGCGCTCCATGATGTAGGCGGACAGGCGCACGTCGACCCGGCTGCTGGCGAGATCGATGAAATAGCCGCGCATGGTGCGCAACACCACGTCCGCTACCAGCACCAGGACCACGCCGAGGGACAGCATCCACAATGTTTCGATCGCCCGGTTCGGCACCACGCGGTCGTACACGTTCATGCTGAACAGCGGCAGGGCCAATGCGAACACGTTGATCAGGAAGGCCGCCAGCAGCACGTCGCGATACAGCGGGCGGTTGTCGGCGAGCGTGCCCCAGAACCAGTGGCGGTGCTTGACCCGGCCGACTTCCGGGGTGCGTGCGTCGAAGCGGAATTCGGGGCGCGCCAGAATGGCGTGGCCGGCGTAGCGGGCGGCCAGTTCCTCGCGGGGCAGCACGGCTTCGGCCTGGCCCAGTTCGGGAAAGATCACCCGTGCGGTACGGCCTTCGTCTTTCCAGCCCAGCAGAACGCAGGCCTCCTCGCCGTCGAGCAGCAGCACCGCTGGAAACAGGGCGGCGTTCAGCCGGTCCAGCGGCTTGCGCACGATATTGCTGGCGAAGCCGGCACGCTTGGCGGCACGCCGGAACAGAGAAGGGGTGAGGCGGTTGTTGACCAGCGGCAGGCCGTCGATCGCGGCTTGCCGGCTCAGCGTGCCGCCGTGCGCCTGCACCACCACGAGCAGGCATTCGAGCAGGGTGTCGGGCGATGATCCGGCAGGGGAAGGCGCGGAATCACGGGAGGGGCTGTCCGGCACGATGGCCTCCGCAACGTCCTGAAGCGCTAGGTCCTTATTCAAGATAAATCTACGGCAAACTTGGCTCGCAGCCCCGGAATGATCGATTTGATAGCGAATTTAACGGTGCTCGGCCCGCCTTCTTTAATGCCCGGGCATGCCTTGTGCTTCCCTTGCCGTCATGCGCTGGCATGCGGGCATGAAAAAGCCCGGTCGGATGACCGGGCTTTTTGATGTGTGGTGCGCCCGAAGAGATTCGAACTCCTGACCCCTTGGTTCGTAGCCAAGTACTCTATCCAGCTGAGCTACGGGCGCTTTGAAGGATGCGCATTATACGCAGTTTTTGCGTTTCTGACACAAACTTGTATTGATTTGGCGGAGACGGAGGGATTCGAACCCTCGATGCAGGTTTAAGCCCGCATGCTCCCTTAGCAGGGGAGTACCTTCAACCTCTCGGCCACGTCTCCGAACCGCCGCGCATTGTATCGGAATGCGCGGCGGAAAGCCACCTCGAAGGGCGTCAGGCGGAAGCCTTGTCGAGTTCGAAGGCCTGGTGCAGCGCGCGCACCGCGAGTTCCATGTACTTGTCCTCGACCACCACCGAGATCTTGATTTCGGAAGTCGAGATCATCTGCAGGTTGATGTTTTCCTTCGACAGGGTCTCGAACATCTTGCGCGCGACGCCGACGTGCGAGCGCATGCCGACGCCGACGATCGACACCTTGGCGATCTTGTCGTCGCCGGTGACTTCGCGTGCGCCGATGGCCGCAGCATTGGCCTTGACGATGTCCATGGCGCGGGCGAAATCGT
Source organism: Pseudomonadota bacterium (assembly GCA_021811235.1). Classification (GTDB taxonomy): domain Bacteria; phylum Pseudomonadota; class Gammaproteobacteria; order Burkholderiales; family Thiobacillaceae; genus Thiobacillus. Next base: position 230,288 of record JAJZPG010000001.1, on the reverse strand, counting down.
TGCGGTGCACGGTGAAGGTGAAGTCGGTGGTGTTCGCGTGGCCGACGTTCTGCACGATCATGTCGACGTCGATGTTGGCGTCGGCGACCGGCCCGAGGATCTGGTAGGCGATGCCGGGGTGGTCGGGCACGCCGACCACGGTGATTTTCGCTTCGTCGCGGTTGAAGGCGATGCCGGAGATGACGGGTTGTTCCATGCTGTCGTTTTCCTCGAAAGTGATGAGCGTGCCGTCGCCTTCGTCCTGAAAGCTGGACAGCACCCGCAGTTTGACCTTGTACTTGCCGGCGAACTCGACCGAGCGGATCTGCAGCACCTTGGAGCCGAGGCTCGCCATTTCCAGCATTTCCTCGAAGGTGATGGTCTTGAGGCGGCGTGCATCGGGCACGATGCGCGGGTCGGTGGTGTAGACACCGTCGACGTCGGTGTAGATCTGGCACTCGTCGGCCTTCAGGGCCGCAGCCAGCGCGACGCCGGTGGTGTCGGAGCCACCTCGGCCCAGGGTGGTGATGTTGCCTTGCTCGTCGACGCCCTGGAAGCCGGCGACCACGACCACGTGGCCGGAATCCAGATCGCGCCGCATGTTGGCTTCGTCGATGCTGAGGATGCGCGCCTTGGTATAGGCATTGTCGGTGAGGATGCGCACCTGGCTGCCGGTGTAGCTCTTCGCTTTCAGGCCCAGGTCCTTCAGCGCCATCGCCAGCAGCGCGATGGTGACCTGCTCGCCGGTCGACACCAGCATGTCGAGTTCGCGTGGGTCGGGTTGCGCCTGGATATCCTTGGCCAGCGCGATCAGCCGGTTGGTCTCGCCGGACATGGCGGAGAGCACGACCACCACCTGATGTCCGAGCATCTTGAATTTGGCGACGCGTTCCGCCACTGCACGGATGCGTTCGACGTTGGCGACCGAGGTGCCGCCGTATTTTTGTACGATGAGTGCCATTTCTGGGGGCTAGGATCTAGGAGTTAGGGGCTAGGGGGCGAAAAACCGGATTTTAAGGGATTAGCGTTCGAAAAGCGCGATCGACTCGACGTGCGCGGTGTGGGGGAACATGTTGGCGACGCCGGCCGCCACGAGCCGGTAGCCCTTGACGTGCACCAGCACCTCGGCGTCGCGCGCCAGCGTGGCGGGGTCGCAGGATACATAGACGATGCGCTGCGGCGCGCCGCTGTCTGGCAGGGACTTCACGACTTCGATGGCGCCGGAACGCGGCGGGTCGATCAGGAGCTTGTCGAAATGCCCGAGCGTGGCGAATTTCTCAGGCGTCATCTCGAACAGGTTGTCGACCACGAAGTGGGCATGGGGCAGGTGGTTGCGCAGGGCATTCGCGCGCGCACGGTCGACCAGTTCCGCGCTGCCTTCGATGCCGAGCACCTCGGCGCCGCGTGTGGCGATGGGCAGGGTGAAATTGCCCAGCCCGCAGAAGAGATCGGCGATGCGCTCGCCCGGTTGCGGATCGAGCAGGCGCAATGCGCGGCTGACCAGGGCGCGATTGATGGCGGTGTTGACCTGGGTGAATTCGGTCGGCTTGAACGGCATGGCGAGGCCGAACTCGGGCAGGCTGTAGCTGAGTTCGGGTGCGATGTCGGGCCAGAACGGACGCGCGGTATCCGGGCCCTTGCGCTGCTCCCAGATTTGTACGCGGTGCGTATCGGCAAATGCGCGCACGCGGGCCGCGTCGTCGTCGGTCCAGGGCTCGAGCAGGCGGAACACCAGTACGGTGATGTGCTCGCCGACGGCGATCTCGATCTGCGGGATGCGGTCGGAGTTGGACAGCTCGGTGATCAGTTCCCGCAGCGGCTGGATCAGCGCCGACACGTCCGGGGTGAGGACTTCGCAGCTCGCCATGTCGGCGATGAAGCTGGAGCGCTTCTCGTGGAAGCCGACCAGCACGCCGCCCTTTTTGTCGACGCGACGGACCGACAGCCGCGAACGGTGGCGGTAGCCCCAGGTCGGGCCGTGCAGCGCGCGCAGGACGACGTCGGGGCGGACCTTGCCGATACGGGCGAGGTTTTCCTCCAGCACGCGCTGCTTGGCGGCGACCTGCGCGCTGGGTTCCAGGTGCTGCATCGAGCAGCCGCCGCAGCGGCCGAAATAGCGGCAGCGCGGCTCGGCGCGCTGCGCGCTGGATTTCAGGATGGCGACGGCGTTGGCCGAGTTGTATTTGGCGTGCTTGCGGTAGATGGCGATTTCCGCGCGCTCACCCGCCAGCGCGCCGTCGACGAAGGTGACTTTGCCGTCGATGCGCGCGACGCCGTGGCCCTCGTGGTCGAGGGAAAGGATGTCGACCGTCTGGTTCATGCCCACGCCGCCAGGAATTCCTGCCAGTGCGGGACAGGATGGGATGCCACGGTGCTGCGTGCGAGCTCGATCTCGGCAGCGTAGGCCGCCTCGGTCAGGGTGCCGCGCATCTTCTGGAAGCGCAGGTAGACCAGCCAGGTGTTCATCACGTCGGTCTCGCAGTAGTTGCGGATGGCGTCGATCTCGCCGCGCTGGAAGGCGTCCAGAACCTTCGAGCCGTCCATCCCCAGCTTGCCGGGAAAGCCGCACAGCTTGGCCATGTCGTCGAGCGGCGCGTTGGCACGCGGCTGGTACATCGCCAGCACGTCCATCAGGTCGAGGTGGCGGGTGTGGTAGCGCGACAGGTAGTTGTTCCACTTGAATTCCTTGTCGTCGTCGCCCCAGTCCCAGTAGCGTGCCGCCGCCACGCCGTGGATCAGGCTGCGGTAGTGCAGTACCGGCAGGTCGAAGCCGCCGCCGTTCCATGAAACGAGCTGCGGGGTGTAGCGCTCGATGCCGTCGTAGAAACGCTGGATCAGTTCGGCCTCGCTGCTGCCGGGTTCGCCGAGCGACCACACCTTGAGCTGGTCGCCGCTCCTGAGCACGCAGGAAATGGCGACGATGCGGTGCAGATGGTGCGGCATGAAGTCGCTGCCGGTCTTCTGGCGGCGGGCGAGCAGCGCCATTTCGGCGAGCTCGGCCTGGGGCAGGGCGGATTCGGCTATGCCGTTGACTGCGGCGAAGCCGGCGAGGTCGGGGATCGTTTCAATGTCGAAAACCAGGGTGGGCTGCATGAGGCGGCTGCGCGGGCAAAACCGCCATTTTACGCTGTCAGTGCAGGGCTGCGTCGAGTGCCGAGGCGGCGATCAGGGCATCGAGATAGGCCACGGAGATCTGATGCAGCGGGATGTCCAGCTGTTGCGCATAGGTGGCCAGGGTTTCGACGTCGTTGTTTTCGCAGGCATAAGTCAGCTGCAGCAGCGCGCCTTCCGGCGAGGGATGCGAACTCAGCGCGCGCGCGCTGGTCGCCGACAGCCCCAGCTTGCGGATCAGGGTTTCCACCGGCAGCGACAGCGCATGGGTCGCGGTCGACAGGAGACCGATCTCGAAGGCGGAGGCGGCACTCTCGGCAGGGGCGCCCAAGCGGGTGATCTTGCCCATGAACAGGGCCCGCGTGAGGGCGGTCATCGCATAGTGCCGCGCGGCATCGGTCGGCTCCTTGCCGGCCAGGGCAAGCAGGGCCGCCACCCGGCGGGCGCGCGGCGCGCCCAGCATGACGAGCGCGTGGGCGGCCGACTCCGCCGGCCGGCTCAGGCCGCCGACCTGGGAGTTGGCAATGGCGAGCAGGCGCGGGGCCATGTCCGGGTTGAGCCGGAAAAACTGGCCCAGCGTATCGGCCGACTGGCGCAACGCGATGGCGAGCAGATCGAGCTGCATCGCCTGCTCGCGGGTGTCTTGCGCAGGCTGGGTGTCGCCGGTGAAAAAGCTGCCCTTGAACCAGGCGTTCTCCGGCCAGCGTGCCGGGGTGTGGGCATGGCGCACGCCTTCCACGATCAGGCGCGCCTTGACTGCAGGGGGCGTATCGTCGGCATGGCAGGCGAGATAGCGCCAGGCGGATGCGCTGTCCTGCACGACGGCATCGCTGCGGCTCAGTGTCGGGCAGAAGGTCAGTCCCGCGTCCTGCAGGGCCAGGGCACGCGCCAGGTGCTGTTCGTTGGCGAGTGCCACGCACCAGATCAGCTGGCGATGGTTGAGCTGCTGCGGGATGTCGCTGAACAGCACGCCGGTGCTGATCTGCACCAGCAGGGGCAGGTCGCCGCTCAGACCGCCCTGGGTCAGGGAATACAGGCCGGTCAGCAGCATGTCCTCGTCCATCTGGCGCAGTTCCGGGGGGGCATCGGCAGTCGCGGTGCGGCCGCGCAGGACCAGTTGATGGGCGACCAGGTTGGAGCCCGCGTCGAACAGCGGATCGAAGGACAGAAAGCGCGCCCGCAGGGTTTCCTCACGGACCGGCCCGTCGCTGGGGATGCCCAGCATTTGGGTGACCACGACGGGTTGCTCGGATTCGCTGGTGTTGATGCCGCCGCCGACTATGCGCGGGGGGTGGGGATCGTCTGAGCTCATGTTGTTCATTGCGGGAATGATCCGGGCATTCTAGCGCTGCGAACCATTTTCCGTGAGGATGGGTCATCATGCACGCTTGCCATACGCGGAGGGAGGGACGAGATGATGAAGAAAAGCCTGTTGCACATGATGATGGCCGGATTGATGTTCGCTGCCCATGCCGGCTGGGCAGCGCCACCCGACGAGATCGTCAGCACCGCCTCCGACCAGCACAGTGTGGCCGTCACCATTTACAACGACAACCTCGCGCTGGTGAAGGATGCGCGGCGCATCCGGCTGGCGCGCGATTCCAATCAGCTGGCGTGGCGCGAAGTGTCGGCCCAGATGCGCCCCGAGACGGCGCAGTTGCGCAACCTGACGAATCCAGACGGCTTCAGGCTGCAGGAGCAGAATTTCGATTTCGACCTGTTGACGCCGGAGAAACTGCTCGAAAAATACGTCGGGCGCGAGGTCGTCGTAGTCAGGACGAACCCCGCCACCGGTGCGGAAACGCGCGAGACGGCCACCGTCCTGGCGAGCAACGGCGGCGTCGTGCTCAAATTCGCCGATCGCATCGAAACCGGCGTGCCGGGAAGGCTGGCGTTCCCCGGTGTGCCCGATACCCTGCGCGACAGGCCTACGTTGGTGATTGCGCTGCTCAATCAGACGGCCGGCCAGCAGAACCTGGAGCTGTCCTACCTGACCGGCGGCCTGTCATGGCGCGCCGACTATGTGGCCGAGCTGAATGCCGGCGACGACCGGCTCGATCTCAACGGCTGGGTGACGCTGACCAATCAGAGCGGCGCGGCCTATCCCCATGCCCGGTTGCAACTGGTGGCGGGCGACGTCAACCGGGTGCGCGAGGCCCGTCCGATGTCGGGCAACGCGATGACGATGGCGGCGAAGGCGGCCGACGCCGCCGAGATGCAGCAGGAATCGCTGTTCGAGTACCACCTTTATACGCTGCAGCGTCCCACCACGCTGGCGGAGAACCAGACCAAGCAGGTCGCGCTGATGTCGGCGGGGCGAGTGCCGGTGAGGAAGGAATTCCTGCTCGAGGGCGCGAATTACTATTATTCCGGCCAGCACGGCGACCTCGGGCAGAAGATCAAGGTCGGCGTGTTCGTCGAGTTCGACAACAAAGGCGGGGGACTCGGCGTGCCCCTGCCCAAGGGCATCGTCCGCGTATACAAGAAGGACGGCCAGGGCAACGCGCAGTTCGTCGGCGAGGATCGTATCGACCATACGCCGAAGAACGAGACGGTGCGCCTGAAGCTCGGTGAGGCATTCGACCTCACGGCAGACAGAAAGCAGACCGCTTTCCAGAAGCTCGCCGGCACCAGCCGCTACAACTACGTGTTCGAATCGGCCTACGAAATCGTGCTGAAGAACGCCAAGGCGGAAGCCGTCACCGTCACCGTGCGCGAGCCGATGCCCGGCGACTGGGCCATGGTGTCCGAGTCGCAGCCGCACACCAAGGCGGCGTCCGGCACCGCCGAATGGAAGGTGAGGGTGCCCGCGGAAGGCAAGACGACGCTCAGCTACCGCGTGCGCGTCAGGTATTGAGTCCGCGCCGCCGGCGGATGTCGGCGATGAGTCCCAGGGTCGAGCCGTCGTGTTCGCCGATCACGCGCACCGAGCTCAGCGCGGCGCGGATCGGCGGCGCCAGCTGCTTGCCGAGCTCGACGCCCCACTGGTCGAAACTGTTGATCTGCCAGATCACGCCCTGCACGAATACCTTGTGCTCGTAGAGCGCGATCAGCATGCCGAGCGTGTGCGGGTCGAGCTTCTGGTAGAGCAGGGTGTTGCTGGGCCGGTTGCCGGGGAAGACCTTGTGCGGGGCGAGCGCCTTCGCGTCTTCGCGGCTCATGCCCTGGGCGATCAGTTCCGCTTCGATCACCGCGCGCGACTTGCCCTTCAGCAGCGCTTCGGTCTGCGCCAGGCAGTTCGCCAGCAGCCATTCGTGCTGGTCGGCGAGCGGCGTGGGGTTGACCGCCGCGACGAGGAAATCGGTCGGGATCAGGCGCGTGCCCTGATGCACCAGTTCGAAGAAGGCGTGCTGGCCGTTGGTGCCGGGCGCGCCCCACACGATGGGGCCGGTGTTGTAGTTGACCAGCTTGTTGGCGCGGTTGACGTTCTTGCCGTTCGATTCCATGTCGAGCTGCTGCAGGAACGGCACCAGCAGGCGCAGGCGCTGGTCGTAGGGGAAGATGCCGTAGGTGTCGGTGCCCCAGAAGTTCGCGTACCAGATGCCGAGCATGCCGAGGATCACCGGCATGTTGGCCTCCAGCGGCGCTTCCTTGAAATGGATGTCCATCGCGTGCGCGCCCGCCAGCAGTGCCTGGAAATTGCCCCAGCCGATCTGCAGCGCGATCGACAGGCCGATCGCCGACCACAGCGAATAGCGGCCGCCGACCCAGTCCCAGAAGATGAACATGTTGTCGGGATCGATGCCGAATGCCTCGACCGCCTGCGCGTTGGTCGACAGCGCCACGAAATGGCGCGCCACAGCGGCAGGCGAGCGCAGCGCGGCGAGCAGCCAGGCCTTGGCCGAGTTGGCGTTGGCGAGCGTTTCCAGCGTGGTGAAGGTCTTCGAGGCGACGATGAACAGCGTGGTTTCGGGATCGAGCTGTTTCAGCGTGCCGGCGAGATGCGCGGGGTCGAGGTTGGAGACGAAATGCACGCGCAGGTTTTCCACCGCGTAATGGTCGAGCGCGGCGCAAACCATCGCCGGTCCCAGGTCCGATCCGCCGATGCCGATGTTCACCACGTCGCGGATCGGCTTGCCGGTATGGCCCAGCCAGCTGCCGTTGTGGATCGATTCGACGAAGCCCTGCATGCGTTTGAGCACCTTGGCCACTTCGCTTTCGACCTCGATGCCTTCCACCATCAGCGGCGGACGCACCGGTGCGCGCAGTGCGACGTGCAGCACTGCGCGTTTCTCGGTGAAGTTGATGCGCTCGCCGCTGCACATGGCGTTGCGCGCGGCTTCCAGCTCCGATTCGCGCGCCAGCTGCATCAGGTGCTGCATGGTTGCGGTGGTGACGCGGTTTTTCGAGTAGTCGAGCAGGAGGTTGCCGCAACGCAGCGTCAGATTGTCGAAGCGCGATGCGTCTTCGCGGAACGCGGCGCGCATGTCGAAAGTACGCATGGCCTTGAAGTGCTGTTCCAGCGTCTTCCAGGCGGGCAGGTGCTTGAGCGGTTTCATGGCTGAACGATGTGTGTGGCAGACTTCGAAGGTATCATAAGCGAGGCGTTCCGCAGCCATCCGGCCGATGGTCGGGCGCCTTTCCAAGAAACAGGATGAGACAGCATGACCACGGTGACGCCTAACAAACTCGTATACATCACGTATTCCATTCTCGACGCACGCGGCATGGTCGTCGAACAGCACGACATTCCGGTCGGCTATGTGCAAGGGGCCAACAGCGGCATCCTGCCGGCGATCGAATCGGCGGTCGACGGCTGCAAGATCGGCGATCGCGTCGAGATCACGTTGTCGCCCGAGGAGGGCTACGGGCTGCGCGACGAGAGCCTGGTGTTCGTCGACGACATCGAGAACGTGCCGCCGCAGTTTCGCCGGGTCGGTGCGGAAGTCCTGTTCGAGAACGAAGCGGGCGAGACCAAGCCTTTTTACGTCACTTCGATCGAAAACGGCAAGGTGACGGTGGACGGCAACCCCTCGCTGGCCGGGCAGAGCGTCACCTGTCTGGTGAACGTGATGGACATCCGGGACGCCACGCCGGAGGAAATCCGCAACGGCCGCCCGCTCGATGTGAAAACCGGGACGGTCCATTAAGCCGGACACGGTTCGCTGACGTAAAAAAGCCGGGATCACTCCCGGCTTTTCCGTATTGCGCCTGCTTTATTTGGCAGGGCAGGCCTTGTCGCCGGGGATCTTGCCCGGCAGGCGCAGGAAGGCCTCGAACGGGCCCATCACGCTCATGGCTTCCATCTTCGGACCGCTGAACTTGAGGCGGCCGAACATCATGGCCTTCATCGGGCCGTATTCGCCGGCACCCATTTCTTCCCAGCGCTCGCTGGTGGCGTGCATGGTGTAGTCGACGCCGTGATCCATCTTGGGGTTTTGCACGGCGCCGCCGTAAACGCACATGGCCTTGCCGTCCTTGGCCACGATCTTCATTTCGGTTTGCGTCGCTTCGCCGCAGTCGGTGCGATACAGGTGAATGATCTTGTAGCCGCGGCCCTTGTCGTTCTTGATCCACTTGTCGCCCAGACCATTGGTCAGGGTGGCATCCTTGTTCCAGGCGTCGCAGGCCTGGGCGGTCCAGTCGGGCGACATCATGGGGGCTGCGGCGTGTGCGGTGCCTGCGAATGCGGCCAGAGCGGCCAGCGCGATTGTTGCGTACTTCATGGGTACCTCCTCCTTTTCACTATTCGGGTTACAGCTTGGTTTTATGACGAAGAAAAATTCTCCGAGCAAGCACGGTAATCATCGCGCGCAGGCTTGTCAATGCGGCAACCGGTTTTTTATGCAGCCATAGAGCCAGGTGCCGTGCAGGGCACCGGCCAGCGCTGCCAGCGCACCGATCGAGCCCATGCCGACGAGGGAGAAGATGGGGCCCGGGCACAGTCCGATGACGCCCCAGCCGAGGCCGAAGATCAAGCCGCCGAACAGGTAGTTGTAACGTCCCGGTTCCTTGCTCGGGATGACCACGGCTTCGCCGTCCAGGGTGAGCATGCGGCCGTAGCGCTTGAGCAGCAGCACGCCGGTGAGGCCGGTGGCGATGGCGCTCATCATGATGCCGAACATGTGGAAGGACTGGAAATGGAACATTTCCATGATGCGATACCAGGAGGCGGCCTCGGATTTGATCATGACAAAACCGAACGCCATCCCCGCGAGGAGATAGGGCAGAAAACGCATGGGGCTTACCAGAACAGGGAAAAGAGATGCGGGGTGATGAAATGGGCTGAGAACAAGCCGCCGGCAAAGATGCCCATCACCGCGAGCAGGGACTGCGGCTGCAGCGTGGACAGGCCGGTGATGGCATGGCCCGATGTGCATCCGGCCGCATAGCGCGTGCCGAAACCGACCATGACCCCGCCGGCGAACATGACGATCACGCTCAGCCAGGTGAAATCAAACAGCACCGGGGGCAGGAAGCCGCCGCCGATGGGGACGTTCCAGTAGGAGAACATGGTGAGCGCGGCGACGGACAGCTCGACCGGCTGCGGATTGGCGAACACGATGCCGGCGAAAAACCCGCCGAGCACGGCCCCTGCCGCGAACACCAGGCTCCAGCTGTGGTCGCGCCAGTTGTAGTGGAAGAAGTCGACGCCGACGGATTTGGGCTGCGCCATCGCGCACATGTGGCGCAGGTTATTCGAGATGCCGAACGAGCGATTGCCGATCCACAGCATGAGCGGCACCATCAGGCCGATCAGGGGCCCCGAGACGTACCAGGGCCAGGGTGCATACAGCCAGTCGAGCATGTTCAGATTTTCCCCGGATCACGAAAGGGGAGGATGCTAGGGGCTGCTCCGAGCCGCAGGCAAGCTTATTTAAGTTATTCGGTGATTAGATTTTTGTATGCCCGGGCAGGGCCGGATCACGGCTTGGCGAGGCTTTGCTCGACCAGTCGAATGCGTCGCGCGAGGCGCTCCGATTCCACGGTATCGTTGTGCGCGGCCGCCTGCTTCTGCTGCAATTTCAGATAGGTCAGCAGCGGCTGCCGCCAGCCTTGCACCGACGCGGTTTCCGTCGCCAGCGCCAGAGTGCTCCGGTCGGCTTCCAGGCGCATCACCAGCAGGCTGGCGTCGAGCAGGCGCGCCAGCGGATCGTCGATACGATCCAGCAGCCCCGGCCGCTTGTCGGCCGGGGCGCGCACCAGGTCGCGATGCTGGCCGGGCAGCAGGGCGGGGTCGAGCCCTTCCCAGCGCAGGGTGAGGAAGCGGTAATAGGCCTGGTCGGCCGGGTTCGTCTCGGCGCCCGCCAGTTCGGCGTATTCGGCGCAGGCGTCGTCGATCAGCATGGCGCGGCGGGTGGCACAGCGCACCAGCCACAGGCGCGCCGTCTCGGCGACGCGGCCGGCACCGCCGGTCGCGGCAACCGCCTGCTGGAAATAGCGCTCGGCCAGCATGTTCTCGCCCAGCAGCGCATGCTTCTGGTAACGCCCGATCAGGTCGGCGGCGTCGGTTTTCCAGTCCGGCGGCGGCGGGCCGCCGCTGCCGCAGGCGGAGAGCAGGATCAGGCTGGCGAGGGTGAGCAGCGTCCTCATGGCAGCTTCACCTCCGGGTCGCGCGCGAAGGGCCACTTCTTGTTGATCTCGTTGACCAGCGCATTGGCCTTGCGCACGGCATCGTCGATCTCGGTACGCAGCGCGGCGAGGTCCTGCGTGCCTTCCTTGACGTCGGCGGAGATTTCCACCGCATTGGCCATCAGGGTGTCGGCCTTCTTCAGGCTGGCCTGCGCGTCGCTCAGCATCTGCCGCATCTGCACCAGCGATTCGCGCGTTTGCTCGGCCACCCCTTCCTTGGCAAACAGCCACTGATCGCTCTTGGCCGCCAGGCTGTCGAGCCTGGCCATGAGGGCACGGGTCTTGTCGAGCGAGTCGGTCACTGCTCGGGCTTTCTCCGGGCTGCCCAGTATGCCTTCGAGCATGCCGTGTTCGCCGGTCATGCGTCCGCTCAGGGTCTTGAAGTTGGCGAGCGTGGCGTTGATCTCGCCGTCCTTGCGGGTGAGGTACTCGACGTTGGCGAGAATCGCCTTCACCCGCTCGACCAGCGCCGGGATCTCCTTGCTGATGTCGGAGGTGAGCAGCAGCATGGTGGAATTGTCGGGCAGCGCCGGGGCATTGAGGTCGGGTGAGTCGACGCGGATCTTGGCGCCGCCGACCAGCGGCTTGTCGAGCGTGAAGGTGCTGGTCTCCTTCAGCCATTTGGCGTTGCGTTCGAGGAATTCGGTGCGGATGACGATGCCGCCGCTGTCGTTCAGGCCCAGCGTGGTGACGCGGCCGATTTCAATCCCCGAGAACACGATGGGCACGCCTGGCGCGACGCCGTCCGCGCTCGCCGCCGCCAGCTGCAGATGGTAGGTCTTCTCGAAGAAGCCGCGCGCGTGCAGCAGGTAGACGACGAAAGCGCCCGCGAGCAGCAGCGAGGCAGCGGTGAACAGTCCGACCTTGAAATGCAGTTTGTTCATTCCGGATACAGTGTCTGGTTCCAGCTGAAGTCGAAAATTTCCCAGGTGCCCGTCATCTCCGCCTGCTCGGCCAGTTTGCGGATGAAGGCGGGATAGGGCACATCGTAAAGCATGGCCCCGGGGCGGTCGATCACCAAGCGTGGGCGCCGCAGGATGAGGGCGCGCGCAAGCTTGGTGACGAAGCGTTGGGCAGGGGTCATGTCGGGATCGCGCAAGGCGGCGATGCCGGCGTGGCCGAGCTGTTCCAGCAGCTGCCAAGCCTGGCGGTTCGATTCGTCCACGCTGAAATGGCGCTGGTAGATCGGGATCAGTGCGATGTTGTCGAGTGCCGACAGGTTGGCCCGGAGCGGCAGTTCGTGCGAGACGCGCGCCACATCGTCGGCCAGCGCGGCGACCGCGGCCTGCAGCGCGTCGCGGTCGGCGAACGGGATCAGATGTACTTGAGCGCTAATGACACCACCTCGATCGCCACGATGGCGAAGAACACCCGCATCATCCCGCGCAGCACCGACACCGGCACCATGAACAGCTTCTTCGGCGTTTCGAGCCCGGCGGTGACCGGGATCAGCGTGACCGCCAGGCCGAACAGCGCGCATTTGATGACGAGTCCGGCGACGATCCTGAAGTCGAAAATCTTTGCGATGGTCTGGGTATAAGGCTCGAAGCCAGCCGCGGTGGTGCCGTAGATGGCGAGATAGCCCAGCAGCAGTGCGAGCAGCCCGGCCAGACCGGCCAGCGTGACGGACGAGATCACGCCGCCGATCAAGCGCGGCAGGAACTCGAACTGCATCGGCGGAACCTTGCAGTGCGCCAGCGCATCCAATTCGCTGTTGACCTGCATCAGCGCGACCTCGGTATTGATCGCGCTGCCCGAGCGCAAGGCGATGAACAGCGCGGTGAGGAAGGGCAGGAGCTCCAGCACCAGCACGCGGATGGTCATTTCGCTGGCGAATTCGGTGAGGCCGAAATCGCGTGCAGTGGACAGGATGATGGTGATGATGAGCCACGAGATGACCAGCACGTAGCCGAGGAAGACATGCAGGATCTGCACGGCGGTGAAGTACACCTGCTTGATCACGACGTCGAAGGTGGCGCGGTTCCAGGTGGCGCGCTCCAGCAGCAGGAGGGTGGCCTGCACCAGAAAGGCGAACATGCCGTAGCCGACGGTGAACCAGCCGACGACCTTGGCGCCGAGCGATTCGATGGAGGCCGCGAGAAAATTCATCGCGGCATCTTAACGCCAGAGCCGAGGCTTGTGCCATCGATGGCACAAAGGGCCCATCATCAATGAAGCTTGCGCCATCGGATGGCAGGCCATACAGTTTTGCTTCAGACGGAGACGACCCACGATGAAAAAACCATTCCTGATTCCGGCAGCCGCGCTGCTGTTGTCCCTTGTGGCGGGGGCCGCGCAGGCCGCCCAGGGCACCGTGCTGCGCAACGACAAACTCTATGCGCAGCCGAGCGCGGCGTCCAAGGTGGCGGGGAGCGCGGCCAAGGGCGCCCGTGTCACCATCCTGTCCAAGCAGGGGGGCTGGCTGAAAGTCACCGCAGGCAGAACCACCGGCTGGATCCGGCTGCTGTCGGTGCGGGCCGGGGCAGGCGGGCTGGGCGGGGCGGGCATCGGCGACGTCGTCGGAGCGGCCACCACCAAGTCCGACCCCAGCCGCGTCGTCGCCGTGGCGGGCCTGCGCGGCCTCAACGAGGAAGACCTGAAGAAGGCCAAGTTCAATGGCGAGGAGCTGGGCCGCATGGATGCCTGGAGCGCGACGCCTGCCCAGGCGCGCAGCTTCGCCGGCCAGTCCGGCCTGGTCGCCGCCAATGTCCCGGGTCTGCCCGAACCGAAACCCGCGCAATCCTCGTCGCCATGGGAGAGCAACCAATGAAGATCAAATCGATGGCAGTGGCGATTTCGCTGGTGGCGTTCAGCGGCGCGGCAAGCGGTATCGACTTCGGCAAGCTGCTCGAAGAGCGCATCAACCAGGAACTGAACAAGGACAAGCAGACGCAGCCGGCGCCCGCCCCGCAGCCCGCGCCGAATCAGGCGCCTGCCGAAGCGCAGAGCGCGGCCGCGCCGCCTCCGCCGGCCAAGCAGAAGATCGACGCCCGGCAGCTCGGCTTCGCCTTGTTCGGCGATTACTCGCCCGAGGAAGAGGCGCGCATCGGCAAGCAGATCGCGGGCGACCTGCTCGGCGCCGTGCCGCTGGTACGCGACGACAAGCTGCAGCGCTACGTCAACCTGGTCGGCAACTGGGTGGCGCTGCAGAGCGGCCGCCAGGGCGTCGCCTGGCACTTCGGCGTGCTCGACACCGAAGACATCAATGCCTTCGCCGCGCCGGGCGGCTACATCTTCGTGACCAAGGGGCTGTATCGCCGCCTCAACAACGAGGCCGAGCTGGCGGGCGTGCTGGCGCACGAGATCGCCCACGTCACCAAGAAGCATCACCTCAAGGTGCTGAAACAGTCCAGCCTGATCAGCGAACTTGGCAAGGCCGTGAGCAACAAGGCGCAGGACAGCGATCCGGCGGTGCAGAACCTGATCGGCAACGGTGCCGAGATCATGGCCCGCGGCCTCGACAAGAACGCCGAGTACGAAGCCGACCGCATCGGCGTCGTATTCGCCGCCCGTGCCGGCTATACCCCCTGGGGGCTGCCCAACGTGTTGCAGGACCTGGCTGGCCTGCCCGCCAAGGACAACCGTACCAGCCTGCTCTACAAGACCCACCCGCACCCGGCCGACCGCCTCGCGATGCTGGGCGAGGCGGTCGGCGGACGGCTCGATGCCGTGCGCGGCAAGGAATTGCCCGGCCGCTTCTACCGCATCCGGTGAACCGCGCCTCCTCCAGGCTGGTGCAGGCGGGGCTGTCTGCGCTCTTTGTCCTGCTGATCGCGATCCATGCCGGCGGGCTGCTTCCGATGGCGCCGATGCAGCGCGCCGAAGCCTGGCTATACGACGCCTGGCTGAAGCGCACCGCGCCGGCCGGGGCGGACGACCGCATCGCCATCCTCGACATCGACGAAGCCAGCCTGAAGAGCGTGGGGCGCTGGCCGTGGAGCCGCGACACGATGACCGCGCTGCTCGACCAGCTGTTCGACCGCTATGGCGTGGCGGCAGTCGGTTTCGACGTGGTGTTCGCCGAGCCGGACACGAGCTCGGGCCTCGATATCCTGAAGCAGCTGGCGCAACGCGACCTGGCGGGCAGCCGCGATTTCCTGTCTGCCTTGAAGCAGATCGCGCCGCGCCTCGATTACGACGCGCGCTTCGCGCAGGCGCTGGCCGAGCGCCCAGTGTCGCTCGGCTATTACTTCATCCCGCAGGGCTACGGCGACGCTCGCACCGGCCTGTTGCCGCCGCCGTCGCTGCCGGCCGCGGCCTTCGCCCCGCTGCAACCCGGCGAGCCGGCGGCCGGGTATGGCGCGAACCTGGCGGCCTTCCAGCAGGCGGCGCAGGGCGCCGGCTTCTTCAACATGCGCGCCGACGACGACGGCACCGCGCGCCAGATGGCGCTTACCAGTCCCTTCGATGCCGGCTACTACCTGTCGTTGTCGGCTTCGACCCTGCGCGTGGCGTTCGGCGGCGAACCGGCGGCCGCGGGCGTCGCGCAGCGCAGTCTGCTGGGACGACGGTATGCCTCGCCCTGGCTGGAGATCGGCGGCATCCGCGTACCGCTGAGTGCCGACGGCACCGTGCACGTGCCGTACCGTGCCGGCTCGCCGTTTCCGTATTTTTCCGCCGCGCAGGTGCTGGCCGGCAAGGTGCCGCCGGCGCAACTGGAAGGCCGCATCGTGCTGGTGGGCTCGACTGCGCCGGGCCTGGCCGATCTGCGCGTCACGCCGTTTTCCAGCACCTTTCCCGGCGTCGAGATCCACGCCCATCTGATCGCCGGCATGCTCGACGGCACCACGCGCGCCACGCCGCCGTGGGCGGACGACGTGCGGCTGGGGGCCGTGCTGGTGCTGGGCGCGCTGCTGACGGTCGTCCTGCTGCGCTTCGGCCCGGCCGCCGGACTGGCGGTGACGCTCGTCCTGCTGGGGGGGCTGCTGGCGGCCTACGCGGCGGCGTGGTCGCGCTTCCTCGTGGTGCCGATGGCGGCGCCGATGCTGACGGTGGCGGGACTCTACGCGCTCAACACCGCCTGGGGCTTCTTCGCCGCGACGCGCAGCAAGCGCCAGATCACCAAGCTGTTCGGCCAGTACGTGCCGCCCGAGCTCGCCGCCGAGATGAGCCGCGATCCCGCGCACTACACCATGGAAGGGCAGTCGCGCGAGATGACCGTGCTGTTCTCCGACATCCGCGGTTTCACCAACTTTTCCGAGAAGCTGCCGCCGACCGAGCTCGCCGAAGTCTTGAACGCCTACCTGTCGACCATGACGCGCATCGTGCAGCAGCACCAGGGCACCATCGACAAATACATCGGCGACGCCATCATGGCGTTCTGGAACGCGCCGGTCGACTTGAGCGACCACGCCGCCCGCGCCGTCGCCACCGCGCTCGACATGCAGGCCGCGCTGCCGCAGCTGAACCGGGAATTTGCCGCGCGCGGCTGGCCCGAGGTGAAGATCGGCATCGGCGTCAACAGCGGGCGCATGAGCGTGGGCAACATGGGCTCGGAATTCCGCATGTCCTACACCGTGATGGGAGACGCGGTGAACCTCGGTTCGCGCCTCGAAGGCATCACGAAACAATATGGCGTCGGCATCCTCGCCACCCAGCCGACGGTCGACGCCGACCCCATGCACGCCTTCATGAAGATCGACGTCGTACGCGTCAAGGGCAAGGAGACGCCGGTCGCCATCTACGAACCGCTCGGGCCGAAGGACGGCCTTGCGGACGCGGTGCGACAGGGCGCGGCCGGGTTCGAAGCGGCCTTCGCCGCCTATCAGAAGCAGGACTGGGACGCCGCCGAAGCCGCACTCGCCGCCCTCAACGCCCGCAGCCCGCGCCCGTTGTACGATATCTACCTCGAGCGCATCGCGCATTTCCGCACGGAGCCGCCACCCGCCGACTGGGACGGCGTCTTCGTCTACACGACCAAGTAGCGACGATAAAACAGCGATGAAACTCACCGTATTGGGTTGCAGCGGCGGCATCGGCAGCGGACGCCACACCACCAGCCTGCTGGTCGACGACGACGTCCTGATCGACGCCGGCAGCGGCCTCACCACGCTCGACTTCGAGCAGCTGGTGAAGATCGACCACGTCTTCCTCACCCACGCCCACCTCGACCACGTGCTGGGGTTGCCCCTGCTGCTCGACAGCGTCGGCGACCTGCGCGGCACGCCGGTCGCGGTGCATGCGCTGCCCGAGGTGCTCGACGTGCTGGCGAAACATCTGTTCAACTGGCAGCTGTGGCCGGACTTCCGCGAAATTCCGAGCAAGGCGGCACCGTGGCTGCGTTTCGAGCCGCTGGGCTTCGGCGAGGCGCTCACGCTCAAGGGCCGCACCTTCCGGCCGCTGCCCGTCAACCACGTCGTGCCGGCGTGCGGCCTGCACCTGGCCACGCAAGCGGGCAGCCTCGTCTTCAGCGGCGACACCACGCACAGCGAGGATTTCATCAAGGCGCTCAACGCCATTCCCGACCTGCGCCACCTCATCATCGAAACCTCGTTCGAGAACGACCTCGTCGACATCGCCCGGGCGTCGAAGCACCACTGGCCCGATTCGCTGGCGGAGGAACTGAGTGCGCTGACCGTTCAGCCCGAGGTGTGGATCACCCACCTGAAGCCGGGCAACGAGGCGGCGATCATGAATGAACTGCGCGCAGCGGCGCCGGGATGGGGTGTGGAGGCGTTGATGCAGGAGCAGGTCATTGTCTTAGACTGAGGGGAATATCGTGTCTGACCCCATTCATTCATGGACGTTATGACGCAGCTTAATACGCCAAGCAACACCAGAAAGGGAGCGGAACTTGGTAATTCCTTGTGTTCTTTTTAGCCCGCCGTTTTTACCAAATCAATCGTCACGCGAAGAATGACAACATTGTTCTCTATTAAAAAATTGGGTTCCGGGGCATCTCTTGTGTTCGCCGGCATGGTGCTTGGCGCGCTTGCTGTTGTAGCGCTACTCTTTGCTAGCAAGCCATCCCCGGAGGAAATAGCAGAGGCTCAGCGTCGCGACACTGTCGCGTATATCAAAGCGGAACAGTTGCGACAGGGCGTAGATTGTTCAAAGCTCACCTCCAACATCAGCTCGTTCTTAGAAAGTCAAGTTCAGCCCATTGAAGAGCTTCATAGGCCAGGTCGTAATTGGTATAAGGACGTGACACAGGATGCGAAAAAGCAAATAGAAAAACTCCGTGACGATTATTCGACATGTGAAAGATTAAGCATCCAAGCGCGCAATGAGGGCGTTCGCGGTCTAGTGGGCTTCGTCCCTGTGGAGGGCCTGGAGACTCAACTCGTTATTGTCTATACGGTTATGCGTAACGAGTTCTGTGCTGTAAATAATCTTCCCTGTATGGATCAAAGCTTCGAAGACCTGCAGGGGGCAGCCAACGCAATCCGGGAAAAATAAATGGGGAAAAATAAACGAAACAAATGGGGTAAGAAACAAATGTAAAGAAACAAATGGGGTCAGACACGATTAAATTAGTGCTATGCTGCGGTCATTCTCACGGTATCGCATGCCCCCATGGCCCGTCTTCCCCGCTACGTCATCCCCGGCCAGCCGCAGCACATCATCCAGCGCGGCAATAACCGCCAAACCATCTTTGCCGCCGACGCGGACCGATTGAATAAATGGGGTCAGACACGATTAATTTGATGCTATGCTGTCGGCATTCTCCCGGTTTCGCACACCCCCATGGCCCGTCTTCCCCGCTACGTCATCCCCGGCCAGCCGCAGCACATCATCCAGCGCGGCAACAACCGCCAGACCATCTTTGCCGCCGAGGCGGACTATCAGTTCTTCCGCGACGCCCTGGTCGAGGCATCGCTCAAGCACGGCCTCGCCATCCACGCCTATGTGTGGATGACCAACCATATCCACCTGCTGGCCACGCCTGAGTTCGACGACAGCATCAGCAAGGTCTTTCAATCGGTGGGCCGGAAATACGTGCAGTACTTCAATTACGCGTACAAGCGCAGCGGCACGCTGTGGGAAGGACGCTACCGCGCGACGGTGGTGGACAGCGAGCGCTATTTGCTGACCTTGATGCGCTATATCGAAATGAACCCGGTGCGGGCCGACATGGTGGCCCACCCGCGGGCTTACCCCTGGTCGAGCTACCGTTTCAATGCCCTGGGCGAGGCGGGCAAAAACGCGGACTGGCTGACGCCGCATGCGGAATACGAACGGCTGGGACGGGATGCGGCCGAACGGCAGGGGGCGTATCGGCAGTTGTTCCGTGCCGCGGTTTCACAAGATGATTTGAAGGCGATACGCGAATCCACGCACAAGGGCTGGGCGCTGGGGAGCGAGCGGTTCAGGGAGGAGATCGAGCGCCTGACGCAGCGTCGAGCGAGCTCGAAGGGGGTGGGCAGGCCGCGGAAGGAAAGAGGCGCCTGAGCTTCGGTGCGTTGCGAATGCGTTTAGCGGGGCTCTTTTTCGGGTTTCGTCCTGTCGATTGCCAGCCTTTGGGTCGGCTGGGCCAATCGCAGGAAAGTTGCCAGTTCCTCCACCCAGCGCAGTTTTTCCTCGGGCGACAGCGCGCGAAAAGCACGCAGGCGCTCATCGCTGACATGGTAGGTGCGGTTGCCGCGGTCAAAAGGCATGGTCAGGATTCCTTCAGGCGCTTGAGATGTTCGATGTCCGCAAGATCGATCGGGCGGCCGACAGCTTGTTTCAGGGCAATCATGTCGTCGATGGAGGCGACGACGATGGGCACATCGCCGGCCATGAAAGTGACCGCGCGGCTGCGCATTTGTGCGTAATCAACGGGCGGATAGAGCAATACATCCAGCGTCACGCCAGACAGGCCGGGCGCACGAAGTGCAAAGGCTTCAAGATTGCGTTCGCGGTGCCACTGCGCCAATTGATCGAGGTCGGTCAAGGTTTCCAGCGCAACCGGCAGAACTGGAGTCATGCCCAGTTCGCGTGCCATCTCCACCAGCGCCGACAAGTTGTCAGGGGTCATCGCCACGGTTACGTCGATATCCATCGTCGCGCGCTCGATCCCGTGCAGCGAAATCGCCAGGCCGCCGATCAACACATAATCGACGCGGCGGTTGAGCGCGGAAAAAAGATCTAGGTAGAACATGTGGGGATTCTACTTCAGGGCAGCCCCCATTCGGCTGGCTCAGGGCAGGCTTCGATAGGATCAGGGCGAACGGTCGAAATGAATCGCCCAATGCGAACAGTATTGGGGTACGCCGCCCTGCGTATCAGCGTCGTTACCCGGTGCGGGGTGCAAAGTTCGTCAGTACCGCTTCAAATTCTTCCACACTCAAGCCCACGTACGCCTCCCGGCTGAACAGCGTGACCGCCCCCGCCATCTCGCTCCAGCCGTAACCCCGGCTATCCGCACTCAGTCTGTCGCTGTCCTGCGGTACACGCGCAATCAGCTGCATGCAGTTCCTGCCGTAGAGCAAGTTGTAGGGGGTGTTCTGCGCGTGCAGGCGGTCGAGTTCGATCCAGGCGTCGGCGGGTTCGGTGAAGCGCTGGCACGGTAGCGGGTAGGGCGCGCTGCCGCCGTTGTGGGCGAAGCGCGGGTCCTGCACCGGCAGCGGGTCGGCCTGCACGAAGCTCTGGAAATGCAGGTGGTTGACCGAGGCGCCGGCGCCGGTGCTGTTGTAGCCGAGGCAGAGGCCGGGCACGCCGGCGTGCGCGCACAGGTGCCAGGCCCAGCCGTGCAGTTCGGGGGAGAGCATCTGCGGTGTCTGTTTTTCCGGTTCCGGCACCAAGAGGCCGTGCAGGCGGGCGAAGGGGAACTTGTTGTAGAGCAGCCGCGCGGGCTTGCCCGCGAGCTCGCCTTCCCACAGCACTTCCTTCGCCAGGAAGGGCTTGTTGAAGTGGAAGCCGGCGGGGTCGAAGGGACGCAGCAGGCCGTCGTAGCACTGGCCGCTGCTGCGCGGCGGGCGCAGGGCGCGCAGGGGGTTGAACATCACCTGCCAGGGGCCTTCGCGGCGGCTTTCCATGCGCCCCAGGTGCTCGAAGCCGATCAGGTTCAGCTTGAGGAACACCATCACGTCGTCGTCGGGTTCGGCGAGCGTGTCGCCGCGCCGCAGGCTGGCGGTCAGGCCCGCGGCAAGTTCGGCGTGGCGACTGGCCAGCGCAGGGGAAAGCCGTGCCCACAGGGCCGAGTCGTAGGCGGCGTTGGCCAGGACCAGGATGAAGACGCCGAGCCCGCGATGCTGGACCAGCATCGCGCCGAGCCCGTCGGCGAAATTCTGTTCCAGCGTGGCCAGCGAGGCGAACGGGGAGGGGGGCATGTGCCAGGGATGCGGTGGTTGCAAATGCCGTATGGTGCCAGCCTGCCGCAGTCGCGGGCATTCAGTTTTTTTAGCCGGGAGTGTGTGGCGCTTATAGCTCGCCGTTGGCGCCGGCGCGCATCACGTCTTCCATCTTGTCGCGGATGGCCTGCACGCCCTGGCGCAGCTCGGGCGTCATGCCGGTCTGCTTGCCGGCGAGGTCGAGCCAGGTGATGTCCCAGTCCATCATCAGCACCCAGACGCGTTTGTCGGCGTCTTCCATCACCGCGATGCGGCAGGGCAGGAACACCACCATCTCGGGGATGACCTTGAGCAGTTCGCGGCCGACGGCGATGTCGCAGAAGCTGAACACCTCGACGCGCGGCGCGCCGGTGTCGCCGAGCACGGCCTGGAAATCCTTCCACATCAGGTTGCTGCCGACGAACTTGAGGTTGACCTGGTTGGCGCGCAGCATCATCGACTGCACCACCTCGTCGAAGCTGAGGCCGGGCTTCGCCTGGTATTTGACGGCGAAGTGGTTGATCGCCTCGCGCGCGTCCATCTGCATCATGCTCGCCATCATCGGCATCGCCATCTGCAGCCAGCGTTTCTTTTCCTCCGGCGTGAGCACGCGGTTCATCTGGTAGTCGCGGTAGGGCGGCGGCAGGCCTTGCTGGATCAGGATCGGGCCGTAGGGCGTGGGGGTGACGCCGATCCAGCTGGGCGGCATGGATTGCGGGGGCGGCGCCGCGGGGGCTTCGGCAGCGAAGGCGGGCAGGCTGCCCAGGCA
Source organism: Pseudomonadota bacterium (assembly GCA_021811235.1). Taxonomy (GTDB): domain Bacteria; phylum Pseudomonadota; class Gammaproteobacteria; order Burkholderiales; family Thiobacillaceae; genus Thiobacillus. The sequence continues at coordinate 208,604 of JAJZPG010000001.1, read as the reverse complement.
GACGAGGGCGAACGAGAGCAGGCGCTTCATGGCGGGACTCCTGGACGACGAGGCTTTCATCCTACGCGTCGCCGCGCGCCCGTCAACGTGCCTCAGGTGTGGGCGCGATACAGCGCTTCCAGCGCGGCCAGCTCGGCAGTGGCGTCGTCGAAGCCGCCTGCCTGCACCGCCGCCTCGATGCGTGCCGCGCCGTCGCGCACGGCGTTGGCCAGCACGCTGGCGGCGGCCCCCTTGAGGGCATGGGCTTCCTTGCGGCAGGCCGTGGTGTCGCGCTGCTCGAGCGCTTGCCTGAGCACGGCCAGGCTGGCCTCGGTGGTGCTCAGGAAGACCGACTCGAGATCGCGCACCAGCCCCGGGTTGTTGGGATAGCGTGCGTGCAGGGCTGAGCGGTCGAGCAGCGGAACGGCAGCTGGCGCGGCCGTGGGCTGCGGCAGCCATTGCATCAACAGCGCGGCCAGCGCGGATTCGGTGTAGGGCTTGCTCAGATAGTCGCTGGCGCCGGCATCGAGACAGGCTTCGCGGAACCCCTCGCTGGCATTGGCCGTCAGCGCGATGATCGGAATGTGGCGGATGTCCGTCGGCAACTGGCGGATCAGGCGGGTGGCTTCGAGACCGTCCATTTCCGGCATCTGCCAGTCCATCAGCACCAGGTCGAAGGCGTCCGTCTCCAGCATCCCCAGCGCCTGCCGGCCGCTGGCGGCCACGGCGTGCTGCAGGCCCATTTCGCGCAGCTGGTGGGCCAGCACTTTCTGGTTCACCGGGTGGTCCTCCACCACCAGGATGCGGCCCTGTAGCTGGATGGCAGGCTGCACCGGCAGCTCGGCCAGCGGTAGAGTGCTGGGGGACAGCAAGAGCGACAGGGTGAAGGTGCTGCCTTTCCCGGGTTCGCTGTCGACCGTGAGCTGGCCGCCCATCAGGTCGGCCAGCTGGCTGCTGACCGCCAGGCCGAGACCGGTGCCGCCATAGCGGCGCGTGGTCGACGAATCCGCTTGCGAAAACGCCTGGAACAGGCGCGACTGGGTTTCCTCGCTCATGCCGATGCCGCTGTCGCGGACGCGAAACTGGCAGCCGATCCCGTCCTGGTCGGGCTCGAAGCGGGCGCGCAGTTCGACCCCGCCCCGATCGGTGAACTTGATGGCATTGTCGACCAGGTTGAGCAGGATCTGGCGGATGCGGGTGGGGTCGCCGAGTAGTGCCGAGGGGATTTCCTCGGGCAGCGCCAGGGTCAGCTTCAGGTTCTTTTCCAGCGCGCGTGCCTGGAACAGGGCGGCGACGCCGTGCATCAGCGCCGCCGGCGAGAATGGAATCTGTTCGATGGTCAGCTTGCCCGCTTCGATCTTGGAGAAGTCGAGGATGTCGTTGATGATGGTGAGCAGGCTCTCCGCCGAGCTCTTCAGGGTGGAGACATACTCACGCTGCTGGCCGTCGAGCGGCGTTTTCAGCAGCAGTCCGCTCATGCCGAGGATGCCGTGCATCGGGGTGCGGATCTCGTGGCTGACGTTGGCGACGAATTGCGATTTGGCATGCGCCATCTGCAGGGCGGCTTCGCGGGCTGCCTCTTTGGCGGCTTCGGCTGCGCGGCGTTCGGAGACGTCGCGCATGATCGCCTGGATGACCGGCCGGCCTTCGAGCTCCATGGCATGCAGCGCGATCTCGGCCGAGAACACCGAGCCGTCCTGGCGCCGTCCCTGCCAGTCCATCACGGCATGGCCGCTGCTGCGTGCCCGGTTGATGGCCTGCTTGGCATGATCGTAGGCCGTCATGCCGCTGGCCTGGACCGACGTGCCGAGCTGCGGGATGGGGGTGTTGAGGAAGGTGGCGACCGAATCCATGCCGAACATCGTCAGCGTGGCGGGATTGCAATCGGTGAAGCCCTGCTCGTCGAGGATCACGACCGCATCCGAGTTGGTTTCGAACAGGGTCTGGTATTTTTTCCGCTCGGTTTCCAGCTGGCGCGTCTGCGTCAGCATGCGGCGGCTCACCAGCACGGCCACGAGCGTGGCCAGCACGGTGGCGAAGATGCCGAGCACCAGCATCAGGTTGCGGCTGGCCTGGTAGGCGGCAAAGGTCTTTCCGAGCGCGCCTTCGTTGGCCTCGCGCTGCAGGCGGGTCATGTTGTCGAGCGCCTCGACCAGGCGCTCCTGCAGCGGAATGGCCTTCTCCTGCAGGAGCGTCAGCGCGCCGTAGTTGTTTTCGTCGAGCGCAGCCTCGACCACGCTGAACATGACCGGCTGGTTGGCGAAGGTGATGGCGTCCAGTTCGGCCATCAGCTTCTTTTCCTCCGGCATGCTGAGCATGGAGACCAGTTGGCGGCGATCCTTGGCGTAGTGCTCGCCGTAGCGCTGGAACTGCAGGAACAACATGTCCTTTTCCCACGGGTCGATCGACACCACGATGTTGTGCATCACCATCGCGCGGTCGCGCAGGGCGTCGCGCATCTGCGAGGCCAGGCGCGTCTTGACGTTGTTCACCGAGACCACGCGCTCCAGCTCGGCATTGAGGCGGGCCATCTGGGTGACGCCCAGGCCGATCACCGCCAGCATCAGCAACAGGGCGGCCGTGAATCCGAGCCCGACGTTGAACAGCAGGCCGCGCAGCGGGGAGGGCACCTTGGGCGACAAGGGATTTATTCGCGGCGAAACGCCACGACGTGATCGACCGCCAGCTTGATGCCGATCTTTTCGCCGATGGCGTGATTGTGGTGCGAGGGAACCAGCGACAGCGCGCGCTGGCCGCTGGGCAGCTTCAGGGTGTAGAGGAATTCGGCGCCGCGGAAGGCCTTGTTTTCGACTTCGGCGAGCAGCAGGCTGTCGTCGTCGTGGACGATGTCGTCGGGCCGCAGCAGCACGTCGACGTGGCAGCTGCGCACGCATTCGTCGCAGCCGCTGGCGTCGCATTCGACCGGGATGTGGCCGTTCAGCACGCCGAGCTCGATTTCCACCTGGTGGTCGTTGATGACCTCGCCGGTCACCAGCGCACCCTGGCCGACGAAGTCGGCGACGAAGCGGTTGGCCGGCTCGTGGTACAGGTTGTAGGGCGTGTCCCATTGCTGGATACGGCCTTCGTGCATCACGCCGACCCAGTCGGCCAGCGAAAAGGCCTCGTGCTGGTCGTGGGTGACGATGAGCGCGGTGGTCGCCTCGCGCTTGAGGATGTCGCGCACTTCGAGCGACAGCCGTTCGCGCAGTTCGACGTCGAGGTTGGAGAAGGGCTCGTCCATCAGGATCAGGCGCGGCCGCGGCGCCAGCGCACGGGCGAGCGCCACCCGCTGCTGCTGGCCGCCGGAGAGCTGGTGCGGGAACTGGTTGGCATGGCCGGTCAGCCCGACCAGTTCGAGCAGTTCGGCGATGCGCGCCGCGCGTACGGACTTCGATTCGCCGCGCAGGCCGAAGCCGACGTTATCCGCCACCGTCAGGTGCGGAAACAGCGCGTAGTCCTGGAACACCATACCGACGCGGCGTTTTTCCGCAGCCAGCATCCAGCCGGGGCGGCTGACCACCTCGCCGCCGATGCGGATCTCGCCCGTCTGGATCGGCTCGAAGCCGGAAATGCAGCGCAGCGCGGTGGTCTTGCCGCAGCCGGAGGGGCCGAGCAGACAGCCGATCGCGCCTTCGGGCAGGGTGAAGGAGAGGTCGGCGATGATCTGCCGTTTGGCATACGGTCTTGCATGGGCTTTAGCCCATAGCAAGCCGGAGTCCCCTTGTGGGGCATACGACTGCGAAACCGAATCGAGGACCAGTTCAGCCATAGGGGTTCAGTCATGCAGGCGCGTTCCGCGCCAGGTCAGGATGATGATGGGAATGATACCGGCGATGACGATGGCGAGCGAAGGCAGCGCGGCGCGCTCCCACTCGCCTTCCGACGTCATCTCGAACACCCGCACCGCCAGCGTGTCCCAGCCGAACGGGCGGGTCATCAGGGTGATCGGCATTTCCTTCATGATGTCGACGAAGGTGAGCGTGGCGGCGGTCAAGAGGCTGGCGCGCAGCATCGGCAGGTGCACCCGGGTCAACAAGCCGGCGGCGCCGGTGCCGAGGTTGCGCGCGGCTTCGTCGACGTTGCGGGTGATGCGGTGCAGTCCGCTGTCGACGGGACCGAAGCCGACCGCGAGAAAGCGCACCAGATAGGCGAGCAACATCACCAGCAGCGTCCCCTTGAGGATCTCGGTGCCGTCGAAGCCGAACCAGGCGCGGCCGCTGTCGATCAGCCAGTTGTCGAGCGCCGCCACCGGAATGAACAGGCCTACTGCGAGCACCGCTCCGGGGAAGGCATAGCCCAGGGTGGCCAGCCGCTGGGTCCATACCATGGCGTTGCCGGGGCGCTGGCGTCCGGCGTAGGCAAGGAGCAGTGCGACGGCCACCACCATCAGCGCACCCAGGCCGGCCAGCAGCACCGAATGCCAGGCGAAGGCCCAGTAGCGGGCATCGAGATCGTCGGCGATGACGTCGCGCGTCCATAGCGCGAGTTGCGTGACCGGGACGAGGAAGGCGACCGCCAGCACGGTCCCTGCGTAAACAAAGGCCAGTGCGGCCATGGTGGGCGACAGCCTGATGCGGCGCGAGATGGCGCTGCGGCCCACCGCGCCGTAGCGCATCTGCGTGCGCGAGCGCTGCTCGAACACCACCGCGACCAGGACGAACAGGATCAGGATCGAGGCCAGCTGCGCCGCCGCCGCCAGCGAGAACAGGCTGTACCACGCCTTGTAGATGGCAGTGGTGAAGGTGTCGTAGTTGAAGATCGCCATGGTGCCGAAGTCGGCCAGGGTTTCCATCAGCGCCAGCATCATGCCGGCGGCGATCCACGGCCGCGCCATCGGCAGCGCCACCCGGAAGAAACCCTGGGTGCGGGAGAGCCCGAGCGATTGCGCCGCCTCCAGCGCGATCGCGCCTTGCGTCGCGAAAGCGTTTTTCGCGATGAGGTACACATAGGGGTAGAGCGCCAGCGACATCACCAGGATGACGCCGCCGCGCGAGCGGATCTCGGGCAGGCCGGTGAGGCCCCAGCCTTCGCGCAGCCAGGTCTGCAGCGGGCCGGTGAAATCCAGCAGGCCGATCGCGACGAAGGCGGTGACGTAGGCGGGCAACGCCAGCGGCAGCAAGAGCGCCCAGTCGAACACGCGGCGGCCGGGGAAGTCGCACATCGCCACCAGCCAGGCCAGAGACACCCCCAGCACACTGACGCCGAGTCCCACGCCCAGCACCAGCCACAGCGTGTTGCCCACCAGTTCGGGCAGGACGAATTCGGTCAGGTGGGCAAGGATGTCGCCTTCGACCTGCGCAAACGAGGAGAAGGTCACCAGCACGGGCACCAGAACCAGCATGGCGACCACGAGCGCGAACAGCATCCAGCCGCTGAAGCGGGGCTTGGCGTCAGGTAAAACAAAAACGCCCGCTGAGGGCGTTTTTGAGGGTACGGCAACGGTATCAGACAAGATGGATGCTTATTTGTAGCCTGCGCGATCCATCAATTTTACGGCCTTGGCCTGCAGGCTGCCAGCCTCTTTTACGTTGATGAGGTTCTGCTTGAAGCTGCCCCAGGCCGCCACTTTCGAATCCGCTGCCACCTTGGGGTTGACCGGGTATTCCAGGTTGACGTCGGCGAACAGGTTCTGCGCCTTGTCGGAGGAGAGCCACTCGATCAGCTTCTGCGCGCCGGCCGGGTTCTTGGCGTGGCGGGTGACGCCGGCGCCGGAAACGTTGACGTGCACGCCGGCCGATTGGCTCTTCAGGTTCTGGTTGGGCCAGAAGATCGCCAGCGGCAGATTCGGTTTTTTCTCCATCAGGCGGCCGAAATAATAGGTGTTGACCAGGGTGACGTCACACTGGCCGGCCGCCACGGCCTCCATCGCCTTGGTGTCGTCGGGGAAGGGCGAGGTGGCCAGGTTGCCGACCCAGCCGCGCACCATGTCCTCGGTTTTGCCCTCGCCGTATTCCTTGATCATCATCGCCACCAGGCTCTGGTTGTACACCTTCTTCGAGGTGCGCAGGCAGAGGCGGCCTTTCCATTTCGGGCTGGCCAGGTCTTCGTAAGTCGAGAGGTCGGCGGGTTTCAGCTTGTGCGTGTTGTAGACCAGGGTGCGGGCGCGCACCGACAGGCCGAACCACTCGTTGTCCGGATCGCGCAGGTGCTTGGGCACGTTGGCCTCGAGGGTCTTCGACTTGATCGGGCGCAACAGGCCTTCTTCCGACGCCTGCCACAGGTTGCCGGCATCGACCGTCAGCAGGACATCCGCCGGCGTGTTCTTGCCTTCGGCCTTGAGGCGTGCCATCAGCGGGCCTTCCTTGTCGGTGACGAACTTGACCTGCACGCCGGTGTCGCGGGTGTAGGCATCGAACAAGGGCTTGATGAGCTGTTCGTTGCGCGCGGAATACACCACCACTTCCTCGGCCAGAGCGGGCAGGGAGGCAGCGGTAATGGTCAGGGCGGCGAGCAGCCGGGTCAGGGTCGGTTTCATGGTCGGGCTTCCTTGGTTGGCACGATATGCCCAAGCGTACTAAAAATGAGAACGGTTATCAATACTAAGTTTTCGTCGGGCACGTCACGGCCGTTCGAACTGGATCAGCACGCTGAGCTCGCCCTCGAAGAAGGCGTCCAGGCGGAGACCGCCGGCCCGTTCCGTCAGCGCCATGCCGGGTTGCGAGGCGGGGCTGACGTCGATCAGGCGCAGCGCTTCGGCGGGATAATCGACATCGAGCGTGACCCGCATGGGATAGTAGCCGTCGAGGAACTTGCGCATGTAGGGGCCGTTGGCAAGGTTGAAATAGCCGTTGCCGGTGTTGCGCAGGGCGCGGGTTTGCGCAGACAGGCAGAGCTGCGCCCCGGGCGCGACATTCACCAGCTGCACGCTTGCACCCTCGACCCAGGCCTCGTCGATGGCGCTGGCGGAATCGATCCTGAGGTCGCGCACGTAGCCTTCGCGGAAGGTGATCTGGGCGCGCGGCACGGCATCGAGATGGTCGTGGCACTGATTCAGGGCGACCCAGCCGGTGTCGAGGCTGGCGGGGTCGATGCGGATGCGGTTCTGGTGATGGTGGACGGGCTTGGCGGGCACCGTCTCGAGAAAGTGCAACGGGCCCTCGTTGACGGTGTCGGCGCTTTCGAAACTGAGATCGGCAGCCGCATGCGCCAGAGGGACGGACACGGCCGCCGCCAGCATGCCGATCCAGAACCGGCCGGGGCCGCGCTTATTCGAGGGCGGCAATCGCAGGCGAGGCCTCGCCGGGTGGAACGACGCGACGCGCGCCGTCGAAGCGTTCGCGCCAATAGCGGTCGCCGAGCCTGGAAACCATGACTGCGCCGGTGCGGCTGCTCGTGGCATGCACGAAGCGGTCGTTGCCGAGGTAGATGCCGACATGAGAGAACGCGCGGTTGAGGGTGTTGAAGAAGACCAGATCGCCGGGCTGGAGTTCGGATGCGGAAAGGGGCTGGGTCGACTCGCTGATCGCCTGGCTGTCGCGCGGCAGCCGGATGCCGGTGGTCTGTCTGAACACGTGGCCAACGAAGCCGCTGCAGTCGAGCCCGGTTTCGGGCGCGGTTCCCCCGAGGCGATAGGGGCTGCCGACCAGGCTGACGGCATAGATCGGGACATCGTCGGGCGGCGCTTCGGCGTACGCCGGATGCGCCAACAGCAGGGCCGACAGCAGGATGGCAGGCTTCATCGGGGGCAATCTGCTCTATAGTTGAAACAGGAATACGGCCACACACGGCGAAATCTTGAACTCGAGGACAGCACCATGAGTGACGCAAACACCCCCGCTTCCAGCGAAACCAGTATCCCCGATAACACGCAGCTTGTGCAATTGCATGACGACGCTGCGGCGGCAGCGGCCGCGCCCGATCTGCGCGAGCGGGTGCGCGAGTTGACCGCGCGCGCCCTGCATGAGCGCCGCATGGCGCTGAACGACATCCGCGAGATCGTGTCTGCCGTCACTTCCGGCGTGGGCAGCGGGCTCACGTCACGCGGCGGCGAGATCAAGGATGGACTCAAGCAGGCGGTCGCGGGCCTCGACGATGCCGTCGGCAGTGCCGCACAGGCGGCGTCCTACACCCTGGGCGAGGCGGTGGCCCAGGGAAAGGCCTTCAAGGACAATGAACTCAAGGCCAGCCTCGAGCAGTTGCGCGACCTCGAGACGCAGATCGTCGACACCCTGAAGCAGACGGCCAGCCAGTCGGGCGGCAAGCTGAAGGAAGAGCTCGCCTACCTGAGCGATCACCTGAAGCACAGCGGCACACGAACCGGCGAGCAGGTGCGCGAGGCGCTGCAGCAGCTGGCACGCGGCGTGAAAACCACGAATGCTGCGGGACGCGCCGGCCTTGGCGAATCGGCGAATGCCGCCACCGAGCGTCTGTCGCAGGTGGCGAGCGGTATCCTGGAAGCGCTGTCCGATTCGCTCAAGCGGCAGAGCGAGCGCCTGCGTTCCTGATCTGCATCCGAACCCTCAGTCAACGCACTGCGGTCAGCCGCAGTGCGGCAAGCTGGAGTGCGCGCGTCAATTTATGAAACATCCGGGCTAGACTCTCGGCATGTCTGATTCCAATCCATAACCATGCTCTGGGAAACCATCTCGGTCGTGCGCGACCTGCCGCGATTGCATGAAATCGCCTCGGTGATGATCCGCTACGGCTGGGGCGACCTGGTGCGCGTGCTCGGCATCAGCGGTGCGCTGGAGCGTGCCGGCCGCGTGCTGCACTGGCACAGCACCAATGAAATCAGCCAGCTCGAGGCACCGGTGCGCATTCGCCGGGCACTGGAGGAACTGGGGCCCACCTTCGTCAAGCTGGGTCAGGTGCTGGCGACGCGGGTGGATGTGTTCCCGCCGCACTGGATCGCCGAATTCGAAAAACTGCACAGCCAGGTGCCTGCGGTGCCTTACGATGTCCTGCATCCCGATCTGGTCGCTGCGATCGGGGGCGAGCCCACCGAGGTATTCGCCGAGTTCGACCCGGTCCCGCTGGCCGCCGCATCCATTGCGCAGGTGCATCGCGCTCGTCTGAAGGACGGCACACCGGTGGTGGTGAAGATCCGCCGTCCTGGGATCGAGTCCGTGATCCGCGCCGATCTGCGCATCCTGGAGCACGCCGCCAAACTGGTGGAAAGCGAAGTGCCGGACGCGCGGCGCTACGATCCGGTGCACATCGTGTCGCAGTTCCGCCGGTCGCTGAACCGCGAGCTCGATCTTGCCAAGGAAGCGCGCAACATCGACCAGTTCGGACGTCATTTTGCCGACGATCCGCTGGTCAAGATTCCGCGGGTGTACTGGGAATTCACCAACGATCGCGTCAACGTGCAGGAGGAAATCGTCGGCACGGCAGGGGTGGCCTCGGACCGGCTTCACGCACACGGGCTCGACCCCAAGCTGCTGGCGGCGCGCGGTGCCGATACGGTGCTGCGCATGGTGCTGGTGCATGGTTATTTCCATGCCGACCCCCATCCGGGCAACGTCCTGTTCCTGCCAGACAACCGCATCGGCATGATCGACTTCGGCATGGTGGGGATGCTGACCCATTCGCGCCGCAACCAGATCGTCGATCTGTTGCATGCGCTGACGCGCAAGGACGAACAGGGGCTGCTGCAGGTGCTGCTCGACTGGAGCGGCGATTCGGTGCTGGATGAGGATCGCCTGGCCTACGACGTGGCCGAGCTGCTGCAGAGCTACGACGACCTGCAACTGAAGGACGTGAAGATCGGCGCGCTGCTGAATGACATCACCGCGCTCATGCGGGACAACAATCTGGTGCTGCCGGCCGACCTGACGCTGCTGTTCAAGACGCTGATCACGCTGGAGGGACTGGGCCAGCAGCTCGATCCCGAATTCCACATGATCGACCATGTGACGCCGTTCGTCGAACGCATCATCCAGCAACGCTACACGCCTCAGGCCCTGCTGGTGCGCGGCCGCAAGAGCGTGCGCGAGGCGCTTGAAGTGGTGGCCGATCTGCCGCGAGACCTGCGGCACCTGCTGCGCGACATGCGACGCGGTCGGGTGAAGGTCGATCTCGATCTGAAGCGGCTGGACCAGTTCGGTCACCAGCTGGACCGGGCCAGCAACCGGCTGACCATGGGCATCCTCACCGCCTCGCTGGTGGTGGGTTCCAGCATCATCATGACGGTGAAAGGCGGGCCTCAGCTGTTCGGCTTGCCCTTGTTCGGCTTGCTGGGATTCCTGATCGCCTTTTTCAACAGCCTCTGGATCATCTTCTCCATCTGGCGTTCGGGCAAGCACTGACGCGGCTGCGTCATGCCAGGGCGCTGGCGCCGGCTTCCAGCCCGGCAGGATTGGCCGACAGTTTCGCCAGCGGTAGCGGGCGGCTCAGCAGATAGCCTTGCACGTGGGCAATGCCCAGGCTTTCGACCTTGCATAGCACGGTATCGCTTTCGACCCCTTCGGCAACCAGCACGTAGCCCGCATCGCTCATCATGCGGGCGAAGTCGGCCACGACCTGGCCGGCGCGGTTGTCCTGCCCCAGCTTGTTCACCAGCGAGATGTCGAACTTCACCACGTCCACCGGCAGGTCGACGAGGTAGCGCAGCGGCGAGTAGCCGGTGCCGAAATCGTCCATGGCGATGCGGTAATGCACGGTGCGCAGCAGTTCGAGATAGGTGCGGACTTCGGTCATCTGGGTGATGAGCGAAGTTTCGGTGATCTCCAGCATCAGCGGATGGCGGGCGTTGTGGCGCGACAGCTCGAGCAGGTGGGACACGATCTCGGGGCGCGAAATGCTCTGGGCCGACAAGTTGATCGACACGCCGATCCCCGTGGGCAACTGGCCCGACGACAGGTCGGCATCGACCTGATGCAATACGGCGAGGTCGAATTCGGTTTCCAGGCGGCGATTGCTGATGACCGGCAGGAAGGCATCCGGCATGATCAGGTCGTCGTTGTAGCGGATGCGCGCCAGCGCCTCGTAGTAATCCACCTGGCGGCCGGGCAGTCCGTGGATCGACTGATAATGCATCTCGACCATCCCCGGCGTGGACAGGGCCTGGAACAGGGCATTGGTTTCGCGGCTGGCGACCAGCGCCTGCGCGGCGCGCTCGGTGTCTTCCCCATACAGCGCGATGCGGTTGCGCCCCGGCTGCTTGGCGGTATACATGGCGATGTCGGCCTGCTTGGGCAGGTCGTCGATGTGTTCGAGCTGGTCGGCCGCGCAGAAGGCGATGCCGATGCTGATGCCGACCGGTTCGCTGATGCCGAGATCGGTAAATGCCGAGGCGTCGATCAGGCTCTGGCAGCGTTGCGCGATCTGCTTGGCCTGTGCAGGCGTGGTGCGCGACAGGAAGGTGGCGAATTCGTCGCCGCCGAGGCGGTACAGGCGGTCGTTCGCGCGCAGCGCCATCACCAGCGCGTCGGCGATGATGGTCAGCACGCGGTCGCCCTTGGCGTGGCCGTAGGTGTCGTTGATCGCCTTGAAGCGATCGCAGTCGAATAGCAGGAAGGCCACGCCTTGCGGCGCGGTCTTCAGCTCCTGGCGGAAGGCTTCCCAGTCCTCTTCGTAGGCGCGCCGGTTGTGGCAGCCGGTCAGAGCGTCCTGGCGGGCCTGGGAATGGAATTCGCGATTCTGGTGTTCCAGCGAGCCGTGCAATTCGCGCAGCTGCAGCTGGTAGTCGTAGAGCGAGCGGCGGATGTTCTCGAGCTCGCTGATGCGCATGGCCTGCGAGCGTGAGGGATGGGTGCTGAAACGGCCATGCTGCATGGCATCGATGTCCTGCGACAGGCGCCGCAGCGGGCGCACCAGCAGACGGTTGTACGCCACGAAACCCAGCAGGGCGGTGGCCACCAACAGCACGAACAGGGCGAGCAGGGTGCGCGACAGGATGGTCTGGAAGCGCATCTGGTCGGGATCGGGGCGCGCGCTGAACTGCAGGCGCGACAGCAGGGCCGGGGCGGCGAGGACTTCGCCCGGCTTGAGCGTCAGATGGACGCTGGCCGGGTCCGTGAACTGGAGGCCTTCGTGATGCAGCAGGGCCGGCATGAAATCGAGCCGGATCAGGCCGTAGCCCAGCAGGGCTTGCCGGCGTTCGTCGTTATGGACGGGAAAGGCGTGATACAGGGCGATGTGCCCCCCCTCGTCGACCAGCCAACTGGTGGATTGATACAGCGGCAGGCGGGCAGGCAGCCGGGCGGGCAGGCTGATTTTCGCAGGGCTCGGTGCAAGCATGGCGCCGGATTCGTCATAGAGCGCCGCCCGGACAAAGCGGGGCGGCAGCATGCCGCTTTCGTACACCCGCTGATCGCGCCAGTAGGTGTAATACTCGGGCAGCACCAGCTGCTGCCGGGTTTCGTCCCACTGCGCCAGATTGGCGGCCTGGTCTTCCGTCTGGCTCAGCAGCCGCTCGACCGCGGCGGACAACTCGGATAGTGCGGCGTTCTGGTTATGCTGTTCCAGGCTGCGCGTGACGGCCCGCGTCTGGTAGGCGGCGAATCCGCCGATCACGCTCACCAGTATCAGCAGGCCGGTGATGAAGGCGAGCGCGATATGCTTGATCGAGATGGAGTCGGGCCATTTCATCGGGCCGGCCCCTGCTGCCTGACGTGTTCCAGGAAGTCGAGCGTGTGTTCCAGCAGATCGAACTCGTGCTGGCCGTCCACGAAATGGCTGGCGCCCTGCACGATCACCATGGGGGCCTGGATATGCTGCAGGGCCTTGAGCCAGCCTTGCCCCAAGTGGTCATCCGCATCGCCCATGATGAGTTTCACTTCGACCGGCGACCGCTTCAGCGCGGCCAGAACGTGTGCCTCGTCCCAGCGTACGTACGACAGCAGGCCTTCGGGCGTCGAGGTGTATTTTCGGCAGAACGAGAGTGCATGGGTGACGAGGGCGCGCCGCTTGCTCAGAACCCGGTTTTCCAACTGGGCGATCAGGGCGGGGCGCGAGGCCATTCCAATCTGGGCTTCGATTAGCGAAGCACCGATGTATCCCTTGACTGCCGCATCGGGGGTACGCGAAAGATAGGCCAGCAATTGCATGCTGCCAAAGCTGTGACCGACCAGAACGATGGTGGGATGGCCGCGCGCCTTGAGCCAGCCGACCCAGCGTCCGATCTCGTCCACATCCTGCTCCAGGCTGTGATGGTGCACCGCTTCGCACGCCAGGCTGCGTTCCCGGTTCGGGATGTTGAGGCTGAGCGTCGGCGCCAGTACCGTATAGCCCGCATCCTGCAGGCCGCGGGCCAGCGTGGCGACGGTCGAGAATTCGCGCGTCTGCAGAAAACCGTGCAGCAGCAGGACGGCGGGCTTGCTGCGCTCGCCGATCAGGTATTCAGCGCCGGCCGGTATGCCGGGGCGCATGTCCTGCTTGGCAATGACTGCATGGGCAGCAGCCGGGAATACCGATATCAGCAAGCAGAGCAGGTAAGCGCGCATAACGGGGCTGGATAGACGGAATCTATGAACCTAACGGCTTTGAACCGGGGAAACTTGAAGGCAGCAGTCGGCTCGGCGTGAGCCGAATGTTACACTCGGCTGAGAAATGCGGGCCCAAAATGTTTGATCTGAAACACCTCTTTTCGCCCGAAGGCGCGTGTGCCGCCGTGCTGCCGGGATGGCGCGCCCGCCCGCAGCAGCTGGCCATGGCCGAAGCGGTCGAACGGGCCATCGCCGCCAACGGCGTGCTGCTCGCCGAGGCCGGAACCGGTACCGGCAAGACGCTCGCCTACCTCATCCCTGCCTTGCTGTCGGGCGGCAAGGTGGTGGTCTCCACCGGCACCAAGGCACTGCAGGACCAGCTATTCCATCGCGACCTGCCGGCCGCGCGCCGCGCGCTCAAGTCGCCGGTGAAGGTGGCCCTCTTGAAGGGGCGCGCCAACTACGTCTGCCACCATCATCTGCAGCGCAATCTTGCCGACGGACGCTTCGCGAACCGCGACGATCCCGTCTGGCTGGCCAATATCGCCCGTTTTGCCGAAACCAGTTCGAGCGGCGACCGCGCCGAGGCCGAAGGCATCCCCGAGGACGCCAACGCTTGGCATTACGCGGTGTCGAGCCGGGAAAACTGCCTCGGCAGCGAGTGCAGCCACTTCAAGGACTGCTTCGTCATGGCGGCGCGCAAGAACGCGCTCGATGCCGAAGTGGTGGTGGTGAACCACCACTTGTTCTTCGCCGACCTGTGGCTGAAGGACGAAGGCGTCGCCGAACTGCTGCCCGCGTGCAACACCGTGATCCTCGACGAGGCGCATCAGCTCGCCGAAACCGCCGCGCAGTTCTTCGGCGAGACGCTGTCGGTCGGCCAATTGCTCGACCTCGCCGGCGATGCCAAGCGCGTCGCGGCGGTGAAGGCGGGCGATTTCCCCGCGCTGCGCCGCGCCGCCGAGGATCTTTCCAAGGCCGCGCGCGACCTGCGTCTGGCGTTCCCGCAGAACCCGGTCAAGGCGACGTTCGCCGAACTCACGCGCTACGGCAAATGGCCGGATGCGCTGAAGAACATGAGCGCCGCGCTCGACGAACTGGCGAAGCTGCTGGAAACCCAGGCCGAGCGCGACGCCGACCTGAAGAATTGTTTCGAGCGCGCGCAGGCGGTGCAGGCCACCCTGGCCGGCTGGCAGCGCGACGACGATCCCGGGCAGCCGCGCGTGCGCTGGCTCGAAACCACGATGAGCTCATTGCTGCTGCATGCGACGCCCTTGTCCGTCGGCGCCCTGTTCGGCGCCAAGCTTACCGAGCGCGCGCAGGCGTGGATTCTCACCTCGGCCACGCTGTCGGTCGGCGGCGATTTCACCCATTTGAAGACGCGACTCGGCATCGAGGAGGCGGAAACGCTGTGCGTCGACAGTCCCTTCGACTATCCGCGTCAGGGCGTGCTCTACGTGCCGCAGAATCTTCCCGCGCCGAACACGCCGGAGTTCACCGAGGCGGTCGTCGAGGCCGCGCTACCGGTGCTGGAAATCAGCCAGGGACGCGCCTTCATCCTGTTCACCAGCCTGCGCGCGCTCGACAAGGCGCGCACCCTGCTCGAAGCGGCGTTCAAGTTCCGGGGCTGGGACTATCCACTGCTGGTGCAGGGCGATGCGCCGAAGAACGAACTCCTCGCCCGCTTCCAGCAGGCCGGCAACGCCGTGCTGCTCGGCAGCCAGAGTTTCTGGGAGGGCGTCGACATGCCCGGCGAGGTGCTGTCGGTCGTCATCATCGACAAACTGCCGTTCCAGCCGCCGGATGATCCCGTGGTCGCCGCGCGCATCGCCCTGGCCGAGAAGAACGGCGGCAAGCCCTTCATGGATTACCAGTTGCCGCATGCGGCGATCAGCCTGAAGCAGGGCGCGGGGCGGCTGATCCGCACCGAGACCGATCGCGGCGTGCTGATGATTTGCGATACGCGGCTGGCGGACAAACCGTACGGGCGCTTGTTGCTGAATGCACTGCCGGCGATGACGCGGACGCGGAAGCTGGAGGTGGTGGAGCGGTTTTTTGCTTCGCACGAAGCTTCGCCTGTCATTGCGAGCGAAGCGAAGCAATCCAGTCGTTCGCATACGCACGAAGCTTGAATAGCGTACCGCTCCATGCTCCGTTCGCCCTGAGCCTGTCGTAGGGCCGGCTCGTTGTAGTTAGGGTCTTCGCAAAAACTGCTGACCGTTGGCCGGCTACCCCCGGCCAACGGTCAGTCGTCAAGCGAAAACCTTCACTACTGTTGACAGCCCTTCGACAAGCTCAGGGCGAACGGCGGATAAGCCAACGCTCACAGCCCCTGCACAAACCCCAACACCTCCGCCGCATGTCCCGGCGCCTTCAACCCGCGCCAGCTCTTCACCAGTTTCCCGTTCGCATCGAACACAAACGTGCTGCGCTCGATGCCCCGCACCTGCTTGCCGTACATGTTCTTCAACTTCATCACGCCGAACAGTTCGCACGCGGTTTCGTCCTTGTCGGACAGCAGCTCGAACGGAAAGCCCTGCGCGGTCTTGAAGCCTTCATGCGATTTCAGGCTGTCGCGCGAGACGCCGACGACGATCGTGTTGGCCTGGGCGAAGTCGGCGTACAGATCACGGAATTCCTGGCCTTCGAGGGTGCAGCCTGAGGTGTTGTCCTTGGGGTAGAAGTAGACGACGACGTTCTTGCCGCGATGCTCGGACAGCTTGAAGGGGGTGCTTCCGGTGGAGGGCAGTTCGAAATCGGTGATGACGGGCTCGCTCATGATGGGCTTTCTTTAACGTGACGATGATTTCAATAAAACGACGACGGCGCCGGCGCCGCCGTCGACGGTGCGGGCCTGGCAGAAGGCGAGGACGTCCTCGCGCTGCATCAGCCAGTGGCGCACCTTGTTCTTCAGCACCGGCAGGCGGTTTTTCGAGCCGTGGCCCTTGCCGTGGATGATGCGCACGCAGCGCCGGTCTTCGCGCATGCAGCGGTTGAGGAAGGCGGCGAGCGCGACGCGTGCCTCGTCGCCGGTGTGGCCGTGCAGGTCGAGTTCGCCCTGGATGACCCAGCCGCCGCGCCGCAGCTTGCGCACGGCGGCGGTGGGCACGCCGGGGCGTGCGAAGAACAGTTCCTCGCCGGTGGAGACAGCGGCCTCCCAGTCCCACGGGTCGGACAGTGCGTCGACCAGAACCTGCTGTTCGTCGGCGCGCCGTTGGCGGGCGATGGGTTTGGGGCGCGGCGGCGAGAGCTCGGCCCGGTTGGGGGGCGGCAGCGGCACGGCGTCGGCGACGGCGCGGCGGAACAGCAGGGGACCGTCGGCCGGCGGCTGGGGTTTGTGCGGAGCTTGATGCAGCGTGGCAGGCGCCGCGGCCTGCTCGCGCAGCGCGCGGCGCACGCGTGCCAGCGCCTCGAACGAGGCCGGCGCGAGCGCGCTGCGGCTACGCTTCATCTCACTTGGTCTTGCCCAGTGCGTCGAGGTAGCGTTCGGCGTCGAGCGCGGCCATGCAGCCGGTGCCGGCGCTGGTGACGGCCTGGCGGTAGATGTGGTCCTGCACGTCGCCGGCGGCGAACACGCCTTCGATGTTGGTGGCGGTGGCGTTGCCCTTGTTGCCGCCCTTGGTCACGATGTAGCCGCCTTCAAGATCGATCTGGCCTTCGAAGATGGCGGTATTGGGCTTGTGGCCGATGGCGATGAAAACACCGGTCAGCGCGATGTCCTTGGTTGCGCCGTCCTTGGTGCTCTTGATGCGCATGCCGGTGACGCCGGTCTTGTCGCCCAGTACCTCGTCCAGCGTGTGGTCGAGTTCGAGCGTGATCTTGCCTTCCTTGACCTTCTCCATCAGATGGTCGACCAGGATCTTCTCGGACTTGAAGGTGTCGCGGCGGTGCACGAGGGTGACGTGGCGGGCGATGTTGGCGAGGTACAGCGCTTCCTCGACCGCGGTGTTGCCGCCGCCGATGACGGCGACGTCCTGGTTCTTGTAGAAGAAGCCGTCGCAGGTGGCACAGCCCGACACGCCCTTGCCCATGAAGGCCTGCTCGGACGGCAGGCCGAGGTACATGGCCGAGGCGCCGGTGGCGATGATCAGCGCATCGCAGGTGTAGGTGCCGGAATCGCCGATCAGGGTGAAGGGCTTCTCGGTCAGCTTGGCGGTGTGGATCTGGTCGAAGATGATCTCGGTCTTGAAGCGTTCGGCGTGGCGCTGGAAGCGGTCCATCAGCTCGGGACCCTGCACGCCGTCGACATCGGCCGGCCAGTTGTCGACTTCGGTGGTCGTCATCAGCTGGCCGCCCTGCTGCATGCCGGTGATCACGACCGGCGACAGGTTGGCGCGGGCAGCGTAGACCGCAGCCGAATAACCGGCGGGGCCGGAACCGAGAATGATGAGTTTGTGGTGTTGGGTGCTCATGGTCTTGTTTTTCAGCAGGGTGGAAGGGGAAGCAGCCTATTCTAACCAAACTTGCGGACGGCAATTCCATGCCGGCTGCCCGGTATTCATCCGCAGGCGGATGCAGCCGGGGAGCGCACATCGTCTCGCGTCATCCTGGAATATCCGGGATAATCGAAGCGTTTCTGCCCGATTGGTTCCCCGCGATCCCCCATACATGGCGCGTCCCGCACCCCGTTCGTCGACTTCCCTGCCACCTCGCATGCAGCGCCTGCTGCGCGAAGCCCGTGCGCTTCTGGTAGGGTTTGCCGCGCTGCTGCTGGCGGCGATCCTGCTTACCCACGACGTCGCCGACCCGGGATTCAGTACCACTGGCGACGGCGAGGTGATGCACAACCTCGGCGGGCGTACCGGCGCCTGGGTGTCGGACCTGCTGCTGATGCTGTTCGGCGTGTCGGCCTGGTGGTGGGTTGTGCTGGCGATCGCCTACGTCATCCACACCTTCCGCCATCTCGACGAGACGCCGCTGGCGGGCGGGCGCCAGCGCTGGTTCCGCCTCGGCGGCTTCGGCCTGTTGCTGTTCGCGGGTACCGGCGTCGAATGGCTGCGTACCTGGCACTGGGCGATCCAGTTGCCCGACGCGCACGGCGGCGTTTTGGGCGCCGGCGTGGGCACGGCGGCAGGCGCGCTGTTCGGTTTTACGGGCGGCACGCTGATCCTGCTGCTTTTGATGGCGGTCGGCTTCAGCCTCTTTACCGGGGTGTCGTGGCTCGGCATGGCCGAGCGCACCGGCGAATGGGTCGAGCGTGGCTACTGGAGGGCGATCGAGACCTGGCAGGCCTACCGTGACCGCAAGCTGGGCGAAGTGGCGCAGCAGAAACGCGAGGCCAAGGTCTCGGTGGTGAAGAAAAAGCTCGAGGAGGCGCCGCCGATCCGCATCGAGCCGGTGGTGAAGGAGGTGCCGCAGTCCGAGCGCGCGGTGACCGAGAAGCAGGCGCCGCTGTTCTCCGACCTGCCCGATTCGCCCCTGCCGCCGCTGCATCTTCTGGATCCCGCTGACGAAGCGGTGGAAACCGCGAGCCCGGAGGCACTGGAATACACTTCGCTGATGATCGAGCGCAAGCTCGCCGAATTCGGCGTCGAGGTGAAGGTGGTGTCGGCTTCGCCCGGCCCGGTGATCACACGCTACGAAATCGAGCCGGCGGTGGGCGTGAAAGGGAGTCAGATCGTCAACCTGGCCAAGGATCTGGCGCGCACGCTGTCGGTGATCAGCATCCGCGTGGTCGAGGCGATCCCCGGCAAGCACACCATGGGCCTGGAGATCCCCAACCCCAAGCGGCAGATCGTGCGCCTCTCGGAAATTCTCGGCTCCAAGGCCTATCACGACAGCGCCAGTCCGCTGACCGTCACGCTGGGCAAGGACATCGCCGGCAACCCGGTGGTGGCGGACCTCGGCAAGATGCCGCACCTCTTGGTCGCCGGCACCACCGGCTCGGGCAAGTCGGTCGGCGTCAACGCCATGATCCTGTCGCTGGTCTACAAGTCCGACCCGAGTGCCGTGCGCATGATCATGGTCGACCCCAAGATGCTGGAGCTGTCGATCTACGAAGGCATCCCGCACCTCCTGGCGCCGGTGGTCACCGACATGAAGCAGGCCGCCAGCGCGTTGAACTGGTGCGTCGCCGAGATGGAACGGCGCTACAAGCTGATGTCTGCGGTCGGCGTGCGCAACCTCGCCGGCTACAACCAGAAGGTGCGCGACGCCAAGAAGGCCGGCACGCCGCTGACGCATCCCTTCAGCCTGACGCCGGACAGCCCCGAGCCGCTCGAAACCATGCCGATGATCGTGGTGATGATCGACGAACTCGCCGACCTCATGATGGTGGTCGGCAAGAAGGTCGAGGAACTCATCGCGCGACTCGCCCAAAAAGCCAGAGCGGCCGGCATCCACCTGATTTTGGCGACGCAGCGACCGTCGGTCGACGTCATCACCGGCCTCATCAAGGCCAACATCCCGACCCGCATCGCGTTCCAGGTCTCGTCCAAGATCGACTCGCGCACGATTCTGGATCAAATGGGCGCCGAGGCACTCTTGGGACAGGGCGACATGCTCTACCTGCCGCCCGGTACCGGCCTGCCGCAGCGTGTGCATGGTGCCTTCGTGTCGGACAACGAGGTGCACCGCGTGGTCGACTACCTGAAGTCGCTGGGCGAGCCGGAATACATCGAAGGCGTGCTCGAATCGCCGGAAGAGGCGGGCGAGGGCGGCGGCGAATACGGCGAGGCGGCGGAAGCCGACCCGCTGTACGACCAGGCCGTCGCCTACGTGCTGAAGTCGCGCCGCGCGTCGATCTCGTCGGTGCAGCGCCAGCTGCGCATCGGCTACAACCGCGCCGCACGCATGATCGAGGACATGGAGCGCGCCGGCCTCGTGTCCGCCATGCAGAGCAACGGCAACCGCGACGTCCTGGCGCCCGGAGGCGACGCATGACGTTCTATGCACTGATTCCCGCCGCCGGTTCGGGATCGCGCATGGGCGGGGCAATCGAGAAACAGTATCTGCCGCTCAACGCGGTTCCCATGATCGCGCACGCGATGATGGTGCTGGCGCGCGAGCCGCGCATCGACAAGCTGTTCGTCGTGTTGTCGCCCACCGACAAACGCTGGAACAACTACGAGTGGCAGGGCTGGGAAGAACGCATCGAAGTGCTGCGCTGCGGCGGCAACACCCGCGCCGAAACCGTGCTGAACGGCCTCGACGTCATCTCGAAAATCTGCGATCCGGACGACTGGGTGCTGGTGCACGACGCCGCGCGTCCCTGCCTGCCGGACGAAATGCTCGGCAAGCTGCTGGACGAAGTCGCCGACGACCCGGTGGGCGGCCTGCTCGCCGTGCCGGTGGCCGACACCCTCAAGCGCGCGGCTGCCGATACCGCATCCGGCACGCGGGTCGAGGCCACCGTGCCGCGGGCCGGCCTGTGGCAGGCGCAAACGCCGCAGATGTTTCGTCACGGCATGCTGGTTCAGGCCCTGCGCGCCGCCGGCAGCGACATGACCGACGAGGCCTCGGCGATCGAGAAAATGGGTCTGCAGCCGCGTCTCGTCGAGTCCGACAGCCGCAACCTCAAGGTCACCTATCCGCAGGACCTGGAACTGGCGGGCCTGATTCTGGGGAAGTTGAATGAGTGACATTCGAGTGGGCCACGGCTTCGACGTGCACGCCTTCGCCGAGAACCGCAAGCTCATCGTCGGCGGCGTCGTCATTCCCTATCACCTGGGGCTCGCCGGGCACTCCGACGCCGACGTACTGCTGCACGCGATCTGCGATGCCTTGTTGGGTGCGGCAGGCCTGGGCGACATCGGCCGGCATTTTCCCGACACCGACATGGCCTTCGCCGGCATCGACAGCCGTCTCCTGCTGCGCCGCGTCGCCGAACAACTGCGTGAACGCGGCTGGACCGCCGGCAACGTCGACGCCACCATCATCGCGCAGGCGCCGAAGATGGCGCCGCACATCGCGCAGATGACGGAGAACATCGCGGTCGACCTCGGCATCGCCGTCGAGCGCGTCAACGTCAAGGCGACCACGACCGAGAAGCTCGGGTTCACCGGGCGCGGCGAGGGCATTGCCGCCGAGGCGGTGTGCCTGATCGGGCGTGGCTGAATCAGGCGAGCCTGTTTGAGATTCCGTAAGTCATGACAGGCTCTCAGTCACCGTTCGGGCTGAGCTTGTCGAAGCCTGTCCTGAGCTTGCCGAAGTGGCCCTGTGCCCATTCGGACATATCCTTCGCCATGCTCCGGACAGGCTAAGACTGAACGGGAATCCAATTATGCGTGATGGAAAACTCAAATAAGTCGCTGCGGCTGTTCTTCGCCCTGTGGCCCGACGACGCCACCCGCGACGCCCTCAACCGCACCGGCAAATGGCTGCACCAGCACTGGGGCGGGCGTCGCATGCGCGCGGATACCTTGCACATCACCCTGGCATTCCTCGGCAGCACGCCGATCGGGCAGTTGGATACCCTGACCGCCTGCGCGGACGCCGTCCGGACCGACGCATACGAACTGATCCTCGATCAGGCCGGCTACTGGCGGCACAACCGCATCGGCTGGTTGGGCGCGAGCCAGACGCCGCCGCAGCACCTCGAACTGGTCGGCGCGTTGAATACCGCCCTCCAGGCCGCCGGGTTTCCCATCGACCCGCGCCCGCACGTGCCGCATGTCACGCTGCTACGAAAATCCCAAGGCGGCGAGGTGCCTGCGTGCGCCCCGGTGCATTGGCCGGTCAGCGAGTTCGTACTGGTGCAGTCGGTCACCGAATCCGACGGCGCTCACTACGAGGCCATCCGGCGCTGGCCACTGGCGTGAAGTGCGTGTGCAGGCTAATCTTGCGGCCTTCTTGGCCAGTACGATCCTGACCGTTCCCCGACATGCCGGAATTCAGTAACGATCTCAACACGCTGCTCGATGCGCGCTTCCCGATTCTGATCAGTGAGACCCACGAGGAATCGCGCCTTCTCGCGCGCGTGGGGGAAGTCTGCAGGGCACGCGATGTTCCGCTATTTGTCTGGAGCCTCGCGGATGGGCTCAAGCGCAGCACCGAAACGAGCGCGGTGTACAACACCAGCGACTTCACCGATGCGCTGAAGCATGTCGATACCACGGCGCAGAACGGCCTGTACGTGTTTCTGGATGCACATCCGTTTTTCACCCATCCGCTGAATGTGCGCCTGGTGCGCGAGATCGCCTTCGATCATTACCGGCGCGACCGCACCCTGCTGTTCGTGAGTCCCGCGCTCGATCTGCCGCCGGAACTGGCCCGCATGTCGGCGCGGCTGGCCATGCCGGGCATCTCGGCGGATCGCGTGCGTACGCTGCTGAAAGAGGAGTTGGACCGATGGCAGCGTGATACGCGGCGCAGCCTGCATATTGATCGTGACATCCTGCCGCTGCTGGTGCATCAGCTTGCCGGCCTGGGCGAAGACGAGGCGCAGCGCCTGATTCGACAGGCGATCAATGGGGATGGCGAACTCAATCTGGGCGATGTCAAACGCATTGCGCGATTCAAGCAGGATCAGCAAGCGACTGCCCTGGAAATGGAATTGCCCGACGTCACGCTGGACGATGTGGGTGGATTCGCGCGCCTCAAGACCTGGGTCGGCCAGCGGCAGGCCGTCTTCCAGAACCCCGCGCTTGCGCCAGGTCTGCCGCTTCCCAAGGGGATTCTCCTGCTCGGCGTGCAGGGGGCGGGTAAAAGCCTGGTTGCCAAGGCGGTGGCGGGAAGCTGGAAAGTGCCCCTGTTGCGGCTGGATTTCGCCGGCCTCTACAACAAGTACATCGGCGAAACCGAAAAGAATCTCCGGCAGGCATTGAACGAAGCGTCACGCATGGCGCCGTGCCTGCTGTGGATGGACGAAATCGAAAAAGGGATCTCGGCGGGGGAGGCCGACGACGGGGTCTCGCAGCGCATCCTGGGTACCTTGCTGACCTGGATGAGCGAGCGCGATAACCCGGTGTTCGTCGTCGCCACCGCCAACGACATCAGCCGGCTGCCGCCGGAATTGCTGCGCAAGGGACGTTTCGACGAACTCTTTTTCGTTGATCTGCCGGCCGCGTCGGTACGCGAAATCATTTTCGGCCTGCATCTCAAGAAACGCGGTCTCGACCCGGCTGGATTCGGAGTGGCGCGCCTGGTTGAACTCAGCGAAGGCTATTCGGGCGCGGAAATCGAACAGGCCATCGTGGCGTCGCAGTATGCCGCCCTGGCAGAAGGCAAGGCGCTGACGCATGTGCATATCGAGCGCGAACTGGGCCAGACACGCCCGCTTTCCGTGATCCGTGCGGAAGATTTCGAGCGCTTGCGCACTTGGGCGGGCCAGCGCTGCGTGATGGTGGACTGAAGGCGGGCCGGCGAAATATCCGGAATGACGGGTTTTCCTCTCGACACGCGCACGCCGTTTCGGTTATGATGCGCCCCGCATTAGGCGCGTAGCTCAGCTGGTTAGAGCACCACCTTGACATGGTGGGGGTCGTTGGTTCGAGTCCAATCGCGCCTACCAATATTCATCGGGTCGGGATGACCTCTGGAGGTTGCGAAATGTCACCGCGAACTAGCTTGGCTGTCACAGGATAAACCCCGGCGCACAGCTGTTCGCAGACAATCTGCAACCTTTGAAAAAGCAGTACCCGAAAAGCGCGGCCGGTCCGCGCTTTTTTCGTTTCCGGAGTCTGAAGAAAAATGGTCAATGTCACGCTTCCCGATGGTTCGGCCCGCCAGTTCGATGGGCCGGTCACGGTCGCCCAGGTCGCAGCGTCCATCGGCGCCGGCCTTGCCAAGGCGGCGCTCGCCGGCAAGGTCGACGGCAGGCTGGTCGACACCAGCCACCTGATCGACCGCGATGCGGCGCTCGCCATCGTCACCGCCAAGGATGCCGAGGCGCTGGATCTCATCCGCCACGACGCCGCGCACGTCATGGCGCAGGCGGTGCAGGAACTGTATCCGGGCACCCAGGTGACCATCGGCCCGGCGATCGAGGACGGCTTCTACTACGACTTCGCGCGCGACACGCCCTTCACGCCGGAAGACCTGGAAAAGATCGAGAAGCGCATGGACGAGATCGTCAAGCGCGACCTGCCGATCCAGCGCGAGGTCTGGTCGCGTGAGGAGGCCATGAAGGTGTTCGCCGAACTGGGTGAAACCTACAAAGTGCAGATCATCGACGAGGTGATCCCCAAGGGCGAGGAGCTCTCGATCTACCGCCAGGGCGAGTGGTTCGACGTCTGCCGCGGCCCTCACCTGCCGTCCACCGGCAAGCTGCCGCGCGCGTTCAAGCTGATGAAGCTCGCCGGCGCCTACTGGCGCGGCGACTCGAAGAACGCGATGCTGCAGCGCATCTACGGCACCGCCTGGGCGAAAAAGGAAGACCTCGAGGCCTACCTCCATCGCCTGGAGGAGGCGGAGAAGCGCGACCACCGCCGGCTGGCGAAGCAACTCGACCTGCTGCACATGCAGGACGAGGCGCCGGGCATGGTGTTCTGGCATCCCAAGGGCTGGATCGTGTGGCAGCAGATCGAGCAGTACATGCGGCAGAAGTTCGTCGACTACGGCTACCAAGAGGTGCGCACCCCGGCGGTGATGGACCGCACGCTGTGGGAAAAATCCGGCCACTGGGAGAACTACCGCGACAACATGTTCACCACCGCGTCGGAGAATCGCGACTATGCGGTGAAGCCGATGAACTGCCCGGGCCACGTGCAGATATTCAATAGCGGCCTGCATTCCTACCGCGACTTGCCGCTGCGCCTCGCCGAGTTCGGCTCCTGCCACCGCAACGAGCCGTCGGGCGCGCTGCACGGCATCATGCGGGTGCGCGGCTTCACCCAGGACGACGCCCACATCTTCTGCATGGAGGAGCAGGTCGAGCAGGAAGTCGCAGACTTCATCGTCATGCTGCAGAAGGTCTACGCGGACTTCGGTTTCCACGACGTGCTGGTCAAGCTGTCGACCCGGCCGGAGAAGCGGGTCGGCTCGGACGAGAGCTGGGACAAGGCCGAAGCGGCGCTGGCTGCGGCGCTGGAGAAGAACGGCCTCGCGTTCGACCTGCAGCCGGGCGAGGGCGCGTTCTACGGCCCCAAGATCGAGTTCACGCTGAAGGACACGCTCGGTCGCCTGTGGCAATGCGGCACCATCCAGCTCGATTTCAACCTGCCGGTGCGCCTCGGCGCCGAATTCGTCGCCGAGGACAACAGCCGCAAGATCCCGGTGATGCTGCATCGCGCCATCCTCGGCTCGATGGAGCGCTTCATCGGCATCCTGATCGAGCACCATGCCGGCAACTTCCCGTTGTGGCTGGCGCCGGTGCAGGTGATGGTGATGAACATCAGCGAGCGCCAGGAGGGCTATGCGCAGCAGGTCACCCAGGCGCTGCGCGCGGCCGGCATCCGGGCGGCGGCGGACTTGAGTAATAATAAAATTACCTATAAAATTCGGGAACATAGCTTGCAGAAGCTGCCTTATCAGGTGGTCGTCGGCGACAAGGAAATGGAGACCGGTGTGGTCGCCGTCCGTGCCCGCGGCAACCAGGACCTGGGGCAGCTCGGTTTGGAAGACTTCATTGCGCGCCTGAAAGCGGAAACGCTGGCGCGCCAGTAAGCGCGGTCAAACAAGGCGTCGGGATGGCTCCCGCGCCTTCTTTGTTTATTGTTTGACCCTTTTTGCCTTGGCGTTCGGCGCCGGGTTTTGATTTGGAGAACGGCTCATCGCGACAGAAAAGAAGCAGACACGCATCAACGGCGAGATAACCGCGCCTGAAGTGCGTTTGGTCGGTACCGAAGGCGAACAGCTTGGCATCGTGAAACTCTACGATGCCCTGCGCCAGGCGGAAGAAGCGGACCTGGACCTGGTGGAAATTGCACCGACGGCACAGCCGCCCGTGTGCAAGATCATGGACTACGGCAAGTTCAAGTACCAGGAAAGCAAGAAGCAGCACGAAGCCAAGCTGAAGCAGAAGCAGGTCCAGATCAAGGAAATCAAGTTTCGTCCGGGCACGGACGAGGGCGATTACCAGATCAAGCTGCGCAATCTGATCAAGTTTCTGGAAGAGGGCGACAAGACCAAGATCACGCTGCGTTTCCGGGGGCGCGAAATGGCTCACCAGGAAATCGGCATGAATCAGCTGAAGCGTGTCGCGGGCGATCTGGCCGAACTGGCGGTGGTCGAGCAGTTCCCCAAGATGGAAGGCCGTCAGCTGGTGATGATGCTGGCGCCGAAGAAGAAGATTTGAGTCTTACGAGACCGGCGTTTCTCAGCCCGAGAGGGTAAAAACGCCACCATACGTGCAGTCGGGTTGGTGAAGCATTCCGCGTCGCGGGGTCACCTGACCGCATGAAATAAAAGGAAGCATCATGCCTAAGATGAAGAGCAAGAGCGGCGCCGCCAAGCGGTTCCGCGCGTTGGGCGGCGGCGGGTTCAAGCGCTCGCACGCGTTCATGCGTCACATTCTCACCAAGAAGAGCACCAAGCGTAAGCGCCAGCTGCGCGGGATGGAAACCGTCAACGCCAGCAACCACAAAGCGGTTGCACGCATGTTGCCCTACGCATAAAGGAGAGAAAGCATGCCACGCGTCAAACGGGGCGTAACCGCCCGTGCCAGCCACAAGAAAATCCTCGATGCCGCCAAAGGCTATCGCGGCCGTCGCAAGAACGTATTCCGCGTCGCCAACGAAGCGGTGATGAAGGCGGGGCAGTATGCCTACCGCGACCGCCGTCAGCGCAAGCGCCAGTTCCGCGCCCTGTGGATTGCCCGTATCAACGCGGCAGCCCGTCAGCACGGCCTGACCTACAGCGTGTTCATGAACGGTCTGTCGCGCGCCGAAATCGGGATCGACCGCAAGGTGTTGTCCGACATCGCGATCTTCGACAAGGACGCCTTTGCCAAGATCGTCGATCAGGTCAAGGCCAAGCTCGCTGCGTAAGCAACACCGAAGCAACAAGAAAAGGCCGCAAGGCCTTTTTTTGTTGGTGCTGACTTGAAACTTTTGTCCACGAAGCACACGCACGAAACGCACAGGATTTTGATGCGCAGGCTTCGTGTCCTTCGTGGACGAATTTGAGATTTTCCAAATAACCGCCATGCGCAATCCGAACGAAATCGTTGCCGAAGCCCTTGCCGCCATCCTGGGGTGTGCCGATCTGCCGGCCCTGGAACAGGTCAAGGCCGTTTATCTCGGCAAGAGCGGCCAGCTCACCGAACTGCTGAAAAGCCTGGGCGCAATGCCTGCCGACGAACGCAAGACCGCCGGCGCCCGCATCAACGAGGCCAAGCAGGCAGTCGAGGCGGCGCTGAAAGGTCGCCGCGACGCGCTGCAGCAGGCCGAACTGGATCGCCAGTTGGCGGCCGAGACGCTGGACGTGACCCTGCCGGGGCGCGGCCTGGCGCGCGGCGGTCTGCATCCGGTGTCGCGCACGCTTTCGCGCATCCAGGCGCTGTTCCACTCGATCGGCTTCGAGGTTGCGACCGGTCCCGAGATCGAGACCGATTTCTACAATTTCACCGCGCTCAACATCCCGGAAGACCATCCGGCGCGCGCGATGCACGACACCTTCTACCTGCAGGGCGGCGAACTACTGCGCACCCACACCTCGCCGGTGCAGGTGCGCTACATGCAGAATCATCAGCCGCCGATGCGCATCATCGCGCCGGGGCGGGTGTATCGCTGCGACTCCGACGTCACGCACACGCCGATGTTCCATCAGGTCGAGGGCCTGTGGGTCGACGAATCGGTGTCGTTCGCCGACCTGAAAGGCGTGCTGGCCGACTTCATGCGCAATTTCTTCGAACGCGACGACCTGCCGGTGCGTTTCCGCCCCTCGTTCTTCCCCTTCACCGAGCCGTCGGCCGAGATGGACATCGGCTGCGTGATGTGCGGCGGAGAAGGCTGCCGCGTGTGCTCGCATACCGGCTGGCTGGAGGTGCTTGGCTGCGGCATGGTGCATCCCAACGTGTTCAGGCACGTCGGCATCGACACCGAGCGCTTCGTCGGTTTTGCCTTCGGTCTCGGCGTCGAACGACTGGCGATGCTGCGTTACGGCGTCGACGACCTCCGCCTGTTCTTCGAGAACGACCTGCGTTTCCTCAAGCAATTCAATTAATAGAGCGCACTGATCATGCAATTTTCCGAAGCCTGGTTGCGCAGCCTGGTGAACCCTGCGCTCGATACCGCCCAGCTGGCCCACGCCGTGACCATGGCGGGTCTCGAAGTGGAGGCGCTGACTCCGGCCGCGCCGCCGTTCAACAACGTGGTCGTGGCCGAAATCCTGTCGGCGGAAAAACACCCCGACGCCGATCGCCTGCGCGTGTGCCAGGTCGATGTCGGCGAAGCCGCGCCGGTCACCATCGTGTGCGGCGCGCCGAATGCGGCGGCCGGCCTCAAGGTGCCGTGCGCGCGCCCCGGGGCGAAGCTGCCCGGCGTCGAGATCAAGGTCGCCAAGGTGCGCGGCGTCGAGTCCTTCGGCATGCTGTGCTCGACCAAGGAGCTCGGTCTGGAAGGCGCGGCCGACGGCCTCATGGTGCTGCCCGGCGACGCCCCGGTGGGCGAGGATTTCCGCTCCTGGCTCAATCTCGACGACACGCTGATTACCCTGAAGCTCACGCCCAACCGCGCCGATTGCCTGTCGATGCAGGGGCTGGCGCGCGAGATTGGCGCGATTACCGGCGCCCAGGTCCACCTGCCGCAGGCCGTCGAGGTCGCCCCGCGCATCGACGACGCCATTCCGGTGCAGGTATCCGCGGCGGACGCCTGCCCGCGCTATCTGGCGCGGGTGGTGCGCGGAATCGACGCGCAGGCGCCGACGCCGCGCTGGATGGCCGAGCGGCTGGAGCGCAGCGGCATCCGTCCGCTGCTGGCGCCGGTCGACATCACCAACTACGTGCTGCTCGAACTGGGCCAGCCGATGCACGCGTTCGCATTGTCGCGCCTCGTCGGCGGCATCGAAGTGCGCCTGGCGCGTGCAGGGGAAAAGCTCGAGCTGCTCAACGGCCAGACCGCCGAGCTTGCGCCAGACATGCTGGTGATCGCCGACGCCAGCGGGCCGGTCGCGCTCGCCGGCATCATGGGCGGGCAGCCGACCAGCGTGGAGCGTTTCACCGTCGACGTCATGCTGGAAGCCGCGTTCTTCGCACCGGCGGCGATCGCCGGGCGTGCGCGACGACTGGGCCTGTCGACCGATTCGTCGCACCGCTTCGAGCGCGGCGTCGACTTCGGCGCCACCCGCCAGGCGATGGAACGCGCCACCCAGCTGCTCATCGACATTTGCGGCGGCCAGCCTGGCCCCGTCACCGAAGCCGTGGCGGCCTTGCCGTCGCGCGAGCCGATCACCCTGCGGCTGGCGCGCCTGCAGCGTGTGGCCGGCATCGAACTCGACACCGACCAGGTGACGCGCGGCCTCGCTGCGCTGGGTGCTGCGGTCGAACGCCGCGACGACAGCCTGGTCGTCACGCCACCGAGCTTCCGCTTCGACCTCGCGATCGAGGAGGATCTGATCGAAGAGGCGGTGCGCCTGTTCGGCTACGACAACATCCCGGCGCAGCCGCCGGCGGCGCCGTCGCGCATGCTGCCGCAGGACGAGCGAGTGCTGGCCGACGACGCGCTGCGGCAGATGCTGGTCGGGCTGGATTACCAGGAAGTCGTCACCTACAGCTTCGTTGATCCGGCGTGGGAAACCGCGCTCGATCCGGACGCCCGCCCGCTGCCGCTCGCCAATCCCATCGCCAGCCAGCTGTCGGCGATGCGCACTACGCTGTGGGGCGGCCTGATCGAGACGCTGCGCCACAATCTCAACCGCCAGCAGGATCGTGTGCGCATCTTCGAACTGGGCAGGGTCTACGCCTCGCTCGACGCGCAGCCGATGAAGCTGGGCGGACTGGCCTATGGCGATGCCCTGCCGGAGCAGTGGAGCGCAGCGGCGCGGCGCGTCGATTTCTTCGACCTCAAGGGCGACCTCGAGCGCGTGTTCGGGCAGGCGCTCGACGCCCGCCGCGGGGCGCATCCCGCCCTGCATCCCGGGCAGTGCGCCGAACTCTGGGCCGGCGGCCGGGCCATCGGCTGGCTCGGCGCCCTGCATCCGCGCCTGGTGCAGGCGTTCGACCTGCCGGCCGCGCCGGTGTTGTTCGAACTCGACAGCGGCGCGCTGGCGCAGCGTGCCTTGCCGCGCCATGGCGGGCTGTCGCGCTTCCCGCAGGTGCGGCGCGACCTCGCCTTCGTGCTGGATGCGCATACGCCCGTGGGCGAGCTGCTGGAAACCTTGCGGGCGGCGGCCCCGGCGCAGGTGCGGGCGATCGACGTATTCGACGACTACCGCGGGAAGGGCGTGCCTGAAAGTCAAAAAAGCCTTGCAATCCGGGTAGTTATGCAAGATACTGAACGCACATTGACGGATCAGGAAGTGGAAGATGCAGTGCAGAGACTGGTCGATGCCGCGCTTCGTCAGTGCAACGCCAGCTTGCGTGTTTGATCCTGATTTTCACCACTCATCCTGCCAATACGACCATGACCACCCTGACCAAAGCTGATCTGGCCGAACTGCTGTTCGAAAAAGTGGGTTTGAACAAGCGCGAAGCCAAGGACGTCGTCGAGTCGTTCTTCGATGAAATTCGTGCGGCCCTCGAAAAGGGCGACATCGTCAAGCTGTCCGGCTTCGGCAATTTCCAGTGCCGTGAAAAGCCGCAGCGCCCCGGCCGCAATCCCAAGACCGGCGAGGAAATGCCGATCTCCGCGCGCCGCGTGGTGACCTTCCACGCCAGCCAGAAACTCAAGTCGCAGGTCGAAGGCGCCCAAATTGGAACGCCCAGCCCGGAGTGACCTGCCGCCGATTCCGGCCAAGCGCTATTTCACCATCGGTGAAGTGTCGGAGCTGTGCGCGGTCAAGCCGCACGTGCTGCGCTACTGGGAACAGGAATTCACCCAGCTGCGCCCGGTCAAGCGGCGCGGCAACCGCCGCTATTATCAGCATCACGAGGTGCTGCTGATCCGCCGTATCCGCGAGCTGCTGTACGAAGAGGGCTTCACCATCAGCGGTGCGCGCCAGCGCCTCGAGCACGATGCTGAGGCCTGCCCGGAAGCCGTGCCCGCAGCCGCCGCCACGTCGGCACTGGACGTGGGCAGACTGCGTAGCGAAATCTCCGCGATTCTGAAAATATTGGGTTAGGGTCTGTTCACACTATTTTTGCGCCTGCGTTGGCGCGAGAAAGCGATGGATGCAAGACGCGTCGCGCTGAGAAGGGTCACCCCTTGCCAAGCGGCGCAACGCCGCAGACGTGCTTTCTCGCGCCAACCCGGAGGGGCGGGTCGATTCGGGCGCATCCCTTTGTCGCAGTCCGCTTGCTGTGCCCGCACAGCGGCGCACCCTGCTTCGCGGGCTGCATCCCGAATCGACCTCGCCGCAGGCGTAAAAATAGTGTGAACAGACCCTAAAGGGCTTCCGCCAGGCGCAGCTCCTCTGATAGAATCTCGGGCTTCGTCGGGGCGTAGCGCAGCCTGGTAGCGCACCTGCATGGGGTGCAGGGGGTCGGAAGTTCGAATCTTCTCGCCCCGACCAATAAATCAAAGAATCAGGGTCGGGTCATACCGGCCCTTTTTCTTTCCAGCGGCGGAAACCCTGTTGGCGTTGCGGCATCTGCAATGCCCGGTCAAGGCACTATCATTTATCGTTTGTTCAATATCAGGAGAGAGTTATGGAACACACTTTGCCCGCACTGCCCTTCGCCATGGACGCGCTCGCGCCGCACATGTCCAAGGAAACCTTCGAATACCACTACGCCAAGCACCACCAGGCCTACGTCACCAACCTCAACAACCTGATCAAGGGCACCGACTTCGAAAGCAAGTCGCTCGAGGACATCGTCAAGAGCGCACCCGCCGGCGGCATCTACAACAACGCCGCCCAGGTGTGGAACCACACCTTCTTCTGGAACTGCCTGACCCCCAACGGCGGCGGCGCCCCGTCCGGCGCGCTGGCCGACGCCATCAACAAGAAGTGGGGCAGCTACGATGAATTCAAGAAAGCCTTCCAGACCAGCGCCGTGGGCAACTTCGGTTCCGGCTGGACCTGGCTGGTGAAAAAGGCCGACGGCTCGGTCGACATCGTCAACATGGGCGCCGCCGGCACCCCGCTGACCACCGGCGACAAGGCGCTGCTGTGCGTGGATGTGTGGGAGCACGCCTACTACATCGACTATCGCAACCTGCGTCCCAAGTTCGTCGAGACCTTCCTCGACAAGCTGGTGAACTGGAAGTTTGCTGAGGCGAATTTCGCCTAAAGGCGGGTTCGCGGAAGCAACGTGCTTCCGCGCGGAAAAACAAAACCGGGGCCATGTGCCCCGGTTTTGTTTGTTAACGCTTGAGCGTCATGGCTCATTCTTAAGCCATTCGCCGGCCAAGGGATCACCTGTCATGACACTTAGCCACCAGCGGCTAGCGTAATAGCCGACTTCGTCCCGTTTCTGCGCAAACTCTTCGAGGCCGCCAGGAAACCTAAGCTTGAAATTGATGCTTCCAAGGCGACCGTAGAAATTCTCAAGATCATCGGCGGTGAATTGCACAGAAACTATTTCCTTCTTGCGAACGCGAACGGCGCTGATCTTGGCTAGTTCACCACTGGACCATCTCCACATGCCATGAACAAGTGCATCTCTATAGTCCTTTAATTTGAGAATCCTTTCGTACTGCTGTTGCAAGGCCTCTCCGCGTTTGCCATCCGTCTTGTCGGCGACACGTTCTTTCCAAAGGCTCAATACATCGGTGAACTGCAAATTGTTCATGGCTTTTGGCAAGGCCACTTCTTCACCATCTGGAGCGTCGAATGTCATGAGCGTTTGCACAAAGACTTCATGCTCAAGCGCCCCCCAGTGGGCGATAACCTTTCCAATGAAAAATGTCTCTCGGTCAGAAAGCTCATCATTCCATCTATAAAAGTCGTCAGTGTCGGTGCTCATTGATGATGCCAACAGTTATTCAAGGGGTTCATGGTCCGAGCATTTTTATATAGAGGCAGGGAATTTTCGTTACCAAGATGTTGATAGCTAAGCTTATCGGTCACGTCGGTCTTGATATTACGTCATGAAAAGGCTGCGCGGCCTTGTCTGTTCAAGCCGTCGTAGGCGTTCATTTCGCGTCACCATTCGCCAGCCGCAGAATCTCGCGGTAGCCGCCCGCAACCAGCGCCCGCGCTTCGATCAGCAGTGCTGCGCTGTCGGCATGTGGCGCGGTGGCGCCGTCGAGCAGGCCCAGCATCGTGGTCCAGCGTTCGCGCTGGTTAGTCACGGTTTTCGGCGCGGCCAGGCCTTCCCGGCGCAGTTCGGCGACGCGGCTGGCGAGGCGGAATTTTGCGGCTTCGAGTTGCGGCGGCAGCGGCAGCGACAGATCGAAGCTGAGATCCAGCCGGTAGGCCGGGTCGATGGACGCTGCGGGTGGTGGCGGACGCCACGACAGTTCGTCCGGACCGGGCGCGACGCGCTCGGGGTCGAGCGGGAATTTGTGGAAGCCCCATTTGGCGCCCATCCAGCATTCGAGCAGGACGCGGTCGTCGTCGACCGTGCACAGCTCGCCGCCGGATGCGGCGAGTTCGGCGTTGCCCGGCAGCGGGCCGTAGGCGCGTGGGTCAAGCTTCCATCTTGAAAAATCCCGATTCGGCGGCGCGCCGTAGTCGGCTTCGAGGGTGCGCCAGATCGCGATGAAGGCGCAGTAGTCGCGCTGGTAGTCCGGGTTGCGGCGGAGGAATTCCCAGGCCCACTGGTCGCGCGTGAGGGACGCACAATATGAATAGGCGTCGGCCGTCATCAGATCGGCAGGAACACCATGCTGGCGACGTTGACCTCGCCGAAGCGGATCGCGCGGTTGCTCTTGTCTTCGACGATGCGGGCGAGCGTGTCCTGGATGCCGATGAGCTTGCCGAATTCGCGCTCGAAGCTGAGGTTGGGCACGCCCTTGCCGTCGACGCCGTTGGAAAGCAGCACGGGCTCGCCCGCTTCGTTTCTGGCGCTGGAGAGCTTCCACACCACTGCCTCGGTGTTGCGCGCGGCGTTGTAGAGCTTCTGCGCATCCACTTCGGTCAGCAGGTAGAACTCGGTCTGGTGGTTGAAGGCCGCCATGTGCATGACCAGCAGGCCGTTCATCAGGGACTGCACGCGGTCGCCGGCGAAATCGGCGCGCCAGGGTTCGAGCAGGACGGTTTCCCAGGGGAGGTTTTTCTGCGGCTCAAGATGCCAGTGGTCCAGCGGCTTGAACAGGGCAGTGGCGGCTTCGTCGGCGCTGGCAAAGCCGGACTTGCGCCACTCGTTGGGATTGCGGCGATAGAGCTTGAGGGTGAGGCTCTTCAGGATGGCGAGGATTTCCTGCTGGTGGATCTCGATCACCGTGTCGACGTCGCCCTTGGCCAACTCCTTCATGCTGAAACTGCGTACGCTGCTGCTGCCGTCCTTGCGCTGGATGGGTTGCGCGCTGCAGGCGGCGAGCAGCGCAGCGGTCGACAGGCAGGCGAGCAGGACGGGGACGCGATTCACGAAGAGCAGCTTACCTCAATCTTCCTCGCCCAGTCAGGCGGTTCGGCGGCGTAGGCCTCGTGTTCGGGCTGCTCGTCGAACGGGCGCGCCAGCAGCGCGTGCAGGCGGTTCACCTCGCTGTAGTCGCGTTCGTCCGCGGCGCGGCGGATGGCGATTTCGGCGAGATGGTTGCGCAGGATGTACTTGGGGTTGAGCGCGCGCATTGCTGCAGCGCGTTCGGCGTCGCTCGAACCCTGCTGGCGCAGCGCGGCGGCGTAGCGCGCCGCCCAGGCGTCGAAGGCCGCGCGGTCGAGGACGAGATCGCGCAGCGGCGCGTTCAGTGCGCCCGGGCGGCTGTCGAAGTCGCACATCCGGCGCAGAAAGATCGTGTAGTCGACGTGGTTCTGCGCCAGCAACTGCAGCGCGTCCATGACCAGGCCGGCGGCCTCGCTGCCGGGCGGCAGGCCGAACTTGGCGGCCATACGTTCGAGGTAGGCTTTGCCGAACACCTGCGGATATTCGCCGATCGCCTGCGACGCGGTTTCCACCGACATCAGCGGCACCAGCGCCTGCGCGAGCTTGGTCAGGTTCCACGCGGCGACGTCGGGCTGCTGGTCGAAGGCGTAGCGCCCGCCGATGTCGGAATGGTTGCAGACGAAGCCGGGGTCGAAGGCATCGAGGAAGCCGAACGGGCCGTAGTCGAGCGTGAGGCCGAGGATGGACATGTTGTCGGTGTTCATCACGCCGTGCGAAAAGCCGACCGCCTGCCATTGCGCCATCAGCTCGGCGGTGCGCAGGGCGACCTGGCGCAGGAATTCGGGGTAGGGGTCGGCGAGATCCTTGAGTGCCGGGTAGTAGCGCGCGATGACGTAGTCGGCCAGGTGCCGGATCGGCTCGACCTGGTTGCGGTAGTAGAAGACCTCAAATGACCCGAAGCGCACGAAGCTCGGCGCCAGGCGCGTGACCAGCGCCGCGGTTTCCTCCTCCTCGCGGTAGACCGGATGGTCGCTGCCGACGATGCAGAGCGCGCGCGTGGTGGGGATGCCGAGCGCGTGCATCGCCTCCGAGCACAGGAATTCTCGGATGCTCGAGCGCAGCACGGCGCGGCCGTCGCCACCGCGCGAGTAGGGGGTGCGGCCGGCGCCCTTGATCTGCACTTCCCAGCCTTCGCCCCGCGCATTCTTCACTTCGCCGAGGAGGATCGCGCGGCCGTCGCCGAGCTGCGGCACGTAGTGGCCGAACTGGTGGCCGGCGTAGAGCGCGGCGATGGCGTCCATGCCCGGCAGCAGGCGGTTGCCGGCCAGCGTCTCGATCAGTTCGGGACGCGCCATTTCGCCCTCGTCGAGGTCGAGCAGCGCCAGCGCTTCCGGGCTATGGCAAACGAGATAGGGGTCGGGCACCGGCGTCGGGCAGACGCGCGAGTAGAAGGATTCCGGCAGGCGGGCGAAGCCGTTGTCGAAGACGAGCGATTCAAGTGTAGGCATGTCGAAATTCTACGGGCTTGTAAGGTTTGCGCGACCCGTCCGACAGCAAGGTTAACCGACAACCTAGGAGACGAACATGAAGGGCATTTCTTCCTGCGCGGCACGCTGCCTGCACGGCTTCGACCAGACCGGGGCGTGGCTCGGCCTGCTGGGCATCCGCCTGCTGCTGGCCTACGAGTTCGGCATGGCCGGACTGGAAAAGTGGCGCGGCGACAACTGGTTTACCGAGATCCAGGCGGCGTTCCCGTTTCCCTTCGGCGTAGTCCCGGCAGAAATCAGCTGGCAGCTGGCCACCTGGACCGAGCTGGCCGGGGCGGCTGCGCTGGCCGTCGGCCTCGGCACCCGCTTCTGGGCACTGGGGCTCATCGTGCTCGATCTGGTCGCGTGGGCGGCGGTGCACGCGGGCAACGGCTACAACGTCTGCGACAACGGCTACAAGCTGCCGCTGATGTACCTGGTCATGCTGGTTCCGCTGCTGCTGTCCGGGCCGGGGAAACTGTCAGTCGACCACTGGGTGCGCGCCCGGTTCGGACGCGCCTGACCCGGCCGGCACTCAAGCGTAGAGCTGGACTGCGAAGCCGTCGTGCGTCCATTCGCCGGCCAGTTTCCAGCCGGCGCTTGCGGCCAGCGAAACGAATTCGTCGCAGCGAAACTTGTAGGAGTGTTCGGTGTGCAGCGTTTCGCCCAGTGCAAAGTGGAAACGCTCGCCTGCGACGCGGACGTCCTGCTCCACCAGGCTGACGAGATGCATCTCGATGCGGCCTTTCAGCGGATTGTAGAAAGCGTAATGGCGGAAGCGGGCCGGATCGAGATCGGCGCCGAGTTCGCGGTTGAGGCGGCTGAGCAGGTTGAGGTTGAAGGCGGCGGTGACGCCTGCCGCGTCGTTGTAGGCGGCGTGCAGTCGTTGCGGATCCTTCTTGAGGTCGAAGCCGATCAGCAGCTGGCCGTCGCCGCCAGCCAGTTTGCGGAAGCGCGCGAGCAGGGCACTCGCGGCCTCGGGCGGAAAATTGCCGATGCTGGAGCCGGGGTAATAGACGAGCCGGCGGCCAGGTGGCAGCCAGTCGGCTGCGGCTTCCAGGTCGCGCAGGAAATCCATCGCCAGCGCGCAGACGGCGAGGTCCGGGTAATCGAGCGAAACGGCCTGCGCGGCTGCGGCCAGCGGCGTGCCGGCGATGTCGATGACGGTCAGCTGAGCGGGGCGCAGGGCGTCGACCAGCTGGCGCACCTTGGCGCAGTCCCCGGCGCCCGGCTCGACGATGCATTCCACCTCGCCGACGGCCGCGGCGATGTCGGGCAGGCGGGTCGCCATCAGGGTCCGCTCGGTGCGGCACAGCGCGTATTCGGGCTGCGCGCAGATGGCCTCGAACAGTCGGCAGCCTGCCTCGTCGTAGAAGTATTTCGGGGGAATGGCCTTGGGACGGGCGGCGAGGCCGGCCAGGACGTCGGCGCGCAGGTCGTCGCGCGCGGCGGGGAAGTCCTGGAAGGTGAACGACACCTAAGGCGCGACCGTCACGTGGCTGCCGGCCTCGAGCCGGCCGATCTCTGTCGCGTGGGCAAAGCCGTGGCGGCGGAAGGCGTCGAGCACCGCGTCCTTCGCGTCCGGCGCGCAGCTCACCAGCAGGCCGCCGCTGGTCTGCGGGTCGGTCAGCAGTGCGCGCTGCCAGTCGACGAGGCCGTCGGCGAGCTGTACCTCGCCGCCGTAGCTCGCCCAGTTGCGACCGCTGGCACCGGTGACGTGGCCGGCTTGCGCCAGCTCGCCGACGCCGGGCAGCAGCGGCAGCCGACCCAGTTCGACCTGCGCCGACACCTTCGACGCGCGGGTGATCTCGAGCAGGTGGCCCAGCAGGCCGAAGCCGGTGATGTCGGTCATCGCGTGCACCCCGGCCGTGTCGGCCAGTTCGGCGCCGGCGGTGTTGAGCTGGGTGGTGGCGCCGATCATCGCCGCATATTGTTCGTTGCTGAGCAGGCCCTTCTTCAGCGCAGCGCTGTAGATGCCCACTCCGAGCGGCTTGCCGAGGATGAGGACGTCGCCGGCCTGGCCGCCGGCGTTCGCCTTGACCTTGCGCGGGTTCACCACGCCGATGCCGACGAGGCCGTAGATCGGTTCCGGTGCGTCGATCGAATGGCCGCCGGCGATGGGAATGCCGGCCGCCTTGCACACCGCCTCGCCGCCGGCGAGGATCTGGCGGATGACGTCGTTGGGCAGCTTGCCGATCGGCATGCCGACGATGGCGAGTGCGAACAGCGGCTTGCCGCCCATGGCGTAGACGTCGGACAGCGCATTGGTGGCGGCGATGCGGCCGAACTCGAAGGGGTCGTCGACGATGGGCATGAAGAAATCGGTGGTCGCCACGATCGCCTGCTCTTCATTGAGCTTGTAGACCGCGGCGTCGTCGCCGTGCTCGATGCCCACCAGCAGGTCGGGGAAGGCCGCGGAGACGTGCGACGCGAAGGGGGTGTCGGAGAGGATGTCGCGCAGCACCGCCGGCGCGATCTTGCAGCCGCAGCCGCCGCCATGGGAGAACTGGGTCAGGCGGATGGGGGGGGTAGGTTGGAGATCGTTCATGGTTCGGTTCGTCTGTCGGAATGGGCGCCCGTCATGCATCAATGGGCTACAGTGCTTTATACAACATGAATCCGAATCGGCCCATCAGCGCGTACACCGCGGAGCAGTTAATCGATCGTCTGAACGAGGCGCGCGGCCGCCTGCACGCACTGATCGCGTGCCTGCCCGCTGGCGGCTGGCTGGGGCCGCGTGCCGCCCACCTGAATCCGCCGCTGTGGGAATACGGGCACGTCGTCTGGTTCCAGGAGCGCTGGTGCCTGCGTGAACGTCCCGACGGCAGCCGTGCGGAGAGCCTGCTGGCCGGCGCAGACGCCTTTTACGATTCCTCGAATGTGCCGCACGACGTGCGCTGGGACCTGCCCCTGCTGCAGCCGGCGGCGGTCGACGCCTACGCGATGCAGGTGGCCGAGGCGGTGGCCGCGCGTCTGCGCCGCGAATTCGACGATGATCTGGCGTACTACGCCGAATTGAGCCTCTATCACGAACTGATGCACATCGAGGCGGGGTGGATGGCGTTCCAGAACCTGGGGTATGTGCCGCCCAGCCGTTCCGAGTTCGCTGCGGGGCCGGCTGCGCCGCGGCAGGCGTGTGCGGCGGGCGAGGTGGAGCTCGGCAGCGGCCCCGCTGCCGGCTTCGTTTTCGACAACGAAAAATGGCGCCACACGGTGGCGGTCGCAACCTTCGACATCGACGCGAACCCGGTCCCGGAGGCGGTGTTTGCCGAATTCGTCGGCGCCGGCGGCTACGCGAAGCGCAGCCTGTGGTCGGACGCCGGGTGGGCCTGGCGCGAGGCCAGCGGCGCGCGCCATCCCCTGTACTGGCGGCAGGAGCGGGGCGGCTGGCAGGTGCGCCGCTTCGAACGCTGGTTGCCGCTCGATTCCCATTTGCCGGTGCTGCACGTGAACCGTTTCGAGGCCGAGGCGTGTGCCGCGTGGCAGGGCCGGCGTTTGCCCACGGCGGCCCAGTGGCTGCATGCGACGGCGCAGCCGGCATTTCAATGGGGCAATGCGTGGGAATGGCTGCGCGATCCGTTCGCACCGTATCCGGGCTTCGCGCCCGATCCGTATCGCGACTATTCGCAGCCCTGGTTCCATACGCACGGGGAATTGCGCGGCGGCGGGCCGGTCACCGATCCGGTGTTCAAGCGTCGCGGCTTCCGCAATTTCTACCTGCCCGACCGGCGCGATCCGTTCGCCGGATTCCGCACGGTCAGCGGGAAATGAGGTTTCAGCCGCCGGTCATCGACATGAAGCGCATGATCTTGTGCGGCGCTTCGCGGAATTCGTGGCGTTCGGGTTTGAGATTGATCGCGTCGAGGATCGCCGCGTCGAGTTCGGCGTCCGGACAACCCGCGCGCAGCAGCGGGCGGAACTCGAATTTCTCGTCCTGCCCCAGGCACATGTAGGCAGTGCCGTCGACGGCGACGCGCACGCGGTTGCAGGTTTCGCAGAAGTGCTGCGAGATCGGCGTGATGAAACCGACGTTGAAGCGGCCGTCGGGCGTGCCGAGGTAGCGTGCTGGGCCGGCGCCGGGGAGCGTGGTTTCGACGAGATCGAATTGCGCGCGCAGGCGTTCCTTCACCGGCTGCAGGTCGAGGTATTCGGCGTTGCGGCCGGTGGCGCCCATCGGCATCGCCTCGATCAGGCGCAGCACGAAGCCGCGTTCCATGCAGAACGCGACCATTTCGTCGATCTCGTCGTCGTTGGTGCCGGCGAGCGCCACCATGTTGAGCTTGATCGGCGCGAAACCGGCATCCTGGGCGGCGGAAAGTCCCGCCATCACCTTCGCCAGCACGTCGCGGCCGTTGATCCGTTCCACCCGTGCCTGCTGCAGCGAGTCGAGGCTGACGTTCAGCCGGGTCACCCCGGCGGCCTTGAGTGCCTGCGCATGCCTGTCGAGCTGGGTGGCGTTGGTGGACAGCGAGAGATCCTCGATGCCGGGGAGGGCGGCGATGCGGCCGGCCAGCTCCGAAATGTTGCGCCGCAGCAGCGGTTCGCCGCCAGTCAGCCGGATGCGGCGCACCCCCAGGCGGGCGAACGCGCCGATCAGGCGTTCGATCTCGTCGAAATCGAGCCAGTGTTCGGGTTCCTCGAAGCCCTTGAAGCCTTCCGGCATGCAGTAGCTGCAGCGCAGGTCGCAGCGGTCGGTCACCGACAGCCGCACGTAGTCGATGCGGCGGCCGAACTGGTCGACGAGGCCACGCGGATCGGGCGGAGCGGCTGCGTTCATGGTGGGTGCTTGGCAGGAACGGGTTATATATGAAAAAATATAACCCCATCCGGTCGAACTGGCAATGCAAACATGAAGGTGTTCGGGATTGCAGGCTACAGCGGCAGCGGCAAGACGACGCTGATCGAGCGCGCGCTGCCGCAATTGCGCGCACGCGGCCTGACCGTGGCGGTGATCAAGCATACCCACCACGACTTCGACATCGACCGTCCCGGCAAGGACAGCTGGCGCGCGCGCGAGGCTGGGGCGGCGGCGGTCCTGCTGGCGTCCGACCACCGCACCGCGGTGCTGACCGAGCACCGCAACACGCCGCCCACGCTCGATGAATTGCTGGGCAAGCTGCCGGCGTGCGACCTGGTGCTGGTCGAAGGCTACAAGCGCGAGGCGATTCCCAAGCTGGAAGTGCACCGGGCCGAGACCGCCAAGCCCTGGCTGTTTCCGGACGACCCGACTATTCTGGCAGTGGCGTCCGACGTCGATCCGCCCCAGGGTTTTCCCCATATCGACCTCGATGCCGTTTCCCAACTTACCGATTTCATCCTCGACCATGCTCTCAGCCGACCAACTGCTTGATGCCCTGCTCGAACGCGCTCGCGGCGTGACCGCACGCGAATCCGTGTCCGTGACCGATGCACTCGGCCGCGTGCTCGCCGCGCCGCAGATCTCCGCGATCACCGTGCCGCCGGCGGACAACAGCGCGATGGACGGCTACGCCGTGCGCGTCGCCGACGTGACGGTGGCCGGCGTGCGCCTGCCGGTATCGCAGCGCATCCTCGCCGGCGCGGTCGGCACGCCCCTGCAGCCTGGAACCGCCGCGCGCATCTTCACCGGCGCGCCGGTGCCGCCCGGTGCCGACGCCGTGCTGATGCAGGAATACTGCGGCACCGAAGGCGACGAGGTCGTCGTCCATGCGCTGCCGCGTCCGGGCGAAAACATCCGCCGTGCCGGCGAGGACATCCAGGCCGGCGCGCAGGTGCTCGCCGCAGGCACCCGAATCGGTGCCGCCGAAATGGGCCTCCTCGCCTCGGTCGGCTTGGCCGAACTGCCGGTGTACAGGAAGCTCAAGGTGGCGTGCTTCTTCACCGGCGACGAACTGGTTTCCCCGGGCACGCCCTTGCAGCCCGGCCAGATCTACAATTCCAACCGCTATACGCTGACCGGGCTGGTGAACGGCCTCGGCTGCGAGCTGCTCGACCTCGGCATCGTGCCCGACACGCTGGAAGCGACCGAGGCCGCGCTGGCGCAGGCCGCGCGCGAAGCCGACGTGGTCGTCACCAGCGGCGGCGTGTCGGTCGGCGAGGCCGACTACGTGAAAGCGGCGGTCGAAAAACTCGGCCGCGTCGAGATGTGGAAGGTCGCGATGAAGCCCGGCAAGCCGCTCGTCTATGGGCGCGTGGGCGAGGCCGATTTCATCGGCCTGCCGGGCAACCCGGTGTCGGCCTTCGTCACCTTCTGCCTCTTCGTGCGGCCCTTCCTGCTGAAGCGCATGGGCGCGACCGACGTGCTGTACCGCGCGTTCGCGATGCAGGCGAATTTCGCCTGGAAGAAACCGGGCGCGCGGCGCGAATTCCTGCGTGCGCGCCTGCAGCCCAATGGCAAGCTGGCGCTCTTTTCCAACCAGAGCTCGGGCGTGCTGACTTCCTGCGCCTGGGCTGACGGCTTGGTCGACGTCGAAATCGGCCAGACCGTGCAACCGGGCGACTGGGTACGCTTCATTCCCTTCTCGGAGCTTTTGGCATGAAGCTGCGCGTTCTCTATTTCGCCCGCCTGCGCGAACGCCTCGGCGTGGCCGAGGAAAGCCTGGATTTCGCCGGCACGACGGCAGCCGACCTGGTCGCGCAGCTGCAGGCGCGCGGCGGTGCGTGGACTGAGGAGCTGGCAGCGGGCCGGGCGTTCCGGGTGGCGGTCAACCAGGACATTGTCGCGCTCGACGCGCGCCTGACCGATGGCGCCGAAGTCGCGATCTTTCCGCCGGTGACCGGGGGGTAGGGCGTGTTAACGCGCATTTCACGATGAAGATCCTGGTCCAGAGCGAAGCCTTCGATCTCGGTGCCGAGGTCGACGCCCTGCGCCAGGGCCGCACGGACGTCGGCGCCATCGCCAGCTTCGTCGGCCTCGCGCGCGACATGAACGAAGGCAGTGGCGTGCAGGCGATGACGCTGGAGCATTACCCCGGCATGACCGAGAAGGCACTCGCCGCGCTGGTCGCCGAGGCGTGTGGGCGCTGGACCCTGCTCGACGTCACCGTGATCCACCGTGTCGGCCGCCTGCTGCCGGGCGACCCCATCGTGCTGGTGGCGGTGGCCAGCCAGCACCGCGGCGAAGCCTTTGCCGCTTGCGAATTCATCATGGATTACCTGAAGACGCAGGCGCCGTTCTGGAAGAAGGAAGAAACGCCGCAAGGCGAGCGCTGGGTCGAAGCGCGCGCCAGCGACGATGCGGCGGCGGCACGCTGGGACCAGCCTTGATTCAAGCCGGGCGCTGATTCGGATCGGGACGATACGCAGCGCTTATCGCCACCTTGCAGCGGACAGTGTCCGCATCCCCTCTCCACGGTCCGACGGCCCCATTCCAGCGCGTGCAAGACGCCGTGTGCTGCCTCGCGCCCGACACCGATGTCC
Organism: Pseudomonadota bacterium; assembly: GCA_021811235.1. Classification (GTDB taxonomy): domain Bacteria; phylum Pseudomonadota; class Gammaproteobacteria; order Burkholderiales; family Thiobacillaceae; genus Thiobacillus. Next base: position 164,931 of record JAJZPG010000001.1, on the reverse strand, counting down.
CATCTGGTTGCTCGGTTGGCGCGCAGTCTGGCCTAACGCCTCGCGGGAGAGAACCGTGCGAATCCGCTATCCGGGCATTGCGCCACGACGGTGGGGGTGGAAGCCCATCTCGCACGCGCAGGCCGGCAAGCGTGTGCCGTAGTGCGGCGTGAGCAGGCGCGCTAGGGTGGCATGGCGTTCGGAAAGGAACGCAATCCCGGTTCGAATGCAAACCCAGCTTCCAGCCTGCGCCGGGCCGGTCTTGACTTTTGTTCTAACAAGAACTAATTTGGTTCGTGTTGGAACAAATATCGAACAGCATGAACCCATCCGCCGAATTTCTGCCGACCGTCCAGGCCCTGGTGCAGTGCTACCAGGCGTTCGAGGCCTATTCCGCCGCGCACGTTCGCGCGCTGGGGCTGACGCCGCCGCAGTTCGACATCATCGCCACGCTCGGCAACACCCCGGGCATGACTGCCACCGAACTCGGGGAAAAAACCCTCATCACCAAGGGTACGCTCACCGGCGTGGTCGACCGCCTTGCCGATCGGGGCTGGGTCGAACGCGTGGCGCACGACAGCGACCGCCGCTGCCAGATCGTGCGCCTGACGAAAGCCGGGGAGGCCTTGTTCTCCCAGGTGTTCCCTGCGCACATGGCGCATATGGCAGCGCGTTTTTCCGGTGCGAGCCCCGCTGAGCACAAGCGCTGGCAGGCCGCCCTGCGCGCGCTGGAACAGGTTTTCAGAAAGGGGCGGGCATGAACGCCGTGACGCGCTACTCGACCCCCGCCGTCGTGCTGCACTGGCTGGTGGCGCTGCTGATCTTCGCGGCGTTTCCGCTCGGGGTGTACATGCACGAGCTGCCGCTGTCGCCCGACAAGCTGAAGCTCTACAGCTACCACAAGTGGATCGGCATCACCGTGCTGGTGCTGGCCGCCCTTCGCCTGGGCTGGAGGATGACGCACACGCCGCCTGCGCTGCCTGCGGGTATGGCGGCCTGGCAACGCCATGCCAGCGCCATCGTGCACGGCCTGCTGTATCTGCTGATGATCGCGATCCCGCTATCCGGCTGGCTGATGAGTTCGGCCAAGGGTTTCCAGACCGTGTGGTTCGGCGTGCTGCCGCTGCCCGATCTGGTCGGCAAGGACCGCGATCTGGGGGAATGGCTCGCCGGGGTGCACAAGGCGCTGAACTTCACCCTGTTGGCCCTGGTCATCCTGCACGTGGGCGCGGCACTGCAACACCACTTCATCGAACGCCAGCCGTTCCTGCAGCGCATGGGCTGGGGCAGAAAGGGGCGCACATGAAAGCAATGATATTGACCCTGTTGGCGGTGCTGGCCACGCCGGCAGCGCACGCAGTGGAATACCGCACGGTACTGCCGAAGCAGAGCACGATCCACTTCGAATTCCGCCAGATGGGCGTGCCTGTGAAGGGCGGTTTCAAGCGCTTCTCAACCGACATGGCGTTCGACCCGGCCAGACCCGAGGCCGCGCACGCAAAGATCGAAATCGACCTCGCCAGCATCGACGCCGGTTCGTCCGAGGCCGACGACGAATCGGCCGGCAAGTTGTGGTTCGACCGCGGCGCCTATCCCAAGGCGATCTTCGTCGCCAGGCAGGTGCGCGCGCTGGGCAACAACCGCTACGAGATGCGCGGCACGCTCACGCTCAAGGGCCGCAGCCGCGAGATGGTGGTGCCGGTGACCTACACGCCGGGTAAGAACGCCGCCAGCTTCGACGGCGGTTTTGTCCTCAAGCGCCTCGATTTCGGCATCGGCGAAGGGATGTGGGCGGACGTCGCCACCGTTGCCAACGAAGTACGCGTGACATTCCGCATTGCCGCCAGCGGCAACTGACCCGCTGTTCCATTCATTTCAGGAGAGAACCATGAAACGTCTTGCCCTCGTCACTGCGCTTGCCGCGCTTGCCGCGCTTGCCGCCGCTGCCCAGGCTGCGCCGGTCACCTACGTCATCGACAACAATCACACCTACCCGCATTTCACCTACAACCATCTGGGCTACTCCAACCAGACCCACACGTTCGACAAGACCCGCGGCAAGATCACGCTCGATCGCGCCGCCAAGACCGGCTCGGTCGACGTGAGCATCGACGCCACGTCGGTCAACACCGGCTTTGCCTTGTTCAACGAGCACATCCAGGCTGCGGATTACTTCGATACCGCCAACCATCCGACGATCACATTCAAGTCTGGCACGATGAAGTTCAAGGGCGACCGGCCGGTGAGCGTGGCGGGCGACCTGACGATCAAGGGCGTGACCCGGCCCGTGACGCTCACCATCACCCATTTCAAGTGCCAGCCGCACCCGATGCTGAAGGTGGAAGCCTGCGGTGCGAATGCCACCACGAAGCTCAAGCGATCGGCGTTCAATATGGGCAAGAACGTCCCCTACGTCAGCGACGAGGTCACGTTGACGCTGGCGATCGAGGCGATCAAGGAGCAGCCGGCCGCTCAGTAGGCCGGCCGCGCAACAGTCGGCTCGGCCCTCCGGGACGGCTGTTTTACCTGTCGTGCCGGGCGGGAATCGCTGCCTGGAAATCCCCGCAAGCCGTTGGTTTTCCGTCGGGTTTTGTCTGTTTCAGGCTGGGTTTGGCTTGATGGGGTTGCGTAAGCATATGTTTCGTTTGAATTTTCTTGTGAGATCTTGCGGCACGCCGGCGTGGCACGCCGGTTGCAGGTGAGGAACACCCCCCCCGGTAGGCGTAACGGCCGGGAGAGGGCTGGCCGCATGCCGCCAGCGGAAGTATCCGGGTGTTCATTAGCACAAGGAGCTCACATGAAACGTCTCGCCACGTCAGCCGTGCTGGCTGCCTGTGCCGCCACTGTCCAGGCGGCGCCCGAAACCTACGTCATCGACGCCAGCCAGACCTCGTCCCAATTCAGCTACCGTAGCCTCGGCGTATCCAGCCTGACGCATCGTTTCGACAAGATCAGCGGCAGGATGGTGCTCGATCTCGCCGCCGGAACGGGGTCGGCCGAGGTGACCATCGATGCCACCTCGGTGAATACCGGTCAGTCTGCATTGAACGAAAAGATCCAGGATGCGGATTTCTTCGACACGGCCAGGCATCCGGCGATCACCTTCAAATCCACCCGGATGACGCTCGACGGCGCGCAGTCGAGCCTGTCTGGCCATCTCACGATCAAGGGCGTGACCCGTCCGGTGACGCTGGCCATCAGCCATTTCCAGTGCACGCAGGATCCCGCTTACAAGGTGGATGCCTGTGGCGCCACGGCGACCATCACGGTCAGGCGTTCCGATTTCAACATGGGCAAGTACGCCTTCCTCGTCAGCAACGAGATCACGCTGAACCTCGCCTTCAGGGCCGTCAAGGAAACCCCGTATCTGCACATGGCGAGCCGCGATCCCGCGAAGTAAACAGGATAAAATGGCGTTTTGCTGGTCGGAACGCCTGTGGAACCCCATCAACTCGAACTGCTCGCGCCCGCGCGCGACGCCGACATCGGCATCGAAGCCGTCAACCACGGCGCCGATGCGGTGTATATCGGCGGGCCGTCGTTCGGCGCGCGTGCGGCGGCGTCCAACGAGATTGCCGACATCGCGCGGCTGGCCGAGCACGCGCACCGCTACAACGCGCGCATCTTCGCCACCCTCAACACCATCCTCGCCGACGACGAACTCGAACCGGCGCGCCGCCAGATCTGGCAGCTGTACGATGCCGGCGTCGACGCGCTGATCATCCAGGACATGGGCCTGCTGGAGCTCGACCTGCCGCCGATCCAGCTGCACGCCAGTACCCAGTGCGACATCCGCAGCCCGGAGAAGGCGCGCTTCCTGCAGGACGTGGGGCTCTCCCAGATCGTGCTGGCGCGCGAGCTCGATCTCGGCGAGATCGCTGCCATCCGTCCCGCCACGCGGCCCGAGACGACCCTCGAATTCTTCGTCCACGGCGCGTTGTGCGTCGCCTACAGCGGCCAGTGCTACATCAGCCACGCCCACACCGGTCGCAGCGCCAACCGCGGCGACTGCTCGCAGGCCTGCCGCCTGCCGTACCAGGTCACCGACATGGAGGGGCGCATCGTCGCGCACGACAAGCACGTGCTGTCGATGAAGGACAACAACCAGAGTGCCAACCTCGAGGCCCTGGTCGACGCCGGCATCCGCAGCTTCAAGATCGAGGGGCGCTACAAGGACATGGGCTACGTGAAGAACATCACCGCCCATTACCGCACCTTGCTCGACGAACTCATCGAGCGCCGCCCCGAGTTCGCGCGCGCATCCTCCGGCCGCACGAGCTTTGCCTTCACGCCCGACCCCAATCAGAACTTCAACCGCGAATTCACCGACTATTTCGTCGGCGGCCGCAAGGACGACATCGGCGCGTTCGACACGCCGAAGAATCCCGGCCTGCCCATCGGGCATGTGTTGAAACTTGGCGACAAATGGGTGGAGCTGGAAACCGATGCGGATATCGTGCTCAACAACGGCGACGGCCTCTGCTACTACACGCTGCAGAAGGAGCTCGCCGGCCTCGCCATCAACCGCGCCGAGAAGCTGGGCGAGGGCGTGTGGCGGGTATTCCCGAAGGATCCGATGGCGAGTTTCAAGGATCTGCGCGCCGGCACGCTGGTGAACCGGAATCGGGACATGAGCTGGACCCGCCTGCTCGACAAGGCATCCAGCGAACGCCGTATCGGCGTGTGGCTGCGGCTGGACGAAACGACAGAAGGATTTGCGCTGACGCTGACCGACGAGGATGGCCACAGCGCCACGGTGGAAGCGGCGCACGCGAAAGAAGCGGCGAAAGACGCCGCCAGGGCCGAGGCCACCTTGCGCGAGCATCTCGGCAAGCTCGGCACCACGCCGTTTGCAGCCAGGGGGATGGCGCTGGAACTGTCGCAACCCTGGTTCGTGCCGGCATCCTTCGTCAATGCGCTGCGCCGCGATACCGTCGCCGCGCTGGAAGCCGTGCGCACAGAAGCGTATCGGCGCCCGCAACGTGCCCAGCCGGCGGAGCCGCCGGCGATCTATCCCGAAGACACGCTCAGCTATCTCGCCAACGTCTACAACCACAAGGCGCGCGACTTCTATGCCAGGCACGGCGTTCGTGTCGTCGCCGCAGCCTACGAAAGCCACGAGGAAACCGGCGAGGTCTCGCTGATGATCACCAAGCACTGCGTGCGTTTTTCGTTGAGCCTGTGCCCCAAGCAGGCCAAGGGCGTCACCGGTGTGCAGGGCACGGTGCGCGCCGCGCCGCTGACGCTCGTCAACGGCAGCGAAAAACTCACCCTGCGCTTCGACTGCAAGCGCTGCGAGATGCACGTGGTGGGGAAACTGAAACCCGCCGTGGCCAAGGCCGGCACAACGCCGCTGACGTTCTACAAAACCCGGCCCTGACCCGCTTCGGTCCGCCCTCGAACGGGGGTTATTTGGCGTATTTCGCCTGCATGGAGACGACCTGGGGCGCGACCGCCTGCATGGCTGGCGTTGGAACGGCGGGCTGGGTACCGGCTTCGGGTGCGTCCTCCGGTTCGCAGCGATCGAGGTGATAGAGCGCGATGACCAGACCGATCGACGAGGCCAGCAGGAAATACGGCCCGAACAGCCAGAACACCAGTGGAACCGCGAAAAAGAAGGCGCGCATGCCGACCGCGAACATGTTGCCCGCCCGCTGCAGCCGCCGCGCGACCGCCTTGGGCGACAGGTTGTGGTGGGCATCGTGTTCCGGCACGTTCACCATGAATACGACATGGTTGGACAGGCGCACCGACATGGCGAAGGCGAAGAAGGCCACGATGAAGTCCAGCAGCAGAAACATCACCTTGATGATCCACAGTTCGGTGGCAAAGGATCCTTTGAGGCTCAGCGCATGCCAGCTCTGTGAAATGTTTTCCGCCTGACCGGTCAGGGTGAGCGTGCCGATGACGAGCAGCGCGGCAGTGGACGCCATGAGCGAGGAGCCCATGATGAAATTGCGCAGGGTCTGCACTGCCATCACGTCCTTGGATGCATTGCGCATGATGTGCTCCACCCATAGGCTGCGAGCCAGGGCATTGACGCCGTGGATGGTGTAGGTGGGGTTGGCCCGCACTTTCAGGTTGAGGAACCCGTAGTAGGCGATAACGAGGGCGGCGCTGAGGGTGAACGCCACCAAATCGGTTTCAAAGTCGGCAATCGAGGCCATGCTTTATAGCGCTCCCTGGATGTGGCCGATGGCGTGTGCGTCGGTGGCGACACTGGATGCCGGAGAAAGCGCCCCGTGCGGAATCGGCCCGTCAGCCGGGACGGCCGGGTCGTCGATCTGGCGCAGCAGGGTGCGGAACTCCCCCAGATTGTTGACGTTGGCGAAGGCCAGGGCGTTGTAAATCCTTTTGGCGGTTTGGCTCATTGTGTTCATGGCGTGCTCAATCCTGGTGATGGGGATGGGCTTTGTACGTGCATGATGCGTGCCAAACGCATAAGTCATTGTTTTTGCTTTTAAATGATTTGTTAATGCAGCGCAAAAAACATTGAAGCGTTGCATAAAGCAACTGATGGGCTGGGTGTCGTATGCAATCTATTGTATTTAAATGTAAATATTGACGGCGTCCCGGTGTTGAGTTTATGCGTTGATTGTTGCAATATGCAACCATCTTAATTGGATTGTTGCAAATAGCCTCCATGCGCGCCCCAAGCCAGGACAAGCCATCACGTCATTCCCTGCGCGGAAAAATCACCCTGGGCTATTACGCGGTGGCGGCGATCATTCTGGTGGCGTCCCTGTTTTTCGTGGGTGAACTGCGTACGCTGGAGGCGCGGGTGGTTCTGGGGCAGCGCGCCACCGATCTGTTCAACACCGCACTCGAGATCCGCCGCTTCGAACGCAACTATTTCCTCCACCATCAGGCCGTCGATCTTGAGGAAAACGGCCGCTACATCCAGCTGGCCCAGGCGCTGCTCGCGGACAACCAGACGGATTTCGCGGCCATCGCCACGCAGGCGCGCCTGACCGAATTGCGCACCCGCCTCAACGACTACCAGCGCCAGATGTCGGCCTATGCGACTTCCGATCGGCGCCAGCTCGAAGCGGCCGAGACGCACGTGCGCCAACTCGGACAGGAGGTGGTCGCCATCGCCGAGGAGATGGCGGGGGCGGAGCGGCGCCAGATCCAGACGACCCTGGCGTCATTCCGCATGCTGCTGCTGGGCGTCATTCTGTCCATGGCGCTGCTGATCGTGATGATCGGCCGAGCGTTGTCGCAGCGGGTGGTGAGGCCGCTGAAAGAAATGGAAGCCAGCGTGGCGGCCATTTCCGCCAACCACCGGGACACACTGTCGGCGCCTTCGAACGACCGCGAGATTCTCTCCATCATCGCAGCCTTCAACCACATGCTGAAGGAACTGGACCTGCGGCAGAAATCGCTGATGCGCTCGGAACGGCTGGCTTCGCTCGGAACCATGCTGTCGGGCGTGGCCCACGAGCTGAACAATCCGCTGTCGAACATCTCGACTTCCTGCCAGATCCTGCAGGAAGAAGTCGGCGAGAGCGACGCGGCGACGCAGAAGCTGTACCTGGGACAGATCGACCAGCAGACCGAGCGGGCGCGCACCATCGTCCGCTCGCTGCTGGATTTTTCCCGCGAGCGGGCGTTCCGCAAGGAAGCCGTGCTGCTCAAGCCGCTGGTGGCGCAGACAGTGGGTTTCGTGCGCGGCGAGGTGTCGGCCAAGTCGGTGGTGCGGCTGGCCATACCCGAGGATCTAAGCGTGTCGGCCGACGCCCAGCGCCTGCAGCAGGTGTTCGTGAACCTGATCCGCAATGCCATGGAGGGACTGGATACGCAGGGCCGCATCGACATTTCCGCGCAGATCGTGCAGGCCGGCGAGCCGCCCGCAGGCACCGCGCTGGGCGAGGGGTGCGAGTCGAAAGGGGAGATGGTGGAAATCCGCGTTGCGGACAACGGGCCGGGCATCGCGCCCGAGCTGCTGCCGCGCATATTCGATCCCTTCTTCACCACCAAGGACGTCGGTCACGGCATGGGCCTGGGACTCTTCGTCGCCTATGAAATCGTCGACGAACACGGCGGTTGCATCGCGGTACAGAGTGTCCCGGGGCAGGGTGCGACGTTCTGCATCCGCCTGCCGCGGGAGGGCGGGCTTGGCCAGCCACCGTCCGACGCGCACGACGCCCAGGGAGGACATTGATGAATGCACGCCTGCTGATCGTGGACGACGAAGAGATTGCCCTGCGCAATCTCCAGCACGTGATGGAAAAGGAGGGCTATCGGGTGACCGCCACCCAAAGCGGCGCCGAGGCGGTGGCCCTGCTGGGGAAGCAGGGATTCGACGTGGTGCTCACCGATCTGCGCATGGAAGGCGTCGACGGCATGGACGTGCTGAAGAAAAGCCGTGAACTTCAGCCCGGGGTGGAAGTCATCCTGATTACCGGCTATGCGACGGCGGAATCTGCCGTGCAGGCGCTGAAGCATGGGGCGTTCTACTACATCGCCAAACCATTCCGCCTCGACGAGGTGCGCAAGGTGGTGGCCGAGGCGCTGGCGAAAGTCGGCCTGCGCCGCGAGAACGAGGATTTGCGCCGGGAAGTCGAGCGTTATCGGGACGGCGAAGGCATCATCACCCAGGATGTCGAGATACAGCGTCTGCTGGACATGGCACGACAGATCGCGCCCACCGACTGCAGCGTGCTCATCACCGGCGAGAGCGGCACCGGCAAGGAACTGTTCGCCAAATATCTGCACCGGCAGAGCGCCCGCGCCGACGGTCCCTACACCGCGATCAACTGCGGTGCGTTCAGCGAACAGCTGCTGACCAATGAATTGTTCGGCCATGAAAAAGGCGCGTTCACCGGCGCGACTGCGCTCAAGAAAGGATTGATCGAAGTGAGCGCCGGCGGCACGCTGTTCCTCGACGAGGTGACGGAAATGGCGCTTTCCATGCAGGTCAAGCTGCTGCGGGTGCTGCAGGAGAAGGAGGTGCTTCGGGTCGGCGGCACGCGGCCGGTGAAGTGCGACGTCAGGGTGCTGGCGGCCACCAATCGCGACGTGACCGAGGCGGTGAAGAATGGGAGCTTTCGCGAAGATCTCTACTTTCGGCTGAACGTGGTGAATCTGCGCATCCCGCCATTGTCGCGGCGCAAGGACGATATTCCGCTGCTCGCGCGGCATTTCCTGGCCAAGTATGCGAGCCGGATGCAAAAGCCGGTGACGAGGATTTCCGACGAGGTGCTGGCGCGGCTCATGGATTACCCGTTCCCCGGCAACGTGCGCGAACTGGAGAACCTGATCGAGCGGGGCACCGCCATGGCGCAAGGCGATGTCATCGAGGTCACGCACCTGCCGGAGGCGTTCCAGAAAGCGGGGGGATACAGCTTGCGCACGATCGCGGGGCGCCTGCCCACCCTGGAGGAGCAGGAACGCACCTACATCAGTCGCGTGCTGGAAGAAGTGAAGGGAAACCAGACGGCCGCCGCGCAGATCCTGGGCATCAACCGCGCGTCGTTGTGGCGCAAGCTCAAGGCGCGACGGGAAGAGGAACCCGGCAAGTGACGGCCCTGCCTGCCGGATGATGTGGCTCAGGGTCGTTACCCGGGAAAGGGCTCACGGGGCGGCGGCGGACAGGCTGTCGGACAGCTTCTCCAGGAAGGCGGCATGCCGCGCTTCTGCCTTGTGGAAAGCCGCGATCAGGCGTTCCGCTTCTTCGGTCAGCCGGCTGCCTGAAGGGCCGCTTTCCACCAGCGGCGATTGCCAGGCGGCGTTCATCGCGTCGACGGCATCCCAGGCTGCCTTGTAGCTCATCTTCATCGCCTTGGCGGCCTTCGAGATCGAGCCGGTTTCGCGGATGCGCTGCAGCAGCTCGACGCGGCCGCGGCCGAGGAAGTTGCGGCCGTCGAGCGTCAGCCAGAAGCGGCCGTCCGCCTTGAGTTGCGCTGCCTTTGATAGAGTCGCCATGGGGCGAGTGTAGCAAACGACTATTGCCGGCCGTCCCGTGGGCGGCCGAGAATGACCAACCGGATTCAAGGAGACTGCCATGAAAAAATTCTTCGCTCTGTTCGCGATGCTTTGCCTGCCCCTGACCGCCCTGGCGGCAGACGGCTATACCGTGTTGTTCAAGACGCAGGGCGCGTTCCAGGATGTGCGCGATTCGCTGCAGATGGCGATCGAGGGCAAGGGCCTCAAGATCAACCACACCAACCTGATCGCCGAGATGCTGGATCGCACCGGCAAGGACGTCGGCGCGACCAGGCAGGTGTACGTCGACGGCGAGCAGTTCGAGTTCTGCAGCGCCACGGTCTCGCGCAAGATGATGGAAGCCGACCCGCACGCGATGGTGATGTGCCCCTACATCATCTCGGTGTACACGATCCCCAACGACAAGAGCGTCTACATCGCCTACCGCAAGCCGCCCGCCACGCGGAACCCGGCGTTGAAGCAGGCGCTGGCCGACGTCGAAAAGATGATCACCGAGATCATCCAGGACGCGATGTAAGGTCTTTCGTTCAGAGCAGGCGGGCGAGGGTGGCCAGTGCGCGTTCGATGCGCGCATCCCACTGGCAGGCGCACGACAGGCGCACGAAGTTCTTGTATTTGCGCGTCGCCGAGAAAATCGGGCCCGGCGCAATGCTGACCCCTTCGGCCAGCGCGTGGCGTGCCAGCTGCATGCTGTCTACCCCTTTCGGCAGTTCGATCCAGATGACGAAGCCCCCCTCGGGCTGGGTGATACGGATGTCCGGCGGGAAGTGCCGGATCACCGCCTCGGTCATGCGTTTCACCGCCGCCGCGTACTGGCCGCGCACCGCACGCAGGTGGCGGTCGTACTGGCCGCTTGCCAGCAGTTCCGCGACGGCGATCTGCGGCACGCTCGAGGTCGCCAGATTGCCGACGTACTTCAGGTATTCGACGCGCTTCAGATGCGGGCCGGGCACGATCCAGCCCACTCTCAGTCCGGGCGAGAGACTTTTCGAGAACGACGCGCAATAGAGCACGTCGGCCTTGCGGTCCAGCCCCTTGCATGGACGCGGGCGCTGGGCGTCGAAGCCGAGATCGCCGTAGATGTCGTCCTCGATCAGCGGAACGCCGGCCTGGCCCAGCAGTTCGAGCAGGCGTCGCTTGTTTGCGTCGGGCATGCGGTAGCCGAGTGGATTGCTGAAATTCGGCACCGCGACGCAGGCCTTGACCGGCCAGCGTTCCAGCGCGAGCTGCAAGGCCTCGAGCGACAGGCCTTCGCGCGGATGCGTGGGAATTTCCAGCGCTTCCAGCCCCAGCGATTCGATCACCTGCAACAGCCCGTAATAGCTGGGCGATTCGATCGCGACCACGTCGCCCGGTTCGGTCACGGCACGCAGCGCGAGCGTCAATGCTTCCTGGCAGCCGTTGGTGATCAGGATCTCGTCGGGATGGGTGGGGCAGCCGATCTCGCCCATGCGCCGTGCGATCAACCGGCGCAGCTCCGGGTCGCCCGGGGGAAACGCATAGCTCGACGCTCGCGCGCGGTGCAGGCGTGCGGCGGCGACGAGGGAGCGCTCGACTGCGCGCATCGGCAGGAATTCGGGCGCGGGCACGGCGGCGCCCAGCTGCACGATGTGCGGGTCGTAGGTCGCCTTCACCAGACGCAACACCACTTCCTGACCGCTGACCGGCGCCGGCCGCAGCGCGGGCGCCGACACGGCGGGTTCCGGCGCCTGCGCGGTCGAGCGCAGACGGACGTAGAAGCCCGAGCGTTCGCGCGCTTCCAGGTAGCCTTCCTGTTCCAGCTGGCGGTACGCCATGACCGCGGTGGCGACGCTGACGCCGCGCTGCGCCGAGAGGGCGCGCAGGCCGGGCATGCGGTCGCCGGTGCGGTACAGGCCGGCGTGGATGCCGTCGCGCAGCGTGGCGGCAAGGTGGGCATAGCGCGTTTCCATGGCGATCTCGGTCCCGGTACAGTTGGCCCGAATGATGGGCAGTACAGAATGATGATTAGTCTAACTGTATCGTATCAATTTTCATTTTGTGAATCTGTATCGTATTGAGCGGTCCCTCTAAAGTGCCTGCATGTCGTCACATCCAGGCGACGAGGGGGAAACCATGCAGACGCCGACATCCGAGCGGGCGGGACTGGTCTGGGCGCTACTGGCCGTGACCGCGTTCAGCCTGACCTTCCCGGCCACCAAGCTCGCATTGCAGGCGCTGCCGGTGGCCTGGGTTGGCGCCGGTCGCGGTGCGCTCGCCGGCCTCGCGGCCGGACTGGTGTTGTGGGGTACGCGTGCGCGGCTGCCGGAGCGGCGCTACTGGGGGCGGCTCGCGGTGGTTGCGCTGTGCAGTGTGATCGGTTTTCCCTGGCTGATCGCCCAGGCGATGACGACGCTGACTGTCGGCTATTCCGCGATCATCGTCGGGGCGGTGCCGTTGATGACGGCGGCGATCGCGGCGTGGCGCGGCGGCGAACGCCTGTCGCCGCCATTCTGGATCGCCGCCGCTGCCGGGTCGGTCGCGCTCGTTGCCTATGGCGCGACGCACCTCGGCGGCACAATCGACGGCAGCCTGTTTCTGCTCGGCGCGGCCCTGTGTGCCGCCATCGGCTACGCCGAAGGCGGGCGGTTGGCAGCCGAACTGGGCGGCCCGCGGGTCATGTCGTGGTCGGTCGTGCTGGCGCTTCCCTTCCTGCTTCCCGGCGCGGTGTCGGCGGCCGGGGAGATCGAGGCCCCTGGCGCTGCATGGATGCCCTGGCTGGCGTTTCTCTACCTTTCCCTGGTGAGCCAGTGGCTGGCGTTCTACCCGTGGTACAAGGGCATGACGCTCGCCGGCGTGGCGCGCGCCGCGCAGGTGCAGCAGATCCAGGTATTCCTGACCCTGGCGGTGTCGTCGCTATGGCTGGACGAATCGGTCGGCTGGGTCGACGCCCTGGTTGCCGCCTGGGTGGTGGCCTGCGTCGTGGTCGCGCAACGCGCGCCACGTGTTGCGCTATCCGGTCCGCGGGTGAAAGCGGCGTCCGCCTGAGGCCTGACAGAACGCGCGAGGCCGCGGCTGCATTAGAATGTGGCCATGATCCCGCCCACCTTGTCCTTCCGATGACCGCTTTTCTCGCCGTTGGCATCGGCGCCGCCATCGGCGCCTGGCTGCGTTGGGGGCTGGGCCTGTGGCTCAATCCGCTCTTCCCCTCGATGCCGCTCGGCACGCTGGCGGCCAACCTGGTCGGCGGCTATTTCATCGGCCTGGTCATCGCCTGGTTTGCCGAGCATCCGGGCGTGCCGCCGGAAGCGCGGCTGTTTCTCATCACCGGCCTGCTCGGCGGACTGACGACTTTCTCCACCTTTTCCGCCGAGGTCGTCACGGCGCTGATGCGCGGTCTGTGGCTCACCGGCGGACTGATTGCCTTGACCCACATGACGGGGTCTTTCCTTGCCACCGGGCTGGGCTTTTATTCGATGAGGCTTTTCAAATGAATGCTGTCTGTCTGCAGGTGTTTGTGTCCGAAGCCAGCCGCCATCACGGCAAGCTGACCTACGAGTGGCTGCTCGATGCGGCGCAGGGGGTGGGCATTGGCGGCGGTTCGGCATTCCGCGCCGTCGCGGGCTTCGGTCGCCACGGCCGGCACGACGCGAGCTTCTTCGAACTCGCAGGCGATCTGCCGGTGGTGGTGGAATTCTTCGTCGAGGAGGCGATGGCCGAGCGCTTGCTGAAGGTCGTGGCCGAAGCGGGCTTGAAACTGGTCTACGCCAAATTGCCGGCCGAGATCGGCGTGACCGCCTGAGGCTGTGCTCGACCAGTTCATTCTGTTCGTCGCCTCGCTGGCAGCCAATTTCTTTTCGGCCCTGTCGGGTGGCGGGGCGGGGCTGATCCAGTTCCCCATGCTGATCTTCCTGGGGCTGCCGTTCGGCGTTGCGCTCGCCACCCACAAGGTCGCCAGCGTCGCGCTCGGGCTGGGCGCCACGCTCAGGCACCTGAAGGAATCGCACCTCGAACGCCGTTTCTCGCTGATCATCCTCGGCGCCGGCCTGCCCGGCGTGGTGCTCGGCGCGGTGACCATCCTGCAGATTCCCGAACGCGCGGCGACGCTCGCGCTTGGTTTCCTGACGCTCGGCCTGGGACTGTATTCGGTGTTCAAGCCCAAGCTCGGCATGGAACATGCGCCGAAGAACCGGCATGGCGCGGCGCTGGCCGGCGGCATGGCCGGCCTGTTCGTCGTCGGCTTTCTCAACGGTTCGATCACCAGCGGGACCGGGCTCTTTCTCACCATCTGGCTGATCCGATATTTCGGGCTCGACTACACCCGCGCGGTGGCGTATACGCTGATCCTGTGCGGACTGGTGTGGAACGGTACCGGCGCGCTGGTGCTGGGCGTGATCGGCACGGTCGCGTGGGACTGGATGCCGGCACTGCTGGCGGGCTCGATCCTCGGCGGCTACCTGGGCAGCCACTTGGCGATCAGGAAGGGCAACCTGTGGATCAAGCGCGCATTCGAGATCGTGACGATCCTGATCGGCCTGAAGCTGATATTCGGCTGAGCCGGGTTCAGGCGTCGCTGACGTGGATGCGGTTGCGGCCGCCGCGTTTCGCTTCGTAGAGCGCCTCGTCGGCGGCCTTGATCAGCGCGTCGCCGCTCTGGTGCAAGGGGTAGGTGGCGATGCCGCCGCTGGCGGTGGCGAGGAAGTGGCTGTCGCGGCAGGGATGGCGGATCTGCCCGAAATCCTGGCGGATGCGGTCGATGATGGCGTAGGCCTGGTCGGCGTCGGTATGCGGCAGGGCGATCAGGAATTCCTCGCCGCCGTAGCGGCACAGGATGTCGTGCTTGCGCAGCCGCTGCTTCAACAGCCACGACAGGCTGCGGATCACCTGGTCGCCGACCGGATGTCCGTAGCTGTCGTTGACCAGCTTGAAATGGTCGATGTCCATCATCACCACCGACAGGAAGCCGCCTTCGTGCGCCACGCTGGACAACAGCATGTCCAGCGTGTGCTTGCCGCTCGAATGGTTGAGCAGGCCGGTCAGGCTGTCGTGATACATGCTGCGGCGCAGCGCCCGGTAGCGCTCGATCTTGCTCTTGACGATGGTGTTGAGGAACACCGGGTTGAACGGCTTGGTGAGGAAGTGGTCGCCGCCCAGCCGCATCGCGTCGACCTGCAGCGCGACGTTGGTCTCGCCCGACAGGTAGACGATGGGCATGCTGAGGAATTCGTCGTGTTGGCGGATGATGCGCGCGACCTCGACGCCGGTGCAGTTCGGCATGTACATGTCCATCAGGATCAGGTCGGGGTTGAACTGCTTCAGCGCGTTCAGCGTGAGGCGCGGATCGTTGACGATCTCGGAGACGATCTGGTTCTCTTCCAGCGTGCGGCGGATCAGGTGGCTGGCGGTCTTCGAATCCTCCACGATCAGCACGCGGAACGCCTCCTGCTCGTCGCGTTCGTTCAGCCGCATGATGTGCTCGACGATGGCATGCGAAGGCGTGCCTACCAGCAGGCAGCTGTCGCAGCCGCCGCGCAGCGCCTGCTGCAGCGGCTCGAAATCGGAACGCACTTCGAGGCAGATCAGCTGGCCCATCGCAAACCGCTGCCGCAAGGCCTGGATACGGCTGCTCCACTCGGTTTCCGGCAGGCTGCTCATGTCGAGCAGCAACAGGGGGGCGTCGCCGGCAGTGTCCGGCAGAGGCTGGTCCCAGGGGGTGAACTGGGCCGTCATGCCGAAGTAGCCCAGCTGCGCCTGCAGCCCGGCCCAGGCCGTCTGGTTGTGCGCGATCAGCCAGGTCTGCCCCACCCGCATGTTGCCGGCGGCGCCTTGCTGCGGATCCCGGCGCCGTTCCTCCAGGCCGGCGTTCGCCGTGGCATGGGCGTGCGTCATGCGTGCCAAGGCGAGCACGCGTTCATTCAGATCGTCCAGCGCAGCCTGTGGCAGCGGGTGTCCCACATCCTTGTTGAACAGGGCGAGGGTCACCTGCTCAAGCTGATGGCTGGCGTGGTGCAGCGCGGCGATGCCTTTGTCGATCAGGAATTCGGTGAAGCTGTTGATCGATACCGCCAGCTCGACGAAGCTTTCAAAGCTCGGCGCCGCCTGGTAGCGCTGCCACGTATTCGACAATGCCTGATTTTTTTGTACGAGTTCTTCCGGAGAGCAGAGCATGGAAACGTGTCGATAAGTTTTTTATAGTTTTGTTTAACCAGCGATTATCCATCTTTATGGGCGGATTGATAACCCGCATCTACTCGACGCCTTCCTGCTCAAGCCGCAGATACTGGTTGTAGGCGTTCACCCGGTTGGCTTCCTCGAACGCCGGCAGGCCGCGGTATGTCGACCAGTCTGTCCGTGCGTAGGCTTCCTCGAAGGGGACGAGGTTGCGCGCCGCCTCGCCCATGCTGGTGCGCAGGTAGGTGAGATAACCGCGGGTGAAGACGAGATCGGCCTCGGGCGTGCGGGAAGGCGCGCCGTGGCCGGGAATGAGGATGGCCGGCTTGAGCGCGATCAGCTTGTCGAGCGCGGCGATCCAGGCGCGGCTGTCGGCGTCGCCGACGAAGGGCACGCGCCCGCGGAACACCAGGTCGCCGGCGTAGAGCACGCCGTCCTCCTTCACCAGCAGCGCGATGTCCTCGCTCGAATGTGCCGGCCCGACGTGGCGCAGTGCGAAGTGCACGCCGCCCAGTTCGAAGTCGGTGTCGCCCTCGATGAAGCGGTCGGCCTCCCGCAGCTGGGTGCGGTCGTCCACCCAGGGAAACAGCGCCTCCTTGCGCTGGGCCAGCCGCAGCGCGGCCTCCTCGGTGCGGGTGGCGCCCTCGGCGAGGCGATGCGCCCAGATCTCGGCGCCGTGTGCCTTGAACACCTGCAGGCCGTAGAAATGGTCGGCGTGATAATGGCTGACGATGACGCGCCGGATCGGCTGCCGAGTGGTCTTGCGGATCAGCTTGAGGAGTTTTTCAGCCAGCGGCGGCGTGGCCAGGGCATCGAAGACGACCACGCCATCGCGCGTGACGACGAAGCCGGCGTTGGACATGAAGCCCTGGTTCTCGCTGGACGCCGCCCCCGGCAGGCCCTGCACGAAATAGCTGTGCGGGCCCAGGCGCACGGCCTGCATCGGGATCGTCGCTTCCACTGCCTGCGCGGCCGCGGCCGCGAAGGCGGCAGGCTGCAAAGCCAGCAACAGCAGGATGAAGAGGCGGGCGATCATGGCAGGGCTCCGGGCAGAAGCCGAATTATAGAATGCCCGTTCCGTCCGTCCCGGGCGGCGCGGCGGAGCCGTTTTCCGGTGTCTGCGCCGAGGTTTCGAAGAGACTGGCGGGCTGGGGCCTGCTGAACAGATAGCCTTGGTAGGTGTGGCAGCCATGCTCGGCGAGGAAGGCATACTGGGCATCGGTCTCCACGCCTTCGGCCACCACCGCCAGGTTCAGGCTCTGCCCCAGCGCGAGGATGCTTCGCGCGATCGAGGCATCGTTGGGGTCGGAGAGCACGTCGCGCACGAAGGACTGGTCGATCTTGATCTCGTCCAGCGGCAGCCGCTTCAGATAGGCGAGCGAGGAATAGCCGGTGCCGAAGTCGTCGAGGGAGAAACCGATTCCGCGCGCCTTCAGCGCGCTCATCTTGGCGATGGTCTCTTCCATGTTGTCCACCATCAGGCTCTCGGTCAGTTCGAGCTTGAGCCGGCGCGGATCGGCGCCGCTGCCGTCGAGCGCCTGCAGCACCTGGTCGACGAAATCCGGTTGGCGAAACTGGCGCGCGCTGACGTTGACCGCCAGATCGAGCATGGCCATGTGCGGCAGGGCGGACCAGGCGACCAGTTGTGCACACGCGACGTCCAGCACCCAGCGGCCGATCGGCAGGATGAGCCCGGTTTCCTCGGCCAGCGGGATGAACGCATCGGGGGCGATCCAGCCGCGTTCGGCGTGGTGCCAGCGCAGCAGGGCTTCGGCGCCGCGGATGTGTCCCAGCCTGTCGACCTGCGCCTGGTAGTGCAACTCGAACGCCTGGCGGTTGAGCGCGTCGCGCAGATCGGCTTCCAGTTCGGCGCGGGCGGCCACCACCGCCTGCATGGCCGGGTCGAAGAAGCGCAGGGCGTTGCGGCCGTGCGCCTTGGCCTGATACATGGCGAGATCGGCTCGCTTCAGTAATTCGTCGAGGCTGGCCGGCTGATCGTTGAACAGGGTGATGCCGACGCTCGACGTGCAGTGGTGCACGTAGTCGGCCAGCTGGAAGGGCGCGGCGAAACTGGCGAGGATCTTGTCGCCGACCAGGGTCGCGCATGCTGCGGCATCCTCCGGCGTGACCGCCAGGTCTTCCAGCACGATCACGAACTCGTCGCCTCCCAGCCGGGCCAGGGTGTCGCCGTGGCGGACGCAATGCTGCAGGCGCCGCGCAATCTTCTGCAGCAGCAGGTCGCCGATGGCGTGGCCCAGGGTGTCGTTCAGCGTCTTGAAATTGTCGACGTCGATGAACAGCAGCGCGCCGACCAGCCGGCGCCGCGACTCCACCGCCAGTGCGTGCTGCAGGCGATCGCGCAGCAGCTGGCGGTTGGGCAGTTCGGTCAGGGGATCGTAGAAAGCCAGATGCTGGATTTCCTGCTCGGCGGCCTTGCGCTCGGTGATGTCGGTATTGATCGCCAGGATGGCGTCGGGTGCCTGCTGCTCGTCCAGCAGCAGGGTCCAGTGCGCCTCGACGATGATGGCGCTGCCATCCTTGCGCCGCTGCACGAGTTCGCCGCTCCATTCGCCCTGTTCCCGCACTTTGCGCGTGTTTTCGCGGTAAGCCGTCGGGTCGCCGTACAGCAGCGTTTCGGTCGACTGGCCGATGACCTCGTCATGCGTCCAGCCGTACAGGCGTTCGGCGCCCTTGTTCCAGTAGCGGATGGTATGGTCGAGTCCCCGCACCATGATGGCGTCCTGCGCCTTGTCGAGCAACGAGGCCTGTTGCCGGATGTGTGCGTCGCTCGCCTGGCGCTCCATTTCGGCGGCGACGCGGGTGGCGAAGATCTGCAGCGTCGACGTGATGAAGGCAGTCTCCTCAACCGGCCGGCTGAACAGCACGAACAGCTGGCCGATCGGCTGACCCGCCGAATTGTCGAGGCGATGGCCCACGTAGGCCTCGGCGCGTTGTGCGCTCAAGTCGGCAGTACAGGGATACAGTTCGCTGACGCGGGCGGGAATCACGTGGCTGAGCGTGCAGCTGAGGTGCTGGCACGGCGTGCCGGCGAGGGAATATTCGAAATTGGGGATCAGCTTGCCGCCGACATAGGCCACTTCGGTGCGCGCCGACGGCGGCTCGC
This sequence comes from Pseudomonadota bacterium, assembly GCA_021811235.1. Taxonomy (GTDB): domain Bacteria; phylum Pseudomonadota; class Gammaproteobacteria; order Burkholderiales; family Thiobacillaceae; genus Thiobacillus. Next base: position 145,751 of record JAJZPG010000001.1, on the reverse strand, counting down.
CCGGCTGGATGCGCGCAATGACCCCGGCATCGGCGCCGAGCGCTTCGGTCATGTTGCTCACCAGTTCCTCGAAGAACGCGGTGCCCGAACTGACCGAGACGCCGGCGGCAATCTTCAGCACGGCGTCCTGGAGGAGATCCTGCTCGTGGCGCCGGCGCAGGGTGGTGATGCCGAACGCCAGATCGTCGGTCAGTTCCTGCAGCAGGCGCACCTCGTCGGCACCGACGCGGGTCACCTCGGGCGCGAACAGGGCAAAGATGCCGTACGTGCGCTGCGCATCGTGCAGCGGCAGCACCACCAGACTGCGGTAACCATGCTGCTGCGTGGCATCGAGCCAGGGCTGGAAGTCGGGATCGCACTGCAGATCCTCGATGATCACCACCTCCCTGCCGCGCAGGGCACGGCCCACCGGGCCGCGTCCGATCGCCTGCTCGTCCGACCAGCTCACCCGGATGTTGCGCAGGTAGCTGGCGCCGTTGCCGGCATACGCCATGGGGCGCACCGATTGCTCGGCGTCGTCCTGGGCGAATCCCACCCAGGCCATGCGGTAGCCGCCGACATCGACCGCGATGCGGCAGATCTCGTGCAACAGCTCGCCTTCGTCGGTGGCCCGGATCAGCGCCTCGTTGCACGCGGTGCGCACGCGCAGCGCGCGGTTGAGGCGGGCAAGCTCGAGTTCGGCTTCCTTGCGCGTGGTGAGATTGGCGATGCCGCCGACCATGCGGACCGCGCGTCCACTGCCGTCGCGGATCACCGAGCCGCGATCCAGCACATAGGCATAGCTGCCATCGCTGCGCTGCAAGCGGTATTCGGCCGCCCAGTTCTCGCCGCCGTGATCGATCACGCGGTGGATGCCCTGCACGACGCGATCGTGGTCGTCCGGGTGGATGTGCCGCGTCCAGGCACGGCTGTCTGCCGGCAGGTCGGCGGCCGCGTAGCCGAACACGCTTTGCATGCCTTCGCTCCACCAGATGCGGTCGGTCAGCAGATCCCAGTCCCAGATCGTGTCGGACGTGGCGCGCGCAACGCTCTCGAAGCGTTGTTCGCTCTCGTGCAGCGCCTGCTGGGCACGTTTGCGTTCGGTGATGTCGCGTTCCACCGCCACGCAATGGGTATAGCGGCCGCCGGCGTCGGCGACCGGCACGATGTCGAGTTCCAGCCAGAAAGGCTTGCCGTCGCGCGTGTAGTTGACCAGTTCGCTGCGCACCGGCCGCCGCTCCACCAGCGCCTGGCGGATGCGGTCCAGTTCGGCACGGTCGGTCAGCGGACCCTGCAGGAAACGCGGCGACCTGCCCAGCACCTCTTCGCGGCGGTAACCGGTGAGGCGTTCGAAGGCGTCGTTGACGAAGATGATGCGCGGGCCCGGCTCGTCGTAAGGATCGGCTTCGGTGATGAGGACGATATCGTTCAGGCGAGCGACGCTCGCCTCCAGCAAGGCGAGCTGCTGGGGGAGAGGGGCGTGTTGCCGGGGTGCGCTACCGCTGGGCGGCGCTTCGCCGTCGAGGCCGGCAGGCTTGTTCAGCAAGGGCGCTCCGTGGCGACGGGGGATCGGGTTTCCATGTCGGTATTTTTTAATCGGGAGCGCATGGACATGGCCGGTTCAGGCACGTGCATGGCGTTCCCCGTTTTGGACAATGGTCGTTTGCAATGGATGGAGAGTGCCTGTTTTTACGTCCATTATGCCGCCGAACTTGATATCCGTTGGCTTGCACGCTGGGGATCCGGGCCAGTACGCGATCCGGCTGTGGTATCTTCCGCAGTAGAAAAAGGGGGTCATTTGTGTTCAGGAAACAATGGCCGGCGTTCCTGCTGGCGTTCGTACTGCCGCTGCTCGCGGTGTTCTGGTGGTGGGGCGGCTTCAACGCCGTCAGCGTGAGCGAAACCGAGGCCGGGCCCTACCGCTACGCCTACCTCGACTACGAAGGCCCGATCAGCAACATGCGCAAGACGCAGCGCAGGGTGCTCGACGAATTCGCCGCAGCCAAGGTGGAGGCGGGGGACACCATCAACGTCATTCTCAGCGATCCCCGCGCCGCCAACGGCAAGGTGCGCGCGCAGCTCGGCTACACGCTGGCCGATCGTGCACCGCTGCCGCAGGGCCTGAAGGAAGGCCGCATCGAGCGCCGCCCGGTGTATTCCGCCCACGTACAGGCGGCGGTGCTGCTGGCGCCGTCCAAGGCCTACCAGGCGCTGGCCGACACGCTGGAAGCGGACGGGAAGACGCTCGTCATGCCGACCGTCGAGCTGTACCGGCCGGGCGGACAGGCCAACCGCATCGGCAGCTTCACCCTGGAAATGAATCGCTGATGGCCTTCTTCTCCGTCCTGGCCGCCGTCGTCCTCGAGCATCTGCGCCCGCTGCGGCAGCCGCTGCCGCATTACCAGCATTACACGCGCTTCATCACCTGGCTTGAGGGCAAGCTCAACGCCGGCGAGCCCGTCCACGGTGCGATCGCCTGGACGCTGGCGGTGGCGCCGTGGCTGATCGCGGTGTGGCTGGTCTTCGTGCTGCTCGACGGGATCACCCCCGTGCTGGGCTGGGCGTGGAACGTGCTTGTGCTGTATTTCACCCTCGGGTTCAAGTACTACAGCGACGACGCCGAGCGCATCGCGCGCCTGCTGCGCGCCGGCGACATCGAGGCGGCGCGCGAGCAGCTCGGCATCTGGCGTGGCGGCGACGCCAGCCAGTTCAGCGCCGACGATCTCGCACGCGTCACCATCGAGCAGGTGATGGCGGCAAGCCACCGGCAGATGTTCGGCGTGCTGTTCTGGTTCGTGCTGCTGGCGCCGCTGGGGCCGGTCGGTGCCGTACTGTTCCGCGCCGCCTCGATCCTGTCGCGGCGCTGGGAAGCTTCGCGCGGCCGCTTCGGCCTGTGCGCGTGCCGCGTCTTCCATTACATCAACTGGGTGCCCGCGCGGCTGACCGCGCTGACCTATGCCATCGCCGGCAACTTCGAGGACGCCACCTACTGCTGGCGCACCCAGGCCGCCAGCTGGCCGGAAGCGGAGGAGGGCGTGGTTCTCGCCGCCGGCGCCGGCGCCATGGGCGTCAAGCTGGGGCAGAGCGTCAGTGTCGGCGGCGAGACCGTGTGGCGGCCCGAACTCGGCACCGGCCAGGCCCCCGACGCCGACTGCATCGACAGCGCCGTCAGCATGATCTGGCGCGGCCTGGTGATCTGGCTCGCGGCCGGGCTGCTCATCGTCATCGCCGGCTGGTTCTCCTAGATCCTGCTTCCATGCTCAACGCGCTGTGGATCGGCTTCTTCCTGGTCGCCTTCCTGATCGCGTTCGCCAAGCTGGTTTTCCTCGGCGACGCCGGCATCTTCGCCGCGCTGGTCAAGGCGCTGTTCGACAGCAGCAAGACCGCGTTTGAAATCGCGCTCGGCCTCACCGGCGTGATGGCGCTGTGGCTGGGCGTGATGAAGATCGGCGAGCGCGCCGGCATGCTCGACGTGCTGACGCGGGGCCTGGCGCCGCTGTTCCGCCGCCTGTTCCCCGAAGTCCCGCCCAACCACCCCGCGCTCGGCGCGATGACCATGAACATGGGCGCCAACATGCTGGGCCTCGACAACGCGGCGACGCCGCTCGGCATCAAGGCGATGCAGGAACTGCAGACGCTCAATCCCTCGAAGGACACCGCCAGCGACGCGCAGATCCTGTTCCTGGTGATCAACACCGCTTCGGTCACGCTGCTGCCGGTCACCATCTTCACCTACCGTGCGCAGCTCGGCGCCGCCGACCCGACCGACGTGTTCGTGCCGCTTTTGATCACCACCTACATCGGCACCCTGGTCGGCCTCTTCGTCACCGGCTTCTTCCAGAAGCTGCACTTGTGGAACCGCGTCACGCTGGCCTATCTCGGCGGCGCCACCGCGCTGGTCGGCGGCCTGGTCGCGTATTTCGGGAGCCTCGATGCCGCCGCGATGACGCGGCAGTCGTCGATCCTCAGCAACGTACTGCTGTTCGGCATCATCGTCACCTTTCTGCTGATGGCGCTGCGGCGCCGCGTCAATGCCTACGAGGCCTTCGTCGAGGGCGCCAAGGAGGGTTTTCACACGGCGGTCACCATCATCCCGTATCTTGTCGCCATGCTGGTGGCGATCGCCGTGTTCCGGGCCAGCGGCGCGCTGGAGCTGCTGATGGATGCGGTGCGCGGCGCGGTGCTGGCGCTGGGCTTCGACGCGCGCTGGGTCGACGGCCTGCCGACTGCGCTGATGAAGCCGTTTTCAGGTAGCGGTGCCCGTGCCATGATGATCGACACCATGCAGACACACGGCGCCGATTCCTTCGCCGGGCGCCTGGCGTCGATCGTGCAGGGCAGCACCGAGACGACGTTCTACGTGCTGGCGGTGTATTTCGGCGCGGTCGGCATCAAGCGCGTACGTCACGCCGTCGCCTGCGGGCTGATCGCCGACCTCGCCGGCATCCTTGCCGCCATCGGCATGGCCTACCTGTTTTTTGGTGCAGTTGCATGAAAACGTATGACACCCTCGCCGCCGTCGACCTCGGCTCCAATTCCTTCCGCCTCGAAGTGGCGCGGGTGGCGGGCGACCAGCTGTATCCGCTCGATTCGCTGAAGGAAACCGTAAGGCTGGCGGGAGGGCTCAGCGACGACAAATTCCTCGACGACGCCACGCAGGCGCGTGCGCTGGCCTGCCTGCACCGGTTCGGCGAGCGTTTGCGCGGCCTGTCGCCGGAGGCGATCCGCTGCGTCGGCACCTCGGCGCTGCGCGTCGCCAAGAATGCCGAGGAATTCATCCCCAAGGCCGAGATCGCGCTGGGGCACCCGATCGAGATCGTCGCCGGACGCGAGGAAGCGCGCCTCATCTACCTCGGCGTCGCCCATTCACTGCCGGCCTCGCCCGACCGCCGGCTGGTGGTCGACATCGGCGGCGGCTCCACCGAATTCATCATCGGCCACGGCCTGAAGCCGCACGAGCGCGAGAGCCTGCACATGGGCTGCGTCAATTTTTCCAAACGCTATTTCGCCGGCGGCGTGGTCGACAAGGCCGCCCTGAAAGCCGCCGAGATGGCCGCGCGCGTCGAGGTCGAGCGCATCGCCCGGGAATTCTCGAAGGACAACTGGCAGCAGGCGGTCGGCTCCAGCGGCACCGCGCGCGCGCTGCGCGAAATCCTCGAACAGAATGGCTGGTCGGCGAACGGCATCACGGCCGAGGGCCTGGCCCAATTGCGCAGCCAGCTCGTCAGGGCGGGCCACGTCGACGCGCTGGAACTCGCCGGCCTGTCGCGCGACCGCCGTCCCGTCGTCGCCGGCGGCTTCGCCATCATGGCCGGACTGTTTGCCGAACTCGGCATCGAGCAGATGGACGTCGCCGAAACCGCCATGCGCGAAGGCATCCTCTACGATCTGCTGGGGCGTTTCCACAAGCAGGACATGCGCGAGGCGACGGTCGACGAATTCATGCGCCGCTACCACATCGACACCCAGCAGGCTGCGCGCGTCAAGCGCGTGGCATTCAAGCTGCTGGCGGCGAGCGGCGGCAAGGACGAAAACGACATGCGCTTTCTCGACTGGGCCGCGCGGCTGCACGAGATCGGCCTGTCGGTGTCGCACGGCGGCTACCACCGCCATTCCGGCTACATCCTGGAAAACGCCGACATGCCCGGCTTCTCGCGCACCGAGCAGGCGCGCCTCGCCCTGCTCGCGCGCGCCCAGCGCGGCGCGCTGCTCAAGCTGCCGGCTTTCGCTGCCGGCGCCGTGTCGGACAACGACCGCCTGCTGGTGTGGTTCCTGCGCCAGGCCGCCATCCTCTGTCGCAGCCGTGCCGAACCGCGGCTGCCGGATCTGAAAGTGGAGGTGAGCAGCAAGCGTGTCCGGCTGACCCTGCCCGAAGGCTGGCTCGAGCGCCGGCCGCTCACCCAGCGCGCGCTGGAGGAGGAGGCGGCATACTGGGGAGCGGTCGGGATGAAATACAGCTTCGCCTAGCGATATTGCGTGCAGGGCGTCCCGGCCGTTCGTGAGGGACCGCTTGATCGCAAAACCGTGCCCTTCGCGCCGGACCGATGCGCTCGCAACGCGCCTCGGTCCGGCGCGGCGTCCGGGATCACTTGGATGACTTGGCGGGCCGGCCGGTCTTGATGACTTCGAGGCGGCGGATCGCCGCGACGACCGAGGCGTCGCCCAGCTTCGCCAGCCCGGCGACGGCCGCGCGCAGAATCTCGCTTTTCTTGGCCGATACGCCTGCCTTCAGGCAGCGCTTCTTGAGCAATGCGATGAGGGCATATTCGGTTTCCGGCATGGTGAAGCTGTCGCGAACCAGTTTCACTTTCTTCGCCTTCGCCGGTTTGTCCTTCTTCACTGCCGGGACGGGTTTGGCCGCCGGAGCCGCTTGCTTGACCGCAGCAGACCTGGACGCCGTCGTCTGCCGGGCGGGTTTCCTGGCGGCGGGCGTGGCCGCCCGGGAGGCGGCCGGAGTCCGCTTGGTGACGGGCTTCGCGGCGGACGGCTTGGCGGTTCGCGTCGTCCGCGGCTTGGCGGGCGTGGCTGTGGAGTGTGTGGCGGAGGAGGGTGCGGCAGGCTTGCGGGGGGTGGCGCTCAATGTGTTCTCCTTGTCGTAAAAACTGGATATTCAGTTTATACAGTTGAATGTCCCATGCAAGAAGTATCGGGGGCATTCACGAAATCGTCACACATTGTTCATGTGGCGGCCGTAACCTGAAAAGATGACGGAGAAGAACCGCATCCTCGATTCGCTGAACGAGCAGGCCCTGCTGCTGCCGAGCCTGGTCAATCGCGCGCTTGCCGCGAACGACCGCGTCAAGTACCGCTTCACCCTGCTGCAGGCCGCCCAGGCGCATGCCGAGCGGCCTGAGGCCGTGACCTCGAACTTGCGCGCCGAACGTCTGGCCGCCGGCGTGCAGGATGGCAGTCTCGATCAGGTGGTCGGTGAATCCGAGCGGATCGGGGCGGGGCGCTACCGCGTGCCGGAGTCGTCCCGGGTTGTCCGCGAGGCATGCGACGACGTTGCCGAGATGCTGGAGCCGTTGCTCGTCGCCGGGATTCCGGAAGGCACGGCGTTTGCGCAGCGATTCGAGGCGCTTGCCGTACCGGAATCGGGCGTCGACGAACTGACCGCCGACGCCATCCATGCCATCACTTCGGGAGACCGCGCGGGCGGCGACAGCCTGCATCTGCTGGTGATGGACATGCACCGCGCGCTCAATGCATTGCAGGCGAGCCTCGCCAGCGAGACCATCGACGGCTGCCGCGCCTATGGCATCGGCGAGCCCGACCGGTCGCTGATCGCGGCGTTCATGGAAGGGATCAACCGCACCGCGCCGCTCAAGTTCGATCACCCCGGCCTGTCCGCCACCGCGACGCGCGTGGGCGACAAGCTGGTGCTGCAGAACGACATCGGCACCACCGACGCGCACGTGCTGGTGATCCACGTCGCCGGCCGCACCGTCACCGTGACCTATACCGACGTCCATCTGCCGCGCCTGCTGTTCTTCCAGAGTCTGTTCGAGGGATACGACGTTGCCTGGCAGGACACACGCTCGCGCAAGGATGCGGGCATGGAAGACGGCGTCTATCATCTTTGCGTCGGCAGCCACACCGCGCACAGCCAGGCCCGGCTGCGCGAATATCTGGGCCATATGGGCTCGCGGCTGGTGTTCCTCATCGACTGGAACCGCGCACGCAAGCGCCTGCGCCTGTTCGTTGCGCGCAAGGCTGCCATCGACCTGCTCAAGTGGGCGGCCGACAGCAACATCGGCCACATGGCCTGGCTCAAGGCCGGCGGCGAGCAGTTGATCTTCGACGCCATGAGTTTCGCCTACGGCGGGCAGCTGAAGCCGGGCGACCGTCTCGACGAACTGCTGACCGAAGCCCGTGCGGTGCAGTTCCTGCGCTTCAACCTGAAGCAGGCGCTCGAAGGAATGAGCCAGGGCCGCCCGGCTTCCCTGGTGGCGGACGAAATCCGCACCGAACTGGCGTCGCAGGTGCGCTCGACCGAAGACGCGCTGCTCGATACCGCGCTTGAACACGCGGGCCTCATCGTCGAGCTGGCCGACACCGTGCGTGCCGCGCTGGACGCCGCTCAGGCAGGACGCCAGCACGAGGTCGCCGCGATGGCCGAGCACGCCAAGGATTGGGAGACGGCGGCCGACCGCGAGCTGAACTTGGCGCGCGCCACATTGCAGGAAGGCGACAACTTCCTCCTGCGGCTGATGAGCGAGGCCGACGACATCGCCGACGATCTGGAGGAAGCGGTGTTCCACATCACGCTTTCGCCCCGCGCGCCTGCCAGTTCGATTGCCGCGCTGGGCAGGCTGGTCGAGCCGGTCGCCAATGCCAGCCGCGAACTGGTCAAGGCGTTGGCCGCTTCGCGGCATGCGCGGCGCGGCGTGCCGCGCGAGGACATGGACGACTTCCTGCAGGCGGTCCACGCCATCCGCACCATGGAGCACGCGAGCGACCTCGCGGAGCGCGAAGTGAAACGCACCCTGGCCGGCGATTCGCGGCCGTTCGCCGAGGTGTTCGGCGTCGTCGAGGCGGCGCGCAACCTGGAAGAGGCGGCGGATGGCCTGATGCACGCCGCGCTCCTGCTGCGCGACCACGTGATGGGCAAGGTGATCCATGCCTAAGGCAAAAAACGTGTCCGCCGCACGCCTGTCCGTGTTCGACCTGAATGGCCGAGACGGCGTGCCGGAGTCGCGGCTTGCCGGCTTCAAGGCGCACAATCTGATCCGCATGGCGGCGCTGGGGCTCCCTGTTCCCCAGGGTTTTGTCATGGGCACCGACTGGTGCGCTGCGGTGCGCGCCGGTGCCGGCACCCGGCTGCATCTGCCGGATGCGCTGCAGGCCGGCATCCGCAACCTCGAGCGCGCCAGCGGCCTGGGGTTCGGCAGTGCGCGCCGGCCGTTGCTGGTGTCGGTGCGCTCGGGTGCGCCGGTGTCGATGCCGGGCATGATGGAGACCGTTCTCAACGTCGGCCTCAACGATGTCTCCCTGGCAGGATTGCTGCGTCTGACCGGCGACCATCGGTTGGTATGGGATTCGTACCGGCGCCTGATCCAGGCCTTCGCCGAGATCGTCGCCGGAGTCCCGGCGGCGCCGTTCGAGAGCGCGCTCGAAACGACCCTGCGCCGCACCGGCGCCGACGTCGCGCGGCAGCTCGATTTTCGCGCGATACGCGAACTGGCGCGCACCTATCTTGGCCTCTATCGCGACCATACCGGGCAGGATTTCCCGCAGGATCCGTTCGAGCAGCTGGCGGCCGCCACCCATGCGGTGTTCGCGTCCTGGATGTCGGACAAGGCGGTCGAATACCGGCGTCTGAACGCGCTTCCCGACGACCTCGGAACCGCGGTGACCGTGCAGCGCATGGTGTTCGGCAATGCCGGCGGCAACTCCGGGGCCGGCGTCGGCTTCACGCGTGATCCATCCAGCGGGGAAAATCGCCTGTACATCGACTGGCTGCAGCAGGCCCAAGGCGAGGACATCGTGTCGGGCCGCCGCCGCGTCACCGCCGAAGGCGACGTACCCCTGTGGCTGATGCAGAAGCTGGCCCAGGTCGGCGAGTCGCTGGAGAAGAATTTTCGCGACGCCCAGGAATTCGAGTTCACCGTCGAAAACGGCGAGCTCTTCATGCTGCAGACCCGCACCGCCAAGCGCACCGCGCTTGCCTCGCTGCGCATGGCGGTCGAGCAGGCCGACAGCGGCCTCATCACGCCGGAGGAAGCGCTCGGCAGGCTGTCCGGTATCGACCTCGACGCCATCGCCATCCGGCGAGTACAGTCCGCTGCGCCGCCGCTCGCGCACGCCATTCCGGCCGGAACCGGCGTCGCCCAGGGACCGGCCGCGTTCAGCGTCAAGGCAGCCCAGGACTTCGCGGCGCGCGGCACGCCGGCCATCCTGATCCGCAACGACGTCGCCACCAGCGATATCGCCGGCATCGCCGTCGTCGGAGGCGTGCTCACTGCCAGCGGCGGCCGCACTTCGCATGCCGCCGTCGTGGCGCGCCAGATGGGCAAGGTCTGTCTGGTCGGCTGTGCGGACCTCGTCATCGATGCGAACGAACGCCAGGCCAGCTTGGGCGAGGCGCGCCTGAGCGAAGGGGACCCCGTCTGTCTCGACGGCGACGCAGGCGCGATCTACGCCGATTCGCCAACGGTCGTCAGCGAACGTCCCGAGGCCCTGCTGGAAAGGGTTCGGAGATGGCAGGCGAATGCGCTCGCCCATCAGTAATCTCTATCACAATAAAAAGATGATTTTGTCTATAATTCTGTGCAGGAGATTTTGAAAGCGGGGGATACCATGGCTTCATCGCCTCCCATCGAATTGGAGCCGGAGCATCTCAGTGCGATCCAGGCGCTCGCCGATGAAACCCATCGGCCCGTCGACGACGTCAACCGGCTCTACAGCGAGATGTTCGAAAGACTGAATGCGAATGCCCGGATCAAGGATTACCTGATTCTGTTCACATCCAAGAGCGTACGGGACGCCTTGCGCCATTCGGGCACGGGAGCGGCGTAGCGCCCGCGCGGCAGTCCGCCGGGGCGGGCCCTTGCCTCACAAGCCCAGTTCCGCGTCGGTCGCGCTGTGCGCGTACTTGTTCCGCGGCGGCCAGGGGCGGGCCCGCCAGTCGGGCTCGAAGGCAAAGGACGATTGCCGGCGGCCCGGCAGCAGCGCCCCGTTGCCCGCCCCCTTGGCGTAGTCGTAATAGAGTTTGACCACTTCCTCCTTCGTCACCTGCTGTGCGGCCGGATGCGCGAGACAGGCGTCCACCCATGCGCGCACGCGCGCGTAGCGCGCCTCCATGGGCAGCTCGAAATCTTCGTAGTATTCGAGGAACCAGAAGCGCTGGAAGAAGGGCGTGAAAACCGCTTCCGCCCAACCGAATTCCTCGAACAGGAACGGGCCTGCAGCGGCATGCTCCAGCAGGAAATCGTTCAGCAGCGCGTACTGCTGCAGCATGCCTTCCCTGAGCGCAGCGCGGTGCCCGGGATCCTGGTTCATCACCCACGTGTAGCCCTGAGTGAGAAACTCGCCGTCCATCCGCGCCAGCATGTTCTCCACCGCGCGCCGGTAGGGGTCGCGCTGCGCGACCGGCCGCTCCGGGTAGACGTCCTCCAGATAGTCCAGGATGACCATGCTTTCCTTGATGATGCGGCCGTCGGCGGTCTCCAGCACCGGCAGCGCCGTCGTGCCGCGGGTCTTGTGCAGCAGCCAGTCTGGCCGCGGCCGGGTGATGTCGATCACCTGGAAATCGATTTCGTCCCGCCGGCCCTTCAGCGTCAGCAGGATGTCCAGGCGCTGGCAGAATGGGCAGACGGGGATGTGGTAGAGCGTGGGCTGCGTCATGGTCGTATGATGGCGGGGAGGCGGATGTGAGGAATCCAGACGATAGCGCAAACAGGCGGCTGCCACGGCTACCCTGGCGGAGTGGCCGCCTGACGCTCTCTGCCGAAAAGAACGTCGGGATTTTTTACATTTATTGCCGATTCCTTGCTTCGTTCTCCGGGCGGCTGTGACCGGGTATCGCTAATGCCTTGTTTGCGCAGGATATAAATTTTCCGCCCTGAAATGGCATGAATGATGCTCTTTTCCCGGTAGCGACGGCGTTCAGGCGATCTTCGTGTCTGGCCCGTCATGTCCGCAACGAGCCAATCGGGGGGGCAAGATGAAACACGTTCTGTCAGCAATTACCTTGGGGGCTGGCCTGTGTCTTGCCAGCGTTGCCAGCCATGCAGCACCGATTTTCACCTTTTCCCAAACCGGTTTCAGCGGGGGCGGCAGCCTGACGGGCTCGTTCAGCGGCTCGGACCTGGATAACGATGGGCAACTGAGCAGTTTCCAGGGCGAAATCATCGGCTATTCGATGAGCTTTTCCGGGGACACCCTCATTTCCGATTTCTCGCACACGTTCAGCGATCTTGCGGGGCTCGTCTACGATCTGGGCAGCGGCTTTCTCGGCGATGGCTCGGGCGGCGACACTGAAGGCGTTGCCTCGAACTGGCTAGGCGTCACGGGGTTTGATTATGCTTCCGGCCTGGGGCCGGTCCTGGGCTTCGGCGGCCGCGTGATCGACACCGCCACGGGCGCGACTTCGGCGACGCAGAATCTCGTCGTCGTCGCCCAGGTTCCCGAACCTGCCTCGCTGGCGCTGCTCAGCCTGGGGCTTGCCGGCCTGGCCGTCATCCGCCGCAAGTCCGCGTAAGCCGGCCGCGGGGCCAACACGCCCGATCAGCGTCCCTGTCGGGTTTTTTTACCCCCTATTTTCAGGCGGCCTAAGCCGATGCGGCGCTAGTCCGGAGAGGGATGGCGCGGTCTCCGCCGTGGTCCACCCGGCCGAAGGCGTTCAGCCTGGGGGCGGCAACCGCCTTACATCGAGGCGCGGGCATTGCACTCCACGCCTTCTGGAACGGTGCGGATATCCGGGATCGCCAGGGCGCGACGCTTCGCATGGTCGATGGACATCTGGATCATGGCCTGCGCGTGGACCACAAACCGCGTCAGAGCCTCGCATTTTTCGCGGCAGGCGCAGCTTCGGTCCTCGATCAGGTGGGCCACCGTCACCGCCAGGGCATCGCACGCATTCATCAGGCGCTCGAAGCCCGCGGCGCTGGCGCACTCGCGCAGGCGCATCAGCGCCAGGGCGTAGGCCGTGATCCTGTCCTCGGTCAATGTCTGCGGGTCGGCAAAGCATTGGCCGGACACGATGTTCCCCATGTCGTCCAAGGCAGCCACCGCCGCGGCCACCAGTTCTTCAGGCGCCTCGCCGGCAAGGGGCTTGCGATCCGCGCAGCCTGCTGCCGCTGCGCCTGTCCGGTGTTTGGAATGCAGATATTGCATATTGCGCATGACTCGTCCCTGGATATTGAGATAGCCCTGCCGGCTCGGCTGGCTATGCTGGTTGACCTATTACGTCAGCTCCCGCTTGATCTTTAACTTATGTACCAATATAGACTAGTTCATTTGTATCAATATTAAAGATGGAGTGCCGTCATGGTTTTTTTTGCCCGTTGGGGGGCACGGAGGACGGCGAGATCGCCGTGGTGACCAGGATAATTCGAGCCGTGCGGGCGTCTTGTAGGAAGTTTCCGCTCATGGCGTGGGAATGGGCAGCGTGACGGTGACGCCCGGTCCGGGCTACATCTGCGACCGCAGCAAGCCGAGGGCGTGCTCGGTGATCTTCTCGGCCCACGGGCGGTTCCGCCATTCCTCGTAGGGGATGCGCCGGGATTGTTTCAGGTCGTCTTCGAATAGATCGATCTGACGCTGCGCAAACGCGCGATCGTAGATATTGAGGTTGGCTTCGTCGTTGAGGCGGAAAGAGCGGGAATCGAAATTGGTCGAGCCCACGGACACCCAGACGTCGTCGACGATCATCACCTTGCAGTGGAACATCGTCGGCTGGTATTCGTACATTTCGGCGCCGGCCTCGAGCAGTTCGCCCCAGCGGGCGCGCGAGGCGCGGCGCACCGGCTCCGCGTCGGTACGCGTGCCGGGCATCAGGATCCTGACCTTTACGCCGCGTTTCAATGCGCGCACGAGCGTCTCGACCGACAGGTCGTCGGGGACGAAATAGGCATTCGCGATATGAACGCTTGTGCGCGCCGAGGCGATCGACAGCAGATACATCAAGCGCACGCTCTCGCTGCCTTCCGACGACGAACTCTTGAAGACCTGTGCGTGGTGCTCGCCAACCGGCTCAAGCGGCGGGATATATTCCTCGCCGTGCAGCACTTCGCCGCTGGTCTTCATCCAGTTGTCCATGAAGGCCGCCTGCATGTGCGCCACCGCCGGGCCTTCTATGCGGAAATGCGAGTCGCGCCAGTGGTCGGCATCCTGGGCGTTGCCCAACCAGTTGTCGGCAATGCCGACGCCGCCGGTGAAACCGACTTTGCCGTCGACCACCAGCAGTTTCCGGTGGGTGCGGTTGTTCATGCGGGCCAGGTGGTACCAGTGAAGCGGGTGGTATTTCAGGATCTCGACGCCGGCGCCTTTCATCATCTGCAACAACGCGTCGTCCATTTTGGCGCTGCCGGCCCAGTCGACCAGCACATGGATCTTGACGCCTGCCCGTGCGCGTTCCGCGAGCGCCTCGGCGAACGCCCGGCCGACCCTGCCCGACCAGTAGATGTAGGTCTCGAACGTGATGCTCTTTTCGGCCGCGCGTATGGCCGCCAGCATCGGCGGAAAGATCCCGTCGCCGTTGATCAGTTCCTGTACGTGGTTGCCGGGCACCAGGGGCGGCCCGAGCAGGTGGCTCATCGAGCGCAGGAACTGCGGATCGTGCACGGAGTAGAGCTCGCCGATCCGGGTCTGGACCTTCTTCTCGCCCGGAATGAAATTCAGCGCGATGACGGTAGCGATAATCGAGGCGAGAACGATCAGGAAGACGAGCATTTTTCGGGTTTTCAAGAATGTTCCAAATTGAATCGACATGATTCCCACCCGGAAAGCGGGAGGCGGACGCGCCTTCCCGGGGCGCCCATCCCGTCCCGGCCACGGCGCCAACGCGCTGCTGTGCGGATTCGGGGAAGCGACGGGCGCGTCCACGCACTATGATGAATTTCTACCCTTGCCTAGGGAGGACGCACATGAAACATCGCGCGCGCAAACCCCATGCGTTCCTGCGCATGCGCGGGTCCGGCGGCTGAAGCATGGCCGAACCGAGCGAAGCCGATCTGGCCCAGGCCAGAACTGCCGTCAGCACCCTCCTGGAGGGCCTGGGGCTGTCCGCCCATCTCTATGCCGTGGAAGCCCGCGAGGGGAGGTGGGCCGTCATCGTGGAATGCGCCACCGACTCCGGCTGGCAGCGCACGGAACTGCAGGCGGGGGCTGAACTCCTGGTTGCGAGCCGCGGCGACGCGAAGGCCCGGGCGGCCCTGCTCGCCGAATGGCGGACGCATCTGGGCGCCTGCAAGAGAGACTGACGTCTCCGTTCGCCTCCAGCCCGTCTCGGCTTATGTCCGCCCCAACTGAGTCTGTGGGCTCTCCAGACCCAGCCATCTCGGCGGGCGTGGTCGTGGCGCGCTGCGACACCTGCGGCTGGCGCTTGCTGGTGCTGCGCGCGTACCGCAACTGGGACTTTCCCAAGGGCCGGCTGGAGCCGGGCGAAACGCCCCTCGACGCGGCCATCCGGGAGACGGCCGAGGAGGCCGGAATCGGCGATCTCGTCTTCCCCTGGGGCGAAGCCTGCTGCGAGACCGCTCCCTACCGCGGCGGCAAGGTGGCACGCTACTATCTGGCGGAAACCGCCCAGCCCTCCATCACCCTGCCGGTTTCGCCGGAGCTCGGGCGTCCCGAGCACGACGAATGGCGCTGGGTGGGCCTCGACG
Source organism: Pseudomonadota bacterium (assembly GCA_021811235.1). Taxonomy (GTDB): domain Bacteria; phylum Pseudomonadota; class Gammaproteobacteria; order Burkholderiales; family Thiobacillaceae; genus Thiobacillus. The sequence goes on along the minus strand of JAJZPG010000001.1, from coordinate 130,443 downwards.
AGGCCGGGCGCCTGCTGCCGCCGCGGCTGCAGCCCATCCTGGCCTGGGCGAGAAAGCTGCTCGAGGCCGGACAAGAATATCGCTGAGCCGGAAGCCCGGGCGCCTGTCCCATCTTCGTCGCCCGGGGCTGCCCGAACGCCGCAGCGCGCGAACCCTGCCCGCTTCGCGCCTGTGCGGGATGGGCCCGCCCAGTCTTTCGCTTGCTTCCTGGGCGAGCCACAAGCGGCCACCGGGTGCGGGCGTCGTGGCCAGCGAAATTACGGCACCACGCGGGCGTCTTCGCCGCTGCCTTCCACTCGCACCGGCATGCCAGCGCTCAGGCGGGAGTCCACCGGCTGCACAATCGTCACGCGTCCACCGCTGCGCATGTCGACCGTCACGCGCTGCACCGTCTTGTTCCTGACCTTGGTTTCGCCATACGTACCCGCGATGCCGCCGAGCACCGCGCCCACCGCCGTGGCCGTCTTGCTGTCGCCCACCGCCGAACCCAGGATGCCGCCCGCCACCGCGCCCACCGCCGTCCCCACGCCCAGCTTGTAGTCGGAATCCACCTGGATGTTTTCCACCGTGGCAACGGTCCCTCGGCGATCCGTCTGACTGGCTGAACTCCCGGACGTATCGCCGTAGCGGGTCGTGTCCTTGGTGGGCAGATCCGTGCAGCCGGTGGCGAGGCTCACGCCCAGGAGGGCAGGCAGCAATAATTTCAGTGTGTTCATGGCTCGCACCTCCTCAGTTGGAATTTCCAGTATATGAAAGCGCCCGCGTCATGCTATCCGCTCAGGCCCCGTCTCGCTGACGGAAAAAGGGACGCGGGGCAGTAGGACACGGCCCATGCCGCCCAGGACGAGGCAGAGGAATAAGCCGGCCAGGACTAGATCGTGCGCCCGGGGGCTGTGGTCTGCGAGCCCGGCTCACCGGATTCCCGGGGCGTCCGGGCATAGCTGACGGTCAGCGCCTCCCAAACGTGCCCGTCGGGTTCGTTCCAGTACACGATGCGGCCCCCATGCTGGCGGTTGACCTGCAGGTCTGCCGGGCCGTGCGGGGTGCTTCGGTATTCGATGCCGTTTTCCGCGAGTCTTGCGAGGATGCCGTCGAACTCCGCCTCGCATACGCGAAAGCAATAGTGCAGAACAGGGAATGGGGCCTCCGCCTGGTCGAAGTCCAGCGTCAATCCGTCGTTGAGGAAGACGGGGGAGAACGGGCCGGCGCCGGATTCCGCCCAAGGCACGCCGAGGAGGGTGGCCAGCAATCTGGCCGCGGCCCGCCTGTCTCTGGCGGGGACAATCAGGTGATCGAGTTGAACGCTCATCGTGAACGCCTGCCAGCCAGGCATGGATGCCTCCCAGGCAGCGGCCGGCTGGGATTGCACGGCAGCGGCTGCCTGGCAGGGTTCTCTCTAGGTCGAACCGACTCCTTGGACGGCCGCCCGTTGGACCGGTTCCGGCACCCCCTATGCGCCGGCGCGCCGGGCGGTCATCAGGAACACCGGATAGTCCCGCGGGCCGCCTGGGTGTTCCTTGGCGATGCTGAACACGGTCTCGAAACGGATGTCGGCAAACCCGGCCTGTCCGGCATGCCGGCCCAGATCGGTGCGGTCGAAGCCATGATGCACGTCGACCTCGATCCCATGGAAGGAGCCGTCCTCCCGGTCCAGATCGGCGATGCACAGATAGCCGCCGGGGTTCAGCAGATCGTGGAAGAGGCGCAGGATGTGGTCGGTGTCCGGCACGTGGTGCAGCGTCATCGAGGTCACGATCAGGTCGAAGCGCTGCGCCGGCAGCGGGTCGGCCAGCAGGTCCAGCTTCACCGTCGCCATGTTGGCGACCCCCTGTGCGTCGATTTTCTCCTTCACCACCGCGAGCATGCCGGCCGAACTATCCGCCAGCAGGATCGCGCCGAGCGCGTCCTGCAGCGGAAAGGACAGCAGCCCCGTGCCGCAGCCGTAGTCGAGCGCGTTCATTGTTCGATTCAAAGGCACGGCCTGGCGGATGGCCTGCGCGATTTTCAGCCCGCGTTCCCGGAACACGGGATTGTCGTCCCATTGGCGGGCCTTGCTGTCGAAGTGGGCGGCGTCGAGCTTGGTAGGTTGGGTGGGGGTCATGATGATTGCGAAGGAAGGTGCCGGAAGGGTTAGCTGGACTGGGTCTGATGGCGGCCACAGGCCTTGGCCTTGTAAAGGGCCTTGTCCGCCCGGGCCAGCAAGGCCGCCACGTCGTCATCCGGGTCCTGCCATGCCGAAATGCCGATGCTGACCGACCAGGCCTGCGGCTGGCCGTCCTTCCCCGCTGCATGCAGGCGATCGGCAACGAGCGAAGCCTGTTCGATATCCGTGTTCGGGAGGACGGCCATGAATTCGTCGCCCCCGAAACGGGCGAGCCGGTCCGTTTGCCTGAGCGAGGCCTTTGCCTTTTTGGAAAAATCGACCAGCACCTTGTCGCCTTCCAGGTGGCCGTAGGTGTCGTTGATGTCCTTGAAATTGTCCAGGTCGATGAGCATGATCGACAGCTTGGTGCCATGGCGCCGGGCGCGTGCAATCTCACGCTGCAGTTCCTCCATGGCCGATTTCTTGTTGAGGCATTGCGTCAGGTCGTCGTAGCGGCTCATCCGTTCCAGATCGCGGTGCAGCTTTTCCGAGGCGAGCATGATGAGGCTGATCGCGCCGAGCGGAATCGTGATGGAAGGCAGGCCGACATAGACGACCTGGGCGATCGCCGGATCGAACACGCCGGTCGGCTGATCGAAGCCCAGCATCAGGGCGCCGAGCCGCACGATCCGCGCCCCGATCATGATGGCGAGCGAGGACACCATGACATGGCGTCCCATCGTCCTCGGCAGTTCCTTCAGCACCACCCGCAGCTGATCGACGATGACGACGAGGGCGAACACGCTCATGATCGCAATCCGCATCCCGATATCCGGGTGGACGTAGGTGAACCACGCAAACAGCGCCACATGGGAAAGAACGAACGCAAGCAGCGCCGCACGGATCGGCCTCGGCGGCACCCCCGCAAACTTCCTCACGCCCTGGTTCATCATCATGAAGCCGATCAGGACCATCAGATTGGCCAGAACGATGCTGAACGCATCCGGAATGACGCCCCTGGCCATGAACAGCGGCAGGCTGAATCCGATGACGAGCGCTGCCAGGCTCCACTCCGTCAGGCCGCGAATGCTTCTGGGGTAGGTCCGTGCAATCGTGAACAGGATCACGCCCATGGCCAGCGCCACGAAACAGGAGATCGTCAGGATGATCAGCGGGGCATTCATTGGTGGGCGTTCTTGTGTGCTGCCAGGTCGGTTGCTTCAGCGGAAGCAGAACCCGTCCTGGGTAAGTCGAGACAGATGCCGCCATTATCCTAGGGAAATGCCCGATGTGTTTCAGCTTGCCACGGTCGATTTGTTCCGCGATCGACAATATTCTGGCCTGAACCGCCCCCTTTTAATGCCCCGGACTGATGCCGGCAACACTTCCGGCAGCCAAGCTGCCCTCCCTGACCTGACCTGACCTGATCGGGCGCGGTAGCCGGGTGTTCGTGCTGGCGACCGGGCAGGGCGCTTATCCGACCGCGCCATTCCTGGGCCGTGGCGTGCTGAAAACGATCGACTGCCGCTCGAACTGGTCGCCCTTGCAGAAGAAGGTGTCGGTTCCGAACGGGAAGACGCGATGCATCGACTCGGCGTGCCAGGCGATGACGATCGTGTCGTGCCGGACATGCAGCGCGTCCAAGGTCAGCCCGGGCGAGTCGCCGCGGTCGATGATGCCGAATTCCGCGAGCAGTCCGCCGTACAGCGCGCGGATCTGCTCCTGGCCTTCGAACACGCCATCCGGCGTGATCACGACCGCATGTTCCCCGAAGTCGTTCAATACCGCATCGAGATTGCCGGACGTGAAGGCGGCGACGTGCCGGTGGAAGATGGCCAGCGCCTGCTGCTCCCGGGATGGGGCGGTTTGCGTATTCGCGTTCATGATGCCTCCTGCATGCGTGTGCCGGCGGGGTGGGCCGCGTGACCGGCGACCCTACCGGCGGTGCTGCGCTACTTGCGGTCGATCACGACTTCCAGATACTCGCTGGGGACGACCAGCGAGCGGGCTCCGCCGACGTTCAGGCGTTCGAGCAGCGCGCCTATGTCCTGGCTCAGGCTCGCCTGGCGATCGGGATCGAGCGCGCCGTAGACCTTGTAGGTTGGCCCGTAGAAGTTGCGGAACACCTCGATCCAGTGCGCGGGAGATTGATAGCGGAAGTTGAAGCGGCGCCGCTCGCAGCGGATGTCGGCGGCGTCCGGCCCGAACAGCTCGACGATGCGCGGCTCGGTTCCCCACAGCATCGGCGATTGCAGGCCGGCCGGCGGCGGGACATAGGAGGCGATCAGGCGGAACAGGTCGCCGATGAAGCCCTCGGGCGTCCAGCTCGCCAGGCCGATGCGGCCGCCGCTCTTCACCACGCGCGTCAACTCCCGCGCCGCCCTGGCCTGGTCAGGCGCGAACATCACGCCGAAGGTCGACAGCGCGACGTCGAACGCGCCGTCGGCAAACGGCAGGTCTTCCGCGTCGGCCTCCTGGAAGCGGACATCCAGCCCGTTGGCGCGGGCGCGCTCGGCGCCTTTTTCGAGCAGCTCGGGAACATAGTCGGTCGAGGTCACGTGCGCGAAGCGGCGCGCCGCCGCCAGCGTGGCGTTGCCGTTGCCGGCGGCCACGTCGAGCACCTGCTCGCCGGCGCGCAGGTCGACCGCTTCCGCCAGGTGTTCGCCGACGATCTGCAGCGTCGTCCCGACGATGGCGTAGTTGCCGCTGGCCCAAGTGGCATGCTGGCGCTGCTTGATCGCGCCGAAATCGACCCCCGCCTGGCCGGGGGAAGGGGCGTGGCCGGATGCGGCCGGGGTGCACACATTGCGTTCCATGTTCATTTTGACTCTCCTGGTGGGGAATGGAAAAAAACCTACTTGCGAGGGGGGGCGCGCTCACATGCCGACCAGACGCGCATCGAATCCGCGGCGCACGACGGTGCGGAGGATGTGCTGCGTGTCGGTCTGATGGGCGTCGAAATCCACGAGCAGCAGACGCGACGTACGCGGGCTCACCCATGCCCGGCTGACGCCCGGCAGGCCGCCGAGCTCGCTGACCAGTTCGTCGCCGGATTGCGGGCTGAGCGCCTGCCTGACGTCGACCACGATGTTGACCTGGGTTGTGTTCATGATGACTCTCCTCATTCGGATGGTTGGGGCCGGCCGGGCCGGTCGTTCGCTGTCGGGCGGCTGGATTGCGTGCCGTCTGGACCTTCCCGGTGAGGGCTTCACAGTGAATGTGCAGCCTTGCATCGTCGCCGTTCAGTCAGCGCCCCCATTGTCATGAAGATGCCGGATTGACACTTCACTCCGCGTCGCGCAAATATGCTCGATCGTCCTGGATTCGCGGGCCACTTGATTGCGCGTCCACGCTGCTTGATCGAACCTCCGTCGAAAGGGCCATGCTCATGAGCCGAGACACACTTTCCGATCTGCTGCGCGCCGTGCGCGTGCGCGGCGCGGTGTTCTATTACGTGAGTTGCAGCGACCCGTGGTCCACCGAGGCGCCGCCGGCCCGTGAGATCGCCGAGGCGGTGATGCCGGGCTGCGAGCACGTCATCGAGTACCACATGATCGCCAAGGGCAATGGCTGGGCTGCGGTCGCGGGCCAGCCTCCGGTGAAACTGGCCGCCGGGGACATCGTGATGTTCCCGCAGGGCGATCGCCACGTCCTGTCGAGCGCACCGGGCATCGAGCCGCTGCGGCGGACGGCCGAGTGGGTGTTTTCCACCCGCAACGTCCCCAAGCCCATGCCGATCGCTTTTCATCACGGCGTGGTCGAGCCCGGCTCACCGCTGCCTGTCGAAGCGGCCGACACGATTGCCGTGTGCGGCTTCCTCGGCTGCGACCTGCGGCCGTTCAATCCCCTGATCGCGGCGCTGCCGCGCATCCTGCATCTGCCGGCAGAACGCGCCAGCGGCTGGGCCGGCCGCGTGATCGAGCAGGCGGTCGTCGAGTCCAACACCCCGCGGCCCGGCGGCGACGCCGTGCTTGAACGGCTCGCCGAGATGATGTTCGTCGACGCCGCCCGCCGCTATCTCGACAACCTGCCCGAGGATGCGACGGGCTGGCTCGCCGGCCTGCGCGACCGCTTCGTCGGCAAGGCGCTCGAACTCATGCACGAGCATCCGGATCGCGACTGGACGGTCGACGATCTTGCCCGCGAGGTCGGCCTGTCGCGTTCCGCGCTACATGAACGCTTCGTGCAATATCTGGGCGATCCGCCGATGCACTACCTGGCCAACTGGCGCATCCAGCTGGGCAGCCGGCTGCTGCGGGAATCGAACCGCACCGTGGCGACCGTTGCGCTGGAAGTGGGCTATGAATCCGAAGCCGCGTTCTCGCGCGCCTTCAAGCGCATGGTTGGCATGCCGCCGGCGGCCTGGAAAAAGGCGCAGGCCGGCGGGTAAGGAGAGGTGAAACTGACGGGGGCGGGTTGGACACGTGTTCCGGGAGGCAGCGACTCTGCCCCCTTAATGACAGCTTATCGAACCCACTCACCGGCAAGCGCACGCAACAGCACGGCGCCGTCGCCCCGCCATGCGCTGCCGTGCATGCACGCGAGCGTCGCCGGCTCCGTCGCGGCCAGTTTCTCCAGCAGGAGGCCGGTATGGTTCGTGTGCGAGAAATAGTCCATCGCCTGACGGAACGCCTCGCTCGGACCCAGAATGTCCGACTCGGTGACGGCCGGAAGATCGGCGCCGCCCTGCGTGAAGAGGTCGCCGCACAGCAGCGTCCGGGTGCGCTCTTCCACCAGGTAACCGCATTCCCAGCCGTGGGGCAGGTGCGGTGCATCGAGCCATCGCACCGTATGCTTTCCCAGCGAGAGCGTCTCGCCGTCGGCGAGCGCGCGCGGCGGTCGGTCGGCCAGATCGGCGATCGAAACCATCGCCGCCACCGTGCCGCACAGGGGCGAGGCCTGCGGGGCCGCAGCGAGCCATTCGTTGAGCGATCCGCATTCGTCCGCTTCGACGTGCGAAAAGGCGACGTAGCGCAGCTTCTCCACCGGCATCACGCTCGCCACCGCCTCGCGCACCAGAGGAAACATGCCGCGCGGCCCGGTATGGAAGATCAGCGGTTCGTCGCCCGCGATGAGGTACTGGTTGAATGAAAACCCGCCCGCGCCCGGAATGGCGACCGGCGTATTGATGCGGTAAATCCCCTCCGCAATTTCATGGACATTGGTCCCCGACTGCGTGTTGGTGACGGCCACGTTCGTTCTCCTTCCCTTGGGTTGAACCAAACCTTCACACGACAGGATAGAACATGGGTTTTTCGTTGTTCAGTCGATGGCGAGGACCCCCTTTCCCGCGATCTCGCCGGCTTCGATCAATCGATGTGCCTCGGCGGCCTCACTCAGCGGCAGGACCCTGTCGACGTGGATGCGCAGCCTCCCTGCCTCGAACAGACCTGCGCACTGCTCGAGTATCCACGCCTGGTGTTGCTGGGCCTCGGTCCAGCCGTAGTACATGGGCGAGAGCATCAGTTCCTGGCTGACGCGCAGGTTGCGCAGGCGGGCGGTCTTCCAGTCGGTGTCCGCTCCGGGCTGCAGCAGGGTGACGAGATCGCCGTAGGGGCGGGCGGCCGCAAAGCTGTCTCTGAAGGTGGCGCCGCCTACGGTATCGAACACGATGTCGGCGCCCAGGCCCGCGGTCAGGTCCAGCACCGCCTGGACGAAGTCGGTTTCGCGGTAAGGGATGACCTCATCGGCGCCCAGCTCTCTGGCGAACGTGGCCTTGCGGGCGGAGCCGACGGTGGTGAGCACGCGGCACCCTGCCGCCTTGGCCAGCTGAATGGCGACGTGGCCCACGCCGCCCGCGCCGGCATGGATCAGCACGGTCTGGCCGGCCGTCATGCGGGCGCGGTCGTAGAGGGCTTCCCAGGCGGTGATGAGCACCAGCGGCGCGGCGGCGGCCTGATTGAAGTCCAGGCTTGCCGGTTTGCGCGCCGCGAAACGCGCGTCCACCACCGCGTACTCTGCGTAGGTGCCGGGATGGCCGCCGATGCCGCCGTTGCAGAAGTAGACCGCATCGCCCGGTTTGAAGCGGCTCGTGCCGGCGCCGGCAGCCTCGACCACGCCCGCGCCGTCGCAGCCGAGGATGGCGGGCATGCGCTCGGGAAAGTAGGTGCCCTTGGCGCGCAGCTTGGTGTCGATGGGATTGACCCCGGCCGCCTTCAGGCGCACCAGCAGGTCGGTGCCATGGACGATCTCGGGGGGCGGCACCTCGGCGAGGTTGAGAACCTGCGGCGCGCCTGGGGCGTGCATCACGATCGCTTTCATGTTTCGTTCCTCCCCGGTTGGCGGACGGATCACGCAAGGATAGCGGCGTAGTGTCGCCTGTCCAGTGGAGCAGGGTGGCCCAGATGGTCCCCGCTAGTTCGCACCTGCCTTGTGGACGTACTGGCCAATCCGGGCGATGAGTGCGCAGCTCGCGCTACGCGGCGCGCGTTGTCGAAAAATTTTACAAATTTGCCGGGGCGTTTATTGGAAAGGATCTACGAGCTTCGAAGGACCGGTTTAATGCCATGTAACAAAAGGGGGTTTTTTGTATTTATTTGTGTTGGCATGACTTGTACTTTAGACCCGCGCGATGGTGTGGGCGGCTCCGCACTATTTTTTCAGGCTTGATTAATTAATTACACCTAGCGGAAAGAAAAATATGAAACTCAAAACTTTGGCCATGGGATTGTTCCTGGCGACAAGCGTTACTGCTGCACATGCGACCCTGTTCACCACTTCCTACGGCACCCTCCTGGCGAACGAGAGCAACTGCGACGACTGCTACAGCGGTCAACACGCCTTTGGTGCCGGTCATGACATCAATTTCTTTGGTACCACCTATGCCGGCCTGTACACCGGCTCCAACGGCTATGTAACCTTCGGCGGCGGCGCAAGCAACTACACTTCGACACCACTCAATACCCAAGCCATCAGCCCCATGATCGCCGGTTTGTATACCGATCTGGATGCCCGGGCCGACGCAGCATCCAATGTGTACATCAACAACAGTACCGCCGGACAACTGATCATCACCTGGCTGGGCATGGGTCATTACATCCAGGACTACGTGTTCGAAGCACGTTTCAGCTCGTAGTGCGTTCCGATCAGTTTGCTACGCCTGCCGGTGAAGGCCAGATCGGCTTCTTCTACGATTCCATCACGGATTACAACATCGCTTCTGCAGGATTCGGCGACGGCTTGGCGGCGGTCAACCCCGGCGAGGTCTCATTCTTTAGCGACGCACCGGCTAGCAGGCTTTCGAACAGCAACCCGCGCTGGTACACGATTAATGAGGGCGTCCCCACCGAAAGCAACGGCGTTCCTGAACCCGCGACATTGCTTCTGCTCGGCGGCGGTCTGCTGGGCATGGGGATTTCGCGCAAGTTTGTGAAGAAGGGCTGAATCCCGCCGATCTCACAAATCGGCATGGGGCAGGATCAACGCCCCATGCCGTGCCGCAATCGACAACGGGGTCAGGTCGTGCATCGACGTACTGGATGCAAGGCCTGACCCCGTTGCCATGAGCGCCTGGCATGGGTGTTTGCCCATCGACCCGGGGTTTACGCCGCGGGCTGCAACGCGGCCTGCATCGCCTGTTCCGTCACTGGGTAGGTCAACACCGCATGGATGGGAAACAACTCCAGCAGTTTCCCGATGTGGTCCTCTTCACGCGGATGCATGAACACGATCATCTTCGCCCGCGGCGCAAAGCGTTGCAGGGACCGCAGCGTGACATCCAGATTGGAGACGTTCGCGCCGGCGTAATTGTTGCCCCAGCCGTAAATGAATTCCCCCACGAAAAAATCCGGCGGCTGTTTCTGCAAGGCCCGATGAAGATTGCGGGCCGAGTCGAAGCGTTGCGCGGCAATGCCCAGCTTCCGATACAAGGCGCTGAAATCGGGGTGGAAGGGGGATTCGATCAGGGAGAAAAGGGTTTGCATGCTGCTACTGTTTTTTGGGCGCTCCGTGATTATGGGCCGACAGCCTGGGGTGTGAGCCAAAGCGGGGCTGAGAAAGCGTTGTCTGAGCGCCATTTCTTCTCTGGAGTGGCAAGGTGCTTGATTGACCTCTCCGGAAAAAACCGGGTTGGCTCAGTCCATCCATGGCGCGACCCATCATTTTCTTTCCCAGGAGTCTGCCACAACCGACAGCAAAAAAAGTGGCGAGGCGAAGAGGCGTGGCTAATCGCCGTTTCCGCTGAAGGCTCGGTTATGCACTCCGGCCATACGCCATGTTGCCGATGGTGTTGATCTCGTACTGGAAGGGCATCGCTGAGAGCGCGCGAGCCAACGATTCGCTCGAATGACACTCGGCGACTTCACCGGCTTTCCTGAGCATTTCCAGATAGTGCCTGCCGAGCGTGTTGTTGCCAGCCAGGCTGGAAAAAAATATGTGACCGCCGGGTCGCTTCACGCGCTCCATCTCGGCAAGCATGCCCGTTTTGTCGTCGAAAATATGCAGCACGCCGTAGGAAGCCACGGTATCGAAGACCTGTTCACGAAATGGCAGATCAAATATGTCGCCCTGCAGGAATTTGATGTTGTCCGGAACACGTCCCTTGAGCTGCCTGATCCGGTCGCGCCCCTTGGTCAGCATCCCTAGGGAGCGATCCAGGAGCACAATCAACTTGTTGCGGGCTTCCGAATAGACGCTGGCCGTAAACACCAGCGATCCGCAGCCAGCGTCGAGATACGTTCCACCCGGGGTACTGGCAAGGGCTTGCTTGCAGAACTCGCGATACTCGGAAGGCCAGTTCCCCCAAACGATCCTGTTGTAGAAGCGGTTGCCAACAATGAAATCATAGGCGTCCACTTTCTTGTCGTAGTCGCTTCGACGCTCGGCCTCGCCAAGGCAGGAAAAGATCCCTTCGTCCACTTCCTCGAGCTGGACGTCCTTCATGATGTTCTCCATCCCCACCCCTTTCTTGAAGGCGCACCTTCAAATTGACAGGCCGCTTATGCGTGTAGACCCAAGGCTACCGCCCTGAGCCGGCTTGCCGATAACTTCACGCCCAGCGCGTGCAGGGCAGGGAAATGAATCCACCGCTGTAAGCATTATCCCAGTTTCGCATGCCCCCATGGCCCGTCTTCCCCGCTACGTCATCCCCGGCCAGCCGCAGCACATCATCCAGCGCGGCAATAACCGCCAAACCATCTTTGCCGCCGAGGCGGACTACCAGTTCTTCCGCGACGCCCTGGTCGAGGCCTCGCTCAAGCACGGCCTCGCCATCCACGCCTATGTGTGGATGACCAACCACCTCCACCTGCTGGCCACGCCTGAATTCGACGACAGCATCAGCAAGGTCTTCCAGTCGGTGGGGCGGAGATACGTGCAGTACTTCAACTACACCTACCAACGCAGCGGCACGCTGTGGGAAGGGCGTTACCGTGCTACCGTGGTGGACAGCGAGCGCTATCTGCTGACCTTGATGCGCTACATCGAGCTCAACCCGGTACGCGCCGGGATGGTGGCGCATCCGCGCGACTATCCGTGGTCGAGCCACGCCTTCAACGCGCAAGGCGAATCCGGCCCGAACTCGGACTGGCTGACGCCGCACCGGGAATACCTGCGCCTGGCCCGCAACGCGGCCGACCGGCAGGCGGCCTATCGGCTGCTGTTCCGCGCGGCGGTATCGAACGACGATCTGAGAGCGATCCGCGAATGCACGCACAAGGGCTGGGCGCTGGGGAGCGAGCGCTTCAAGGAGGAGATCGAGCGCCTGACGCAGCGGCGCACGGTTTCGAAGGGGGTGGGCAGGCCGCGGAAGGAAGCTGGGAGCAGCTGAACCTGCCTAGATTGCACCGTGGGCAGACAGTGTCCGGTCCGGCTGTATGCCCACGTCGAGTATCGCGTGCTTCACCCCCCCCGAAACCTCTAGCAATGGGTGGCACTGATTGAGGGGGTACACGTGCACCTCAACGGGCCAGACCGCCTTGGTGTAAATTCCGCCCATGACCCGCCTGCCACCCATCCCACTCGCCTGGCTGACCTGGGGACTGCTCGCCAGCCTCTACTTCGTCGGCTATTTCCAGCGCGTCGCGCCGGCGGTGATGGTCGACGAGCTGATGCGCGATTTCGCGATCGCCGCTACCTTGCTCGGCAATCTTTCCGCCGTCTATTTCTACACCTACGCTGCGATGCAGATCCCCAGCGGGTTGCTCGCCGATGCCGTGGGGCCGCGCCGGGTGGGCGCTGCGGCGGCGGTCGCCGCCGCGCTCGGCATCGTGCTGTTTGCGCAGGCCGACAGCCTGTGGCTGGCGACGCTCGGTCGCGGCCTGATCGGCGCGTCGGTCGCGGTGGCCTTCGTCGCCTGCATGAAACTCGCCGGCCACTGGTTTCCCGCCAACCGCTTCGCCACGGTGACCGGCATCTCGCTGCTGATCGGCAATCTCGGGGGCGTGCTGGCCGGGGTACCGCTGTCCGAGGCGGTGGCGGACATCGGCTGGCGCATGGCGATGCTGATCAGCGCGGGTGTCACCTTGCTGCTCGCCGTCGCGGTGTGGGGGTGGGTGCGCGACGACCCGAGCGAGCGCGGCTACGCCAGCCACGCCCATCCCGAGGCGCTCGCCAACGGCGCGATGTCGCCGCGGCGTAGTCTCAAACTGGTCTTTTCCGAGCGCGATACCTGGCCGCTGTTCTTTGCCGGCGGCCTGATCGCCGCGCCGGTGCTGACCTTCGCCGGCCTGTGGGGCGTGCCCTATCTGGTCCAGGTACACGGCCTGGCGCGCAGCGAGGCGGCCGGCTTCACCACCGCGATGCTGCTCGGCTTCGCCGTCGGCGGCCCGCTGCTGGGGGCCTTGTCGGACCGCATGGGCCGACGCAAGCTGCCCTATTTGGGCGCGGCGCTCGTGCATGCCCTGGGTTGGGTAGGCTTCCTGTGGGGGCCCGACCTATCGTCCGCGGCCCGCTATCTGCTGTTCGCCCTCATCGGTTTTTCGGCCGGCGGGCTCATCATCGGCTTCGCGTTCTCGCGCGAGGTCAACCACCCGGGCGCCGCCGGCACGGTCGGCGGAGTGGTCAACATGTCGGTGCTGGGCTTTGCCGCCATCCAGCAGAGCGCCATGGGCTGGATCCTCGACCGCAACTGGCAGGGTGAGATGGTCGACGGCGCGCGCATCTACGATGCCGCCGCCTATCATGCCGCCTTCGTCTGGCTGGCGATCAGCGCCCTCGGCGGTGTGGCGAGCGTGGCACTGGCGCGCGAAACCCATTGCCGCTTGCGCTTCGATGCAGACAGGCACTGAAGCCGCCGTTGTCCGGCGTTCTGGCGCGCCGCGTGTCCTCGTCGTCCACTATTCGCGCACGGGACACACCGCGAGGCTGGCCGCGGTCCTGGCGGCCGAACTGCGCCGGCGCGGCTGCGACGTCGACGCCGAGGCCATCCAGGTCGAACGCGACTGGAACAAATGGCTGCTGCCGGTCCCCTTGCTGCCGCTGCTGCCTTTTTTGCCGGCCTACCTGCTGAGCGCGCGCTTCCGCCGTGCCTGGCACCGGATCTATTACCAGCCGCAACAGGCGATCCGGCCGCTGGCCATCCCGGACGTGGCCGCCTACGACCTGGTGCTGCTCGGCACGCCGAAATGGCTCTACCTCTCGTTTCCGGTGGTCCGCTGGCTGAATACGGTCCGGGGTCTGGAAGGCAGGCGCATCGCGCCTTTCGCGACCTTCTGCGGCCCGCCGCTCCAGGTCTTCGAACTGGAGATGCTGTTCGATCCGCTGGAGTCGCGCCTGCGCGCGCTTGGTTCGACGGTCGTCGACCGTCTGGCGGTCTCCAGCAACTACCACCCGTATTTCTTCTTCGGCGAGATGGAACGCCTGTTCCGCTACATCAGCCGCAAGGCCTTCCAGCGGCCGCTCGCCGATTTCACACTGGACGGCGAAGTGGGCCAGGCCGAGGTCAGGCGATTCTGTGACGCGGTCTGCGGGGAATGAATCAGACGGTCAGCTGTCCGTCCCCGGCTTCAGGGTACGCAGCTTCTTGGTTTCGCCCCGTCGCTGCTTGCTGTCCAGCCGGCGTTTCTTCGATGCCAGGGTAGGGCGGGTCGGTCGGCGCGGCTTGTCGACTTCGCAGGCTTCACGGATCAGTTCGACCAGCCGTTCCAGCGCGTCGTCGCGGTTGCGCCGCTGGCTGCGGTAGCGCTCGGATGAGAGTATCAACACGCCGTCCTGGGTGAGGCGGCGGCCGGCCAGGGCGATCAGGCGGGCGCGCACCGGGTCGGGCAGCGAAGGCGAACGGGCGACGTCGAAGCGCAGTTGCACGGCGGTCGACACCTTGTTGACGTTCTGCCCGCCGGGGCCCGAGGCGCGCACGAAATCCTCCTGGATTTCGCGTTCGTCGAGCTCGATCCAGGCGTTGACCCGGATCATGTCAACGGTTTGGCAATCACCACTTCACCACGTGCACGTTGTTGAGCGTGCGTCCCAGGAAGCGCTCGCCGATGGTCTGGAAGCGCAGCGGCACGTCGGTGACGTAGAAGTCGTAGCGCGGCTGCGCAGGGCCGGGGTTGGCCAGCTTCTTGTCGGCCAGCACTGCGGCAACCTGCTCGGCCATGGCTTCGGCGGAATCGACCAGCGCGACGTCGTCGCCGACGACCTGGCGCAACAGCGGCTTCAGCAGGGGGTAATGGGTGCAGCCCAGCACCAGGGTGTCGATGTGCTCGGCCAGCAGCGGCTTCAGGTAATCCTGCGCGGTGAGCCGGGTGACTTCGTGGTCGAGCCAGCCTTCCTCAACCAGCGGCACGAACAGCGCGCAGGCCTGCGAATGGATGCGCGAGTCGGGCGCGTAGTCGTGGATGGCGCGCGCGTAGGCGTTGCTGTTGATGGTCGTGGGGGTGCCGATGACGCCGATCTTCCTGCCGCCGCGTGCCGACACTGCGCCGGCATCGATCACGTCGAGCACCGGTACCGGCGACAGGTCCTTGACCACCTGCGCCGCCACCGCCGCCATGGTGTTGCACGCGATGACCAGCAGCTTGACGTCCTTTTCCAGCAGGAACTGCGCGATCTGGGTGGTGAAGTGGGCGATGGTCTCGACCGATTTCACGCCGTAGGGCACGCGCGCGGTGTCGCCGAAATAGACGATGTTCTCGTAGGGCAGGCGCTCCATCAGCGCGCGCACGACCGTCAGCCCGCCGATGCCGGAATCGAATACGCCAATTGGCTGATTGGGGCTTAGCATTTGCCCCCTCTCCCTCTGGGTGAGGGTTGGGAAGAGGGGGAATTTGCATTCGTGGACATGGGTGGCAGGATGGCGGGATGAGAAAAACGCCATTTTACCTGCAGGGCCGCGCCGCATTGAATTCTTCGGCGCGGCATCCATCATGAGCGAGTGCGGCTGCGGTTCGGTCTGCAACGCGGCGCCTCCCGACCCGCGCTACCGGCGCGCGCTGTGGATTGCGCTGGTGCTCAACACGCTGATGTTCGGCGTGGAGATCGTTGCTAGCTTTTCCGCGCAGTCGGTGTCGCTGCTGGCCGACGCGGTCGATTTCCTGGGCGATGCCGGCAACTACGCCGTCGCGCTGTTCGTGCTGGGGCTGGCGCCGGTGTGGCGCTCGCGCACCGCGCTGTGGAAGGGGTGGCTGATGGTCGGCTACGGCGTGTTCGTGCTCGCCAAGTCGGCCTGGCAGTGGTCGGCCGACATCGTGCCCGAGCCGGTCATCATGGGCTGGGTGAGCTTGCTGGCGCTGGCGGTCAACGTCGGCGTGGCGGCGCTGCTGTACGCGCACCGGCAGGGCGACGCGCAGGCGCGTTCGGTGTGGCTGTGCTCGCGCAACGATGCGCTCGGCAATATCGCGGTGATGGGCGCGGCGGGCGGCGTCTGGGCGACGGCGCACGGCTGGCCGGACATTGCGGTGGCGCTGGTGCTCGCCGGATTGGCGCTGAGCTCGGGCGCGTCGGTGATACGCCACGCGAAGGACGAACTGAGGGGCGGCTAATCGCCCTGCTGCCGCGCCAGCGCCCATGCCACATGCTCGCGCACGAGCGCGGAGGGATGGTCGAGGCGCGTGCCGAGCGCGGCTTGCATTCCCGGCGATGCCGGCGCATTGCCCAGCGCCACCGCGATATTGCGCAGCCAGCGTTCGTGCCCGATGCGGCGGATCGGCGAGCCCGCCAGCCGCTCACTGAAATCCGCCTCGCTCCACGCGAACAGCTCGACCAGCCGGGCGCTGTCGAGTCCGTTGCGCACCGCGAAATCCGGCAGCGCCGCGGTCTGCGCGAAGCGGTTCCACGGGCACACCAGCTGGCAGTCGTCGCAGCCGTAGATGCGGTTGCCCATCAGCGGTCGGAGCTCGACCGGAATGCTGCCCTTGAGTTCGATGGTGAGGTAGGAGATGCAGCGCCGTGCATCGAGCGAGTAGGGCGCGACGATCGCCTGCGTCGGGCAGACGTCGATACAGGCCTGGCAGGTGCCGCAGTGGCCGGCTTCGGGGGCATCGAGCGGCAGCGGCAGGTCGGTGTAGATCTCGCCGAGGAAGAACCATGAGCCGTGCTGGCGGTTCAGCAGCAGCGTGTGCTTGCCGCGCCAGCCGAGGCCGGATTTCGTCGCGAGCTCGACTTCCAGCACCGGCGCGCTGTCGGTGAAGACGCGGTAGTGGTGTTCGCCGGCCGCCGCGCCGATCCTGTCGGCCAGGGATTGCAGGCGGTTGCGCAGGACCTTGTGGTAGTCGCGTCCCAGCGCGTAGCGCGAGACGTAGGCGGCTTCGGCGTCATCCAGCACGGCATGCGGGTCGGCGGCGGCGGGCGGGAAATAATCCAGCCGCGCGCTGATGACGCGCACGGTGCCGGGCACCAGCTCGGCGGGCCGGCTGCGCTTGGTGCCGTGCGCAGCCATATAATCCATCTCGCCATGAAATCCTTGATCCAGCCACGTCATCAAGCCCGCCTCGGCCGCGGAGAGGTCGCCGTCGGCGATGCCCACCGCGGCAAAGCCGAGCTCGCGCCCCCAGTGCTTGATCTGTTCCGCCAGACGGCTGAGCTCAGTTTTATTTAAGGCCTGCTCATGCATAAGACCGATGATACCGTGCGCTGCCGCTGCCATCTGGCCGACGAGGCCGCGACGCTGGCGTTCGGCGCGCAGCTGGCGCAGGGGTTGATGTCGGGACCGTATGCCCAGGCCGACAGGCCGACGGATACTTGTGCCCAGGCCGACAGGCCGACGGGTATGACGTTCTACCTCGAAGGCGATCTCGGCGCCGGCAAGACCACCCTGGTGCGCGGCGTGCTGCGCGCACTCGGATACAACGGTCGCGTGAAGAGCCCGACCTACACGCTGGCAGAAAGCTATAGCCTGCCGGCGTTTGAGTTGTATCATTTTGACCTATATCGTATGCATGACCCGCGCGAATGGCTGGACGCCGGGTTTCGCGACGTCAGCGGCGATCGGGTGGTGAGCCTGATCGAATGGCCGGAAAAGGCCGCCGGCTGGCTGCCGGCGCCGGACGTGATCATCCGGCTGGCCATCGCGGACGACGCGCGCGAAATCGAATGCGAGGCCGCGAGCCTGCGTGGAGCCGAATACCTGGAGGCATGTTGCACGTCCTGCTGAAATTTCTCCTGCTGTGTGGTGTGCTGGCGTCGGGCTGGGCCCAGGCGCTGCAGCTGTCTGCGACCCGCCTGTGGCCGTCGCCGGATTACACGCGGATCACGCTGGAAGCCGCCCAGCCGGTCGTGCACAAATACTTCACGCTGTCGAACCCCGAACGCCTGGTGATCGACCTCGAAGGCGTGGAGGCGGGCGCTGCGCTCGACGCGCTGGCCGGCCAGCTGACCGCGGAAGATCCCTATATCGGCGCGATCCGCGTGGGCAAGAACCGCCCCGGCGTGATGCGCCTGGTGCTCGACCTGAAAACCCCGGTCAAGCCCTCGGTGTTCCCGCTGCAGCCGCTCGGGGAATACGGCCATCGGCTGGTGATCGACCTCTACCCGACGCAACCGGCGCCGGCCACGGCCGCGGCGCCCGACCCGCTGAAGGCGCAGGACGACAGCCCGCCACAGGCAGTCAAGCCGGGGGTGCCGCAATACGCGCGGCTGATCACCGTCGCGATCGACGCCGGCCATGGCGGCGAAGATCCCGGCGCGCTCGGCGCCAACGGCTCGCGCGAAAAGAACATCACGCTCGCGCTGGCGAAGAAACTCAAGCAGAAGATAGACGCCCAGGAAAACATGCGTGCGGTGCTGATCCGCGACGGCGATTATTTCGTTCCTCTCGGCCAGCGGGTCGTCAAGGCGCGCGCGCTGAAGGCCGACATGTTCATGTCGATCCACGCCGACGCCTTCATCAAGCCGCACGCGCGCGGCTCGTCGGTGTTCGCCCTGTCGGAGAACGGCGCCACCTCGGTGGCCGCGCGCTGGCTGGCCAAGCGCGAGAACGAGGCCGATCTGGTCGGCGGCATCAACATCGACGTCAAGGATCCCTTCCTCAAGCGCACGCTGATCGACCTGTCGCAGACCGCCACCATCAACGACAGCCTGAAGCTGGGCCACGCCGTGCTGAAGGAGATCGGCGGCGTCAACACCCTGCACAAGCCGCACGTCGAGCAGGCCGGGTTCGCGGTGCTGAAGGCGCCGGACATCCCCTCGATCCTGATCGAGACCGCGTTCATTTCCAATCCCGAAGAGGAAAAACGCCTCAACGATCCCGACTACCAGGACAAACTGGTGGACGCCATCGTGGACGGCGTGAAGCGCTACTTCGAGACGCATCCGATCACGGCGCCGTCGCGTCTGACGCGCAATCCATGACCGTCAGCCTGCTGGGTGCGGCGGCGCCGGGGTTCGACCGGCCGCTCGACGTGCTGGAAGCCTGCCACGGCCGCATCGCCAAGCAGTGCGACACCCTGGACAAGCTGCTCGCGCATCTGCCCGTGCATGGCGCCGATCTGCAGGCGCAACAGGCGGCACACGCGGTGCTGACCTACTTCGACACGGCCGGCGTGCATCATCACGACGACGAGGAGCGCAACCTGTTCCCGCTGCTGGAGCAGGCGGGGGCCGCCGGCGCCTGCGATCTGGTCGAACTGCTGACCCACGAACACGAGGAACTGGCGCTGCTGTGGCGACACCTGCGCATCCAGCTCGCGCAGATCGCCGAGGGGCGGGCGGCCGCGCTCGACGCCGCCTTGACGCAGCGTTTCGCCGCACTCAACCGCAGCCATCTCGAATTCGAAAACGCCCATGTGCTGCCGCTGGCGCGCCAGGTCCTGCGGGCGGACGACCTCGCGCGCCTGGGGCGTGCCATGGCCGCGCGGCGCAATGTGCCCTTCGTGGACCAGGCATGACGATCCGCGTGCTCCCCGATGTCCTGATTTCGCAGATCGCCGCCGGCGAGGTGGTCGAGCGCCCGGCATCCGCGTTGAAGGAGATTCTGGAAAACAGCCTCGACGCCGGTGCCACCGAGATCCAGGTCGAACTGGAGCAGGGCGGGGTGAAGCGCATCCGCGTCGCCGACAACGGCAGCGGCATTCCCCGCGACGAGCTCGCGCTCGCGCTGACGCGGCATGCCACCAGCAAGATCGCCAGCCTCGCCGACCTCGAGCAGGTGGCGAGCCTGGGCTTCCGTGGCGAGGCGCTGGCCTCGATCGCCGCCATCGCGCGGGTGCACCTGCTGAGCCGCAGCGCCGGCGCCGAGCACGCCTGGTCCATCCAGGCGGAAGGCGGCCGCCTCGACGCCCCCGCGCCGGCGGCACGCGGCCAGGGCACGACGATCGACATCCAGGACCTGTTCTTCAACACGCCGGCACGGCGCAAGTTCCTGAAGACCGAGGCCACCGAATACGCGCATTGCGCCGAGACGGTGCGGCGGCTGGCGCTGGCGCACCCGCAGGTGGCGTTTGGCTTGAGCCACAACGGGCGCGTGCAGCTGCGGCTGAATGCCGAATCCGCCGCCGCGCGGGTGCGACACGTGCTGGGCGACGCGTTCGAGGAGAATACGATCGCTGTGGACGCGGCCGCCGGGCCGTTGCGGCTCAGCGGCTGGGTGGTGCGCCCAAGTGCGGCGACCGCCAGTCGCGACGGCCAGCACGTGTTCGTCAACGGCCGCTACGTGCGCGACAAGCTGATCGTCCACGCGTTGAAGGAAGCCTACCGCGACGTGCTGCACCATCAGTTGAATCCGGCCTACTGCCTGTTCATCGAATTGCCGCCGGAGACGGTCGACGTCAACGTGCATCCGGCCAAGACCGAGATCCGTTTCCGAGACAGCCGCGGGGTGCATCAATTCCTGTTCCGCGCCGTCGAGCGCATGCTGGCGGCACCGGTGACGGCAGACAGCGTTCCGGTCGCGCCCGGCGTGCCTGCCTCTGGGCCGTCGAGGCCCGCCTGGACGCCGCCGCAGCAGACGGCGATGCCGTTGCAGGTGAGCGAGGCGATGGCGTTTTATGCGCCTCTTCAGGGGTCAGGGGTCAGGGGCCAGGATTCAGGGGACCTGGGTGCGCCTGGGGCGCAGCCTTTGCCCGAAGCCGGGCAGGGCGACGCGCCGCCGCTCGGCTACGCGCTGGGACAGCTGCACGGCATCTACGTGCTGGCGCAGAACGCGCAGGGGCTGGTGCTGGTCGACATGCATGCCGCGCACGAACGCGTGGTGTACGAAAAGCTCAAGACCGCGCTCGACGCCCGCACGGTACCGGCGCAGACGCTGCTGATCCCGGTTGCGCTAACGGTCGACGCGCGCGACGTCGCTGAAATCAGTCCGCATCTGGATGCGCTCGCCGGCATCGGTTTCGAGCTGTCGGTCACTTCGCCGACCTCGGTGGCGGTGCGCTCGGTGCCGTGGCTCCTGAAGGACGCCGATCCGGTCGAGCTGACCCGCGCGGTGCTCGCCGAAGTCGCCGAATTCGGCGTCGCGCGCCTGCTGGCCGAGCGTCGCAACGAACTGTTGGCGACGCTGGCCTGTCACGGTGCCGTACGCGCCAACCGCAGGCTCACGCTGCCCGAAATGAACGCACTGTTGCGCGAGATGGAGGCGACCGAGCGGGCCGGGCAGTGCAACCACGGCCGGCCGACCTGGTTCCAGATCGGTCTCGGCGAGCTCGACGCCATGTTCATGCGCGGCCGCTGATTTTGCGGCCGGCGTTTTTGTATATAAACTTGAGTTGATTAGTCAGGTATTGGCGAGGCCATCATGAGCGAACCCACCCCACGCAAGACCATTCCCATCCAGGAGATCAACGAAGCCAGCAACTGCGCCGGCTCAGAGCCCTACGCGCTGATGGTGCTGGGCGACTCGATGATGCCGGAATTCGAGGAAGGCGAGATCATCGTCGTCGAGCCGTCCGGGCTGGTGAAGGACGGTTCCTTCGTGGTCGCCTACGTCAACGACGAGTACATCTTCCGCCAGATCGTGAAGCGTGACGACGGCTGGATGCTGAAGCCGCTCAACCCGCTGTACGAGAACATCCCCGTTGCCGACATCGACGTGGCCAAGGGGGTGGTGATCATGAAAAAGCGCCCCGGCAGGCGCAGCGAGCAGAAGCGTTATATATAAACAACGCAAAGATGATAAATTAAGTGATTGATATTAAACAATATTAGCGCGTGATTAATTAATTGCACGAATGCGGCAATAAGTTTGCTGAATAAATTAGTTGACTAATTCACTCAAGTAATTAGACTGGGAATCCTGTTCAACCTTTTCCTGACAGGAGAGAACCATGAGTGGATTGATCGCTAATTTTCCCAATGACGGCATCGTGACCATCAACCGGGTGATTCTCAAGCCCGAATACACGGTGGACGACCTGCAGGAACGGGTCGCGTTCCTGTGCGAGAACGTCAAGACCTACCATTCCGACACCGGTTTCATCGGCGGCTTCGTCGCCCTGAACTCCGGCCAGGTGTCGAACGAAGGCTCGACCATCGGCCAGGCCGTCGAAAGCCCGATGAAGGGTAAGGAGGCCCTGATCGTGACCTTCTGGACCACCTTCGAGAACCACGAGAAGTCGCACCGTTCCGAGACCTTCCAGCCGCTGTTCCAGAAGGTGCTCGACCTGTGCGAAAACGGCAACGAGGAAATCGCCTACGAGATGCTGTGGTCCGGCAAGGCCTACGGTCCGGAGGAAATCGAAGCCGCACGCAAGGCCAAGGCGCAGTACGCCACCGCCTGATAGCGCTGGGCGTGAACGAAAAGCGGCGGGGAAACCCGCCGCTTTTTTTACGCCCCATCGGGATGGGGGCATGCCGCGCAAGCCTCAGTACTGCCGCAGATAGCGCACGCCGATGTGGTCCAAGCCCTCGTTTTCGCCGCTCACGATCCACTTGTGCGACATGTGGTCGTAAAACAGTGAAATCGACGCAGCAGGCGACAGCCGGTAGCCGGCTTCCGCTCCGAAGCGTGGCAGGAAGCGGGTCCCGAAGCCGCAATCGCTGTACAGCCGGCAGCCGGTCGGATCCTTGTGCAGCGGACCATCGTGCACGGCCACGCCAAGCAGGGCGTCGGCGAACCAGCGGGAGGATTCGTGCAGCCGAAAGCCCAAACCGGCATAAGCGACGCTGGTGTCGCCCGAGAAATTGGCCGTGATGCCCAGATGCGGGCGCGGCGTGCCCGGGAAATCCAGCGGTCCGAACTGAATCTCCAGGTTGAGGTCGACGCCGTTTTCATGGTGGTCGCTGGCAGGCCCGCGGTCGTGCGCGATCACACCAATCGCCAGCATCCGGTCGCTCCGTCCTGTCTGCTCGGTCGCCAGCACCGGTTGCGGGAAGCCGATCGCCAGTGCCGCCAGACCCAGGCAGACGACGATGGCCGGCCAGTCCCTGCGTGTCCCGTCGGGACGGCGGCCGCGCGCCGCGTCCTGCTCCAGGGGCGCGAATCGCGTCATGCAGCGGCTTCCATGGCGCGTTCGTATTGGCCGTCGCGCGCAAGTCCATTCAGATGGCAACGCGTCAGCAGCGCCTGCTGCGCGGCGGCCACGTTGTGCTCCTGCCCCCGCCAGGCTGCCAGCACTGGCGCCTGCAGCGCGCGTCCGTACGAGAAGCTGACCTGCCACGGCTGGGGTCCCATCGCGTTCATGGCGTTGAGGTGGTCGGTCGCCTCCTCCGCGCTCTGCCCGCCCGACAGGAACACGATCCCCGGGACCGCAGCCGGCACGTGGCGCCTGAGGCAGCGCAGCGTGGCCTCGGCCACTTCCTGCACGCCGGCCTGGCGCGGGCACTTCTTGCCGGCAATGACCATGTTCGGCTTCAGCAACATGCCCTCGAAAATCACCCCGTGGGCGTCGAGTTCGGCAAACACCTTCTGCAGGACCTGCGCCGTCACCGCCTCGCAGCGTTCGATGCCGTGGGCACCGTCCATCAGCACCTCCGGCTCCACGATCGGCACCAGCCCGGCCTCCTGGCACAGGGCGGCATAGCGCGCCAGCGCGTGGGCGTTGGCGCGGATGCCGAACGCCGACGGCAGATCGCGCTCGTCGATTTCGATCACGGCGCGCCACTTGGCGAACTGCGCGCCCAGTTGCCTGTATTCGGCGAGCCGCTCGCGCAGGCCGTCCAGGCCCTCGGTCACCTTGTCGCCGGGATGCAGCGCCAGTGCCTTGGCGCCCTGGTCGACCTTGATGCCGGGCGCGATGCCGCGGCCCGCCAGCAGCGTGGGGAAGGGGACGCCCTCGCGCGTGCGCTGGCGCAGGGTTTCGTCATACAGGATGACGCCGCCGACGAAGCGCTCGATGCCGTCTGTCGTGAACAGGATTTCGCGGTAGCGCCGCCGGTTTTCCTCGGTGGACTCCAGCTGGATCGAGTCGAAGCGTTTCTTGATCGTGGGATTGCTTTCGTCGGCGGCCAGCACGCCTTTTTGCGGGGCGACGATGGCGTTCGCGATGGACTTGAGTTCTTCGATGTTCATGGCCTGACTCTCCGGAAGGGTAAACGTCGGATTGGGCGCTGCCGCGGTCCAGACCCCGGAACGCACCCGTCTGTTCACTGTAGACAGGGTTTGTTACGCAGTCCTGCCCTCGTCGCATGCGCTCGGGGAACGGCGGCCCGCGAGCTGGGGGATAATCGCCCACCATGTCTGCGCTGAGCCCCCCCCCCGCCATCTTCCTCATGGGCCCGACCGCCTCGGGCAAGACGGCGCTCGCGGTCAGCCTGGTCGAGCGCTTTCCGCTCGAGATCATCAGCGTCGATTCGGCGCTGGTGTATCGCGGCATGGACATCGGCACCGCCAAGCCCGACGCCGCCACGCTGGCGCGCGCGCCGCACCACCTGCTCGACATCCGCGATCCTGCCGACGCCTATTCCGCCGCAGCCTTCCGCGACGATGCGCTCAAGCTGATGGCCGACATCACCGCGCGCGGCAGGGTGCCCTTCCTGGTCGGCGGCACCATGCTGTATTTCCGGGCGCTGCTGCAGGGACTGGATGACCTGCCGCGCGCCGACGCGGCGGTGAGGAAGGCGCTGGAAGCCGAAGCGGCCGCGCGCGGCTGGCCGGCGCTGCACGCCGAACTGGCGCAGTCCGACCCGCAGACCGCGGCGCGGCTGGCGCCGAACGATTCCCAGCGCATCGGCCGCGCGCTGGAAATCTTCCGCCTGACCGGCACACCGATGTCCGCGCTGCTCGATCGCGTGCAGACCCCGCTGCCGTACCGCGTGCTGCAGCTCGCCCTGATCCCGTCCGACCGCGCCGTGCTGCACCAGCGCATCGCGGCGCGCTTCGACGCCATGCTCGCCGAGGGCCTGCTCGACGAAGTGGAGACCCTGCGCCGCAATCCTGCGCTCACCCCCGACCTGCCGGCTATGCGCGCAGTCGGCTACCGCCAGGCGTGGGCCTATCTCGACGGCGACATCGATCTGAAGACGCTGCGCGAGCAGGGCATCGCCGCCACCCGCCAGCTCGCCAAGCGCCAGCTCACCTGGCTGCGCTCATGGCCCGACGCGGTGGCGCTGGATTGCCTGGCGGACGACCTGGAGGCGCAGGCGTCGGCTTGGGTGGAACGTCATTTGCAGGCTTGAGGCACACTGATCCATTCGCCGGAATGACGAATTCAAGCCCTACTCCTCGCTCGTCGACTCGACCTTGGCGCGCGCGCGCCCGCGGTGGAAGCGGATGCCGATCGGGTCGCCCGCATTGAGCGATGCGGCGTCCTGCACCACCGTGCCGTTGTCCAGTTGCACGATGCTGTAGCCGCGCGCCAGCACGCCTTCCGGATTGAGATGGGCGAGGCTGCTGGCAAGGCGCGCCAGCGTCAGCTGGCGCTGTGCGAAGCCGCCCTGCACGGCACGCCGGGAACGGCTGTCCAGTGCCGCCAGGCGCTGCTGTTCGCGCTGGATGAGGTGGCGCGGCGTCACCAGCCGCTGGCTCAGCCGGGCGACGTGCAACTGCTCGCGCGTCAGGCGGCCGCGGACGGCGCTGCCGAGGCGCTGCGACAGCTGGTCCAGGCCGAGCTGCTGGCGGCGCAGCTGCTCGGCCGGGTGCACCAGCCGCCGCGCCAGATAATCCAGCCGCTGCATCTCGGTCTGCTGCTTGCGCATCAGGTGGTGCTGCAGCTGGCGCGCGTGGCGCTCGAGTTGCAGCAGCAGTTCCTGTCCCAGCGGACTGGCGAGTTCGGCCGCCGCCGTCGGCGTCGGTGCGCGCAGGTCGGCGGCGAAGTCGGCCAGGGTGAAATCGGTTTCGTGACCGACGCCGCTCACCACCGGGATGGGGCTGGCCGCGATCGCGCGTGCCACCGCCTCGTCGTTGAACGCCCACAGGTCTTCCAGCGAACCGCCGCCGCGGCACACCAGCAGCACGTCGCACTCGGCGCGCACGCCGGCGATGCGGATCGCAGCGGCGATCTGTGCGCCGGCGCCGGTGCCCTGCACCGGGGTGGGATAGACGATCACCGGCAGGCCCGGCATGCGGCGCGCCAGCGCGGTCAGCACGTCGTGCAGCGCGGCGGCCTGGGGCGAGGTGACGACGCCAAGGCAGCGCGGGAAACGCGGCAGCGCGCGCTTCCTCGCCGGGTCGAACAGGCCGTCGGCTTCCAGCTTGGCCTTCAGCCTGAGGAAGGCCTCGTACAGGCGCCCGGAGCCGGCGCGACGGATCTGCTCGGCGCCCAGCTGGAATTCGCCGCGCGCTTCGTACAGCGAGGGCAGGGCGCGGATCTCGACATGGTCGCCGTTGGCCGGGGTGAAGTCGGCGTACTGGTTGCGGCCTCGGAACATCACGCAGCGTACCTGCGCGTTCGCGTCCTTGAGAGAAAAATACCAATGGCCCGATGCGGCGCGGGTGAAATTGGAGATTTCGCCTTCCACCCACAGCAGCGGCAGCTGCGCTTCCAGCGCACGGCGCGCCATGCGATTGAGTTCGCTGACGGTGAGCACGGGCAGTTCGGGCGGGGCGGGGGCGTCGTCGATCCAGTCCATGGAGGCGGAGCATAGCGGGTTCGCACCCGGCACGCTTCATGCACAGTCTTCAAATCTTCATAAAATAAATTCCCAAAATCTATTGACGCTCAAAGTGTTTTTATAACTTATTGAAAATAAACGATTAAGCCTGTTGGTTACTTTTTGTGCCGTGAGCTATTTTCCTTTGCGGGCGGGCAGTTAGGGACTCCAGCACGACGTTTCTCACAGACTTATCCACACCAATTGTGGAGAACTCGTCCGCCCCCGCCAGAATGGCCGTCGCAACAATGAGTGCTTGCCGAAACCCGCACGCGGGCGCTACATTTCGCCTGGTGTTTTCATCGTGGAGTCGTATCCAGTGCTTGCCATCATCGAGGCGGCCGGTTGGCCGGTCTGGCCGCTGATTCTGGCGTCGGTTGTCGCCGTGGCCATCATCATCGAGCGTGCCTACAGTTTGCGTACCCAGGAAGTGGCGCCCGCCGGCCTGCTGCTGGAGACGATCAAGGTCTATCAGGAACGCGGCGTGACGCAGGAATTCGTCGCGCATCTCGCCGACAACTCGCCGCTGGGACGGGTGTTCGCGACCGCGCTGAGAAACGCCCACAATTCGCGCGAAGTGATGAAGGAGTCGATCGAGGAGTCCGGCCGCGCCGTCACCCACGACCTCGACCGCTTCCTCACCTCGCTCGGCACCATCGCCAGCATGGCGCCGCTGCTCGGTCTTTTGGGCACGGTCATCGGCATGATCGAGATCTTCGGCGCGCAGACCGGCGGCGGCACCAATCCCGGCCAGCTGGCGCACGGCATCTCGATCGCGCTCTACAACACCGCGTTCGGCCTGATCGTGGCGATCCCGGCGATGATCTTCTACCGCTATTTCCGCGCCAAGGTGGAATCGCTGGTGGTCGACATGGAGCAGCAGGCGATCAAGCTGGTGGAGATCGTCCACGGCGACCGCAAGTGAGAGGCCCCACTCCATGAATTTTCGACGCGGTCGCCGCGAAGACTATCCGGAAATCAACCTGATTCCGTTCATCGACATCCTGCTCGTCATCGTGATCTTCCTCGCGGTGACGACCACCTACGCGCGCTTCGCCGAACTCAAGATCAACCTGCCCACCAGCAGCGCCGAACAGACGCCGACCCAGCCCAAGCAGATCGAGGTGGCGGTGGCCGAGAACGGCCGCTACCAGATCGACAACACGGCGGTCGGCGAGGTGTCGGTCGATGAACTGGCCGCCGTGCTGCAGAAGGCCGCCGCCAACCAGACCGACCCGGTCGTGGTCATCAATGCCGATGCGCGTGCTGCGCACCAGTCGGTGGTGAACGTGATGGAAGCGGCGCGCCGGGTCGGCCTGTCGCGCATTACCTTCGCCACGCAAACCGCCCCGTAAGGGGTGGCCTCCATGTTTTCCATCCAGCATCTGTGGGCGCGCACCGGCGTGCTCACGGTGTTGCTCCTGCCTTTCTCCCTGCTGTTCGCCGCCGTGTCCGGCCTGCGCCGCCTGGCCTACCGGCGCGGCTGGCTGCGCTCGTTCGCGGTCGACGTGCCGGTGATCGTGGTCGGCAATCTCACCGCCGGCGGCAGCGGCAAGACACCGCTGGTGATCTGGCTGGTGGACCACCTGCGCGCACGGGGCTTGAATCCGGGCGTAGTCAGCCGCGGTTACGGCGGCAGCGCGCGAGGCTGCGTCGACGTGCAGCCCGACACGCCTGCGGCGGTGGCAGGCGACGAGCCCGCGCTGATCCGCCACAAGACCGGCGCACCGGTGGTGGTCGGGCGCGACCGGGTGGCGGCGGCACGCACCCTCAGGGCGCTGCATCCCGCCGTCGACGTCATCGTCGCCGACGACGGGATGCAGCATTACCGCCTGCGGCGCGACATCGAGATCGCAGTGGTCGATGCGGCGGGCGGTCTCGGCAACGGCTGGCCGTTGCCGGCCGGGCCGCTGCGCGAACCGCGCAGCCGCCTCGCCGGCGTCGATGCGGTCGTCCAGGTGGTGCGCGGCAGCACGCCGCCGCGCCGCGATCTGCCGGGCACGAGCTGGCGCGTCGATTATGCTGCGGGGCGCGCCTACCGCCTGCGCGCGCCGCAGGACAGAATCCCGCTCGCAGACCTGCCGCCGCGCGACTGGCTGGCCGCCACCGGCATCGGCCGCCCGCAGGGGTTCTTCGACATGCTGGCCGCGCACGGCCTGCGCTTCGCGCCGCGCGCCTTTCCCGACCACCACGTCTTTTTGCCGCAGGACCTGCCCGTCGACGGTGCCGTGCTGATGACCGAGAAAGACGCGGTAAAATGCCTTCCCTTCGCAGGAGAGGGATGGTGGGCGGTCGAACTGGACGTCGCCCCCGAAGCAGGATTCACCGACTGGCTGGATGCACGCCTCAAGGCATAACGACAACACGCCGCGCGTGCGCACCGAGGGAGAGACAGATGGGAATGCATTATTCTGACTGGGGCGAGCGCCGTCACCCCTGCCGCTGGAAAGCCGAAGGCGAGGAAACCGGATTCTGGATGCCCGACCGTTCCGAGATCGTCACCCAGTTCTTCACCCGCTACCTGTTCTTTTCGCTGGCGGTCATCTATTTCTCCACCCTGGAAAACGTGCTTCCGGGGCTGCTCAGCATCGAGCAGCTGCTGATCGTCCTGGGCTTCTATTTCTTCCTCAACAGCTGGTTCTTCCGGCTGGCCCTGCAGAACGTCACCCTGCTGAAAATCCGCAGCGCCATGAGCGCCGACCTCATGCTCGTCACCCTGTGCGTGATCCACGACCCCAACCCGATCCCGCCGTCGGCGCTGGCCTTCCTCATGGTGCTGCTCGGCAACGGCATGCGCTACGGCATGCGCCTGTTCGCCGAAGTGCTCGGCGGCGCCTTCCTCGGCATGGCGATCGCCTTCGCCTTCCGCTATCGCCTGGGCGGGTTCGTGGTCAGCGCCGGCGACGTCTTCTTCGGCGTGTTCTGGATCACCCTCGCGCTCTACGCCTACATCCTGATGGGGCGCATCGAGGAACAGCGCAGCCAGCTCGACTACCGCAGCCGCTTCGACGCACTGACCGGCCTGCTCAACCGCCACGGCCTGCTGGCTGCCGCGGAGAACCTGTTCGACAAGGCGAACGAGGGCAACCCGGCCACCGTCCTGTTTGCCGACCTCAACCAGTTCAAGGCGGTCAACGATCAATACGGCCATGGCGTGGGCGACCGCGTGCTGGCCGAGTTCGCGCAGATCTTCAACGATTCGGCCGAGATGGGCGTGTGCGGCCGCTGGGGCGGCGACGAATTCGTCGCCATCCTGCCGCAGCGCGACGACGCGTCCATGCGCCAGATATACGAGCGCATCGAGTCGCGCACCCAGGCGTGGAGCAACAGCAACGGCCTGCCGATGGCGGTGAGCCTCGGCGTGGCCCAGGCGCCGCGCGACGGCCACGACCTGATGACGCTGCTGTCGGTCGCCGACATCCACCTTTACCAGAGCAAGTCGCAGCAGCCGGAATCGGCCGATGCGCCGCTGCATTACAGGACCCTCGTCAATGAACCCGAAGCTACTTGAAATCCTCGTCTGTCCCGTCTGCAAGGGACCGCTCGAGTGGAAGAAACCCGCGCACGAACTGGTGTGCAAAGCCTGCCGCATCGCCTATCCCATCCGCGACGACATCCCGGTGATGCTGCCGGAAGAGGCGCGCACGCTGAGCCCCGACGAAATCCACGGCAAGAGCTGAGTCGCCATGCATTTTCGCGTCGTGATCCCCGCGCGCTATGCATCGAGCCGCCTGCCGGGCAAGCCGCTGGCCGACATCGGCGGCAAGCCGATGGTGCTGCGCGTGCTCGAGCGCGCCCTGCAGGCCGGTGCCGACACGGTGGTGGTCGCCACCGACGATGCCCGCGTGCAGCAGGCGGTCGAGGCGGCCGGCCACCAGGCGCTGATGACCTCGCCGGCGCACCAGTCCGGCACCGAGCGCCTGGTCGAGGTCGCCGAAACCCTGGGCTGGCCGGACGACGCCCTGGTGGTCAACGTGCAGGGCGACGAACCGCTGATCGATCCCGCGCTGATCCGCGAAGCCGCGCGCCAGCTGGTGTTGCATGAGGATGCGGTGATGGCGACGCTGGCGCACCCGATCCACGACCACGCCGACTTCGTCAATCCCAACGTCGTCAAGGTCGTCGCCGACGAGGCCGGCTACGCGCTGTATTTCAGCCGCGCGCCGATCCCGTGGCCGCGCGATGCGTTCGCCGCATACGATTCCACATGGGCTTTAGCCCATAGTGGATCGGAGTCCTTTAGGGCACAGCAGGCGATGCCGCACGAGCTCGGCGCGCTGCGGCACATCGGCCTGTACGCCTACCGTGCGGGCTTCCTGCGCACCTACGCGAGTCTTCCCGCTTCGCCGCTGGAACGCCACGAAATGCTCGAACAGTTGCGCGTCCTGTGGCACGGCTACCGCATCAGCCTCGGCATCACCCCCACGGCACCCGCGCCCGGAGTGGATACCCCGGACGATCTGGCGCGGGTTCGCAGCCTGTTCGGCGCGTCTTAGTAGCCTCTTAAATCCGCCAATAAAATTTTTTAAGTTCTGCTTGAACGGCGCATGCCTTAGGCTAGCGCGGTTTGGGACATTCATATCAATTTAGGGGAGACACGCAATGCGTTTGATTCTGTTGGGCGGCCCTGGCGCCGGCAAGGGCACCCAGGCCAACTACATCAAGGAAAAATACGGCATTCCACAGATTTCCACCGGCGACATGCTGCGTGCGCAGATCAAGGCCGGCACCGAACTCGGCATGAAGGCCAAGGCCATCATGGACGCCGGCGGCCTGGTCTCCGACGACATCATCATCGGCATGGTCAAGGCCCGCCTCACCGAAGCCGACTGCAAGAACGGCTACCTGTTCGACGGCTTCCCGCGCACCATTCCGCAGGCCGAGGCGATGAAGGCCGCCGGCGTGCCGATCGACTACGTGGTCGAGATCGACGTCGCCGATGAGGAAATCGTCAAGCGCATGTCCGGCCGCCGCGTCCACGTCGCCTCCGGCCGCACCTACCACGTCGTGTTCAACCCGCCCAAGGTCGCCGGCAAGGACGACGTCACCGGCGAGGACCTGATCCAGCGCGACGACGACACCGAAGAAACCGTGAAGAAGCGCCTCGACGTCTACCACGCGCAGACCGAGCCGCTGGTGAAGTACTACGGCGACTGGGCCGCACGCGGCGAAGCCGGCGCGCCCAAGTACGTGAAGATCCCCGGCATCGGCAAGGTAGACGGGATCCGCGACGCCATCTTCAAGGCGCTGGGCTGAGGACACGATGCCGGCGAAGATCGCTCCGATGACCGACACCGAACGCTGGATCGTCTCCGGCGCGGTGAAGGAGCGCTACGGCAGGGAAGTCGAGATCCAGGACGTCGAAACCGAAATCCGCCTGCACATCGACGACCGCGAACTGACGCTGTGCCCGGGCTTCTACTGGACCGAGCACGGCTGTCATTTCGTGCTGTCGAAGACCGGCGATTCGCGCTATCGCAGCATGTTCTTCTACCGCATCCGCGACCGTTTCAGCACCGGGCGCGAGGAATACGACGACATCGGCGACTGCGTCACCACCTTGCTGAAAATGCAGGCCGACGAGGAAGCCAAGCGCCTCGCCGAGGGGGAGACGTCCGGCAGCAGTTGAATTTCCAAGCCAGCTTCATCGCTGGCTTTTGTTTTTGCAAACGACCCGAAGAAATAAAGAGGAGATAGCACCATGGCGAAAAAAATGAACGCCTTCTACGCGCAGTCCGGCGGCGTGACCGCGGTCATCAACGCGTCGGCCTGCGGCGTGATCGAAACCGCGCGCAAGCACAAGGACACCATCGGCAAGGTCTACGCCGGCCGCAACGGCATCATCGGCGCGCTCACCGAAGACCTGATCGACACCAGCAAGGAATCCGCCGCCGCCATCGCCGCGCTGCGCTCCACGCCGTCGGGCGCATTCGGCTCGTGCCGCTTCAAGCTGAAGTCGCTGGAAGCCAACAAGCGCGAATACGAGCGCCTGATCGAGGTCTTCAAGGCGCACAACATCGGCTACTTCTTCTACAACGGCGGCGGCGATTCGGCCGACACCTGCTTCAAGGTCAGCCAGCTGTCCGAGCAGATGGGCTATCCGATCCAGGCGATCCACGTGCCGAAGACGGTCGACAACGACCTGCCGATCACCGACTGCTGCCCGGGCTTCGGCTCGGTCGCCAAGTACATCGCCGTGTCGACGCTGGAAGCGAGCTACGACGTGCGCTCGATGGCCAAGACTTCGACCAAGGTGTTCGTCATCGAGGTGATGGGTCGCCACGCCGGCTGGATCGCCGCCGCCGGCGGCCTGGTGGAAGACCAGGGCATTCCGGTCGTGATCCTGTTCCCCGAAATCGAATTCGACCAGAAGAAGTTCCTCGCCCTGGTCGACAAGAAGGTCAAGGAATTCGGCTTTTGCACGGTCGTCGTTTCCGAAGGCTGCCACTACCCCGACGGCACCTTCCTTGCCGAGCAGGGCACGCGCGACGCCTTCGGCCACGCCCAACTCGGCGGCGCCGCCCCGGTGGTCGCCAACATGATCAAGGACGCGCTCGGCCACAAGTTCCACTGGGCCGTCGCCGACTACCTGCAGCGCGCCGCGCGCCACATCGCCTCGAAGACCGACGTCAAGCAGGCCTACGAACTCGGCAAGAAGGCCGTCGAACTGGCGATCAAGGGCCACAATTCGGTGATGCCGACGGTCGACCGCCTGTCCGACAAGCCCTACAGGTACAAGATCGGCATGGCGCCGCTCTCGAAAGTGGCCAACGTCGAGAAGTTCATGCCGCGCGACTTCATCAGCAAGGACGGCTTCGGCATCACCGACAAGTGCAAGCGGTATCTCACGCCGCTGATCCAGGGCGAGGACTATCCGAAGTACAAGGACGGCCTGCCGGTGTACGTCACGCTGAAGAACGTGGCGGTGGCGAAGAAACTGCCCGAGTTCAAGCTGTAAAGGAAACAGGGGATAGGCAACAGGGAGACATAACGAGCCATGACACTTGACCGCGCGCGGCAACTGCTCAAGGTGCAGGCGGACTTTGGCGGCTTCTACAACGGCAATTCGGCGAAGCTGATCCTGTCCGAAGTGCAGCGCGAGCATGGGCAGGCGGCGGTCGATCAGCTCATCCGGGAACTCGGGCTCGACCGGATCTTCGGATTCGAGCCGGGCACGCGGTTCGAGGGCGGGCTGGCGCTAGGCAGGCAGTAAGGGGACGGCAGCGCAAGCTGCCGTTTTGTTTTTTGTGCAGCAAGAACGATAAGGAGGAGTGATGGAGACGCAGTTGATGTGGGTCCTGGCCAGCGCAGTGCTGGCCCTCGTGTACGGCGTGGTATCGATCGGCTGGATCCTGAAGAAGCCGGCCGGCAATGCGCGCATGCAGGAAATCGCGCTGGCGGTGCAGCAGGGCGCGCAGGCGTATCTCAACCGCCAGTACACCACCATCGCCATGGTCGGCGTGGTGCTGTTCGTCGCGCTGTGGATGGCGCTCGGCAGCCACACTGCGATCGGCTTCCTGATCGGTGCGGTGCTCTCGGGCGCGGCTGGCTACATCGGCATGAACGTCTCGGTGCGCGCCAACGTGCGCACCGCCGAGGCTGCCTCGCACGGTCTCAACGCCGCGCTCAACGTCGCCTTCAAGGGTGGTGCCATCACCGGCATGCTGGTGGTGGGGCTGGGCCTCCTCGGCGTGGCCGGCTACTACGCCGTGCTGACCATGATGGGCGACGCGCCCAAGGATGCGATCCACGCGCTGGTCGGGCTCGGCTTCGGCGGTTCGCTGATCTCCATCTTCGCGCGTCTCGGCGGCGGCATCTTCACCAAAGGCGCCGACGTCGGCGCCGATCTGGTGGGCAAGGTCGAAGCCGGCATCCCCGAGGACGACCCGCGCAACCCGGCGGTGATCGCCGACAACGTGGGTGACAACGTCGGCGACTGTGCAGGCATGGCGGCCGACCTGTTCGAGACCTACGCGGTGACCCTGATCGCCACCATGCTGCTCGGCGCGCTGATGTTCAGTGGCGACGACGCGGTGATCTATCCGCTGGCGCTCGGCGCGGTCTCCATCGTCGCCTCCATCATCGGCTCCTTCTTCGTCAAGGCGCGCGAAGGCGGCAAGATCATGAACGCGCTCTACCGCGGCCTCGCGGTGGCGGGCGGCCTCTCGCTGATCGCCTTCTATCCGGTGACCACGATGCTGGTCGGCGACGGCCTGACGATGAGCGACGGCAGCACGATCGCGGCGATGAGCCTGTATTACGCCGCGCTGATCGGCCTCGCGCTCACCGCCGCCATGGTCGTCATCACCGAGTACTACACCGCCACCGAATACGCGCCGGTGCGCCACATCGCGCAGGCCTCGACCACCGGCCACGGCACCAACATCATCGCCGGCCTCGGCGTGTCGATGAAGTCCACCGCGGCGCCGGTGCTGGCCGTGTGTCTGGCGATCTGGGGCGCGTATGCGCTGGCCGGCCTCTACGGCATCGCCATCGCCGCCACCGCCATGCTGTCGATGACCGGCATCATCGTCGCGCTCGACGCCTACGGCCCGATCACCGACAACGCCGGCGGCATCGCCGAGATGGCCGAGCTGCCGGGCGCGATCCGCGACATCACCGATCCGCTCGACGCCGTCGGCAACACCACCAAGGCCGTCACCAAGGGCTACGCCATCGGCTCGGCCGGCCTGGCCGCACTGGTGCTGTTCGCCGACTACACCCACGCGCTCGAGGCCAGGGTCGGCGGTGTCACGCTGTTCGACCTGTCCGATCACATGGTCATCATCGGCCTCTTCATCGGCGGCATGGTGCCGTATCTCTTCGGCGCCATGGGCATGGAGGCGGTCGGTCGCGCCGCGGGTTCGGTGGTGGTGGAAGTGCGCCGCCAGTTCAAGGAAATCCCCGGCATCATGGAAGGCAAGGCGAAGCCGGATTACTCCAAGGCGGTCGACATGCTGACCAAGGCGGCGATCAAGGAAATGATCGTGCCCTCGCTGCTGCCGGTGCTGGTTCCGGTGCTGGTCGGCCTCATTCTCGGTCCCAAGGCGCTCGGCGGCGTGCTGCTCGGTACCATCGTCACCGGCATCTTCGTCGCCATCTCGATGACCACCGGCGGCGGCGCGTGGGACAACGCCAAGAAGTACATCGAGGAGGGCCACCACGGCGGCAAGGGCTCGGACGCGCACAAGGCCGCCGTCACCGGCGACACCGTGGGCGACCCCTACAAGGACACCGCCGGCCCGGCGGTCAACCCGCTGATCAAGATCATCAACATCGTCGCGCTCCTGATCGTGCCGTTGATCGTCTGACCCTGGCGTGTTCCGAATGCGCTAAGCTTGCACCGGGGCACCCGCCCCGGTACATAAAAACAGGATCGTCTACCAAGAGAGGAAAGAGCAATGGCAAAAAATGTTGGCGGCATCGACCGCGTGATTCGTGCAGTGGCCGGTATCGCATTGATTGGTTACGCGATGTCGAATTTGCCGGGCGCCCAGGACTGGATGGTTCCGGCAGGCGTGGTTGGCTTCATCGTCCTGCTCACCGCCATCTTCGGCTTCTGCCCGGCCTACCTGCCGTTCGGCATCAAAACCTGCAAGACGAAATAAACTTTCGCCCTCTTGCAGGGTCAGCCCAAGTGCGCCCCCGGGCGCACTTTTTTTGGGGATTTCCATGCGTGTATTGTCCTTGTTCCTTGCCCTGGTCTTTGCGGGTGCCGCCCACGCCGGCGGCGTCGAGCGCCTGAAAGCCTTCATCGCCGGCGCCCGCACCGCCGAAGCCGACTTCACCCAGACCGTCGCCGACAAGAACGGCCGCGTCACCCAGCAGGCCAGCGGCAAGATGGCCTTCGCCCGCCCCGGCAGGTTCCGCTGGGACTACGTCAAGCCCTACGAACAGATCATCGTCGGCGACGGCGCGAAGCTATGGCTGTACGACGTCGACCTCGAGCAGGTCACCGTCAAGCCGCTCGGCGACGTCGTCGCCGGCACCCCCGCCGCGCTGCTGGCGGGCGACAACGCCATCGAGAAATACTTCAGCCTGAAGAATGCGGGCGAGGGCGGTGGCCTGGAATGGCTCGAAGCCACCCCCAAGACCCGCGACACCACCTTCGATCGCATCCGTATGGGCTTCAAGGGCGACGCACTGGTGCAGATGGAACTCTTCGATCATTTCGGCCAGCGCACCACGCTCAAGTTGTCCGGCCTGGTGCGCAACCCGCGTATTGCGCCGGGACGCTTCAGCTTCACGCCGCCCAAGGGAGCGGACGTGATCGGGGGGGAGTGAAAGACGGGCGTCGTCGCTGTGCCTGAAGACCGGTTGAGTGGAGCGGATAAGCAGCACGACGGGCAGTTCGTAGGGAGAGCGGCCATTGCCTGCCTTGGGAGGGATGGGTTCGCTGACTGCCGGTAGACGCGTCCATGGAACGACGGCCTCCCTCCCGATCAGTAAACACTCGCGCCGCGTTTGCTCGAATCGGCCCGGGTTCATGGGCCGGGGCTTTGGGTTCCTGTGTTTCAGGGCATAGAATCCCGCACACCTCCAAGGGAGAATCCATGACCGCCATTGCCGCCACCCTCACCGGCCGCACGTTGCTGCGCCTGGCCTTTGGGGGCGGGCTCATCCTGCTGTTGACCAGTGCTGTGAGCACCTGGGTGCTGTATCGCCAGGTGGAGGACCACGCCAGCGAGCGCCTGGCCCTGCGCGCGCTGGAACGGGCGCGCATCGCCGAGCGGGTGCTGGTGCAAACCGTCGAGTCGCACGAAACCGTGCGGCGCGCCTTCGTCGAGAAATGGCCGGCCTACCAGGGGCCGGATACCCTGCGCCGCTTCGATCAGTTGTTCGTGCGGTATCCCGATGGCAGCATCCGCAACCGTTCCGACATCAGCGACGGGCATAAATGGTCCACCGGCTGGATCCGCAAGGGCGAGAAGATCAGCGACGATCTGCGCCGCCGCTACGTGCTGTTCTTCGATCTATCGCAACAGTACGGCCCGGGCATGGTGATTCGCGAAGACAACCTGTTCTTCACCAGTCTGCCCGAGCAGGCCAACATGGGATACGACCCGATCCTGTACCCGGATTGGGCCAACCTCATCCCCGCCGATTTCGACCAGAAGATCTACGAATGGGGCCGGCTTGCGTACGCGCCGGCCCAGCCCGGGGAAGGTGCGCGCTGGGCCGGGCCGGAAGTCGACGACAGTGGCGGCGATGCCGGCCTGGTGTATTCGACGCTGACCCCGATCCTCTACCAGAACCGCCATCTCGCCACGGTTTGCTCGTCCAATACCGTGAGCGGCATGGTGAAGCGCGTGCTGCTCAGCAACGCCGAGGAAACCAGCGGCCGTTACATTCTCCTTCGCGCCAACGGCACGCTCATCCACGACACCCAATCGCCAGCCGACCCGTCCGGGGGGAGCAAGGCTTCGTCGACTGCCACGGCCTTGTACCGGGCCATCCATGACACCACCCGTGGCGCGGCGCATTTT
Organism: Pseudomonadota bacterium; assembly: GCA_021811235.1. Lineage (GTDB taxonomy): Bacteria > Pseudomonadota > Gammaproteobacteria > Burkholderiales > Thiobacillaceae > Thiobacillus. Next base: position 92,544 of record JAJZPG010000001.1, on the reverse strand, counting down.
CCGATCACCGGCTTCAACGATGGAGAAGACAGCTACTTCGCCATCGCCCGTGTGGAGGGGCCGGGTTGGCTTATGGCTACGGTGCTGCCTGGCAAGGTCGTGCGTGCCGAGGCACTGGGCGAAGCCCAGTGGGCGCTGTGGACCGGTATCGTCGCGCTGGTGCTGCTGCTGGGCGTGTTCGCCGCCGTGCTGCGGCGGCAGATCGCTTCGCCGCTGGGCGACCTCACCCGCGCCGCCGAGCGTGTGGCCGGCGGCGAGACCGCCATACGCCTGCCTGATGACCGTCCGGACGAGTTGGGCCGTCTGGCCCATGCCTTCAACGACATGGCCGCCAAGGTTGCAGAGCGGGACGCGGCCCTGCGCCGGGACAAGGCGGAAATCGAAGCCGCCCTAAGCGAAGTGCGCCGCACCGAAGAACGCTGGCGCGCCATGACCGAGAACGCCTCCGATTTCATCGTCGTGCTGACCCCGGAGGGCCACATCGCTTACACCAGTCCCGCCGTCGGCAAGATGCTCGGCGTCGAGACGGGGGCGCTCGCGGGCCGTTCAGCGCTCGAACTTGCGCACCCTGACGACCGCCCCCGTCTGGCACCGCTGATCGCGCATCCCAGCGGCCAGCCGGTGCGTTTCCGCGCATGCGATGCCAGCGGCGCATGGCGCGAGCTGGAGGCCATCGCCAGCGACCTGCGCAATCATCCGGCGGTGGCCGGCCTGGTGCTCAACATCCGCGACATCACCGAGACGGTGCGCGCAGAGCAGGAGATCGCCCGGCAGCGCGAGGCCCTGCACCAGGGCGAGAAGCTCTCCGCCCTGGGTGGGTTGCTGGCCGGCGTGGCGCACGAACTGAACAACCCCCTGGCGGTGGTGGTGGGCCGTTCCAGCCAACTGGAAAGCGCCTTGCCGGACCCCGTCCAGCGGGAGACCGCCAGCCGCATCCGGGCTGCGGCGGAACGCTGCGCGCGCATCGTCAAGACCTTCCTGGCGATGGCCCGCCAGCAGTCCCCCCGGCGCCAGGCCACCGATCTCAACGGCGTGATCCTCGGCGCCCTGGACATGCTCGACTACGGCTTGCGCGCCGGCGGCGTGGCGGTGGAAACCCGGCTGGACGGGCGCCTGCCGCCGGTGCAGGCGGACGCCGACCAGTTGGGCCAGGTCTTCCTCAACCTGTTCAGCAACGCCCAGCACGCCTTGGCGGAGGTGGACGGCCCCCGCCGCCTGACGGTGACATCCGCCTGGGACGCCGGGGCTAGCCGGGTGCAGGTGCGGGTGGAAGACAACGGGCCGGGCATTCCCCGGGATCTCCGTTCCCGCATTTTCGAACCCTTCTTCACCACCAAGGACGTGGGGGAAGGCACCGGAGTGGGCTTGGCGGTGAGCCTGGGCATCGCCCAGTCCCACGGCGGCGAACTGGTGCTGGCGGACACGGCCCAGGGAGCCTGCTTCGTCCTCAACCTGCCGGTGGCGGCGGAAATCGCCACCACACCGGCCGAAACGGACGCGCCTGTTCCTGCCCCCGGCGGCCTGCGCATCCTGGTGGTGGACGACGAGGTGGAGGTCGCCGAAATCCTGCGGGACATCCTCGCCCCGGCGGGCCATGCCGTGAGCCTGGCCCACGATGGCAGCGAGGCCTTGGCGCGGCTGGAACGGGACGACTACGACCTGGTGTTCAGCGATCTGAAGATGCCGGACATGGACGGCCCCGCCCTGTACCGGGAGATCGCCGCCCGCCACCCCCGCCTGGCCGGTCGGGTGGTCATCGTCACCGGCGACACCCTGGGGGGCGCGGCCCGCCGCTTCCTGGACGACACCGGCCTGCCGGTGGTGGACAAACCCTTCACGCCCGCCGCCATTCTGGAGATGGCGGGGCGGTTCAAGCGCGGGATGTGAAACAAGACGTGGCCCCGGGCCACACCTGTCCCTCAATTCAGCGGTGTCGTGCCCACCTGATTGCCGTTACCGTTGCCAAATACGCTGTTGTGAAGCACTTGAGAAGAGTGGATGCCGGCGCCGGAGTTGTAGAGGGAGACGCTATGCATCACGGCGTGCCCGAAATAAATGCCCATGCCGCAGTTGTATTCCGCGATCACATCCCGCACTGCGACCGCGTAGTAGATGCCCCCCCGACCATTGCCCGCCACCCGAAGGTCTTGCGCGGTATACGTATTATTGGAGACGTTGCCGCCAGCCGTGGAAGACACGCCGATGCCGCCCATGCCCGCGATGGTGCCATTGCCGATGAACACGGCCGCGGGGGTATGAGATGGCAACTTGACGAAGACGCCCACGCCCAGATTCCAGTGGGAGCTGGTATTGCTGCAGTCCAGGTTGGCGCCTGTTTCCCCGTTGGTGGTCGCCGGCCCCTGGATGGCGAAGCCGTTCAGGTCCAGCGTCACGCGGGGACTGGTGATCTCGACGCCGGTGGTGTCCGCGTCCGCAATGGTCAGATTCCCCGCCAGCTTGTACTTGCCCGGCAGGCTGATCGTTACCGGAAAACCCGGCGCGTCGCCCGGCGTGACATTGCCCGCCAGGGCCTTGGCCTGGGTGATCAGGATGTCGCCATCCACGGCGTGGGCCGGCAGGGTGGCCGCGCACAGGGCGCTAAACAGCAAGACTTTATTCATGGTGTTCTCCTGAGGACACGGTCAGCAAAGATTGCCACCGCAGGAATTGTGGGTTCCACCGCCCAGGGAGTCGCCACCATTGATGGGGATGCCATTGCCCGAGATGGAAGCTGCGTTGTGAACGATCGCTGCGGAACCCTGGCCCTCCGCATTGATGCCGGCATGGCCGGTGTAATAGACCTGGTTGCCCATGACCAGATCGCCATAGTTGGCGGAAATGCCGGTCGTTCTGGCATTCAGCACGGTGTTGCCGGAAATCAGTCCGCCGCTGATGATGCCAGAACCCACCGCATACAGGCGGTTGGCACGCACGATGGAACCCGTGCTGGCGATGATCCCGGTCGCGCCGATATCCCGCAGATTCAGGTCTTCCACCAGGGAAGAATAGCCGACCCCATATACGCCCCAGTTGAAACCCTGGATGGTGCCGTTGCGCACCGTGGCGCTGGTGATGCTATGGCCGTTGACGGCCACCGTATCCACGTTGCCGGACCCGCAGGCCAGGCTGGCACCGAAGCCGGTACAGGTGATGGGACCCTGGATCTTGAAGCCGTTGAGGTCCAAGGCCACGTCTGGCGCGGTGAACTCGATGGCGCTCTGGTCCTGTTGCAGGGTCAGCGAACCGGCCAGCTTGTACTTGCCCGGCAGACTCAAGGTCACCGGAAATCCTGGCGCATCGCCCGGCGTGACGTTGCCCGCAAGGGCCTTGGCCTGGGTGATGAGGATTTCGCCGTCCACGGCGTGGGCGGGCAGGGTGGCCGTGCACAGGGCGGCGAACAGAAGGGTCTTGTTCATGATGGTTTCCTTGAATGGGATGCGCGATCAGCAGAGGTTGTTTTCGCAGAAGTTGTCGGTGCCACCACCCAGCGACTCGCCGCCGGAAATGCCATTGCCGGAACCACCAGATGTGGATGCTGCGTTATGCACCAGCGCGGCGTTTCCCTGGTAGGCCCCGACGATGCCGGCACTGCCGGTGTAATGGGTCTGGTTGCCGATGACCAGGCCCCCATAGCTGGAATAGATTCCGTTCAGATTGGCGCCGTAAATGGTGTTGTTGAGCACCAAGCCTCCGCTGTAGATGCCAATGCCGACCTTGTACAGACGGTTGCCGCGGATGATGCTGCCGTGTCCCGCACCAAGGGCGGTACCGCCGATCTCCGAGATGAACAAGTCTTCTGCCAGACCGGAGTTGCCCAGTGAAGAAATACCTTGGGGAAACCCCCGGATGGCGCCGTTACGCACCTGCAGACCCACCCGGTTATAAGCCTTGATCGCGTAGTAATTACTGGCTGGAAGACAGGCCAGATTCGAAGCAAAGCCAGTGCAGGTCACCGGCCCCTGGAGAGTGAAGCCGTTGAGATCCAGGGTCACAAGATCGTTGTCGATCAGGATGCCATCGGCGCCATCGGGCACCGTCAAATTGCCCGCCAGCTTGTACTTGCCCGGCAGGCTGAGCGTTACGGGAAAGCCCGGCGCGTCGCCCGGGGTGACGTTGCCGGCCAGGGCCTTGGCCTGGGTGATGAGGGTTTCGCCGTCCACGGCGTGGGCGGCGGGAGTGGCTGCAAGCAGTGCCGAGGCAAGGGCGGCCAGACGGATGTGGTATTTCATGGCGATTTCCTAAAGATGGGGTTCATCGGGGATCAGGGACAGAGGGTGCTGCCGCACACGTTGGGCGAGGTATCCACGGTGCCCTGGGTGACGTTGGCGTTGGCGCCACTGCCGTGGTTGGACTGGAAGAAGTTGCCGCCCCGGGCGCCCATGGCGCTGATGCCGTGGCCGTTGTTGTTGCTGGCCTGGCTTTCCGTGAGGAGCACGGAATGACCCTCTACCCCCGGGCCGTCGTTGGCCATCACCAGGGAGCGGGAGACTACCGCGCCGTTGACCACCATCCCGCCCCGGCCATTGTTGATCAGGCTGAGGTCGTCCATGCGCATGCCCCAGGTCTCGTCCCCGGCCCGCAGGCCCAGCCCGCCCAGGCCCCGGATCTGGCCGTTGCGCACGGCGATGCCGGCCCAGCCCAGGCCGGCGGCGATGTCGATGCCGATGCCGGTGTCCTCGCTGGCGCTCTGGCCGGAGCAGGTGGGGCCGATGGTCAGGGTGCAGGTGACCGGCCCGGCGATGGTGAAGCCGTTCAGGTCCAGGCTCACGTTGGCGGCGGTGACGAGTACGGCGGTGGCGTCCGCGGTCGACACGGTCAGGTTGCCGCTCAGGCGGTAGCTGCCGGCCCGGCTGAGGGTGACCGGGAAGCCCGGGGCGTCGCCGGGGGTGACGTTGCCGGCCAGGGCCTTGCTCTGGTCGATGAGGGTCACGCCATCGACGGCGTAGGCGGTGGGGAGGACGGCCAGGGTTGAGACAAGGGCCGCGAGGAGGGATGTGCGTGTCATGGAATATCCTTCGTATGCGAATGCGGGAAAGGCATCAGGGGCAAAGGCCCGTGCCACACAGGTTGCTGCCCAATTGCGCCGGGCTGCTGGTGGTATCTCCGTCCAGGTTGCCGCTGAAGACGTTGTTGCCGTACCCGGTGTTGGCGTTGGCGTTGATGCCATGCTGGCCATTGGTGACCGCGTGGCTGGACTGGACGTTCAGGTTGTTGCCGCTGATGCCGTGGAGGCGGTTGTAGACCGCCAGGCTGCGGGTGATCGCCACGGCACCGTAGCCGCGGATGCCGTCGCCGCCGTTGCCGATCACCCGCAGGCGGTCGATCAGGGTGCCGTAGCCGACCGAGACGCCGTGGTGGCCGAAACCGCGCACCACGCCGTTGCTGATGGCGTTGCCCTCGTACTCGTTCAAGCCCGGCACGCTGGACTGGATGCCGACGCCGTTGCCGGTGTCGTCGCAGGCCACTTCGGCGCCGTTGTAGATGCAGTGCACCGGACCGAGCACGCTGAAGCCGTTCAGATCCAGCGTGACGTTGGGCGCGGTGATCAGGATGCCCCCGGTGTCGGCATCCGCCACCGTCAGGTTGCCGCTCAGGCGGTAGCTGCCGGAACGGCTGATGCTCACCGGATAACCGGGTGCGTCGCCGGGTGTGACGTTGCCGGCGAGTGCCTTGTTATGGTCGATGAGGATCACGCCGTCGACGGCGTGGGCGGCAAAGCTGGCGGCCAGCAGGGAGAGGAACAACAGGGTGGGTTTCATGACGGGGCCTTTCTTGATCGATGGGTTTCAATGCTGCTTGCGGGCGCGGGTGAGGGCCGCCAGGCCCAGGCCCAGCAGGGCCAGCGAGCCGGGTTCGGGCACCTGGGCCGGGCGGGCCGTGCCATAGGCCACGTCGTCGACGAGGAAGTCGTCCACGAATCCCCCGCCGCTGCCGGTGGCATGCAGGCGCACGCTGGCGAACGGTGTGTCGCTGCTGAAGCCGAGGAAGGTCCACTGGTCGAAGAAGGTCTGGGTGAAGCTGTCCAGCACCATGCCGTTGGCGTCGAGCAGCGCAAACTCGACATTCGCGCGCAGCAGCGTGCTGCGCAGCCACAGGCCGAAGCCGTCCGCCTCGTCCGCGAGTTGGGCGGTCAGCGTGTCGAGCAGGTCGGGGCTGCCGTCGACGTCGGACAGGGCGACGCGGCCGCTGTGCGGCATGAAGGTGGAGGCGCGCAGGGTATTGGCGGCCGACCACGTGATGCCCTGGCTGGCGACCGGGCCGGCGTAGTTGGTGTCGGCCGCCCAGGGCGCGGCCTCGAAGTCGTCGAAGCCTTGCGGCGACACCGCGGCGGCGAAACCGGCGGGGTCGGCATGGAACATGACGGCGGCCTGGCCGGGCACGGCCGCCAGCCCGATCAGAGCCGTGGCCAGCGCCGGGAGGGCGCGGAGGAGGAGGCGTTCGGAGCTCATCGTGGGGTCCCTGCGTGATCGCTGCCGGTTCAGGCTCGATGCGTCCGGCGCACCCGCGTCAGTGCGGCCAGGCCCAGGCCCAGCAGGGCCAGCGAGCCGGGTTCGGGAACCGGGTTGGGATTGCCGCCGGGGTTCCCCGGATCGCCGGGATCGTTGGGGTCGCCAGGATCACCGGGATCGCCCGGGTCGTTGGGGTTGCCCGCCACGCAGCCGTCCAGACAGATCAGGCTGGTCACCATGCCGCCGAACTCGGCGTCGGTGTCGAACAGGGTGAAGCGGGGCCAGTCGAAGCTGCTCAGCGCGGGCAGGTCGGTGAGGATGCCGTCGCTGCCGAAGAGGGAAGCGGTGCTGTCCGTCAGGACCAGTTCCATGGTGAGGAAGTTGCCGTCGCTGCCGTAGCCCAGGTACTGATCGCCCACGCCCGGATAGTCGTCCTGGATGGCCAGCATGGCGAACTGGCCGTACCCGTCCCAACTGGCCGCGCCGCCGTCCACGCTCACCAGCATGCCGTAGGCCGGCCCGCTGCCCTGGTAGATGCCCACGCTGGCGTCGCCGGGGGCGAGGTCGCTCCAGGTCGTGTCATAGGTGAACTGGCCGGTGAAGTCGGTCCAGCCGGTGCCGTAGGGATCGTTGTCCACGGTGCCGGAAAAGCCGATGGTGATGGGGACGGCCCGGGCCGTCGGCAGGACGAGCACAAGGGGGGCCGCCAGCAGGGTGGCGAGGAGGAGGGGTTTGAGTGTCATGAGCGGGCTCCAGGGATGGAAACGGTGGGGAAAGGGCGTGGCCGGGCCGCGCCGCGAGCCAGCGGGCCGGTCACGAAGGAAGCGAAATCCGGCACCGGGGCGTCTTCTCCGGTGCCGGCCAGCAGGGCCGAATAGGCCACGCTCTCCGCCAGGTAGCCGGCGGCGGCGGCGGGGCGACGGGGCAGGCCCAGGAAGCGTTCGAGCAGGCGTTTCATGGCGCCGCCTCCACCGGCCGGCGCTTGAACAACTCCAGGCGTGCCTGCTGTGCTTGCGTCAGGTCGTGCAGGGCATTCGGAATGCCAGGCGAGGGCGGCCATGGACGGATCCTCCGATGAGTGAAGTGGCGATGGGCTCACTTTGGGGGCCGTCCGTATCAATCGTGCTTCGCGCCGGGCATGGAACGGTTTCATTTGTTTCACGCCTCATCCCGGCATCAGCCGGGGGCCCAGGTAGTAGGCCGCCAGGGCCAGGCCGGCCCAGACCGCGGCCAGCAGGGCGGTTTCGTTGTCCGCCAGCCACCCGGCCCAGGCCGGGTGCCGCAAACGCTCGCCCAGCAGGCGCAGCACCAGGCTGGAGGCGAGGGAGGCCAGCACCAGCATCAGGAACAACAGCAAGGCACCGGCGGCGATATCCAGGGGGGCGGTCATGGCGGCTCGTGGAAGGAGGGGGAGCCGCCAGCTTGGGCGCGGGATGTATCAATCCCTTTTCATGGGACGCACACTTTGGTTTCGATTGTTTCCGGCCACCACGGGCGGTCCGGAAGCGGGCCCCTCAGTCCTCCGGCAACAGCCGCGCCAGCAGGGCCAGCACGTCCTCCGGCGTGAAGGGTTTTTCCAGCCAGGGCTGGCCGGTTTCCCGCAGGAAGGGGGCGACGCTGGGAGACATGCTGTCGCCGGTGATGAAGGCGGTGCGCGCCGCCAGGTGGGGGTGCCGTTCGCGGATGGCGCGCCAGAGGGCGGGGCCGTCGGTGTCCGGCATGCGCATGTCGGTCAGGATCAGGGTGCAGTCGTGGCCCGCCGCCAGCCAGTCCAGGGCCTCGCGCCCGCTGGCCGCCAGGGTGGCGGTGTAGCCCACCGAGGCCAGGATGTCCCGCAGCAACGCCGCCACCTCCGGCTCGTCGTCCACGACCATGACCTCGCCGCCGGCGTCCAGGAGAGTCCGTGCCGGGACGGCCTTGCCGGCAGCGGGCGCGGCTGGATCCAGGGGCAGCCAGAGGCGGAAGGTCGTGCCTCCGGAGGCCGGTTCCAGAACCAGCTCGCCCCCCTGCTCCCGCACCGCCGCCCGGCTCACGGACAGGCCCACCCCCAGGCCGGCGCCTTCGGGCTTGGTCGTGAAGAAGGGGTCGAAGATGCGTTCCCGCAACTCGGGCGGGATGCCGGGGCCATTGTCCGTCACCCGCAGGAACACCCCGCCGTCGGCCAGGCCCGTTTCCACCTCGATGAGGCGGGGTTCGGGTTGCTCCGCCAGGGCCTGCTGGGCGTTGACCAGCAGGTTGACCACGGCCTGGCCCACGGCGTCGGCGGCCATGTCCAGGGCCGGCAGGCCGGCCATCAAGCGGGTGCGCACCTGGATGCCGCTGCTGCGCAGGCTGTAGCCCAGGAGATCCAGGGCGCCGGCGGCCAGTTCGTTGAGGTGGGCGGCACGGCGCGGCGAGGGCCGCTGCCGGGCCATGGCCAGGAAGGTCTGGACGATGCGGCCGCAGCGGTCGGCGGCAGCGTGGATCTTCAGCGCGTCGGCCTTGATGGCCGGGTCGGTGGCCTTGCCTTCCAGCAGGGCGGCCCGCCCCATGAGGATGGCCAGAGGATTGTTCAGTTCGTGGGCCACCCCGGCCAGCAGGGACCCCATGGCGGAGAGTTTCTCGCTCTGGCGCAAAACATCCCGCTGCCGCGCCAGTTCCTCCTCGGCCCGCTTCTTGTCCCGCAGGTCCATGACGAAGGCGGTGAAGAAGTGGGCGCCGCCCACCCGGTTGGCGGAGACGCTGAGTTCCACGGGAATCTCGCTGCCGTCCGCCGCCAGGGCCGTGAGTTCCAGGCGGCTGCCCAGCATCTGCGACACGCCGCTGGCCAGGTAGCGGGCCAGGCCGGCCCGGTGGGCGGCGCGGTGGCGCTCGGGGATGATGAGCTCGGCCATGTCCCGGCCCAGGACGTCCCGGCGCCGGTGGCCGAACAGGGCCTCGGCGGCCGGATTGAACTCCACCACCCGGCCGTCGGCGTCCATGGTGATGACCGCCAGCAGGGCGTTGTCCACGATGGCCGACTTGAAGGCCTCGCTCTCCTTGATCTGTCGGCTGGCTTCCCGGTTGGCGGCGAAGGTGCGGGAGACGACGGTGACCCAGGTCTGCCACAAACGCGGCAGGACCGGCTCGGTGGCGGCCGGATCGCGGGACACCCGCTGGATGTAGCACACCAGTTCGAAGGCGGGGTTGATGAACTCCCGCCGCAGCATGTACAGGGCCATCAGGAAGGTGCCTGCCAGCAGGGCCAGAATGATGCCGTAGGGCACGAATCGGGGCAGCAACAGGGCGGTGATCTCCCGGTCGGCGATGAGATGGACCAGGGTCCAGGGGGCATGCTGGGTGAATCCTGCCACCAGCACATGGCCTCCCCGTTCCACCGGCGCGCCGGCCGCCCGGCGGGCCTCGGCCAGATCGCCGGCGGTCATGCCGGCGGGCAGTGCCGCCGTGGCGGGCAGCACCGCATCGGCGCGCGTTCCCCTGGAATCGGCCAGCAGCATGCCTTCGGCATCGACGATCAACAGCCGGCCCACGGTGATCGGCAGTTGCTCCAGCACCTTGGCCAGGGTGACCAGCCGGATATCGGTGCCGACCACGCCGAGGAAATGGCGGTCCTGGTAGACCGGGGCGCAGTGGGACACCATGGCCCCGGCGCCGGCCGGATCCACGTAGGGCTCGGTCCAGTAAGGCGTTCGTCCGGGGTTGCGTTCCGGCGAGCCGGCCAGAAAGAACTCATGCCCATACAGGCTTTCCAGCCCAGGACGCAGCCGGGTATGGCCCATGTTGCGCAGCAGCTTCCCGGTGGGCGACCAGGGATAGATGTTGGCGAACTCCCGGCTGGCCGGCAGGAAATAGGACCACTGGAAGCTGGCGTCGATGTCGTGGGTGAGCCGCACCAGACTGAAAAACTCCAGGGCCTGGTCCAGCATGCGCAAGGCGCGCCCGGCGTTGGCCGGGTTCTCCCCCAGCCACAGGAGCTGGCCGACATAGGCGCGCTGGGCGGGCGGGATGCCGTCCAGGGTGTAGCCCGCCGGCGCGCCGTCCTCGATGCGCGGGGACAGGTACTGGCGCAGGCCGCTTGGGGTGCTGGCCGGATTCAGCAGATAGCCGCCGGACCAGGCACGCATGCGCAACACGTGGTCCCGGGCCGACTTGGCGATGGCTTCCAGGGTGATGACATGGCTGGCGCTGGCCCGGGCCAGGTCGGACAGGACCTGCTGGCGTTGACTGCGGTACTGGCTGGCGGCCAGCACCAGTACGACGATGAACAGGGGCAGGGTGAGGGCCAGCAACAGCCAGCGGTAGCGTTTGGAGAGGCTCAGGTCCGGCAGGCCCCTGCGTTCGCCCGGCGGCGTGTCCGCAGGGGGCGGTGCGCTGGCTTGGAGGGCGTCCGTCATGCGTCCGCCAGATACATGTAGCCCACGCCCCGCACGGTCTTGATGACTTCAGGCTTTTCCGGGTCCGGCTCGATCTTGCGGCGCAGGCGCATGATGCGCAGGTCGATGGAGCGGTCGAACACTTCCCAGCCCCGGTGGTGGGCCAGTTCCATGAGTTGGTCCCGGCTCAGGACGCGGCCGGCGTTTTCGGAAAACACCTTCAAGAGGTCGAATTCCATGGCCGTCAGAGGGAGTTCCTTGCCGGCCGCGTCGAACAGCTTGTGGGCGTCGGTATCCAGTTCGCAGAGGCCGAAGCGCACCCGCCCCGGCCGTTGTCCGGCCACGATGGGCGGTGCGGCGTTCTCTTCGCCCAGGCGCCGCAGAATGCTTTTCACCCGGGCCAGCAGTTCACGGGGTTCGAAAGGCTTGGGCACATAGTCATCGGCCCCCATTTCCAGGCCGATGATGCGATCCACCACGTCGGCGGCGGTGGTGAGCATGATGATGCCCATTTCCCGGCGGTGTTCCCGAATCCAGCGGGCCAGGGACAGGCCGTCCTCGCCGGGCATGCGGATGTCCAGGATGGCCAGCCTGGGCGCCGCATCCGCCAGCACGTCCCGCGCCTGGGCGGCATTGCCGGCGCCGCGCACGTCGAAGCCCTGGCCGGAGAAATACTCCACCAGTATCTCCACGATTTCCGGTTCGTCGTCCACCACCAGCAAGCTGTCTTTCTGTCCCATGGTCGAAGGTTTCGATTATTGCCAGCCGGGGCAGTATGCCGCTTCATCCTGACGATGCAAAAGCACCCTGAAACAATTGAAACAAAACAGGCCGCGGCAATCGCTTCAACGCGGCCAGACAGGTTCTCGGATTGCGATTCGGCCAGCCATCGAAGCAATCGGTCTTTGGGCCAGTCCATCCACCCACTCGCCGCTCACCAATGCAATAATCCCGGGCACATGAGCCCCGCGGACTTTTTCCAGACCGACCCCGCTCCCGCGCCCGCGCGTGATCCCCACGCCCCGCTGGCCGAGCGCCTGCGCCCGCACACGCTGGCCGACGTCGTCGGGCAGACGCACCTGCTCGGCCCCGGCAAACCGCTGCGACTCGCCTTCGATTCCGGCAAGCTGCATTCGATGATCCTGTGGGGGCCGCCGGGGGTGGGGAAGACGACGCTCGCCAGGCTCACCGCGCAAGCCTTCGGCGCCGACTTCATCGCGATCTCCGCCGTGCTGAGCGGCGTCAAGGACATCCGCGAGGCGGTCGAGCGCGCGCGCATGAACCAGACCCTCGGTCGCGCCACCATCCTGTTCGTCGACGAAGTGCACCGCTTCAACAAGTCGCAGCAGGACGCCTTCCTGCCGCACGTCGAATCCGGGCTCTTCACCTTCATCGGCGCCACCACCGAGAACCCCTCGTTCGAAGTCGTCGGCGCGCTTTTGTCGCGCGCGCAGGTCTACGTGCTGAAGTCGCTCACGCCCGACGAGCTCGGCCAGCTGATGCAGCGCGCGTTGCAGGAACTGCCCGACCTGAAGCTGCGCGAGGGCGTCGACAGGCTGCTGGCCGCCTACGCCGACGGCGACGCCAGGAAGCTCCTCAACCTGCTGGAGCAGCTCGACACCGCCGCGCGCACCGCCCAGGTGAAGGAAGTCGACGCCGCTTTTGTTGAAAACGCACTCGCGCAATCGCTGCGCCGATTCGACAAGGGCGGCGAGAATTTCTACGACCAGATTTCGGCGCTGCACAAGAGCGTGCGCGGCTCGGACCCCGACGCCTCGCTCTACTGGCTGGTGCGCATGCTCGACGGCGGCACCGACCCGCGCTATCTCGGCCGCCGCCTCATCCGCATGGCGAGCGAGGACATCGGCCTGGCCGACCCACGCGCGCTGCGCCTCGCGCTCGACGCCGTCGAAACCTACGAAAGACTGGGCTCCCCCGAGGGCGAACTCGCGCTCGCCGAAGCCTGCATTTATCTCGCCTGCGCGCCCAAGAGCAACGCCGTCTACGTCGCCTACAACGCCGCGCGCGCCTTCGTGCAGTCCAACCCCTCCAACGACGTGCCCATCCATCTGCGCAACGCGCCGACCAAGCTGATGAAGGAACTCGGCTATGGTCGCGCCTATCGCTACGCGCACGACGAGCCCGAAGCCTACGCCGCCGGCGAACGCTACTTCCCCGACGACATCCAGGAACAGCAGTTCTACGCGCCCACCCCGCGCGGACTCGAAGGCAAGATCGCCGACAAGCTGGCGCACCTGCGACAGCTCGACGAAGCCGCCAAGGACGACTGAGGCCTTCGCCCGGCTACCCGCCAGGCAGGCGGCCACTCAGGCGGCTTTCTGCTTGTATTCCACCCACTTGGCGACCTGCTCGTCCCAATCGTCGCCACGGAAGTAGGGGTTGGAACGCGGCTCCTTGATCATGTTGGGATCGACCGGAATATCCATGCCTTCGAGGAAGTTGGCGAGCCCGATGCGCTCGATCATCTCGCCGGTGCGCTCGTGGTCGAGCGCGTTCTCGGCGAAGAAGTCGAGCACGTTGCGCGCCAGCTCGTTCAGCTTCTCGAAGTCCTCGTCGGTCTCCAGCTTCATGAACGGAATGATCACGCTGCCCATGGTGGCGCCGATCTTCAGCACGCCCTTGCCGCCGACCAGGATGCTCACGCCCTTGTCCTTGCCGGGCAAGAGGCCGCCGGGGATGACGTTCAGGCAGTGCATGCAGCGCACGCAGTTCTTGTTGTCGATGCACAGGGCGTTGCCGTCGCCGAGGTGGGCGACCGAGGTGTGCGGCCCGGCCTGGACCGTGTCATCCGGAACCACGTTGATGGCCTTGGTGGGGCAGCGGCCGACCACGTCGTTGTAGAGGTCGTGCATGCCGTGCACCCGGTAGTAGTCCTGCACCAGCGCCTCGTCGACGCGGATGTTGTCGCGCCAGGTGCCGATGGTCGCCATGTCCGAACGCTGGATCGCGTTGACGCAGTCGTTCGGGCAGCCGGAAAACTTGAACTTGAACTTGTAGGGCAGGGACGGGCGGTGCATGTCGTCGAGATTGTTGTTGATGACGGTGCGCAGCGCGCGCGCCTCGTCGTAGCACGACATTTCGCAGCGCGCGGCGCCCACGCACGACATCGAGGTGCGCAGCGCGGGGCCGGCGCCGCCGAGGTCGAAGCCCATTTCGTTGAGACCGTTGAACACCGCCTGCACGTTTTCCGTGCTGACGCCCTGGAACATGATGTCGCCCGACTGGCCGTGGAAGGCGATCAGGCCCGAGCCGCCGTTGCCGACCCAGACGTCGCACAGCTTGCGCAGGAGGTCGGAGGTGTAGTGCATGCCGGCCGGCGGCTGCACCCGCAGGGTGTGGAATTCGGCCGCCTCGGGAAACCGCGGCTTGCCGTTTTCGTCCTTCAGTTCGGTGAAGCGCGGAATGATGCCGCCGCCGTAGCCGAACACGCCGACCGTGCCGCCTTTCCAGTAGCCCGTGCGGGTTGCGTAGGAGGTTTCGAGGTGCCCCATCAGGCCGGCCATCATGGCGTTGTCCTTCGCCAGGCGCTTGAGGCCGGTCACGAAGCTGGGCCACGGGCCGCTCTCGAGCTGGTCGAGCAGGGGGGTGTCGTGAGGGGGATGCGTAGACATGGATGTCTCCCGTCGAAAACGAAGACGATTCCAGTCTAGACAATACCTGAGTGTTTTCATCGGGATTACCCATCTGGGTAGGTCCCGGCCGATTCGAGGCGAAGCTGCCTGCCGGGGCGACAGTGCGGCGCGGCATTGCAATGAGTCCATAAATGGACTAACTTTGCATTACTGGTTTAAATCGATACTGGCGGAGGTGAGATGCAAAACACGGCACGCGCCATCAGGGCGCAAGGCAAACCGAGCAGCCGCGACCTGTCCGCCGCCGGCCTGCGCGCCTTCTTCAACATCGCGCGCGACTGGGGGCTCAGCACCGACGAGCAGATGGTGCTGCTGGGCACGCCCGGCCGCTCCACCTTCTTCAAGTGGAAATCCGCCCCCGATACCGCCGACCTCAAGCGCGACACCCTCGAACGCCTGTCCTATCTCCTGGGCATCTACAAGGCGCTGCAGATCCTGTTGCCCGCCGCCTCCGCGGCCGACGCCTGGGTGAAGAAGCCCAACAGCGCGCCGCTCTTCGGCGGCCAGAGCGCACTCGACCGCATGCTCGGCGGCAACGTCGCCGACCTGGTCGCGGTGCGCCAGTACCTGGATGCCCGGCGGGGCGGCTGGGCTTGAGTATGGAGACACTGAACAGCGTGCCGTTCGGCCTGAGCCCTTCGTCTTCGCTCTGGACAGGCCTGTCGAAGGACTAGTTCAACGATGACCTATCCGACCGCGCGCCTGAAGTGGAGCCCGGCCTGGCGGGTCATCCCCAGCCGCTTCCCCGCGATCGGCCTGTTCGAGCGCGTCGCCCGCCCCGAGGATTTCGACGCCCTCTACGCACTGGAGGCGATGACCAACGACCGCATCCGCGACGAAGTCGGCGACATCAGCCTCGTCCCTGCGGAGGAGCGCCTGTTCGGCCCCGGCAGCACCTGCATCATGGCCGCCTTCACCCATCTCAACCCGCAGGGCAGCCGCTTCAGCGACGGCAGCTACGGCGTCTTCTACTGCGCCCGCACGCGCGACACCGCCATCGCCGAAACCCGCCATCACTCGGCCCTCTTCATGGAAGCCACCCGCGAGCCGCCCATGCGGCTGCAGATGCGGCTCTACACCGTGGACGCCAAGGGTCAGGCGGTCGACCTGCGCGCAGCCAGCCGCGCCGAGCCCCGCATCGTCGACCCCGACGACTACGGCTATGCCCAGGGCGTCGGGCGCACGCTCAGGGCCGCCGGCGCGCAAGGCATCCTCTATCCCTCGGTGCGGCATGCCGGGGGCGAATGCCTGGCCGCCCTGCGCACCGGGATCGTGCGGAACTGCCTGCACGCCGCCTACCTGGAATACCACTGGAACGGGCGGGCGATCGATGCGGTGTTCGAGGTGAATCAGGTGTTGTGAGGGCGGGGGCCGGGATCGAACGTGTCGTTTGAAGCGACACATAAAAAACACGCTGCGTATGCGAAGATTCGGCAGATAACGATCAGGGGGACGTCTTGACTCCACAGCCGGAACAACAAGCGAGGGGGAATATCGATCGGCTGCTGGAGACGGCAGGGGGGATCGAGGCCAAGAAGGAAGGCGTCATCCAGCAGGACAACGAACGCGTGCCGTTCCCTGAACGGGGCTACGCCAACTTCAAGACGTGGCTGAATTCACCCCCTCCCTCCCGGGGGAGGGCCGCGGGAGAGGGGAGGGTTTCCTCCGAACAAATGAAATGGCTGGAAATGATCCGCGACACATCGCCGCCCACCTCGGCATCGAACCCGATGATTTCGAGTACGCCCCCTTCGCCCAGCATGGTGGCCTTGGCGAGGTCCACCAGCTCTTCGGCGACAAGCTCACGGCGTTGCGGGCTTCGTTGAACGATGCCCTCGCGGCATAATCGCTACCGGAGGAACCATGACGAATCCCATCGACCTGCACCGCGAAGAAGTCGCCCAACTGTGTCGGCATTCCGGCGCCCGGCGGCTGGATGTCTTCGGCTCGGCCATCCGCGGCGATTTCGACCCGGCCCGCAGCGACCTCGATTTCCTGGTCGAGTTCGACGACGTGCCACCTGCCCGCTATGCCCAAGCCTATTTCACCCTCAAGGAAGGGCTGGAAAAGCTGTTCGGGCGACCCGTCGATCTCGTCACCGGCAGCAGCCTCGCCAACCCCTACTTTCGTGAGCGCATCGCCAGCGAAAGCCGCAATGTCTATGCACGCTGACGCCAGCAAGCTGCTTTGGGACGCGCAGCAGGCCGCCGAGCGCATTGCGCGCTTCACCGCCGGCAAGGGGTTCGCCGACTACGAAGCAGATGAGTTCCTGCGATCCGCGGTCGAACGCCAGTTCGAAGTGATCGGCGAAGCCCTCAACCATCTCGCCCGAGTCGATCCCCAGCTTGCCGGCCAGATCGCCGACTTGCCCCGCATCGTCGCTTTCCGCAACGTCCTGATCCATGGCTACGCCACGGTCGACAACCGCTTGGTCTGGGGCGTCATCGAAACCAGCCTGGGCCCGCTTCGCGACGCCCTCGTCAGCTTGCTCGGCCGGCCATGAGCCGTGCCCAGGCGCAATGATCCGCGACCACATCGCCGCCCACCTCGGCATCGAGCCGGCCGACTTCGAATACGCGCCTTTCGCCGAGGAAGGCAGATTGGGCAAGGTGTATCAGCTCTTCGGCAATGAACTGAACGCGCTTATTGAGCAATTGAACGAGAGCTTGAGCCTGATGAAGAAGGACGGCGACGCGCTGTTCGACCACTATCGCCACACGCTGGAGAAACTGGGCAAGCAGAAGGGCCCGCTCGGCCTGATCTTCCCCAAGTCGCAGAACACGTTCCTGGAGCAGTTTCGAGAGATTCTTGCGGATGTGAGATAAATCATGGCCCGACGCAAGCAAAGCTTCTTCGAGGATTGGATCGAACTCATCAGCACGCTCCCCTGGTGGGTGGGCGTGGTGTTCGCGCTGGCGGCGTATTTTCTGCTGCACGGCGTGGCGATCCACGAGGTGGCGGCGGTCGCCCGGCCCGGAAAACTGGGCGAATTCGCCGGTCAGACGATGATCAAGACGCTGGCCGAGGTGGGGCAGTATCTGGTGCCCTTCGCTTTCCTGGTGGGGGCGGCGATGTCGGCCTGGGGACGCCACAGGCGCCGCTCATTGCACGGACAGGTGGCGGGCAGCCCCGATCGGGGCGCGCTCAACGCGATGAGCTGGCAGCAATTCGAGACCCTGGTGGGCGAAGCTTTCCGCCGCAAGGGCTACGCGGTGGCCGAGACGGGGGGCGGCGGCGCCGACGGCGGGGTCGATCTGGTGCTCACCCGGAAAAGCGAGCGTTTCCTGGTGCAATGCAAGCAGTGGCGGGCGCTCAAGGTGGGCGTGAACACGGTGCGCGAACTCTATGGGGTGATGGCGGCACGGGGGGCTACCGGCGGGTTCGTGGTGACGTCCGGCGTGTTCACGGAGGAGGCCAGGGCGTTTGCCAAGGGCAGGAACATCGAGCTGATGGATGGCAAGGCGCTGCATGCGCTGATCCGCGGGGTGAACGTGCCCGGCAGGATTTTCCGGGACCCGTTGCGGGATCCGCTCAGCGTGATGACGACGGGCGCGCCGTTCTGCCCGGAATGCCAAAGCCGCATGGTGAAGCGCCAGGCCAAGCGCGGGCCGAATGCGGGCAAGACGTTCTGGGGCTGCACGCGTTACCCCGATTGCACGGGCACGCGGCCGGAATGACGGGCTGAGCGCGGCGCCAGACCCACGTGAGGGAGAAGGGACACTCGATGCCGGTGATGGCGGGTCAGCTGGATTCCATGATCGATCTGCTGGGGACGCTGGTCGCCTGCCCCAGCCGCGCGGGGGAGGATTCCCCCGAGCCGGTGCTGCAGGCCATATCGGTCTGGCTCACTGCTCACGGCATTGCCCATGCGTGGCTGCGCGACGAGGCGGGGGCGCCGCTGGGGCTGTGGGGCGAAATCGAAGGCGGCCGCCCGGGCCCCACCTACCTGCTGGACGCCACGGCGGACACCGCACCCTTCGGCGACCTGAATGCCTGGCGCCATCCGCCCGACCGCCCCACGGTCGAGGACGGCTGGATGACCGGGCGGGGCTGCGCGGACAGCAAGGCCGGCATCGCGGTATTCTGCCATGTCCTGGCCGACCTCCTGCCCGGCATGCCGCAACGCGCCGGCAGGCTGGGCTTCGTGTTCGACGCGGAGGAACACACCGGCAGCTTCGCCGGCATTCGGCGCTTCATGGCGATCCGCGGCAGCGAGCCGCCGGCGGGCGTAATGATCGGCTATCCGGGCAACGACCGGCTGGTGACGGGCGCGCGCGGATTCCTGCGGGCGCGTCTCGCCGTCCGCGGCATGGGCGCGCATTCGGGTTCGTCCGGCAAGCGCGGCGTCAATGCCATCGAGCGGGCGCGCCTGCTGCTGGAGCAGCTGGCGGCGCTGCCGTTGCCAGCGCCGGACGAGACGTTTCCCCTGCCTCCCCAGCTCACGCCGACCGCCATCTACGGCGGCGGCAGTTTCTCGCTGGTGCCCGATGCCTGCACGCTGGAACTCGACATCCGTCTCACCCCGGCGTTCGACGACGCGGCGGCGCGCCGACACGTGGAGGCCGCGCTGGCGCGGCTGGACGCCGACGGCGCGGCACCCGCCACCGCTGTCGAATGGCTGCCGGGCTGGCCGGCCTACCGGCTTGACCCACACATGCCGATGGTGCAGGCGCTTTCCGATGCGGCCGCCGAGGCCTTCGGCCACGCGGTGCCGACGGCGGTCGTGGGGCCGTCGAGCATCGCCAACTTCCTGGCCACCCTGGGCATCCCCGCCACCGCGGGCCTGGGCGTGACCTACCGCAACATCCATGCGCCCGACGAGTGCGTGCTGCTCGCGACCCTGGAGCCGACCTTTCTGACTTACCGCAATGCGCTGATCCGCCTGCTGGGATAAGGCGCGCCGAGGACGACACACCCAACCGCAATCAGGAGGCCGAGATGGATCAGACCCAAGCCCAGGGCAATGCGAATGCTTTCCACGAGCAGGAATTGCGCATCGCGCTGGTGATGAACGGCGGCGTGAGCCTGGCGATCTGGATCGGCGGGGTCACCCAGGAGATCAACCGGCTGGTGCGCGGCGAATCGGTCTACGGGCGGCTGTGCAAGGGGCTGTGGCTGAGTCCGCGGGTCGACATCATCAGCGGGACCAGTGCGGGCGGCATCAACGGCGCGCTGCTGGCGTTGGCGCTGAGCCAGGGCAAGCCGCTCGATCCGCTGCGCGACATCTGGCTGGAGAAGGGCGACCTTCTCACCCTGATGCGGCGGCCGACCGAGACGGACCCGCCTTCGCTGCTGGATGGCGGCTATTTCTACAAGGCCATGGTGGAAGGCTTCGGCAAGATTCGCGACCAGACGGGTGGGGGATTGCGGCCGCCGGCGGACGTGCCGATCGAACTGACGCTGACCACGACCATCCTGTGCGGCGAAATCCGGGATTTTCCGGACGACGTCGGCACGGTGATCAAGGACGTCACCCACCGCGGGCTGATCCAGTTCAACCGCGGCCCCGACCTGCCGCAGGATCCCTTCGCGACGTCTGACATCGTATCCAAGCTGGGCGCGGCGGCGCGCGCCACCGCTTCGTTTCCCGCGGCGTTCGAGCCTTTCTACCTGCCGGCTGTCGACGAGACGGTGAAGCCGGGCGGCGAGAAGGTGCCCTGCCTGATCGGGCACACCGACTTCAACAAGACATGGGAGCAGGGCCGCTTCGTGGTGGACGGCGGCGTGCTGGACAACAACCCTCTGGAATCGGCCGTCGATGCGGTGTTCCGGCAGCGCGCCGAGGGCGAGGTGCGGCGGGTGCTGGCCTACGTGGTGCCCGACCCCGGCCATATTTCCGACGCGCCGTCGCAGGACCCGGACAAGACTCCGGCGCTGGTCAGCACGGCCCTGGCGTCGCTGGTGAGCATTCCCCGGGTCGAGTCGGTGTCCGACCAATTGCGCGCCATCGCCAAGCACAACCAGAACGTCTCGCGGCAGCGCGATACCCGTCTCCTGGTCGCCCGCTCGCTCGACCACGAGACGGCGCAGAAGGTGGCCGAGTCGGTCTTCCCGAGCTACCGCCTGCGCCGGGTGCAGGGCGCCGCAGACTACATCGCGGCCGCGATGGTGGAAGGAGCGGCGCGTTATCGCGACGCCACGAATCATGGCGTCGCGCTGGGGCGCAGGGCGCGCGAGCGGATCGCGGAAGCGGTGTCGCAGCTGGAGGACCTGCCTTGGTTGCCGCGGGAGTTCGCCGACGCCCGCGACGGGACGGAATGGCGCTGGGGACTCCTGACGCTGGAAAACCTCATGTCCGTGCTGCTCGATCTGTTGCGCCGGGGGGTGGCGCTGGTGCCGGCCCGGCGCAGTGAGTCTACCGATATCCACTGGCAGGCCTTGATGGACGCGCGGCGCCAGGCCTTCGACCTGGTTGCCGAGCTCGCACGCCTACGTCACCTCGACAAGGGGCATTGGGAGACGCGCGGAAAGATCCTGGCTCCCATTCTGGCCGGCCAGGAACACGGAGGCAGTGAAATTCCGATCAAGGCGCTTCTGCATGCCGAGATGCGTGAATGGGTGCGGCTGTTCGACAAGGAGGTCGATGACGCCGCCGGGCTGCGGCCGCCGCGGGCGTTCGCCGAGATCGCCGGGAAAATCGGCGAGCTCTTCCTGGCCAGCATTCCCCTGTTGCGCACCGTACTCGCCCTGGGCATCCCGCTGCGCGGCGCCGAAAAATTTTCCGACCTCAATACCCTGCTGAACTTCCTGCAACCGGCCGCCGGCGAACCGGTGTGGCAGCGCCTGCTGACGCTGGAGGTGGTGCATTACGCCTTCGGCGGCGAAACGACCCGCGACCAGTATCTGGAACTGGTTCAATTCAGCGCCAACGTGCCGACCGCATTCGGCGGGCCGGACCGGCTGGAGCAAAAACTGGCCGGCGTGCAGGTGGCGCACTTCGGTGCGTTCTACAAGCGTTCGTGGCGCATCAACGACTGGATGTTCGGGCGCATGGACGGGGCCGACCGGATCATTCGCATCCTGCTGGAGCCGGGCCGTCTCGTGCGTCTCTATGGCCGCGAGCCCGGCGGGGACGATGGAAGCGGGACCGGCATCGAAGCGGTGCTGGGATTTCTGCACGAGGCCGTGTTCGGCGGATTGGCGCGGGAGGACGACCGTGCGCTGCTGCAGAATTTCTGGGACGCGCGGCTCGACGCGATGACCCGCGAACTGTCGTTCCTGGAAACCGCCGAAGGCCTCCCCGAGCATTTGCCCGAATGCGGTGCGATGGTGCGCGAGCGCCTGCATCTCGACATCCTCCGGCGCGAGTTGCCCGCGCTGGCGGACGCGGTGGGCGACGACGAACTCGACGGTGCGGATCCCTATGGCAACGGCCCCAAGTTCTTCAAGCGGTTCCGGGGCGCGCTGTTCCCGGATGCGGGGATGCTGTCGTGGCGCAGGCCCAAGCTCGCCAAGGCGCCCGATCTGCCTGCGGAACAGCTGGTGCAGTTGTTCCGGGGCGCCAAGGTCGGCGAGGAGAAGGTCCTGGAAGAGGCGGGCACCGACCGCTTCACCGTGATGGCCACGCGGTCGGCGGCGGTGGCGGTGTGCGCGCTGTCCGGAAAAGGTTCGGGCATCGGCTCGCTACGCGGCGTCTTTGCGATGGTGCGCACGCCGCTGCTGGTCCTGGACATTCTGGTGCGTGCCCTGCTGAAAAGGGGGCGGACGACCGTCGCCCTGTACGCCATGCTCATGGCGGCGAGCGCGGCGGTGCTGCTGGCCATCCCGCTGGCCGGTGCCAAATGGAACGGCAACGTGACCACGACCGCCGGCGGGATCCTCGCGGTGGGCCTGGTGGTCCTGCTGCACCGCCATCTCAGGCTGCTGCTGGGCGTGGTCGTGCTCGCGCTGCTGATCGGGTTCGGGGTGCCCTTCGTCCGCAACTGCCTGGGGTGAGGCCGTCATTGACGGGCATGGGGCCAGTGCTATTCTCAATCGCAACAGGACGATAAGCAGGGGGGGCGGGTGAATTTCGATGATCCATTTGTTCGCCGTTTGAGCAAGGTCGTCCTGGCGACGCTGACCGTCGTGCTTGGCCTCGTCAGTCTGCTGGCGATGGCGATCGTGGTGGATTGGTATGCGGAGGGCCAGACCGGACCGGGGGCGGATACGCTGGTTCTTCTCGCCACCTGGCTGCCGCGGCTGTCCGGGGAAAAGCTGAGCGAGTTTCTGAACCTCGTGGCCATCCTGGCGAGTGCGATCCCGCTCATGGTGACACCGGTATGCTTCAGCCAGACCAGCGCGCCGCGCCGGCTGAATCCCTTCGGCAGGGGGCTCACCTTGGCGTTCCTGCTCGTGCTGCTGGTGTCCACCGCGGCATACCTGGGCCTGGACCCCGCCGCCTGGAAGGACGGCCACGCGCTGGGCAGCGACGGCCTTACACATGTGCAGGACTGGGCGAAGGCCGCGATCAGGATTGCAGTGTTCTATCTGGCGGCCTTGCTCGCCACGAAGGTGTCGACATGAGAACAGGTTCATCGCTTGTGTGGTTGGCCGCGGGGCTGGCGTTCGCCTCGGGATGCGCCGCCGAAGTGCACGAGCTGCGGGCGCAGGTGACCGTCTATCCTGCCCGCGGCGAACTGGCGTCGCCCGTGGCCCGGGTCAGGTCGTCGGACCTCAAGCTCGAGGAAGTCGACGCAGGGCGCTGGTCGTACACCCTGGTCAATCACCAGCGGGTGTTCGGTGCCGTCCAGCTGGCGCTGGATACGACCCCTGCTTCGTATTACTGCGAACCGGTCCAGGTCCGCGTTCCCTATGCCAGTGCCAGCCCGGTCAGGGTGACGCTGCATGCCGTGCAGGTTCGCGATACGGTCGGCCGCGTTCGCGAAATCTTCTCGATGAAGATCGGCAAGGGCGGCGAAGTGCGTGTCCAGGCCTTGTTCCAGCTCTATCAGGAGGCCGGGTACATCGCGAAGCGCCGCCTCGATGCGATCGAGGGCGGCCGAAAATTCTTCGTGTACGACGCCCAGGTGATGTTCAAGTACCTGGAAATCGCACGTGAACTCGGAAGGAAGGCGAACCTGGTGCCCAGTGACGACGTGCTGCGCGTTAGGAACTTTCTGCGGACCCAGGCCGGGTTGAAGGAAGGGGCAGGGGTATTGAAGAAGGCGATTCCGCGAGGGGTCGCGGACGTCACGGCACTTGTCGACGACATCGATTTCGTCGAAGCGGAACAACTCAGGCAGGTGTGGCACGGGATCGCCGCCATGCAGCCGAAATACTCGGATGCCGCCTGCGAGCGGTATCGCGCATTTCTGGCGACGGTGCTGGAGGAGTTCGACACCGGCCTGGTCGAGCGCTGGAACGACCACAAGGATTACAGGACCGTGGAGTTTCCAACCAAGGCGCTCGAGGGCTGCGTAACCAATCTGGCCAGCGGGCCCGAAACCGAGGACAGTCGCATCACGGTGAACGAAACCGCGGCGGTCCTCAAGGCGGTGAACGAAAGCAGCATCGCCAGACAGGGCTCCGGGCTGTCAAATGCGATCTCACGTAGCCTGCGCAAGCTGACCGTGACGCCTTAGGGCGCCCCTGAACAAATCGCACCCCGGCGGTGCGCGGTTGTTACAGCTTGAGCTGTTTTACAACCGCGGCCTGACCCTTGCGGCTGAACACCGGCGTCCAGGTGCTTGACTGGACTGGATTCCGGCGTGGACGTGTTCCGGATTTCCTTGGGGGCAGGCGCGCCGTCGCCCGCTGCGGTAGCAGCGCCCCCTTCGTGGAGATCGCTGGCCGCGCGGCGGACGGACCCACGCAGGCTCGGCCAGGGACCATGTCGGCCCCCGACGCGGCCGGGCAGGACGCACTCAGGCCTGATTGCCTTCCTGCTCTCCCACCGGCTCGGCATCGTGCATCTGCGGATGCGCGGTCCGCAGCCAGCCCGCCTCGCTGTCCCAGAACACCGGCTTTTCGGTCTGCAGCATGTGGAGCAGGTTGCGGTAATCCTCGGAACCCAGGTTGGTGAGGCGGAACAGCTCGGTGAGGCGGGTTGCGCTGCGCAGGATGATGCGGCCGCGGCCGGGCTTGTCGGGCGAGCCGGAGGGCATCCACTCGGCGTAGTAGTGACCAATATTCACAACTGCCATTTCACTCTCCTCGGAAGCCGGTTTGATTTAAACGTAGAAGGTTTTGCGCGGATCGACGGAGATTCATCCAGCCGTTCGTGTCGAGTGCGTCGAGACAGGCATGGCGAGCGCGTCTTCGCCGGCCTGTCGTGAACATGGTCGAAGGACCCAGGCCGAACGGCGCGGAAGGGTCTAGATTGAGAAGGGCAGCGCGTTCTCTGCAAGGGAGACCGGGATGAGAGGATGGCGGATCGTGGGGGTGTTGATGATGGGTGCGATGGGAACGGGACAGGCGCAGGAAACCAGAGCGATCAAGTTGCCGCCGCCCGGGACGGCAGGCGGCATGCCCTTGATGCAGGCCCTGAAGGCGCGGCATTCGACGCGCGAGTTCGCCGGCAAGCCGCTGCCGCCGCAGGTGCTGGCCGATCTCTTGTGGGCGGCCAGCGGGGTGAACCGGCCGGACACCGGCCAGCGCACTGCGCCTTCGGCGCACGACTGGCGCGAGATCGATGTGATCGCGGTGACGGCGGACGGCGCGTATCGCTACGATCCGCCGACGCACAGTCTGATCAAGGTGGCGGCGGGTGATCTGCGCCCGCTGACCGGGGTGCAGGACTTCGTGGCCGCCGCGCCGCTGAACCTGGTGTACGTGGCCGACTTCGACCGCATGGGCGAAGCCGGCGCCGCCGACAAGGCGTTCTACAGCGCGACCGACACCGGCTTCATCGCCCAGAACGTCTATCTCTATTGCGCGTCGGCCGGCCTCGCCGTGGTGGTGCGCGGCCTGGTCGACCGCGAGGCGCTGGGCGCCGCGCTGGGGCTGGGCAAGCATCAGCGCATCATCCTGTCGCAATCGGTGGGCTATCCTGCCGCCACCCGATAAGCCTCCGGATAATCCCGGCAGATGCCGAAGTTCGCCAAGATCCTCCTCGCCTGCCTGATCTGCCTGGCCGTTGCCGGCGGGGTGGTCTGGCTGATCCAGCGGCTGGATGGCGCCTGACGCCTTGGGCGGAGAGGATGCGTTTCCTGCGCAGCGTCCAAGGTGGTTCACGTAGTGGTTTTGGGCTATAAACACAAAAACCATAATTAGCGGATGGCTTCCTGACTCGATACCAATCAATCACTGATAGGGAAGGGGAGGTCAGTCATGCGTCATCGCATTCCAGGATCCTGGTCTGGGTTGTTCTGTCTTGCGCTCTTGTTTGCGCTTGCCGGCTGCACGGAGGACAAGGCGCTGGCGCTGCAGTCCGCTGCGCTTCAATATCGCGACCAGGCGGTCCGGGCGCTGGGGCTCGCATCCGATGGTCTGCGCGCAGCGACGGCGATGCCGGCCCGCACCTCCGACCAGCTGGCCGACGACCTGGACACCCTGACCCGTCCGCTCGATGCGGGCACGCTGGATCACTTGCTCACCGGCGAAACCGAGCTGGCACGCACCGCGGATATCGCAACCCAACCGCTGAACCCGTTGCGCGATAACGTCATCGCCTTTTCCGCCATCTTCGACAGGCTGCCGCAAGGAAGCTATCTCGCGCAGGACGCGGTGAAAGAGGCGATTCCGATTGCCGTCCGCATGAACCAGTCGCTGCTGAACCTCGTGGCGCAGATCGATGCGGGCACGCTCCGCATCGTCGACAACCCGCGCCGGATTGAAATCATCGAAGCCACCAATGCGGCACGGAACCTGCCGCCCGGCGCCAAACGGGACAAGGCGTTGCGCCAGGCGGCCGGGGCCATGCTGGAGCTTTCCACCCGCGAGCAGCAGAGGCGGGCGGAAGCCGGCGCGAGCCTCCTGCAGGCCGCCGAGGTCGGCAACACAGTGATTGGTCTGGCCAGGAACTACGGCCAGCTTTCGCTGCGGGATGTGCTCCATTCATTGAACGATGCGCTCGTCCTGGCTGGGCGCATCAGCCCCGATTCGCAATCGATCAAGCGCAACCTGGCACGACTGCAGGGCACGACCCGCGCCTGGGAGGACGATCCCGTCCTGAAGCCGCTGCTCGCCCAGCCCATTGCCCGCAACGAATGACGAGGAGATCAAGATGGACAACGATGCAGAAATGCTGAAACGGATAGGCAATCAGATCACGGACTTGCAGGTGAAGTACCGCGCGCTGCCGCTCAACGAACAGATGGCGGTCTATCCGGCGCTGAAGCAACTGCTGGAGGAATACGCACGTTACCAGGCCAAGCTGCTGATGATCGGGATCATCACCACCGAGAGCGATCTCAAGGAGATCAAGCGGCTGCAGAAGCTGGTCGACGAGGCGGCCCATACGATGGAGATGCTCATCGCGATCGGCAAGCTCATCAGTTTCATCGTGGTTCGGGTGTAAAGCTGGCGGCCGCGTTGTCGGGAGGGCTAAACATGCAAAAGAAGCAACCTGAACCCATTCAGCCCGTGCATAAGAAACAACCTGCACCCATTCTGCCCGAAGCCGTGATCCGGATGCTGGCCTACGGTGTCTTGGCGGGCATCCTGGTGGTGGTGATCTATTCGACGCAGGCGTTTTTCATTCAGGCTGCGGTCAAGCCGCCGGCTCCGGCGACCGCTGCACCCGCCGCACCACCTCCAGGCTCCGCGTCCTTGCCGGCCCAGCCGGCTGCAGCGGACAAGCAGGCGCAGAAGGCCCCAGCCACGCCGGGTGCGGCAGGCAGCAAAGTCGGAACGACCGTTTCCAGGCCAGACGCCGTCTCTGCGGGCAAAGCGTCCGAATCGGCAGCGCCGCCTGTCGGTACTGCTTCGCCGTCGCGCCTGGGCCGGGCCTTGTCGGTGATGGGGACGGGCCTGCTCCTCTCGGGGTCGGCAATGCTGGCCGGTATGCTCATCGGTTTTCTGTTCGGGATTCCTCGTTCGCTGCAGCAGCAAGGCATGGGGGAGCCGACGGCTCCAGCCAGTCCGCCCCCTCCCGCGCCGGGGGCTCCCGCGACGACCGGTGCGGCACCGGCGAGTAACGCACAGGCCACCCCTGCGCGTATCGCTTATGGCCCCAATACCAGCCTCGAGCAGATCTCCGACTGGTTGACCAAGATCCTCGTCGGGGTGGGACTCACCCAGCTGTCGTCGCTGCCCTCGGCGCTGGCCCGGTTCGCAGACTTTGCCATCCCCGGCCTGGGAGGGTTCGAAACCAGCGGGGTATTCGCCACCGCGCTGCTGATCTATTTCACGACGTGCGGATTCCTCATGAGCTATCTATGGGCGCGTCTTTATCTGGGCAGGGCGTTGACCGATGCGGAAGCCATCGCCGAGATCAAGAACGAGATCGTGTCGGATTTGCAAAGCATGGCGCAGGCGCAGATGGCCACCGACTACGAGGCGCTTCGATTGACGGAGAAACAGCTCGAATCCGGGGACGTGCCGCAGGCTGAGCTCGACAAGGCGTTGCGCGGGACGAGCGATATCTACCGGACGCATATCTACCAGCTGGCAAAAAGGGCACGCTCAGAAAATTGGCGCGACTCGGAACATAAGAAGAAAATGGAGCGCACCATCCCCGTCTTTCGCGCCCTCGTCGCCACCGACGACAGACCCGGGAAAGCGCCCTATTTCCAGAATTTCGCCCAGCTCGGCTTTGCCCTGGCCGAGTCCGACCCACCAAGGTACGAGGATGCCATCGCGGCACTGAACAAAGCCACCGAGTTGCGCGGCTCGGCGGACGCCCATGGTTATGTGCTAGCCGAGTACGTACGCGCCAAATGCCTGGCCGACCCCGCGCGCAAGGACGCCGAGACGAAGGAACGCATCCTGGCTGATCTCCGCGTCGCATTGAGGGTGTGGCCGGATCTGGTCAGTTTGCTCCGGAAGGACACGCGCTTGTCCGGCTGGATGGAGGCGAATCAGGTCACCGTGGAATCGCTGTTGCCGCAGTCCAGGTGAGGCCGTGACCGACAGGATGGAGCACGCGCAGGCATGAACGGGGCGAATCCGGCCGAAACGGAGGCGCCCGGCCTGCGCGACCTGACGGCGCGCTTTCCCCGTCCCGGCCGCATCGAGGCGATCTTCCTGCGCCCGCAGCGCCGCGGCGAGGTGGTGGCGGTCGAAGCGGTGACGGCGATCGCTGCGTGTGGACTCGAAGGCGACCACTATGCGCAGCCGTCGCGCAGCCGGGTGGAAGGCGGCAAGCGTCAGGTGACGCTGATCCAGGCCGAGCATCTGCCGGTGATCGCGG
The DNA here is from genome assembly GCA_021811235.1 of Pseudomonadota bacterium. Taxonomy (GTDB): domain Bacteria; phylum Pseudomonadota; class Gammaproteobacteria; order Burkholderiales; family Thiobacillaceae; genus Thiobacillus. Next base: position 63,818 of record JAJZPG010000001.1, on the reverse strand, counting down.
CGCTGAGCGGGCGGGCGCAGATCGACGCGGCGTGGCTGCGGCGCAATCTGGTGGTGTCGGGGCTGAACCTGCTGGCGGCGCATGCGCTGTTCCGCGACCGCCCGCTGGTGCTGCGCATCGGCGAGTCGGTGGTGCTGGAGGTGACGGGGCATTGCGATCCCTGCTCGCGCATGGAGGCGGTGCTGGGGCGGGGCGGCTACAACGCGATGCGCGGGCACGGCGGGGTGAATGCGCGCATCCTGGCAGGCGGGGCGATCCGGGTGGGCGACGCGGTGCGCGGCGAAGCGGGAGACGCAAAGCCGGCTATTCTGGAATAGGCATGTCCACAGGAGCGCATCATGAAAACGACAATCGGCTGGATGATCCTGCTGCTGGACGCGGCGGGCGGCGCGATGGCCCAGGAAGGCGCGCAACCGGCGGCGACCGGCGCGGCCGGGCCGGCTGCGGTGCAGGAGCAGGTGCGGGTCGAGGAGCGGGCCAAGATGCGCAAGGCGGTCCGGCGGCAGGGCGCCGACATGCGCCATTGTCTCGACCTGAAGCGCAACGCGGCGATCATCCGCTGCGCCGAGCCGGGCCGCAAACCGTAATCCGGCAGCGGCCCCCTATGCCCGATGCGGCGCGGTGCTCAGAGACTCCAGGGTTTGGCCAGGTTCCAGCCGATGCCGCGGCAGTAGGTGCAGGGCAGGGCGCCCAGTTTTCCGGTGCCGCGGCAGCTCGTGCATTGTTTCCAGCAGGCGTCGCGCGTGGCGACGGCAAAGGTGCCGCTGCACCGGTGGCCGCGCGGCATGCGCTCGCAGCGCTGGTTGACGGCTTCCCTGCGGTAGGTGATGGCGCCGCAGGCCTTGCAGACGCCGAGGGGGTGCGGCTTGATGGCGTCGCGCTTGCCGGTGGCGGGCGAATCGGTTTCACGCACGCGAGCCTCCCGTTGCCGGATCAATTGTATTTTCTCGGCATGGCCGGCCGCGGCTGGGCGTGGGCGTCCTTGTGGCGGAAGTTGATGCGGCCCTTGGTCAGGTCGTAGGGCGACATTTCGATGGTGACCTTGTCGCCGGCGAGGATGCGGATGCGGTGCTTGCGCATCTTGCCGGAGGCGTAGGCGGTGATTTCGAAGCCGTTGTCCAGGGTGACGCGAAAGCGGGTTTGCGGCAGCACTTCGCTGACGACGCCTTCCATTTCTACAAGTTCTTCTTTCGACATGGCGTGATTCCTCATGGTGGGCCGATGGCGCGACAGGGCGTGCGCCGGGGTGGGGGCGAAAGATCGCAGCGGAGACTGCGGCGGCCGCGCCGGGAGACGCGACGGGATGCCGATGAGGAAAGCCGACAGGAAGCCCGCAAGGGGCAGCGGAAGGAGACTGACCAACAGATCGATTCGTCGGACCAGTATGGGGGGCAGGCTCCGCCTTGGCAAGGCGCGATGCGCGGGTCTCCCGTGGGGGCGGCCTGCGGCGGCGGGCAGGCGGCAAAAATCCGCGGCTGCCCGCCGCCGGTCAGCTGGCCACGATCAGGGGCACCCGCATTTCCGGCGCGCTCGTTCCGCCGTGCACGCCGATGTGGACGTGGCGCGGCTCGCCCTGGAGCCAGTCGCGCAGGATGGCGTTGCCGCGCGGGATGAGGACGTAGTCGCCGATCCGGTCGGCGAGCGCGGGATGCGCGGCGCCCAGCCCCAGCCAGCCCTGCTGCAGGAGGCTTGCGCTGCGGTAGAGGTCGACGCGGTCGCCCAGCTCTGCGCGCACGGTGTCCTCGAAGGCCTGCGCGCGGCCGCAGCGGACGTAGGCGTAGGCGACGCGCGGTTCGCCGCACAGCGGCAGCAGCAGGGTGTCGCGCAGGGCGGGATGGTCGTCGAGGTCGAGGGTGTCGGCGGGCGAGGTATCGATGAAGCCGTGGTCGGCGGTGACGATGACGACGCTGCCGCTGCGCTGCACGAGGTCGAGCAGGGCGGCAAAGGCGGCGTCGAGTTCGGCGAAGGCGGCGGCCACCGCCTCGCTGCGGCAGCCGTGCTCGTGCGCCAGGCTGTCAAGCTGCGGCCAGTAGGCATAGACGTAGCTGCGCGGCGCGTCGCGCTGCACCAATCCGGCGATCTGCTCGAACATCTCCTGCAGGCTGTCGTAGCCGTGCCGCTGCGCGCGGCCGGACAGCGCGACATTGAAATCCGAATGCACGATCTGCCGCGGACTCACCACATGGCAGGGCAGCGGCAGGCGGTCGAACAGCGGGGTCAGGCCGAACAGCGTCGCCGGGGTGACGCCCGCGTCGCGCAGGGCATGGCGCCCGGTGCGGACGCGGAACGGCAGTGGCGCGATCACGGCGCCGATCTCGCGGAAGTACATGTTCCAGCCGGTGAGCCCGTGCTGCTGCGGGGCGAGCCCGGTGAGGAAGGTGGGGATCGCGCTCGCCGTGGTGGACGGGAAGACCGAAGTCATCGACCCGCGCAGATGGCGGCGCAGCGCGCCGTCGTGGCGTGACAGGGTGTCGAGCCCGAGGCCGTCGACCACCAGCAGCACCACGTGGCGCGCGCCGGCGAGCGCCGCCGGCGGCAGCGCGGCCAGCGGCGGATAGGGCGTGCTGCCGCCGAGCGCGGCCGCGATCGAGCTCATCAGGTTGACCAGGCTGCCGCCCCGGTAGTCGGGCAGGACGGGGGCGTCCTGGCGGTCGCGCGTTGCGTTCATCGAGGGTGTCCGTTCGTCGCCCGCTTATAGTGAAACAGGCTGGCCGTCTGCGCGGCTGGCGGACAGCTTCCCTCAAGCGGCGGATCTTTGCAACGCGCGCCAGCGGGCAGGCTGCGGCTCAGTCGTAAGGCGGACGGCGGCCGAATGCGCAGGCGAGCGGCAGCACGATGGCCGTGGCCAGCAGCGGCACCCAGTAGACGGTGGCGTCGCGGTAGCCGTCGTAATCGAGAAAGCGTGAGGCGGCCACCACGGCCAGCGAGACGCCGAGCAGCGCGAGCCCGGATGCGAGCAGCCAGGGGCCGCGCAGGCTGGTGACGAACATGCCGTAGAGCACGAAGGGCGTCAGCACCGCGGCGAGCGCGAGGGCGTCGACGACGTAGCCGACGTGATGGAAGGGAACGAGGGCCGCGGCGCCTGCGACCGCGCACCCGAGCAGGATGATGAGGGCGGCGGCGCGGCGGGCGTTCTGGATGGCGATCATGGCATTCCTCCTGGGGCGTGCAATGATGAAACGGTAGGACCGGGGACCGCTGCTGCGGTTTCGTCCGGGCCGGTTCGATGCAGGGGCGGACATGGAGCGTTACTTCACACGCAGCATGAAGCGTTTTGCGTATGCCATTCAGGGCGTGGGATTTCTGCTGCGCAGCGAGGCCGTGCGTCCGCATCTGCTGGCGACCGCCATGGCGTGCGCGGCGGGGGCCGCGCTGGGCCTCGCCCGTACGGAATGGCTGTGGATCACGCTGGCGATCGTGCTGGTGTGGAGCGCCGAGGCCTTCAATACGGCGCTCGAAGAATTGGCCGACGCCGTGCACCCGGAGCAGCACCCCGCCATCGGCCGTGCCAAGGACGTGGCGGCGGGCGCGGTGCTGATCGCCGCAACGGGCGCGGCGGTCATCGGCGTGCTGGTGTTCGGCCCGCATCTCCTGCGTGTGGGCGCCTGAGCCATGCCGGCCACCGCCGCCTTCCCCTCGCTCGCCGACAAGCTCGCCTTCCTGGCGGAGCCGGCGCACTACCCCGATCCCACCCGCCAGGTGACGGCGGTGGAAACCCACATGTCGTGGGTGTTTCTCACCGACGCCTACGCCTACAAGCTGAAAAAGCCGGTGCGCTACGACTATCTGGACTACAGCACGCTGGCGGCGCGGCGCCTCGATTGCGAGGCGGAGCTGCAGCTCAACCGGCGCCTGGCGCCCGGGGTGTACCTGGCGGTGGTGCCGCTTGCGCTGGTCGCGGGGCGGCTGGGCCTGGAGAGTCCGGGGCGTCCGGTGGAGTGGCTGGTGAAGATGCGGCGGCTGCCGGCGGCGCGCATGCTGGACGAGCTGATCCGCCAGCGCACGGTGGGCGAGGCCGAGGTGCGCGCGCTGGCGCGCAGGCTCGCTGCCTTGTATGCGTCCGCGGCGACGGAGCCCATCGCTGCGGATGCCTACCGGCAGCGGCTGGCGGAGCAGATCGCCGACGCCTTCCGCGAACTGCAGCGGCCGGAATTCGGCCTGCCGGCGCCGCGGCTGGCGTACATCGCCGGCGCACAGTCGCTTTTCATGCAGCGGCAGGCGGCGCTGTTCGACGCGCGGGTGGCGCAGGGACGCATCGTCGAAGGCCACGGCGACCTGCGGCCCGAGCACGTGTGCCTGGCCGACGAGCCGGTGGTGATCGACTGCCCCGAATTCCGGCGCGATTTCCGCATCCTCGATCCGCTCGACGACCTCGGCTATCTGGCACTGGAGTGCGAGCGCCTGGGCATGCCGGAGATCGGCGACTGGCTGCTGGCCGGCTACGCCGAGGCGAGCGGCGACGCGTGGCCGGCACCGCTGCTGCACTTCTACCAGAGCGGCCGCGCATCGCTGCGCGCCAAGCTGGCGATCTGGCACCTGCGCGACGACGGCCGGCATCCGCCGCAGAAATGGGTGGACGTCGCCCACGACTACCTGCACCGGGCCGAGCGCCACATCGAGGCGGCGCTGGGCTAACGGCCCTCGATCAGCTCGACCAGCGAGCCACCGCTGTGCAGGCGGCGGATCGCCTCGGCGAACAGCGGCGCCGTGTCGACGACCGTCACCTTGCCTTGCAGCAGCGCGGGCGGCAGGCGGAAGGGCGGGATGCTGTCGGTGACGAACACCCGGTCGAGATCGGGGCCGGCCAGCACGCTGCCGGCTTCGCCCGCGAACACGCCGTGGCTGGCGGCGGCGAACACGCGCCCGGCACCGAGCCGCTTGCAGGCCGCCGCCGCCCGCGCGAGCGTGGTGCCGCTGCTGACGAGGTCGTCGACGATGACCGCGGTGGTGCCGGCGACGTCGCCGACCACGGTCTCGCCGGAGACGACGCCGGAACTGCGGTATTTCTCCATGAAGGCGGCGCCGACCGGGCGGCCGAGCGCCTGCACCAGCGCCTGGCGGAAGGCTTCGGCGCGCTTCACCCCGCCGGCGTCCGGCGAAACCACGGCAACGCTCGCGTCGCCGAGCAGCGGCGCGATCTGCGCGACGAACAGGCGCTTCGCCTCCAGGTGCTCGGCGGGAATGCGGAAGGCGTTCTGGTAGGCGGCGAGGTTGTGCACGTCGAACGCGAGCACGCGGTCGGTACCGATCGCCTCGAACAGCTGGGCGACGTAGCGGCTGCCGACCGGGTCGCGCGGCTTGCTGCGCCGGTCCTTGCGCGCGTAGGCGAGGTAGGGGACGACGGCGGTGACGCGGGCGGCGCCGGCATCCTTCAGCGCGGCGAGGAAGAACAGCAGCCGCACCAGCTTGTCGTTGGCGCTCTGGCCCGGCTCGCCGTAGAGCGAATGGATGACGTAGGCGTCCTGGTCGCGCACGCTTTCGAGCGGCCGCGCCTTGTGTTCGCCGTCCTCGAACTCGCGCACCTCGTGGCGCGCGAGCGGCAGGCCGAGTTGCTGCGCCACCCGCTCTCCGAAGGCCCGGCTGGCGTCGAGGGCAAACAGGTGCGGGTTTTCCGGATGCATGGCGGATTCCTGCAGGGAGACTGGCGACGCTTTCATAGTATGCCAAGCTGAAAGCGGACGATGGGGGAACGGGTGAAGACGGACATGATCGGTCGCCGCCGCTTTCTCGTTCGGACGGGCTGCCTGCTGCTGGGCGGACCGGCCGCGGCGGCAACCGGCAGGACGGACGCGATGCGCGAGACAGGATGGCAAACGGAAACCGGAGCGCGGGACATGACGCTGTTCCTGTGCGGCGACGTCATGACCGGGCGCGGGATCGACCAGGCGCTGCCGCATCCGGCCGGCCCCACGCTGCACGAACCCTATGTGACGTCCGCGCGCGATTACGTGGCGCTTGCCGAACGCGCCAGCGGCAGGATTCCGCGCCCGCTCGCCTTCGACTACGTGTGGGGCGATGCGCTCGCGGAGTGGGCGCGCGTGCGTCCCGACGTGCGCATCGTCAATCTGGAGACGGCGGTGACGACGCGCGACGACTGGCAGCGCGACAAGGGCATCCACTACCGCATGCATCCGGCCAACGTGCCCTGCCTCACGGCGGCCTCGATCGACTGCTGCGTGCTGGCCAACAACCATGTGCTCGACTGGGGCTACGCCGGCCTGGCGGAGACGCTGGCGACCCTGCGCGGCACCGGCATGCAGACCGCGGGCGCCGGGCGCGATACGGCCGAGGCGGCGGCGCCGGCGGTGCTGCCGGTGGCGGGCAAGGGGCGGGTGCTGGTGTGGGCCTTCGGCATGACGAGCAGCGGCATTCCGCCCGCGTGGGCGGCCCGGGCCGGGCAGCCGGGCGTGAATCTGCTGGCGGATCCGTCGGCAGCGACGCTGCGGAAGATCGCGGCTCAGGTGAAGGCGGCGAAGCGGACGGGCGACGTGGCGGTGGCGTCGATCCATTGGGGCGAGAACTGGGGCTACGCGGTGCCGGACGAGCATCGAGCGTTCGCCCACGGGCTCGTCGACCAGTGCGGCATCGACGTGGTGCACGGCCATTCGTCGCACCATCCGATCGGTATCGAGATCTATCGCGGGCGCCCCATCCTGTACGGCTGCGGCGACTTCATCAACGACTACGAGGGCATCGGCGGACACGAGGCCTATCGGGGCGACCTGAGCCTGATGTATTTCGCGCGCGTGGAACCCGCCAGCGGCAGGCTGCGGCGCCTGTCGATGATCCCCTTGCAGATGCGGCGCTTCCGGCTCAACCGTGCGGCCGCGGCGGACGTCCGCTGGCTGCGCGCGAGCCTCGACCGTGAGTGCCGCCGTTTCGGCTGCCAGGTGGAAGCGGGGCCGCAGGGCAGCCTGGACGTGCACGGGTGAATGCAGGCCCGGTGCAGCGGGGCGTCATTCCTGTAGCGGTGCCTGGTCGGGTTCGATGCTTTCGATCTGGGGAATGGCCTTCCGCGGATGCTGCCGCACGAGGCGCTTCAACTGGTCGTCCATGCCGGCGCCATGGACGCTGCTCTGCTGGATCTCGGCATCCGGCGGCGGTTCCGCCGGCGCGGACGCCATGCGCTCGATCTCGGCCTCGGCGGCGAGCCAGTCCTCAAGCTCGTGCCCCGGCGCATAGCCGCGCTGCGCGTAATGGTAATAGGCGGCGTCGCGTATCATCGCCTCGCGCTGTTCGAGGCTGAAGCGCCCCTGCCAGTCGGGGTCGTTGCGCGGGGCACCCGTCCGGCGTGTCGGTTTGGCCATGTGTTCGTCCTCCATCGTTGAAGTCGGTAGCGTGTCCCACTTGACGTTCGAGTGGTCACGGCTGCGTTCGCCCGGCGAAAAGCCCGTCTCACGCGGTGGCCACGGCGGGTCGATTCAATATAGTCGGTTCACGCCGGACGGGCCGTCCCGGCGACGGCTGCCCGGCAGAGGGGCGATCGGGAGGCTAGCGGACGCGCCCGGCTGCGGTGGCTTCCGGCACCTCGATCAGCTTGCCGCTCCTGACGTCGTAGATGTAGCCGTAGATGGGGATCTCGCCGGGCACCAGGGGATGGCTGCGGATGCGCTGCACGTCCTCGACCACGCTCTGCTCGAGGTTGGCGATGGTGAGCTAGCTGATGTGCTCGCCTTCGGCCGAGCCGCCGCCCTCGCCGGGGTCGTGCCAGCCGCTGGCGTCGACGCTGGCGGTCTTGAGGCTGCTGCGCAGGAGCTTGCGCATGACGTCGTCGGTGAAGGTTTCCATGCCGCAGTCGGTGTGATGGACGACGAACCATTCGCGGGTGCCGAGCAGCTTGTAGGAGATGACCAGCGAGCGGATGGCGTCGTCGCTGGCGCGGCCGCCGGCATTGCGGATGACGTGGGCGTCGCCCTCGGCCAGCCCGGCGTACTTGGCCGGGTCGAGGCGGGCGTCCATGCAGGTGAGGATGGCGAAGCGACGGCCCGGCGGCATCGGCAGCTTGCCCTTGTCGCCGAAATCGGATGCGTAGGCCTGGTTGGCGGCGAGGACTTCCTTCAGGATGGTGCTCATGCTGGTCTCCTTGTTCGTCTTGGTGGCCGCAAGGCATGTGGATGCGCGGCTGTCGCGGCCCCGGGCCGCCGCGCGCTGCCGTCTGCCGGACGGCAGGAAAAATCCAGTATAGGCAAAGCCCGAAGCCGGCGCGGCAGACTGCGGAACGCAACCGGGCACACTGGCACCGGGCTGATTCCGTGGGATTTTCCTGCCATTTGTACCACGCGATTCCGGCCCTTATTGACGGTACGCGTGACGGCATCTGGCAGGTAGGATGCGGCCACTTCCGTTTTTCTCCCGCCTCATGGCCCGCATCGCTGTTCCGCTGACCGAAAGCCGTATCCGCCAGATCGAGCCGTCCGACAAGCCGGTCAAACTGGCCGACGGCGGCGGCATGTATCTGTTGCTGCGGCCGGACGGCTCGCGCTACTGGCGGCTGGATTACCGCTTCGACGGCAAGCGCAAGACGCTGGCGCTCGGCGTGTATCCGGAGGTGGATCTGGCGGAGGCGCGGCGGCGGCGCAGCGCGGCGAAATCCCTGTTGGCGGCGGGTCAGGACCCGGCAGCCGTGCGCAAGGCGGGCCGGCTGGGCCGGCTGGTCGCCGGCGGCGACGAACGGGCCTATGCGCTCGCACTGATCGGCGAAGGAGTGTGGAGCTGGGACCTGCCCTCCGGGCAGGTGCGCCACAACACGCAGTGGGCGCAGTTGATGGGCCTGCCGGAGCACCAGCCGGAACACGCGTGGCAGGCTGCGATGTCGCGCGTGCACGAAGAGGACCGGACGTCGGTGCGGGCGGCCATCGAGGCCTGCCTGGACGGCAAGGCGGCCTTCAACTGCGAGCACCGCATCCAGCATCCCGACGGCGGCACGATCTGGGTGCGCAACCGCGGCGAGGTGGTGGAACGCGACGCTGACGACCGGCCGCTGCGCATGGTGGGCAGCCTGCGCGAGGTGACCGAACAGAAGCGCGAGGCCCTGGTCATGCAGCGCCGCAACCAGCTGCTGCGGACGATCGCGGCCGTGAACGAGATGCTGATGGCGGAGCTGTCGGAACAGGAGCTGATGTCGCGCATCTGCCAGGAGCTGGTGCGTGACGGCCTGTTCCGCATGGCCTGGATCGGGCTGCTGAGCGACGACGGCGCGGCGGTGCGCCCGGTCGCCTCCGCCGGACTCGCGGAGGATTACCTCGACCGCGCCGACCTCCGTTGCGACGGTTCGCCGCAAGGGCAGGGTCCCACCGGCACGGCGATACGCATGGGCTCCACGGTGGTCAACAACGACACCGAGACCAACCAGCGCTTCGCGTCGTGGCGCGAACGCGCCCGCGAGCAGGGCTACCGCGCGCTGGCGGCGGCGCCGATCCGGGTGCGCGGCCGGGTGGTCGGCGCGCTCAACGTCTACAGCCAGGACGCGCACGCGTTCGGCCTGGAGAAGGTGGTGCTGCTGGAAAAACTCGCCACCGATCTCGGCGTGGCGATGGGCAGCCGCACGGCGCTGGAGGCGTTGCGCGAAAGCGAGGAGCGCTTCCGCCTGCTGCTCGATTCCTCGCCCGAGGCCATCTTCGGCATCGACACCGAGGGCGTCTGCACCTTCGTCAATCCGGCGTGCCTGAGGATGCTGGGCTATACGCAGGAAGAGGTGCTCGGCAGGAACATCCACGCGCTGATCCACCATACCTATCCGGACGGCCGCCCCTATCCCAAGGAGCATTGCCACATCCGCTGTTCCACCCTGGAAGGCAAGCCTACCCGTGTCGACAGCGAGGTGCACTGGCGCAAGGACGGCACCAGTTTCCCGGTGGAATACTGGTCGCACCCGATGTATCGCAACGGCGAACTGGTGGGCGCGGTGGTCACATTCGTCGACATCAGCGAGCGCAAGCGCATGGAGCAGGCGCTGCGCGACAGCGAGGAGCGCTACCGGCTGATCTCCAGCGTGGCGACCGATCTGCTGTATTCCTGCCTGGAGTCGGAATCGGGTTTCTACGCCGTCGACTGGGCGACCGCCTCGGCCGACCGCATCTTCGGCTACACGCTCGACGAGATCCTGCAGCAGGGCTGCTGGCGTTCCTTCGTGCACCCCGACGATCTGCCCGAATTCGACCGCAACATCACCTATCTCGCACCAGGGCAGCGCAGCGAATGCGAACTGCGCATCCTCGCCCCGGACGGCTCCACGCACTACATCCGCGCCTATTCGCTGGTGGTCGAGGCCGCGTCCGGCCGCCGCCATCGCCTCTACGGCGCCTGCCAGGACATCACAGACCGCCGCCGCGTCGAAGAGGCGCTGCGCGAGAGCGAGACGCGCTTCCGCGCGATGGCGGACCATTCCACCGACTGGATCTGGTCGATCGACACCGAGGGCCGCCATCTCTACAGCAACCCGCGCGGCGTGGCCAATCTGGGCTACAGCGTGGGCGAATTCCTCGCCATGGATTCGGTCAGCCTGGTGCATCCGGACGATCAGGCGCTGCTGCACGAAACCCTGGGGAATGCCGTCGCCAGGCAGCGCGGCTGGCGCAGCGTGGTGCTGCGCTGGCGCCATCGCAACGGCAGCTACCGCACCTTCGAATCGAACGCGTCGCCGCTGTTCGACGACGACGGCCGGCTGGCCGGCTTCCAGGGCGTGGACCGCGACATCACCGAGCGCCGCCAGGCCGAGGCGCGCATCGAGTTTCTCGCCCACCACGACGTGCTCACCGGCCTGCCCAACCGCGTGCTGCTGCGCGACCGCTTCGAGCAGGCGGCCGCCCACGCGAAGCGCGCGCAGTCGCACGTGGCGATGCTGTTCCTCGACCTCGACCACTTCAAGGTGGTGAACGACACGCTGGGACACACCGCCGGCGACGAGCTGCTGCTGGCCGTGGTGACGCGGCTGTCGCACTGCACCCGCGACAGCGACACCATCAGCCGCCAGGGCGGCGACGAATTCATCCTGCTGCTCAACGACATTCCCGACCTGGAGACGGTGGAGCGCATCGCGACCGACATCCTGCATCGCCTGGTCGAGCCGGTGGAGGTCAACGGCCACGCGCTGAACGCGTCCTGCAGCATCGGCGTCGCGATGTATCCGCAAGACGGCAACGATTTCGACAGCCTGCTGCAGAAGGCCGACACGGCGATGTACAACGCCAAGGACGCCGGCCGCAACACCTACCGTTTCTTCGACGAGCAGATGAACCTGCAGGCCCACGAGCACCTGATGCTGCAGAACCGCCTGCACCAGGCGCTCTACCGCGCGGAGCTGCAGCTGCACTACCAGCCGCAGTTCGACGTCGCCAGCGGCCGGGTGATCGGGGCCGAGGCGCTGCTGCGCTGGCACAATCCGGAACTGGGCGAGGTGGCGCCGGGCCGCTTCATCCCGGTGGCGGAGGACAGCGGCCTCATCGTGCCGATCGGCGCCTGGGTCGTGGAGCAGGCCTGCCGCCAGGCGCAGGTGTGGCGCAATGCCGGGCTGCCCGACTTCATCATCTCGGTGAATCTCTCGGCGCTGCAGTTCCGCCGCGCCGGCCTGATCGAGACGGTGGCGGGGGCGCTCGAGCGCAGCGGCCTGCCGCCGCCTCTGCTGGAACTGGAACTGACCGAATCGATCCTGCTGCAGGACGTGGACAACACCCTGGAAACGGTGCGCCAGCTGAAGGCCATGGGAGTGCGGCTGGCGATCGACGATTTCGGCACCGGCTATTCCTCGCTCAGCTACCTCAAGCGCTTCGCGGTCGACCGCCTGAAGATCGACCAGTCCTTCCTGCACGAGGTCAACACCGACCCCGACAACGCCGCCATCGTGCGCGCCGTCATCCAGCTGGCCCGGAGCCTGCGCCTCGGCATCATCGCCGAGGGCGTGGAAACGCAGGCGCAGCGGGACTTCCTGCGCGAGGCGGGCTGCCACGAGATGCAGGGCTACCTGTTCAGCCGCCCGCTGGCGCCGGCCGCGCTGGAAGCCTTCCTGCGCACGCACTGACGTCCCCGTCCGGGGTCGCGCCGGCGCGACTCTCCCCCTATGCTGAAGCATGTGCATGACCGGGAGACTGCCATGAGCCACAAGCACGAGAGCCTGCTGCGATCGCTTTTCGAGGGGCCGGTGGGCGCCAATGTCCACTGGCGCGAGGTGGAGGCGATGCTGGCCCATCTGGGCGCCCGGGTGGAACCGCACCACGGGGCGAGTTTTCGCGTGCTGTTGAACGGTGTCGAAGGCTTCATCCACCGTCCCCACAATAGTCCCACCTGCACCAAGCAGGAGCTGCGCCACGTGCGCGATTTCCTGGTGTCGGCGGGGGTGAGCCTGTCGCAGCTCCAGGCCGGGGAAGAGTGAGATGGCGCGCAGGCTGACATCCGCACTCCTGGCCGGGGCGCTCGCCGTGATGCCTTTGTCGGCGGCGGCCCAGTCGGATGACACGATCAGCGGCGACAAGGGCACCGACATGGTGGTGGATGCGGTCGTGATGCGGCCGCTCGGGCTGGCTGCCACGGTGCTGACCGTGGTGGCCCTGCCTTTCACGATCCCCGGCGGCAACGTGGAGGAATCGGCGCGGGAACTGATCGTCAGGCCGGCCGAATACACGTTCAAGCGGCCGCTCGGCGATTTCAGCGACGACGGCGAGGCGGGACGCTGAGCGTTTCCGCCCCCCGACCTCCCTGGAAGGCCTTGCCTGCGGGCGCCTGGCGGGTTTTTCCGCCGTGTCAATATTAAAACTTTGGTTTGCGGGTTTTTTGTTCCTATAGTTTTTCTATGCGTGGCAGACGCATGAAAAATAAAGGAGACGCGACATGCAAGTGACCCGGAGACAGTTTTTCAGAATCTGCGCGGCGGGGGTGGGCGGTTCCAGCCTTGCGGCGCTGGGCTTCGCGCCCGGCGAGGCGCTGGCGGAGGTGCGGGCCTTCAAGCTCGCCCGCGCCACCGAGACGCGCAACACCTGTCCCTACTGCTCGGTCGGCTGCGGCCTCTTGATGTACAGCCTGGGCGACAAGGCGAAGAACGCGCATACCGAGATCATCCACATCGAGGGCGACCCCGACCACCCGGTGAACCGCGGCACCCTGTGCCCCAAGGGCGCCGGCCTGCTCGACTTCGTGCACAGCCCGAACCGCCTCAAGCGTCCGGAATACCGCGCCCCCGGCAGCAAGGAATGGACGCCGATCTCCTGGGACGAGGCCTTCACCCGCATCGCCAGGCTGATGAAGGACGACCGCGACAGGAACTTCATCGCCACCAACGAAAAAGGCGAGACGGTGAACCGCTGGGTCTCCACCGGCATGCTCGCCGCCTCGGCCTCCAGCAACGAAACCGGCTATCTGACGCACAAGATCGCGCGTAGCCTGGGGATGCTCGCATTCGACAACCAGGCGCGTGTCTGACACGGCCCGACGGTGGCAAGTCTTGCCCCGACGTTCGGCCGCGGTGCGATGACCAACCATTGGGTTGACATCAAGAACACCGACCTGGTCCTGATCATGGGCGGCAATGCCGCCGAGGCGCACCCCTGCGGCTTCAAGTGGGTGACCGAAGCGAAAGCCCACCGCAAGGCGCGCCTGATCGTGGTCGATCCGCGCTTCACCCGCTCGGCGGCGGTCTCGGACTTCTACACGCCGATCCGTGCCGGCTCCGACATCGCCTTCCTCGGCGGCGTCATCCACTACCTGCTGAGCCACGACAGGATTCACCACGAGTACGTGAAGCACTACACGGACATGAGCTTCCTGGTGAAGGACGACTTCGGCTTCGAGGACGGCATCTTCTCCGGCTACAACCCGGAAAAGCGCAGCTACGACAAGTCGAGCTGGGGCTACCAGATCGGCGCGGACGGCTACGTCGTCACCGACCCGACGCTGCAGCACCCGCGCTGCGTCTACCAGATGATGAAGGCGCACTACAGCCGCTACACGCCCGACATGGTTTCCAGCATCTGCGGCACGCCCAAGGAGGACTTCCTCAAGGTGTGCGCGATGATCGCCGAGACCTCGGCGTCCAACAAGACCATGACCATCATGTACGCGCTGGGCTGGACACAGCACTCGCAGGGCTCGCAGATGATCCGCACCGGCGCGATGGTGCAGCTGCTGCTCGGCAACATCGGCGTCGCCGGCGGCGGCATGAACGCGCTGCGCGGCCACTCCAACATCCAGGGGCTGACCGACCTGGGCCTCCTGTCCAATCTGCTGCCCGGCTACATGACCCTGCCCGGCGACGCGGAGCAGGACTACGCGGCCTACATCGCGAAGCGCGCGTTCAAGCCGCTGCGCCCGGGCCAGCTGTCCTACTGGTCGAACTACGGCAAGTTCCACGTCAGCACCATGAAGGCCTGGTACGGCGACGCCGCCACGGCGGAGAACAACTGGGCCTACGACTGGCTGCCCAAGCTCGACAAGGGCTACGACATCCTGCAGGTGTTCGAGAACATGAACCAGGGCAAGGTCAACGGCTACGTCTGCCAGGGCTTCAATCCGCTGTCGTCGGCGCCGTGCAAGGTGAAGGTGTCCGGTTCGCTCGCCAAGCTGAAGTTCCTGGTGACCATCGACCCGCTGGCCACCGAGACCTCGGAGTTCTGGCAGAACCACGGCGAGTACAACGACGTCGATCCGGCCAAGATCCAGACCGAGGTGTTCCGCCTGCCGTCGACCTGCTTCGCCGAGGAAGACGGTTCCCTGGTGAGTTCCAGCCGCGTGCTGCAATGGCACTGGAAGGCCGCCGAGCCGCCCGGCGACGCCCGGAGCGACCAGGAGATCATGGCCGGGATCTTCCTCAAGCTCCGCGAGCTGTACCAGAAGGAGGGCGGGGCCTTCCCCGATCCCATCCTCAACTTGACGTGGAAGTACAAGCAGCCGCATTTCCCCTCGCCGGAAGAACTGGCGAAGGAATTCTCCGGCAAGGCGCTGAAGGACGTCACCGACCCGAAGGACCCGGCCAAGGTGCTGGTGAAGGCGGGCGAGCAGCTCAACGGCTTCGCCGAACTGCGCGACGACGGCTCCACCGCCTGCGGCTGCTGGATCTTCTCCGGCGCCTGGACCGAGAAGGGCAACCTGATGGCGCGGCGCGACAACAGCGACCCCTTCGGCATCGGCCAGACGCTCAACTGGGCCTTCGCCTGGCCGGCCAACCGGCGCGTGCTCTACAACCGCGCCTCATGCGACCCGAGCGGCAAGCCCTACGATCCCTCGCGCAAACTGATCGCGTGGGACGCGGCGACCGGCAAGTGGGGCGGCTCCGACATTCCGGACTTCAAGCCGGATTCGGCGCCGGAGGACGGGATGAGCCCCTTCATCATGAACCCCGAAGGTGTGGCGCGCTTCTTCGCGGTCGACAAGATGGCGGAAGGGCCCTTCCCGGAGCACTATGAACCGCTGGAGTCGCCGCTCGCCGTCAACCTGCTGCACCCGAAGAACGACAAGGCGCGGGCCAATCCGGCCGCGCGGGTGTTCAAGGGCGACTGGGAAACCTTCGGCAAGGCCGACAAATTCCCCTACGTGTGCACCACCTACCGTCTCACCGAACACTTCCACTTCTGGACCAAGCACGTGAGGCTCAACGCCATCGTGCAGCCCGAGCAGTTCGTGGAAATCGGCGAGGAGCTGGCGAAGGACAAGGGCATCAAGGCCGGCGACCACGTGCGGGTGAAGTCCAACCGCGGCTTCATCGTCGCGGTGGCGGTGGTCACCAAGCGCGTGCGCACGCTCGACGTCGGCGGCAGGAAGGTGCACACGGTGGGCGTTCCGATCCACTGGGGCTTCACCGGCGTGGCGAAGAACGGCTACATCACCAACACGCTGACGCCCTTCGTCGGGGATGCGAACACCCAGACCCCCGAGTTCAAGTCGTTCCTCGTGGACCTTGAGAAGGTATAAGGAGGCGAACCATGGCACTGCAATCACTCGACATCAAGGCCAGGTCAGCCACCACCACGCCTTCGCCCCAGGCCCGTGGCGCCATTCCGGTCGCCAAGCTGATCGACATTTCCAAGTGCATCGGCTGCAAGGCCTGCCAGGTCGCCTGCATGGAATGGAACGACCTGCGCGACGAAATCGGCAGCAACGTCGGCATCTACGACAACCCGCGCGACCTCTCGGACCAGTCGTGGACCGTGATGCGCTTCTCCGAAGTGGAGGTGCAGCAGGGCCGGCTCGAATGGCTGATCCGCAAGGACGGCTGCATGCACTGCGCCGACCCCGGCTGCCTCAAGGCCTGCCCGGCGCCGGGCGCGATCGTCAAGTACGCCAACGGCATCGTCGACTTCCACGAGGAGAACTGCATCGGCTGCGGCTACTGTCTCACCGGCTGCCCGTTCGACATTCCGCGCTTCTCGAAGAAGGACCGCAAGGCCTACAAGTGCACGCTGTGTTCGGACCGCGTGGCGGTGGGGCTGGAGCCGGCCTGCGTGAAGATCTGCCCGACCGGCGCCATCGTGTTCGGCTCCAAGGAGGACATGATCCACCACGCCGAGGGCCGCATCGCCGATCTCAAGGAACGCGGCTACGCCAACGCCGCGCTGTACGATCCGCAGGGCGTCGGCGGCACCCACGTGATGTACGTGCTGCAGCACGGCGATCAGCCGGAGCTCTACGCCAAGCTGCCGAAGGACCCGAGTGTCAGCCCGCTGGTCAGCCTGTGGAAGGGCGTTGCCAAGCCGCTGATGAGCCTGGGCATCGGCCTGGCCGTGTTCGCCGGGTTCTTCCATTTCGTCAGCGCCGGGCCCAAGGAAGTCGAGGAAGAGGAGGAGCGGTCATGAGCACATCGATCCAACGCTACACCGCGCGCGAGCGCAGCAACCACTGGGTGGTGGCGATCGCTTTCATACTCGCCGCCTTGTCGGGGCTGGCACTGTTCCATCCGGCTTTCTTCTTCCTCACCCAGCTGTTCGGCGGCGGCCCCTGGACGCGCATCCTGCATCCCTTCATCGGCGCCGTGATGGCCCTGTTCTTCATCGCGATGGCGGCGCGCTTCTGGAAGCTCAACCGCATCACCCCGGCCGACCGCCAGTGGATGGCCCGCATCAAGGACGTGCTATGCAACCGCGACCAGGGCCTGCCCGAACTGGGCAAATACAACGGCGGGCAGAAATACCTGTTCTGGATCATGGTGCTGTGCATGCTGCTGCTGCTGGCTTCCGGCATCGTCATCTGGCAGCCGTGGTTCGCGCCGTATTTCCCCATCTGGCTGCTGCGCGTGGCCGTCGTCCTGCACGCGCTGGCGGCGTGGATCCTGATCCTCGGCATCGTCGTGCACGTCTATGCGGCGATCTGGGTCAGGGGCACGATCCGGGCGATGACGCGCGGCACCGTATCCGAGGCCTGGGCGAAGCATCACCACCGCGCCTGGTACCGCGAGATGACCGGCAAATGACCTCCCTTTCATGAAAGGAACCCCCCGCGCATGACGACGACGCTCCTGCAACCCGGCCAGATCGAGGCGGCCGCCGGCAACATTCCCGAACTGCGGCTGCCGCCCGCCGATCTGTTCCTGACGCGTGCGCGACGGCTGGAGCGGCGGGCCCAGGACCACGTCATGGGCGACTATCTGCGCTTCGTCGCCCGCCTGGCGCACGCCCAGCACCGGCAGCTTGCCGCCGGCCTCCCGACGGCGGCGCCCGCAGCGGAGCGCCTGGCGCAATGCCGTGCGTTCGGCATGCCGCCGCTGGCGCCGGCAGGACTCGCCCGGCCCGCAGGCTGGCACGACACGGCGCGACAGCTCGCGCGCACCATACAGCCCGATCTGCCGCCGATCGGCCGGGGCGCGCTGCGGCTGATCCAGGACAGCCCGGATGCCTGGCTCGACGAGCAGGCCAGCCGCCTGCTGGACGGCGACACCCGGCATATCGACGCGGCGGTGGCGCCGCTGGTGGGGGCTGCGCTGCAGGTGCACTGGACGCACCTCGCCCGCCAGCTCGACCCCGCCGAGGTGGCGCGCCCCGAATTGCCCAATCTCTGCCCGGTGTGCGGCTCGCATCCCGTCAGCTCGGTGGTGCGCATCGGCGGCGCCGAAAACGGGCTGCGCTACCTGCATTGCGTGCTGTGCAGTTCGGAATGGCATGTGGTGCGCGCCAAGTGCAGCAACTGCGACAACACCCGCGGCATCGCCTACTATCATGTGGAAGGGGGCGATGGCGGCGTGCGCGCCGAAAGCTGCCCCGAGTGCCAGACCTATCTGAAGATCGTCCACCAGGACAAGGATCCGCTGGCCGACCCGGTGGCCGACGATCTCGCCAGCCTGACCCTCGACCTGTTGATGGACGAGGCCGGCTACGCGTGCAGCGGCATCAACTGGTACCTGGTTCACGGCCATCCGTAGAAGAGGCCTTTGGCGCAGAAGCGCCGCTTCATCAACCGAAAGGGATTGTCTATCGTGCATAGCGCCCCGCCACTCCGACCGCCCTCGGTCGACCGCGTCCTCAACTGGAACGCCGTCGCCTCCCTGATCGCCGAATACGGCCGCGAGCCGGTGCTCGCCGGCGCCCGCAGCGTGCTCGATTGCGCCCGCCAGGCGGCGCGCAAGGGCGAATGGGTCGACATCACCGAACCCGCGCTGGCGGCACGCCTCGCCGCCCACCTCGCGCAGCAACATGCGCCGCGGCTGCGCCGGGTGTTCAACCTCACCGGCACGGTGCTGCACACCAACCTCGGCCGCGCGCCCTTGCCGGACGAGGCGGTGGAGGCGCTGGTCATGGCCGCGCGCCATCCCTGTGCGCTGGAATACGACCTGGAGACCGGCGGGCGCGGCGACCGCGACGACATCGTCAACGACCTGCTGTGCGAGCTCACCGGCGCCGAGGCCGCCACCGTGGTCAACAACAACGCGGCGGCGGTGTTCCTGCTGTTGAACACCCTGGCGCTCAGAAAGCAGGTGATCGTGTCGCGCGGCGAACTGGTCGAGATCGGCGGCGCCTTCCGCGTGCCCGACATCATGAGCCGCGCCGGCGCCAAGCTGGTCGAGGTGGGCACCACCAACCGCACCCACCTGCGCGACTTCGACGCGGCCATCAACCCGCGCAGCGCCATGCTGATGAAGGTGCACACCAGCAACTACGCCATCCAAGGCTTCACCGCCAGCGTGCCCGAAGGCGAACTGGCGCAGCTCGCCCACGCGCACACCCTGCCTTTCGTGGTCGATCTCGGCAGCGGCACGCTCACCGACCTGGCGCGCTTCGGCCTGCCGCACGAGCCGACGCCGCAGGAGTCGATCGCCGCCGGCGCCGACCTGGTGAGCTTCAGCGGCGACAAGCTCCTCGGCGGGCCGCAGGCCGGCATCCTGGTGGGGCGGCGCGAGCTGATCGCGCGCATCAAGAAAAATCCGCTCAAGCGCGCGCTGCGCCTCGGCAAGCTCACGCTCGCCGCGCTCGAAGCCGTGCTGCGCCTGTACCGCGACCCCGACCGCCTGGCCGAGCGATTGACCACGCTGCACCTGCTGACCCGCTCCGCGGCCGACATCCAGGCGCAGGCCGAGCGCCTGCTGCCGGCCATGCGGCAGGCGCTTGCCGGCTGGCCGGTCGAGGTCGCGGTCGAGCCGGCGCTGTCGCAGATCGGCAGCGGCTCGCTGCCGGTCGACCGGCTCGAGAGCCGGGCGCTGACGGTGCGGCCCACGACCCGGAAATCCGGCGTGCTCTACGCCATCGAGGCCGACCTGCGCGGCCTCCCGCTGCCGGTGATCGGACGCATCGCGGAGGGCGCATTGCGCCTCGACCTGCGCTGCCTGGCGGCGGCGGATGAAGCGGATTTTGCGGCCCAACTGGCCATTCTGACCCCCTGAGAGAAGGAGACTTGCATGCAACGACGTGAATTCATCTGGACGTCCGTGGCCCTCGCCGCCGGCGTGATGTGGCCTGTCCGCCGCGGCATGGCGGCGTTCGACCCGTCGCCGGAACATGGCTGGCGCGTGTTCGACGTCACCACGCGCGTGGACGTGCTGCAGCCGGAAGGCGCGACCCGCACCTGGCTGCCGCTGCCTTCGGTGCAGGAAGAGGGCTGGATCCGCAACATGGGCAACCTGTGGCAGGGCAACGCCCAGACCGTGCGGCTGCTGCGCAATCCGCAATACGGTGCCGAGATGCTCTACGCCGAATGGGCGCCCGGCGAGAAGCCGGTGCTGGAGGTGACCAGCCGCTTCGCCACGCGCGACCGCGCCGTCGACCTCGGCCGATCCGCCCGGCCTGCGCCGCTCTCGCGCGTCGACCGCCAGCGCTATACCCGGGCCACCCAGCTCTTGCCCACCGACGGCATCGTGAAAAAAACCGCGCTCGACATCACCCGCGGCGCCCGGACCGACCAGGAGCGTGCCCGCGCGATCTACGAGTGGGTGGTCGACAACACCTTCCGCAACCCGAAGACGCGCGGCTGCGGGCGCGGCGACATCCGCTTCATGCTGGAGTCGCGCGACCTCTCCGGCAAGTGCGCCGACCTCAACGCGCTCTACGTCGGCCTGGCGCGCGCCGCCGGGCTGCCGGCGCGCGACGTCTACGGCATCCGCGTGGCCGACTCGCGTTTCGGCTACAAGAGCCTCGGCAAGAGCGGCGACATCAGCAAGGCGCAGCACTGCCGCGCCGAGGTGTGGCTCGCCGGACACGGCTGGGTGCCGGTCGACCCCGCCGACGTGCGCAAGGTGGTGCTGGAAGAGCCGCCCGGCAACCTCGCCCTCGACGACGCCAAGGTGGCCGACGTCAGGAAGCGTCTGTTCGGCAGCTGGGAAATGAACTGGCTCGCCTACAACACCGCGCACGACCTGCCGCTGCCGGGTTCGCGCGGCGTCACCGTGCCCTTCCTCATGTACCCGCAGGCCGAGACCGCCGCCGGCATGCTCGACAGCCTCGACGCCGCGGCCTTCGGCTACCAGATCACCTCGAAGGAGTTGTCCGGGGAAAACGCAAGGGGCGCGCAATCGTGACAGGTTCCACACTGCCGTTCGGGCTGAGCCTGTCGAAGCCTGTCCTGAGCTTGCCGAAGCGGCCCTGTGCCCACTCGGACAAACCTTTCGGCACGCTCAGGCTGCGGCGTGAGCCCATCGAACGGGCGAACGGGCGCTTTACAGTGCTCTCAATCACGGCACCATCATGATCGTCGGCACCGCCGGACACATCGACCACGGCAAGACCACGCTGGTGCGCGCGCTCACCGGCGTCGACACCGACCGCCTCAAGGAAGAGAAGGCGCGCGGCATCTCCATCGAGCTGGGCTACGCCTACCAGCCGCTGGAGGACGGCGGCGTGCTCGGCTTCGTCGACGTCCCCGGCCACGAGCGCTTCATCCACACCATGCTCGCCGGCGCCGCCGGCATCGACTTCGCGCTGCTGGTAGTGGCGGCCGACGACGGCGTGATGCCGCAGACGCGCGAGCACCTCGCCATCCTCGACCTGCTCGGCATCCCCCGCGGCACGGTCGCGCTCGCCAAGGCCGACCGCGTCGACGCCGCACGCCTCGATGAGGTCGAGCGCGATCTCCGCGACCTGCTCGCCGGCACCGCGCTCGCCGGCAGCCCGGTGTTCCCGGTGTCGGCGCTGAGCGGGCAGGGCGTCGACGCCTTGCGCGCGCACCTGCACCAGGCGGCGCAGGCGATGCAGCGCGCGGACGAAGCAGGCGGCTTCCGCCTCGCGGTCGACCGCAGCTTCACCCTCAAGGGCACCGGCACCGTCGTCACCGGCACCGTGTTCGCCGGCCGCGTCGCGGTGGGCGACGAGCTGGTGGTGTCGCCGTCCGGCAAAGCCGTGCGCCTGCGCGGCCTGCACGTGATGAACCGGCCGGCGCAGGCGGGCCGCGCCGGGCAGCGCTGCGCACTCAATCTGGCGGGCGTGGCCAAGGACGAGATCGCGCGCGGCGACTGGATCGTCGCGCCGCGCCTGCACGCGCCGACCGCGCGCTTCGACGTGCGGCTCAAGCTTTCGCCTGCGGCCCCGGCGGCGCTCGCCCACTGGGCGCCGGTCCACCTGCACCTGGGCGCCGCCCACGTCATGGCGCGCGTCGCGCTGCTGCAGGGCGACACGCTCGCGCCCGGCGCCTCCATGCTCGCCCAGCTCGTCGCCGACCCCCCCCTCGGCGCCCTGAACGGCGACCGCTTCATTCTGCGCGACGCCGAGGCGCGCCACACCCTGGGCGGCGGCAGCGTGCTCGACCCCGACGCCCCGGCGCGCAAGCGCAAGACGCCGCTGCGGCTGGCCGAACTCGCCGCGCTGGAAACGCCCGATATCGCCGGGCGGCTGGCGCGCCTGCTCGACCTCGGCGGCGTCGACCTCAGGCAGTGCGCGCTGCACTGGAACCGCGACGACCTCGCCGGCCACCTGCCGGCCGGCAGCGTCCGCATCCACGCCGGCCAGGCGGACTGGGCGTTTTCGGCGGCGCACTGGGCGAGCCTAAAGGAGAAGCTCGTCGCCGACCTCGCCGGCTTTCACGAGCGCTTTCCCGACGAGCAGGGCCCCGAGGCCGCGCGCGCCCGCCGCATGTTCTTCCCCCGGCTGGCCGCGCCGGTGTTCGCCGCGCTCACCGAGGCGCTGCTCGGTGCCGGCAGCCTGCAGAAGAGCGGCCCCTGGCTGCACCTGCCGGCGCACACCCTCGCGCTCTCCCGCGAGGACGAAGCGCTGTGGCAGCGTGTCCAGACGTGGATTGCCGAATCGCCGCTCGACCCGCCCTGGATGCGCGACCTCGCCAAGCGGGCAGGGCGCGACGAGGCCGCGATGCGCTGCCTGCTGCAGAAACTATCGCGCCAGGGCCGGCTCTATCAGGTCGTGCGCGACCTCTTCTACCTGCCCGAGGCCGTCGAGCAATTGGCAGGCATGGTGCAGGACCTGGAGCATGCCAGCGGCGAGACCCGCGCCGCCGAATTCCGCGACAGGAGCGGCCTCAGCCGCAAGCGCGCGGTCCAGGTTCTGGAGTTCTTCGACCGGGTCGGCTACACGCGCCGCGTGCGCGAAGCCCACCGGCTGCGCAACGCGGACATGTTCGGCGACGCAGCACAAAGGGCCTGAAACAAGATGCTCGGCTACATGACGTCTGATATGGAAGGGAAGCGTTCCTGGTGGTGCGGCCGGACTTCAAATCCGGTTGGGGGTGTCAGTCGCTCCCGGGTGGGTTCGACTCCCACTCCCTTCCGCCACACATTCAGGGTATTCGGCATTGGGTGATACATCGGTGAAAGCCCTCGTACGCGCCTTCCGGATTTTCCATGGGCTGATGGCGGCATTTTTTGCCGCTTTTGCGTTGATGCTCATCACAATCGCTGCCCGCATGGGCTGGCTGGCATTCATCGGTGGCCTGGATCGAGCGGCGGCGCAGACCATCATTGAAGCGGTAGGCCTTTTGGCTGCAGCCGTTGTCGCACTTCAAATCGCTGAGACGATCTTTGAGGAGGAGGTCATTCGCAACGCTGACATCAGCGCGCCCACTCGAATTCGCCGGTTCCTGTCGAGATTCTTTGTGGTCGTCATCGTCGCGCTCGCCATAGAAGGGCTCGTTGCGACATTCAAGGCCATTCATGAGGAGCCTGCGCAATTGTTATATGCCGCGATCATCTTGGTGGCGACAGGGATATTGCTCGCGGCGTGGGCATATTTCGTTCGCTTGAACCGATATGCCGAAGAACTCGAGCCCGAGGCCATGGAAGAGGCAAAGCGGGAAGACCGGAAGCTCAAATAACGGCAGCTTGCGGATGCAAGCGGCCCATTGCAGGCGGGCCTGCAATGGGCCGCACGACGTGCTCAAATCTCCGCCAGGGCGCGAAACACTTCGTTGAGGGACACCTCGCCATTGCGCACGAAACACGCCACGTCGGACGCGCCGCACACGGAAAGCCGGTCCCCCGCCATCATCCAGCCGCTCGCCGGCCAGCCGTCCGCCCCGGAAAGCGTCATGAACATGTCGCCGTTGTGCTGCATGAAGCGCCCGTTCGCCTGACACATCTCTGCCGCCAGGTGGGCGTCGATCTGCTCCAGTTCGCCTGCCGCCTCGGCAAGCGTCCCGTCGTCCTGGAAACGCAGCGCGGCAACGACACCCTTGACGAGAAGCAGGTTCTCCAATTCCAGCATGGTGCGTTCTCCTTTCGGCGCGTGGCGTCAGCCGGCGGCATTGAGGCGCTGATAGGCCGCGTCGTAGTCGAAATCATTTCGGCTCGCCACCACCGCATTGCCGTTTATGCCCATCACGACATGTTCGAGGCCGACGAAGGTGAAGCCCCGCTCCGGGAGAAAGCCCTGCTGCCCGGTCAGTTTCGTCCATCCCGTCGCCTGCATGCGATAGATCGCCATGTTGGCGGCGCACATCTGCGCCACCAGTTCGGCAAAATCGCGACTCATCTCGCCGCGCATCTGGCCGAGCTCGCCCGTGCAGGAAAATTCGATCGCCCCGTACACCCCAGGCAGCGACATCAGATCGTCCAATGTTGCCATGTGGTCCTCCTTTCCTGATGCTCGATTGCTTCAGCCGGCCGCCGACCCGGTCATGGCCTTGACCACCTGGTTGAACGAGGCCTCGCCGACCTTCACCATGCAGGTACTGTCGCCGACCGTGACGAGGGACACGTCGGGCCCGAACGTGACCCAGCCCTGACAGTCCCAGCCCGTCTGGTTGGCCAGGCGCCCCAGCAGGCGGCTCCCCAACTCCACGTTCAGATTGATGTCAGCGCACAGGCTCGCCATTTCTGCCGCTTCGGTTTCGGTCAGCGCGCCCTCCAACTCTTCCAGGAAACCCTTCCTGGAAAAGAGCGCGGCAGACACGACGCCCGGCAGTTTGAGCAACTCGGATGATCTGGACATGGGGCCCTCGCAAAGGAAAGCGTGTTCTCTGCATATTAGAGGGGCATCGAAAAACAACAATTGCCGATTTCGCAGCCTGCGCCGGGCGCCGGCCTGCTTGGGGCGTGCTTGAAGGAGGACGCAGCGGGCAGGGGGCGCGTCCGGTTGGGGGTGTCAGTCGCTCCCGGGTGGGTTCGACTCCCACTCCCTTCCGCCATTTCATTTCGACGGCCTCCAATCAGCTGTGGGCGCGACATTCAGCGCGCCGGCCGCATGAGCCCCTGTGCGGGCTGCCATGCCCCAGCCGCCGAACCATGCCGCCGAAATCGATGCTACATTCTCCGCCTGTACGCTTGGGCTACATCAGATTGCAGCCGCAGTGGCAGCTTGATTGCCTGCCCAAGCTTGAGTCCCATACAAAATAATGACGAAGTAGACCTGTGAATCAGCAAACCCTTTCCGCCTTCATCTGGGCCGTCGCCGACCTCTTGCGCGGGGACTACAAGCAATCCGAGTACGGCCGGGTCATCCTGCCGTTCACCGTGCTGCGCCGCCTGGACTGCGTGCTGGAGGCCACCAAGCCGGCCGTGCTGGCTGAATACGAGTCCAAGCAGAAGGCGGGGGTGAACCCCGAGCCCTTCCTGCTGCGCAAGTCCGGGCAGAGCTTCTACAACACGTCGCCGCTCGACATGAAGAAGCTGATGGGCGACCAGGATCACATCCGCGAGAACCTCTACAGCTACGTGCAGACGTTCGCGCCCGCCGTGCGCGACCTGTTCGAGCGTTTCGACTTCCACACCCAGGTGGACCGCCTGCACAAGTGCGGGCTGCTGTATCGGGTGACCGAGAAGTTCGCGCAGATCGACCTGCACCCCGAGGCGGTGGACAACCACCAGATGGGGCTGGTGTTCGAGGAACTGATCCGCAAGTTCGCTGAAATCTCCAACGAGACGGCCGGTGAACACTTCACCCCGCGCGAGGTCATCCGGCTGATGGTGAATCTGATTTTCATCGAGGACGACGACGTCCTCAGCAAGCCCGGCGTCGTGCGCACGATCTACGACCCCACCGCAGGCACCGGCGGCATGCTGAGCGTGGCGGGCGAGTATCTCGAAGAACACAACCCGCAGGCGCGACTCACCATGTTCGGGCAGGAACTCAACGCCGAGTCCTACGCCATCTGCAAGGCCGACATGCTCATCAAGGACCAGGACGTTGCCAACATCGTCTACGGCAACACCCTGTCCGACGACGGCCATCCGCACACCAAATTCGACTACATGCTCTCCAACCCGCCGTTCGGTGTGGAATGGAAGAAGGTCGAGAAGGAAGTCCGCAAGGAATACGAGCAGCAGGGCTTCAACGGCCGCTTCGGCCCCGGCCTGCCGCGCGTGTCGGACGGCTCGATGCTGTTCCTGCTGCACCTGATCTCGAAAATGCGTCCTGCCAAGGAGGGTGGCAGCCGCTTCGGCATCGTCCTCAATGGCTCACCCCTGTTCACCGGCGGCGCAGGGTCGGGCGAATCCGAAATCCGCCGCTATGTGCTGGAGAACGACCTGGTCGAAGCCATCGTCGGCCTGCCGACCGACATGTTCTACAACACAGGCATTTCCACCTACATCTGGATACTCAGCAATCGCAAGCCCGTGCATCGCAAGGGCAAGGTGCAGCTCATCGACGCCAGCGGCTTCTGGCAAAAGATGCGCAAGAGCCTGGGTTCCAAGCGCAAGGAACTGTCCGACGACCATATCGCCCAGATAACCCGCCTGTTCGGCGATTTCGTCGAGGCCGAGCAGGACGGCAAACCGATCAGCCGTATCTTCAACAGCAGCGACTTCGGCTACCGCACAATCACCGTCGAACGCCCGTTGTGCGACGAAGCCGGCCAGATCGTCCTCGGCAGCAAGGGCAAGCTGAAGGGCAAGCCCCAGCCCGATACCAGCCTGCGCGACACCGAGAACGTGCCGCTGAACGAGGATGTGGAAGCCTACTTCAAGCGCGAAGTGCTGCCCCATGCGCCGGACGCCTGGATCGACCACGAGAAGACCAAGGTCGGCTACGAAATCCCCTTCAACCGCCATTTCTACGTGTTCCAGCCGCCGCGTCCGCTGGCCGAGATCGACGTCGAACTGAAGCAGGTCACCGACCGCATCAAGGCCATGATCGAAGGGCTGTCGGCGTGAGCTTCCCGCGTTATCCCGAGTACAAGGACAGCGGGGCGGAATGGCTGGGAGACGTTCCTGCACATTGGAAAGTTGCGCCGTTTAAGTGGCAGATCGAGCGGAATGATGGTGGAGTTTGGGGTGATGACCCTGATGGCGAAACCGACACGATAGTCTTGCGTTCAACAGAACAGACGGTTGATGGCTATTGGAAGATTGAAGACCCGGCTACAAGAAAACTGACCGTAGCAGAGAAAAATTCAGCGCTGCTAGCAGACGGCGATCTCTTGGTTACGAAGTCGAGTGGCAGTTCGTTGCACATTGGGAAAACGACTCTCGTTACTACCGAAATTGCAGCTTTGAATTGCTGCTATTCAAATTTCATGCAGCGAATTCGCACGAATTCATCATATTTACCGAAACTCGCTTGGTATGTAATGAACAACGACTTGGCGAGACTCCAATTTGATCTCCTGTCCAACTCAACAACTGGTCTGGCAAATCTGAATGGAACGATGATCGGCCAAATCGTCGTGCCAATCCCATCGCAGGAAGAGCAGGCCGCCATTACCTCCTTCCTCGACCACGAAACCGCCAAGATCGACGTACTGGTGGCCGCGCAGGAAAAGCTGATCGCGCTGCTCAAGGAAAAGCGCCAGGCCGTCATCACCCACGCCGTCACCAAGGGCCTCGACCCCGATGTGCCGATGAAGGATTCCGGCATCGAATGGCTGGGCGAGGTGCCGGCGCATTGGGAGGTGCGTAAGCTCTCATCGATCAGCACCAAGATTACGAACGGCTTTGTTGGACCGACACGCGATATTCTCGTCGATGAGGGCATCCGATATCTGCAATCGCTTCATATCAAGGCCAACCGAATCCAGTTCGACCAACCCTACTATGTTCGAGAGGTATGGAGTAACGAGCACCAGAAATCGGTCCTTCGAGAGGGCGACGTTCTGATTGTACAAACCGGCGACATCGGCCAGGTTGCGTGTGTATCAGAGGAATTCGTCGGCTGCAACTGCCATGCATTAATCATCGTTTCCCCGGTGCAGGGTGTCGTTGCTGGCGATTGGATTTCTTGGGTATTGACCGCCGACTACGGGTTTCACACCTTGCTGTCGATCCAGACCGGAGCTCTGCATCCTCATCTGAACTGCGGGAATGTGAAGGACATTTATGTGCCGGTGCCGCCGATAATGGAGCAGCGCGTAGCCGTCGATTGGTTGCTGGAACGGGTGCGGGAATTTGATGAACTCATCGTCGAGGCAGGGCGAGCGATCATGCTGCTCAAAGAACGCCGTAGCGCGCTGATCGCCGCCGCCGTCACCGGCAAGATCGATGTGCGCGGCTTGGCCGGGGCGCACTGAAAACAAGAAATCACGGGAGGATCAACATGGCGCTTTATGCAATCACTTCAGACAAACTCAGTCCCGTTCCCACCACGACCTTTGCCGCCGAGTTGATCCTGGAGCGCCAGCATCTTCAGAAAATGCTGCGTGCCGATACCGCGCCGCTGGGCGAAGAGTTGCTGGTGCTGGCCGAAGAGTTTGGCAACTGGGAGGACAGCAATCGGCGCATCGACCTCTTGTGCCTGGACAAGCAGGGCGGTCTGGTTGTGGTGGAGGTCAAGCGCACCGAGGATGGCGGGCACATGGAGCTTCAAGCCATCCGGTACGCGGCGATGGTGTCGAGCATGACGCTGGATCAGGCAGTCGCGGCACACGCCAAGATGCTCGGCGGCGAAGCGGCCGACCTGGTTGCACGCAATGCAATTCTTGAGTTTCTCGAACTCGACTCCATCGAGGATGCGGAGCTGAACGCCGACGTGCGCATCATCCTGGTTTCGGCGGATTTTTCGTCCGAAATCACCACGTCGGTGATCTGGCTCAATCAGCATGGTCTCGACATTCGCTGCATTCGGCTGCGCCCCTACAAGATGAACGGGCAAGTGCTGGTGGACGCGACGCAGATCATTCCCCTGCCGGAAGCGGCGGACTACGAGGTCAAGATTCGCGAGCAGGTTCAGGAGAACAAGAAAGTCCGAACCAAGCGGCAGGAGATTTTTCGGCGCTTCTGGTCCCAATTCATCGAGAACTCCGTCACGCAAACCGAACTGTTCAAGAACCGCAGCACGACGACGGATCATTGGCTGTCGGCAGGGATCGGGCGATCGGGTTTCACGCTGACGGCGTCGTTGACGGAGGACCGGGCGAGGGCGGAGTGCTATATCCGCATCGGCAAGGACAACGAAGAGACCAACAAGGCGGCATTCAAGGCACTGCTTGACCAGCGCGAGGCAATCGAAAAAGTGTTCGGCGACACCCTTGCCTGGGAAGACCTGCCCAACCGGTCGGGATGCCGCATCAGCAAAGATTACTTTGGCGGCGGCTGGAAATCCCCCGAGTCAGACTGGCCGCAACTACAGGACTGGATGATCAAGAACGCGGTCAAGCTGGAAAAGGCTCTGAAAGGACCGATCCAGTCGCTGAAAATCTAGACTCCGCGCAGGGGACGGATTCCCGCTGTGCGGGAATGACGAGAGAGGGCAAGCTTGCCGCCATTCCTGTCCTGTCTATAATGGCTAAATTAGCTAGTTCAAGGGGGTGTCATGAAAACCGTTTCTTCTGTCGAAGCCCAGAACCATTTTGGCGAGTTGCTGGACAACGCCCAGCGTGAGCCGATTTCGATCACCCGGCGTGGCCGCCCGGTGGCGTTTATCGTTTCGCAGCACGACATGGCGGAGCTGGCCGATGCGCGCAACAAGCGTTCGCAGGCCGTGGCGGACTTCGAGGCTTATTTCGCCGGGGTGGATGCGCGTTTGAGTGCGGAGGCGAAGGCGCTGACCGAGGCCGACGTCAAGCGGATGGTCAAGGGCGCTTGAGCCGGTGAGCCTGGCTGAACGGGTGGTGCTGGATACCAGTACGCTGGTCGGTGCAATCCTGCTGCCGCGATCCGTGCCGCGGCAGGCGTTCATGCAGGCACTGGCGCGCGCTACCTTGTGCGCATCGCCCGCCACGCTGGAGGAGCTGGAGCGAGTGTTATTGCGAAGGAAGTTCGACCGTTATCTCGACCGCGACAGCCGCCTGGATTTTTTTCAGCGTTATCGTAATCAGGTGCTGTTGTTTCCGGTGACCGAGGCCGCGGAATCGGCTTTGTCGCAAGCTTGCCGCGACCCGCGCGATAACAAGTTTCTGGCGCTGGCTGCGCATTGTTCGGCGAATGTCCTGGTTTCCAGCGACGATGATTTGCTGGCGCTGAATCCGTGGCAAGGCATCCCGATTTTGACTCCCGCACAATTCCTGAAATGAGCCTGCACAAGGAAATCCAGTTCGAGAACGACGTCTGCGCCCACCTGGTCGCCCACGGCTGGCTGTATGGCGAGGGGGATGCCCAGGGCTACGACAGCGCACGCGCCATGTATCCGGCTGACGTGCTGGCGTGGGTGCAGGCGACCCAGCCGCAAGCCTGGGCAACCCTCAGCAAGAACCACGGCGCGGCAGCGGAGGCCACGCTGCTCGACCGCCTGCGCAAGCAATTGGATGACCGCAGCACGCTCGACGTACTGCGGCATGGCATCGAGTTGCTGGGCTTGCGCCAGCCGTTGAGCCTCGCCCAGTTCAGGCCGGCGCTGGCGATGAACCCCGATTTGCAGGCGAAGTACGCCGCCAACCGGCTGCGCGTGGTGCGGCAGATCAAAACCACGCACAACGACATCATCGACCTGGTGCTGTTCCTCAACGGCATCCCGGTGGCGACGGTCGAACTGAAGACCGATTTCACGCAATCGGTGCTGGACGCGGTCGATCAGTACCGCTTCGACCGTAACCCGCGCCCCAAGGGCCAGCCGGCTGCGGAGCCGCTGCTCGACTTTCCGCGCGGCGCGCTGGTGCACTTCGCGGTGAGCAACAGCGAAGTGATGATGACCACCCGGCTGCAAGGCCCGGCGACGACCTTTCTGCCGTTCAACCTGGGCGACCACGGCGCGGCGGGGAATCCGGTGAACAGGCTGGGCCACCGCACGGCATATCTGTGGGAGCAGGTCTGGGCGCGCGAGAGCTGGCTGGAGATCATCGGCCGCTATCTGGTCACCAAGCGCGACAGCAAGAAGCAGATCACGTCCGTCATCTTTCCGCGTTACCACCAGTTGGATGCGACGCGAAAACTGCTGGCAGCGATTCTGGCGGAGCATGCGCCCTCTCCCTCGGCCCCTCTCCCGCAAGCGGGCGAGGGGAGCAAGTACCTGATCCAGCACTCGGCCGGCTCGGGCAAGACCAACTCCATCGCCTGGACAGCACATTTCCTCGCCGACCTGCACGATGCAGCCAACAACAAGCTGTTCGACTCGGTGCTGGTGGTGAGCGACCGCAATGTGCTGGACACGCAGTTGCAGGAGGCGATCTTCGATTTCGAGCGCACGGCCGGGGTGGTGGCGACGATCAAGGGCGAGAGTGCAAGCAAGAGCGGCGAACTGGCGCAGGCGCTCTCCGGCGGCAAGAAGATCGTGGTCTGTACGATCCAGACCTTTCCCTTCGCCCTGAAGGCGGTGCAGGAACTGGCCGCGACCCAGGGCAAGCGCTTCGCGGTGATTGCCGACGAGGCGCACAGCTCGCAGACCGGTGAGGCGGCCTCCAAGCTGAAGCAGGTATTGAGCGCGGAGGAATTGCACGAGCTGGCCGACGGCGGCGAAGTCAGCACCGAAGACCTGCTGGCAGCGCAGATGGCGGCGCGGGCGAACGACAAGGGCATCACCTATGTGGCGTTCACCGCCACGCCCAAGGCGAAGACGCTGGAGCTGTTCGGCCGCCGCCCGAATCCGGATCGGCCTGCCGGGCCGGGCAACCTGCCCAAGCCGTTCCATGTGTATTCGATGCGTCAGGCCATCGAGGAAGGCTTCATCCTCGACGTGCTGAAGAACTACACGCCTTACAAGCTGGCATTCCGGCTCGCCAACGAGGGCCGCGAGTGGGACGAGAAGGAAGTGGAGCGCAGCGAGGCGCTGAAGGGCATCATGCGCTGGGTGCGGCTGCACCCCTACAACATCACCCAGAAGGTGCAGGTGGTGGTGGAACACTTCATGGAGAACGTCGCCCCGCTGCTGGAGGGGCGTGCCAAGGCGATGGTGGTGGTGGGCAGCCGGGTGGAGGCGGTGCGCTGGCAACTCGCTATCGACAAGTACATCAAGGATCAGAACTACCGGATCGGTACGCTGGTGGCGTTCTCGGGCGAGGTGAACGACAAGGAATCCGGTCCCGATCCCTACACCGAAAACAGCAAGACGCTGAATCCGAACCTGAATGGCCGCGACATGCGCGAAGCCTTCGCCACCAGCGAGTACCAGATCCTGCTGGTGGCCAACAAGTTCCAGACTGGCTTCGACCAGCCCCTGCTGTGCGGCATGTACGTGGACAAGCGGCTGGCCGGCATCCAGGCCGTGCAGACGCTGTCACGCCTGAACCGCGCCTATCCGGGCAAGGACACGACCTACATCCTCGACTTCGTGAACGCCCCCGAGGAAGTGCTGAGCGCGTTCAAGACCTACTACGAGACGGCGGAACTGGAGGGCGTGACCGATCCGCATCTGGTCTACGACCTGCGAGCCCAACTGGATGCCGCCGGGCATTACGACGACAACGAGGTCGAGCGGGTGGTGAAGGTTGAAATGGACCCCAGGGCGAACCAGTACGAATTGGTCGCCGCCATCGAGCCGGTGGCCGACCGGCTGCTGAAGCGTTACAAGGCAGCACGGGCGGGGCTGAAAGCCGCGCAGGATTTGAGGGACGGCAAGGCCGAGCAGCAGGCCAAGGATGAGATCAATGCGCTGGTGTTGTTCAAGCGCAATCTGGGCGGCTTTCTCCGCGTGTATGCCTTCCTCTCGCAGATTTTCGACTATGGCAACACCGGTATCGAAAAGCGCGCCATTTTCTTCAAGCGACTTTTACCTTTGCTGGAGTTCGGGCGCGAGCGCGAAGGCGTTGACCTGTCGAAGGTGGTTTTGACCCACCACAGGCTGAAAGACCAGGGCAAGCGCAATCTACCGCTGGGCGTGGGCGAGCCTGACAAATTGAAGCCGTTGACCGAGACGGGTAGCGGTGAAATCCAGGAAAAGGAGAAGGTTCGCCTCGCCGCGATCATCGAAAAGGTGAACACCTTGTTCGAGGGCGAACTGACAGACGACGACAAGCTGGTGTACGTGAACCATGTGCTGAAGGGCAAGCTGCTGGAGTCGGACACACTCGCGCAACAGGCCGCAAACAACACCAAGGAGCAATTCGCCAATTCGCCTGACCTTTCCAACGAACTGATGAATGCCATCATGGATGCCTTCACGGCACACGGCACCATGAGCAAACAGGCGCTGGACTCTGAGAGGGTGCGCAATGGGTTGAAGGATATTCTGCTGGGGCCGGCTCAGCTTTATGAGGCGCTGCGGGCGCAGTCAGGCGCAAGGCGGTAAGCGGATAGCGACGGCAAAGAAAGTCACATACCCTAGTGGACCAAGACACCCGCATGCATGAAACGCTTTTCGCCAGCACCGAAGGCCGCATGCTGGGCGTCGGCCTGGCGCTCACCGGGCTGATGCTGCTGGCGTTCGGGATCGGGTGGCACCTGTTTCCGGGCCGCATACTTCCCTACGCGATCATGACCGGGCTGAACCTGATCATCGGCCGCGAGGCGGGGATGTCCTTCGGCTATGCGAGCGGTTTCGGCCATGCCCAGGTGGTGCCGCTCAACATCCTGATCGAGACGATCCAGGTGCTGGTGATCTATCCGCTGTTCGTGCAGAGCACGCGGCACCTGATCAGGCTGCGCGCCCTGGAGCCTTTCATCATGCGCATCCACCGTGCCGCGGCGTCGCGCGGAGGCGTGGTGCGGCATTTCGGCATCGCCGGCCTGTTCGTGTTCGTGTTTGCGCCGTTCTGGATGACGGGGCCGGTGGTGGGGGCGATCATCGGATTTCTGATTGGCTTGCGCCCCTGGGTGAATCTGGCGGTGGTGCTGGTGTCGACCTATATCGCCATCGGCGTGTGGGCGCTGCTGCTGAACGAGCTCAACGTCTGGGCGTCGACCGTCAACCAGTACGCCCCCTACGCGCTGTTCCTCGCGATCCTGCTGATCGCTGCCGCGATGCAGTGGGTGGGCCGGCACCGCGAGCGATCCGCGAATGGCAAATGAGCGCTGTGCCTGATCGTTACGCCCGAATCTTCCTGCTGAGCCACATGCGCGCCTACACCAGCCTGGCGGGGCACATCCTCGGCTCGCATCCGCAGATCAACGGCTATTACGAAATGCACCTCGGCTATGAGGATGCCTCGGCGCTGGATCGGCAGCTGGCGGCGTATCAGCAGGACGAGGCGCTCAAGCCGGGGAGCTGCTACCTGTTCGACAAGCTGCTGCACAACGACTACGCGCTGAATCCGGAGCGGCTGGGGCGGGCGGACATCAAGATCCTGGTTTCGCTGGCGGAGCCGGAACACACGATCCGGAGCATCGTGCATCTGTTCGCGCAGAAGCCTGATCCGGACTTGTACGCCTCGCCGGTGGAGGCGGCCAGATACTACGCCGAACGGGTGCGGGCGCTGGCCGGGTTCTGCCGGACGAGCGAGTGGCCGTACTGCTACTTCGATGCGGAGCTGCTGCAGCGCGCGCCGGAGCGGCTGCTGCCCAGACTGACGGACTGGCTGGAACTGGAGTCGCCGTTGAGCGCGCGGTACGAGGTGTTCAGCCAGACGGGGAAGGCGCGCCGGGGGGATACGTCGGAACGGGTGCGGAGCGGACGCATCGACCGCACGCGGACCGATTATTCGCACGTTGTCATTCCGGAGGATGCGCTGAGGGTGGCGCAGGTGGCGTATCGGGAATGCCGGGAGCGGATTGTTCAGGGCGCGGCGGAATCGGTCATCCTGTAAAGAAACACTGAACAAATCCCCTTCGATAAGCTTCCTTCGACACGCCCAGGAAGGCTTCGACAGGCTCAGCCCGAACGGTGGTTGGATTTGCATTGTGCTCATGCACGTGCCCTGGTTCCGTTCGCCCTGAGCCCGTCGAAGGGCTGCCTTGCGCTGATCTCGGCATGAGTGGCTAGCCTCCGCTTGTCGAAGGAAGCTTGCCGAAGGGGCCCTGTGCCTACTCGGACATGCCCTTCGACAGGCTCAGGGCGAATGGAGTGGTTGGCATCTGTCAGAACAGGCTGTCCCACGCATTCCGCTCGGCGCGGTAGTTCATCAAGGCCTCGACGATCTGCCGGCGGCGCCCCGCGCGATGTGCGGCGGACTGGATCTGGCCCCAGGCGAGGGCGTGCTCGCCGAAGTTGCGCTCGATGTTGTCGATGAAGGCACGGACGTGCCGCAGCGCCTGGGCAAGGGCGGGCGCCTGCCCGGCGGCGTGCAGCCACCAGTGGCCGGCGTCGAACACGAGCGCGTCGAGCTGCCGGTTGCGCTCGACGATGGCGTCGTGCTTCTGCTGGTACAGCGCGAGCAGTTCGGCCTCCTTTTCGGCGATGACAGCCTCGATCGCGTTCTGCGCGAAGGGCTGGTTCACGTCGGCCCGTTTGACCAGTTCTTCCGTGGAAAACAGCATCAGGTCGCCGAAGAACTGGCGCTCGAATTCGTTGGACAGGTCGACGTGTGCCTCGCCCACTTCCACGCCGGGGCGGAAGTCGTCGGCGAGGCCGGCCTCGGTGGTGCGCCGGTGCAGGTTGGGCATATTGAGGGAGGCGAAGCGCGGGCCGATTTCGGCGGCGATGAGCCGCCCGGCGGTGGGGCCGGACATGCGCAGGCGAAGGTGGCCGAAGGGGATGACGTATTTCAGCCCGGCGTAGTTGACGATGGTGTTGCCGGGGTAGACCGTGCGCGCCGGGCTAAGCTGGCTGAAGCCGTTTCCATAGCCGAACCAGGTCTTGCGCGTGAGGTGCTCGCCGAAGAAGAAGGCGTTGAGCCGCTGGGCGAAGTCGGCGAGGCAGGCGGCGTGGTCGTGCGCGCCGGCCAGCCGGCAGGCGTAGGGATACGTCGTCGGCTGGTTGTCGAAGCCGAACAGCCGGGCCATGTCGTGATACGCGGCGTCGCCCGGCGTGTGCGCCGGCAGGCCGTGGAAGGTGCAGGCCGCGGCGCCATGCAGCGCCGCCAGCCGGGTGAAGAAGGCGATGACGTCGTCGAGAAAATTGCCGGCCATCACCGCCGGCGAGACGGGCGGGTCACCGACCATCTTGCCGGTGAGCATCAGGGTGCCGGTGCTGCGGAAGATGCGGTCGATGGCGTGGAAGTAGTTGAGCGCGTACACGACTTCCTCGCCGGACGCGGTCTGCCGGTTCACGCACAGCGACTGGTCGCTGTCGATGAGGTAGTAGAGCGTCCTGTCCTTGTCTTCGGTGAGCTGCAAACACTTCAGGTAGGCGAGGTTGCGGTTGGCGGCCTGGCCCTTGAGATGGAAGCGGTCGCGCGGCTGGGTGGTGAGCAGGTGGCCGAGCCGTTCGCGTTGCTGCGGCGGGATCGACTGCAGCAGTGCGTATTGCTCGTCCAGACCGAAGTGGACGACCTGCAGGCCTTTCTGCCGGTATTCGTCGACCAGCGCCTGATGCCGGCGGACGTTGTGCTCGTCGCGGCTGTCCTCGGCGACGACGACCTGGATTTTATCCCACACGCCCGAGGCGTGGCCGCCGTAGTCGAACCGCGTGCAGACCTGGAGGATGCTGTCGAGGCAGGCCTTGAGGTGGGGCGGGCGGTCCGCCACCGGGATGGCGAGGATGAAGCGATGGCGGTCGTCGGCGACCCCGGCATCCTGGCAGCGCTGCCGGATCAGCGCCTCCTGTTCGCGGAACAGCGCCTGGTAGCTTGCCAGCAGCGCGTGGAAATCCGCTTCGCCGGACCACATCGCCTGTTCCAGCACGGGATAGCACGGCTCGTAGAGTTCGATGAGGGCGTCGAGCGAGGGCGCGCCTTCGGCGAGGCCTTGCAGTTGCTTGCCGATATCGGCGAGAGCGGGGAGGGCGGAGCGGTAGCGCGCGAGGCAGTCCTGCAGCGAGGCGACGGCGGGGATGCCCGAAGGGGCCGGGTTGTCCGGAAACGTGCTGGGGATCTCGGTGGCGGGTCGGTTCATCGGCACTGCGGCTGCGCGCGCAAGGGGGAGTCAAGGCAGAGGCGTAATACTACCCGCCCAGGCGCCAAACCCGGGCGGAACAGGGTGGGTTTGCGCGCCGGGCGATCACCCCGGCGCGGCGTCGGACTTCATCGCTTGCCCTCACCCGCGCGGGGCTCACCCCTGGCAGCTGACCAGATCGGTGTGTCCGAAGCCCTTGGCGTAGTCGAGCACGGAGATGACCACCGGGGTCACGCGGAAGAGGCGGACGTCCGCCGGGGTCGGCATGGGGAGGGGCACGGAGTCCTGCTCCGGATACCTCGACATGAGCAGGCGCAAGGCCTTCTCCGCCTCGGCCGGGTCGGTCACGGCGTGCGCGCGCGCGGCCATGGACAGGCCGGCGATCTCCATCACCTGCGGCGTGTCGTGATCGATCGTCAGCGACACCCGGTCGTCCCGCGCCAGGTTGGCCGCCTTCTGGCTGTCCGGGCCGCACAGGAAGTAAAGCGTGAGGCCGTCGTTCGCATAGCCCACCGTCGTCGCCTGCGGCCAGCCATCCGGCCTGAGCGTGGCGATCGTCATGATGCGGTGCTGGTCCAGCAGCGCCAGGATGGTGTGTCGGATGGCTTCGTCCATCTGCGTCTCCTTGATGCGCTACTCGCGGATCTCGGCCTCGACCAGCCTGGCGAGCAGCCCCAGCGATTCCTGCCAGCCGAGATAGCAGGATTCGGCGGGGATGGCCTCGGGTATGCCTTCCTGCACGATGTTGAGCTCGGTGCCGCACGACACGGCTTGCAGCGAAACCGTCGTCTTCATGGTGCCGGGAAGATTGGGGTCGTCGAACGTGTCCGAATAGACGATCCGTTCGTTCGGCACGAGCTCGAGATACGCGCCGCCGAACGCGTGGCTCTGCTGCGTGGTGAAGTTGGTGAACGCCATCCTGAACGTGCCGCCGACCGTGGCGTCCAGGTGCTGGACCTTGCAGGTGAAGCCGTTCGGCGGCAGCCACTTGGCGAGCGCATCCGCATCCAGGAAGGCGCGATAGATGCGCTCGGGGGGCGCCCGCAGCACGCGATGAAGACGGACGGTTCCTGTGGCCATGGTGCAGCGCTCCTCATCTTTACGGCATTGGTCTTGTTATAGATGCCGGAAAGGCAATCAGCAGCAAGCCGCTTCGGCAGCTTTCGTGGGTTTCTTCGCGGCCGGTTTGTGCTTTTTGACCTTGCTGGTCTTGGCTGTCGCGTGAGGCGGCGCGAGTCGGATATCCACTCTTCGGCCCAGTGCAGCAGCGGCGCTGGCCAGCGTGGTCAGGGTCAATCCGGGGTCGTTTTCGTCGAGCAGGCGGTTGAGTGCCGCCCGGCTGGTGTGCATGCGTGTGGCAAGCTGGGCTTTGGTCAGTTGCTGGGCTTTCATTTCCTCGGCGATCTGCCAGGCGATGACGCGCTTGAGGGCGACGGCGGTGACCTCTTCCAGCATGGCTTCCTCTTGCAGGAAGTCGTCAAGGCTGCTGCCGATGTTTTGCTTGCCCATGATCTGTTCCTCTCAGTTGCCTCAGCCGATTCTTCGCCAGGCTCAGGTCGGGCTTCGGGGTGGCTTGCTGTTTCTTGATGAAGCCGTGCAGCAACACCAGTGTCGACCCTTCCAGCGTAAACAACACCCGCGCGATCCTGTTGTCGAGTCCGATGCGCACTTCCCAAATGTCGCCTTCCAGGTGTCTCACCAGGGGCATGCCCAGCGGCCAGCCGAACTGGACGGTCTTGATGTCCTCGCCAACAGCCTTGCGGCCGGCGGCAGGCAGTTACTTCAGCCAGTCGCGCACGGGTTCAGTCCCCGCGTCGGTCTGAAAGAATCGAACATCGAGCACGGGATTGACCATTGCAATGTATCAATATTGGTACATCGTTACAAGAAAAGTTTGCAGGCGCGGAGGGCATGGAGTGGTTCCGGCGCCGTTCACCCCCGCAGCCGCACCCGCCTCTCCACCGTCAGTACCTCGCCCGCCGCGTCCACCACCGCATACAGCCTCGGCGCCGGGCGGCTGACCCAGGCCGGGCCGGGGACGGGGCTGTCGAGATAGATCACCTGCGCGCCGTCGGGTTGGTTCTCGACCTGGCCGCGGGCGAGCAGGTCGTTGAGGGCGTCGATGGAGATTCCGCGCTGCTTCATGCGGCTGAAGGCGAGGGGGCTGATCTTTCCGAGTTTCATCATGGGGTTCTCCTGTTGGCCTGCGCCGCGTGATGCACGCTGCGCAGTGGCGTTTTCCGGTTTCGGTATTTATACTGTATACGCATACAACTGTAAATGTATACAGTATTCGGAGGAAGCCCCATGCGAGACCTGACCCCCCGCCAGGAAGAAATCCTGAACCTCATCCGCGAATGGATCGAGACCACCGGCCTGCCGCCGACGCGTGCGGAGATCGCCGAGCGCTTCGGCTTCAGCTCGCCCAACGCGGCCGAGCAGCATCTCAAGGGGCTGGCGAAGAAGGGCATGCTGGAGCTGGTGCCGGGGACGTCGCGCGGCATCCGGCTGGCGGGCGGCGGCGGGGTGCCGGTGGTGGGCCAGGTGGCGGCGGGCAGTCCGATCC
Organism: Pseudomonadota bacterium; assembly: GCA_021811235.1. Lineage (GTDB taxonomy): Bacteria > Pseudomonadota > Gammaproteobacteria > Burkholderiales > Thiobacillaceae > Thiobacillus. The sequence goes on along the minus strand of JAJZPG010000001.1, from coordinate 24,240 downwards.
TGGCGCAGGAGAACATCGAGCGGCACGTCCAGTTCGACGCCGCCCTGTTCAGCCCGCGCGCGGACTACCTGCTCAAGGTACGCGGCATGAGCATGAAGGACGCCGGCATCCTCGACGGCGACCTGCTCGCGGTGCATCGCAGCCCCGAGGCCCGGGCCGGGCAGGTGGTGGTGGCGCGCATCGGCGACGAGGTCACGGTCAAGCGCTTCCAGAAGCGTGGCCACACCGTGAAACTGCTCCCGGAGAACCCCGACTTCCAGCCGATCGAGGTCGACCTCACGCGCCAGGACCTGGTCATCGAGGGCATCGCGGTCGGGGTGATCCGCAACGGCCTGTGAGCGCAGTGCCCGAAGCACCCGGCCAGGCGGGGCGGCCTCTTCCGAATCGAAACAAGCTTCTGCGGCACGGCCTTGCGGCGTGCGGACCTAATTAGCGTCGCTACGCTCGACCTCATGCTGCTCGTCGGTGCCGAGTGGCTCTTCGGTTTCCAGTTGGCGCTGCAGCACGGCGAGGTCGGCCTCCGAGGCGTCGTTGCCTGCCTGCGCACGCTGCACGATGCGCTCGCGCAGGGTGGCGACGGGTACCGGGAAATCGCGGACGTGGAATGCGCGCGTGCGCATGCGTGCGGTCTCGCGCAACAGGTCGCGCTGCCAGCGCGCGGTGAAGGTGGCGTCGACGATGACGGGCCAACCACCGTCGAGCAGCGCGCCGGCAAGTTCGGCCAGCTGCCGGTAGGTGCGTTGCGTGGCGTCGGCGGCGTAGAGCGCCTGGCCGACGCCGGTGCCGCTTTGCGCCAGGGCGTCGAGACCGGCCATCCGCTTGCGTTCGACGTCGGAACGCAGGCGGATGGCGCCGGGACGCTGCATCAACCTGCGGGTGACGGTGGTCTTGCCGGAACCGGACAGGCCATGGGTGATGGTGAGATGCGGCGGCGGCGGCTGCGTCAACGCCGTGGCGAGGCTGAGCAGCGTGCGCACCTCGGCGAGCGCGGCGTCATGCTCGGGGCCGGCGGTCTGCGCGCTGCGGATCGCCCCCACCTTGGCGCGCACCAGCGCGCGGTACACCGCGTAATAGCGCAGCAGCGCGAGGCCGGCGTAATCGCCGGTGGCTTCCAGCCAGAGGTTGAGAAAGAGCCATGCCCAGTCGGCATGGCCGCGCTGCAGCAGGTCCATATGGCAGAACGCGATTTCGGACTGGATGTCGATCCAGCGCAGCTCGGGGTTGAATTCGATGCAGTCGAACACCAGCAGCCGGTCGTCGATCCAGGCGAGATTGCCCAGGTGCAGGTCGCCGTGGCATTCGCGCACGAAGCCGCTGCGCTTGCGGGCGGCCATCAGCGGGGTGAGCCGGGCGTGTTCGGCGGTGCTCCAGCGCAGCAGGGCGTCGAGTTGCGCGCGGTCTGCGGGGTCGTCGAGGCGCGGTGCGATCTGCGCGAAGTTCTGCGCCACCGGCTTCCATATCGCGTCGGGACTGCCCCAGGGACTGTCGGGCGCGGCGTGGGCGCAGGTGTCGAGATGGAAACGGGCGAGGACGGCGGCGATGGTTTCGACATGCCGCGCGGTGAGGCCGCCTGCGGCGTCGAGCCGGTCGAGGGTGGCGTCGGCGTCGAACTGGCGCATCTTGACCGCGTACTCGAAGGTGTCGCCGACGCCGTTGACGTGCGGGGCCGCCGGGGTGCCGGTGATGGGGACGACGTCGAGATAGATGTCGGGGGCGAGCCGCCGGTTGAGCTGCACTTCGTCGCAGCAGGCGTGCAGGCGCTGGCTGAGGGTGCTGAAGTCGAGGAAGCCGAGGTCGAGCGGCTTCTTGATCTTGTAGGCGAACTCGCCGGTGAGCAGAACCCAGGAGATGTGGGTTTCGATCACCCGCACCGGGCCGGCCGGGTGGTCGTAGCAGGCCGGGTCGTGCAGGTGCTTGATCAGTTCGGACGTTTCCAGCGCCGGTTCGGTCTTTGCGTTCATGGGGTCAGCCGGGCGGGGGCTTCCGGAAATGTTCGATTGAGAGCGCGTTCCTCGGCCCGTTCGGGCCGCGCCCGTCGAAGCCTGCCCCGGGCGTGCCGCAGCGGCCCTGTGCTGCTCGCGAGTGCCTTGCGGTCAGCGCCCCGGGCAGGCTCGTAGGGCGCACGCTTCACAGTTGCCGCGCGTAGTCTTCCAGCTGCCGTCTGGCGGCGTCGAAGGCATCGCGCAGGGCGACGTAGACATCCTCGTTGGCCTGTTTGTCGACCACGATTTCCTTGCCGGGGACGCCGAGGTCGATGTGGACGTTGAAGGGCTTGCCTTGCTGCTGATGCTTGGCAGGCTGTTCGACGACGACCCGGCAGCTGACGATGTCGGCAAAAACCTGTTCGAGTTTCTGCGCCTTGTCGCGGATGTGGGTGTCGAGTGCGTCGGAAGGGGGCATGTCGCGGAAGGTGATTTGAAGCGGGGTTTTCATGATGACTCCGTGGGTGGAATGGAGGCAGGACTGCCCTGCCTCCGCTTACATTTTCGGGTGGCCTTCCTGGGCGTAGTGCTTTTCGCGCTGTTCCTGGCAGACGATGCAGCGCTTGGCGGTCGGATAGGCCAGCAGGCGGGTGTAGCCGACGTCGTCGCCGCAGTCGATGCAGACGCCGTATTCCCCGTCCTTGACGCGCTGCAACGCGGCCTCGATGTCGCGCAGGCCCTGGATGTGGCGGTCGAAGCGCGCCACGTTGAAGTCGGCCAGCGCATTGGCGAGCGATTCGTCGCCGCTGTCTCCGGGTTCCTCGTTGAGCAGGTCGATGCGGTGCTGGTCGCCTGAGTTCTCCAGTTCCTCGCGCACTTCGCGCCGCAAGGCCTGGTAATCGGCGTTCAGTTTCTGGACGAGCTGATCGAGCTGGGCATGGGTGAGTGCAGACATCTGGCCTCCTGGTGGGTGGGTGTATCGGACTTGCCTTCAATCTAAGGATAGCAATGTCTCATTTAAATTGAATGGCGATCTGTGGCGCACTCAGGCGGCCTGGCGCTTCTGCATGAAGGCCAGCGCCGCCTCGGCGGGCAGTGGGCGGCTGAACAGGTAGCCCTGCATGGCATCGCACTGGTGCGAGGCCAGCAACAGGCGCTGCGCCTCGGTTTCCACGCCCTCGGCGACGACGGCGAGGCCGAGGCTGTGCGCCAGCGCGATGGTGGCGGTGCAGATGGCGACGTCGTTGCTGTCGGTTTCGATGTCGCGGACGAAGGACTGGTCGAGCTTGAGGGTGTGGATGGGCAGCAGCTTGAGGTAGCTGAGCGACGAGTAGCCGGTACCGAAGTCGTCGATCGACAGGCGCACGCCGAGATCGCGCAGCGCCCTGAGCTGGCTGATACTGGCATCGGGGTCGTGCATGGCGACCGATTCGGTGACTTCCAGTTCGAGGTCGCTGCCGGCCAGCCCGTATTTGTCCAGTGCCTGGGAGACATGCGACAGCAGCAGGGGGGAATGCAGCTGGTGCGCCGACAGGTTCACCGCCATGGTCACGTCGCGGATGCCCTGGTCGCGCCAGGCGCGGAGCTGGCGGCAGGCTTCGTCGAGCACCCATTCGCCCAGCGGCAGGATCAGGCCGGTTTCCTCGGCGACCGGGATGAATACCGCCGGCGACACCAGGCCGTCGCGCGGATGGCGCCAGCGCACCAGCGCCTCGACGCCGACGGTGCGGCCGTCGCGGCCGTCGAGCTGCGGCTGGTAGTGCAGTTCGAACTGCCGGTTGACCACCGCCTCGCGCAGGTCGTGGTCGAGCATCAGGCGCTTGACGGCAGCCTGGTTCATCTCGGCGGTGAAGAACTGGACATTGTTGCGGCCACGCGACTTGGCGTGATACATCGCGGTGTCGGCGTTCTTCATCAGCGTCTCGGCGTCCTCGCCGTCGTCGGGGTAGAAGGCGAGCCCGATGCTGACCGTCGAATGCAGCTCCTTTTCGGCGATGCGGTAGCGCTGCGCCACCGCCTGCAGGATCTTGTCGGCGACGCGCGCGGCGGCGTTGGCGTCGTCCACCTCGGTCAGCACCACCACGAATTCGTCGCCGCCGAGGCGGGCCACGATGTCGCTGTCGCGCACGTTGTCGCGCAGGCGGCTTGCCACCTCCATGATCAACTGGTCGCCTACGGCATGGCCCATGGTGTCGTTGATGGCCTTGAAGCGGTCGAGGTCGAGGAAGATCACCGCCAGCGCGCGCTGCTCGCGGCGCGCCATGGCGAGCGCCTGATCGAGCTGCCCCTGCAGGCTGAAGCGGTTGATCAGTCCGGTGAGGGTGTCGTGGTAGGCCAGCTGGCTGATTTTCGCCTCGGCCTGCTTGCGGTCGGTGATGTCGGTGAAGCTGGCGATGTAATGGGTGATGCGGCCGTCCGGGTCGCGCACCGTCGACACCGACATCCATTTCGGATAGAGGGTGCCGTCCTTGCGGCGGTCGAGGATCTCGCCCTGCCAGTAGCCCGACTGCGCCAGCGCGGACCACATCGCCCGGTAGGTGGCCTCGGGTGTCTGGCCCGACGCGAGGATGCTCGGGTCCTGCCCGCGGATGTCGTCGAGGGTGTAGCCGGTCAGGCGGGTGAACGCGGGGTTCACCGCCAGGATGCGGTTGTCGCTGTCGGTGATGATGATGGATTCGCCGCTGTGCTCGAAGACGTTGGCGTAGAGCCGCAGCGCCTCTTCGCTTTCCTTGCGCGCGGTGATGTCCTGCACGGTGCCGGTGGAGCGGGCGGCCTTGCCCTGGGCGTCGTAGTGGGTCTCGCAGCGCTCGCTGACCCATTTGATGCGGCCGTCCGGCATCAGCAGGCGATGGACGATTTCATAGGGGGTGCAGTTTTCCAGCGAACGGGTGAAGGCCTGGTTGACCCGCTCGCGGTCTTCCGGATGGATCGCCCTCAGGAAGGCTTCGTAGGAGGCGCCGAACGCCGCCCGGTTGATTTCGAAGATGCGGAAGATCTCGTCCGACCAGGTCAGCTTGCCGCTGGCAAGGTCGAGTTCCCAGCTGCCGACCTGGGCGATGCGCTGCGCTTCGTTGAGACGCTGTGCGCTTTCCTGCAAGGCGGTTTCGGCCTGCTTCTTCTCCGTCACGTCGGTGCCGATGCTGACGATGAATTCCATCTCGCCGCGGGCGTCGAGCAGCATGGAGTTCGACCATTCGATCAGGCGCCGCACGCCGTCGCGCGTGACCCAATGGTTGGTATAGGTGCTGCGCAGCGTGCGTGGATTCCGTGCCAGTGCGTTGAATGCCTCGGCATGCACGACCTCGCGTTCTTCCGGGGTCAGGAAGAGGTCCCAGACGAAGCGTCCTTCGACTTCTGCAAACGAATAGTGGGTCAGTTCCTCGCAGGCGCGGTTGAAGCGGCGGATGCGGCCCTCGTGGTCGAGCACCACGATGAGGGCGCCGGCCCGCTCGAGTATGGCGTTTTGCAGCGTGCTCAGCGCGCGCAGCTCCCGGGAACGCACTTCGACCTGCGCTTCGAGATTCTGGCGGGATTCGGCGAGTGCGTCGGTCATGTGGTTGAAGGCGCGCGCCAGCCGGCCGAGCTCGCCGCGGTCCTCCTGCGGCGCGCGCTGCCGGAGATCGCCCGTGGCGATGCGGTCCGCCACGCCGGTCAACGTCCGGATCGGGCGCGAAATCGTGCGCCCCAGGACATAGGCCGCGCCGCCGGAGAGCAGCAGGAACAGGGTCAGCGCGGCGTAGGTGAGGCGGCGCAGCCGCACCACCGGCGCGAACGCCTCGCTGGTGTCGACCTTCACCACCATGCCCCAGTCCAGTGACGGCAGATGGCGCCACGCCGCCACGCATTCGATGCCCGCGTAATCGAGGACGATGCCCTGGCCCTGCCCGCCGGCCAGCGCGTACTGCATCGGCAGCGCGGCCTTGCCGAGCGGAACCCGGTAGCGATAGGCGGCGTCCCGGATGTGGCGGAGCGGCGCGGTGTAATACGCCTCGTTGCCATCCTTCTGCGCCAGCACCGTTTCACCGGTCTGGCCGAGGCCGATGCGGTCGACGGTCACCGTCATCAGCTTGCGCACGTCCAGCTGCAAGGCGAGCACGCCGATTGCGTTGCCATCCTTCATCACCGGCGCGACGAGGAATGCGGCGGGGCGGTTGCTCGACGGGGCATACGGGGCAAAACGGCTGAGGTGGGGCTGGCGGGTCCGCATGGCGTGCTCGTAGGCCTTCGCCAGCTGGGAGTCGCGGTAGGGGCCCTGCATGAGATTGCTGCCGAGGTCGGGCTCGTGCAGCAGCGTGAACAGCACATTGCCGGACGTATCGACCAGCAGCAGGTCGTAAAACCCTTTTGCTGCGCCGGAGTCTTCCAGGGTTGCATGCAGCCGCGCCATCGCCTCCCGGTAGGTGGGAGAGTTGAGGTCGTCGCTGCGGCGCGCCTGCTCCAGTTCGACGAGGCCGTCGCGGATGGCGGCACGGCGGCTGAGATGGCGGACGTCGTCCAGTCGTTCGGCCATGTAGCTGTCGATCTGTCCGGCCTTCTTGTCCGCGATGGTGGCCATGTTCGCCAGCAGGGTCTCGCGCAGCGAGGAGTCGAACGAGGCCAGGTAGACCAGCGCCAGCCCGCCGAGCGGCAGCACGGCCACCAGCAGATAGCTCAGCAGCAGGCGGGTGGAGATCGGAAGCGCGCTCATGCTGCGGCTCCGGACGGTGGGAGGACGGGGCGGATCAATGCCTCCGTGCATATCGGCGGGCTGGCGCCACGGCGCAGCATGAAGGCGGACAGACGCATTTCACCCCGTCAGGAAAACATGCGCCGATTGTAGCCGGATATCGCGGCTGTCCGCAGCAGGCCGGGAAATCCTGTCTGGCAGGACATCGCGCGGCTCGCCCGGGGCAGCTTCTCGCCGCTTCATCAGCGGTGCCACACCACGCGCAGCAGGTTTTCCTGCTCGTTGTAGTGGTATTCCAGGTCGCCCTGGTAGGCATGGTGCAGCGCCTCGCCGATGCCGCGGGCCAGATGGATGTCGGTGGTGGTGACGAGGGTGCCGTCGTCCTGGTCCTCGATCTTCACGATGCGCTTCATCGGATGTTCGGCCTTGGCACGGGCTTCCTCGTTTTTCACCAGGCGCATCAGTTCGTCGCGATGGGCCTTGAAATAGGCGCCGCCCACCGACACGAATCCGGCCGGGTAGTCATCCTGGATGCGGTGGCAGGCGGGGCAGGTCTCCTCGTGGGCCTGCGGAGGACGAGGCAGCCATTGCCAGCGCCCGGCGTGGTATACGGCGCCGCACTGCGGACAGACCGCCGGTTCCTGCAGCTTGTGCTTGGCCTTGTAGGCATCGTGCCGGGACTCCTGGATCAGGCGGTCGCGGCGGACCGGGGCGAAGCCGTTGAAACGGGTTTTCATGTCGTGCTCCTTTCCATGCGAACAAACAGCGGGTTACATCCACTCCTTTTCGATTGCCGGACGCAATTCCCCCCACAAGGCACCCGGGGGCAGGTCGAGCAGCGAATATGCGCCCGGCTTGAGCGCGGGCAACGCCCGCGCGGCGGCCAGCATCATGCGCGCGGCCAGCTTCGTTTCGTCGAAGCGGGCTTCCAGCAGGAAAGCGGCGTGGCCGGCATCCCGAGCGGCCGTCTGGCGTTCGAGCGTGACGCCGCACAGGTTCTCTTCCAGTGCGGCGAGATCGTCGACGGGAAATACCCGCGTCTCCTCGTCGAGGAAGAGCGGGTCGCCGGCGAGGGTTTTTTCGACTGCCGCCGCATCGGCCGACGGCTCGAGTTCGACATACACATAGCGCTGCAGCGCGCCTTCGGCCGTCCTGCGCTCGGTCGCCAGGGCCTGGCGCACCCCCTTCACGCCGGACGCGGCGAGGGTGTGATGCAGGCTGCCGCCGCCATGCAGGCGGACGTCGGTGTGGCCGTGCGGCGCCAGCAGGGCGAACTGGCTGCGAAACAGGGAGAGGGCGCCAGGGTCGCAGCCTGCGCCGACGATGGCGGGAACCTTGTGATGAAGGGCGATGCGGTGGAGCGCCGCTTTCTGTGCGAGGAATGCCTCGCCGTGCAGGCGGGCGCATTCGACGACCGGGATGCGGCGCTGAAGCAGGCTCTGCGCCACACCCGGCACGCTGTCCGCGGGTACGCAGACGAGCGCGGCGTCCGCCGCATCGAGTTCGCTGATGTGGGTGACGGCGGGTGCTTTCATCCAGGGGGCCGGCGCGCGGGTGGCATGCTGCACGATGCCGACCAGTACGCTGTCCGGGGCGTCATGAACGATTTCTGCGCATGCGCGCCCGAGCTTTCCCGGACCGATGATGGCGAGCCGTGCTTTTCTCATGCCGTCATGTCGACCTCATGCCGGTCGCCTCCCGATTGAGTATTCGCGTTTTCATGTTGGGGCGCCCAGCCGTCCGGGCGCCGCTTAGGCACGGCGTTCCAGCATGATTCCCGCCAGTTCCAGCAGCACGCCCAGCACCAGCACGGCGACGCCGGCCCAGATTTCCGGCGCCAGGTACATCAGGACGCCGCCCAGCACGATCAGGGTCAGCGCCAGCGCGCGGCGAGAACGCGTTTTTTTAAGCATGGTGAGTCCTCCGCAGGACGGCTATTCATAGCGCAGGCATTCCTCGGCCACCGTGTCCGCGCCGTGGTGTTCGATCAGTGCGTCGATCTCGGCCAGCAGCGTGTCGTCCTCGTCGTCGTCCATCACGCCGTCGCCGACCAGACGCGCCCCCAGGCCGTCCAGCAGCGCCGCCCGGACCTCGCCCAGGGTGGGCGGATTTTCGTGGTTCTCGTCGTCGAGCATCGCCTCGATCACGCGCGAGAGCGCCTCGCTGGCATACGCCTGGACGAAATCGATAGCGAGCGCGCTCTGGCCGAATTCCTCGATGAGCGCGTCCATCTCGTCGATCAGCGATTCGCTGACGTCGAAGTGATGCATCTGCTCGGCCTCGCGGAAATCGGCGGGCAGCAGGTCGGCGAGGAAGCGCCGCACGGCCATCAGGGTGACGGGTTGTTCGCATTCCGGGTTGTTGACCCGGCTTGACAGCAGCGCCGACAGCCTCGGGCTGACGCGGCTGGCAACATCGATGGGGTTAGGGATCATGGCGTTTTCCTGGTTGTCTTTGTGGCGGGCAGGGAACGAACTGCCCGCTTCGATTTTTTTATAGCAGCACTCGCCCGACCTTGCCCGCTAGCGTGCGTCGAAAAATATGTGCCAAACTGAAAAAAGTCAGTCGCAGAGAGGGGCACGAGCCATGGAACCCAAGGAGTGTTTCCACAAGGAGCAATTCGGCTATTGCTGGATCGAGCAGGGCCAGTGGATGTTTCAGCGGATCGAGGTGCGCGAGCACCCGGTGCGCGAACAGCCGGTGGGCGAGCCGGTCAAGGTCGATCTGGGCGAACTGGTTTTCCATCACGACGAAGACGAAGAACTGCATTAGCGCGTGGGATCCCTGATCCCGGGCCTGTGCCCGCCCGAAGCGGGCCCGCATCAGGGTCGCGGTGGAATTCGGACATGAACGCTGCAAGCAGGTCATCTGAAATGGAACGCTGGAGACTGCAGCCGGGCGATGTGCTGCTGGTCACGGACATCCAGAATGATTTCTTGCCGGGCGGCAGCCTGGCGGTGGCGGGCGGTGACGAGGTGGTGCCGGTGCTCAATCGGTATATCGATGCATTCGTGGCGCAGGGCCTGCCGGTCTATGCCACGCGCGACTGGCACCCGCAGGGACATTGCTCCTTCCACGAACAGGGCGGGCCATGGCCTGAGCACTGTGTGGCAGGCTCACCCGGCGCGGCGTTCGCCGCGACGCTCGCGCTGCCCCCTGGCGCCACGGTGATTTCCAAGGCGACCTCGCGGGATCGGGAGGCCTATTCCAGTTTTCAGGGGACGGACCTGGACGACCGGCTGCGTGCTGCCGGTATCCGCCGCCTGTTCATCGGCGGGCTGGCCACGGATTACTGCGTGCTCAACTCGGTGCGCGATGCCAGGCGTCTTGGGTACGAGGTGTTTCTGCTGACCGACGCGATCCGCGCGGTGGAGGTGCAGCCCGGCGACGGCCTGCGCGCCGAGGCGGAAATGGCCGGCCTCGGCGCGCGAGGCATCTCGCTGGGAGACCTGGCTGCATGAACCCCGCGAGTGGCGTCCTTCTCACCGACCTCTACCAGCTCACCATGCTGCAGGGCTATCACGACGCCGGCATGGACGACACCGCCGTGTTCGAGTTCTTCGTGCGCCGGCTGCGGCCGGGACGCGGCTTCCTGATGGCGGCGGGGCTGGAGCAGGCGCTGGAATTCCTCGAGCAGCTCTGCTTCACGTCCGCGGAGCTGGAATGGCTGGCATCGACCCGGCGCTTCAGTCCGGCCTTGCTCGCCGCGCTGGAAAAGCTGCGCTTCACCGGCGACGTGCACGCCATGCCCGAAGGCACGGTGTTCTTTCCCGACGAGCCCATCCTGCGCGTGACCGCGCCGATCGCCGAGGCGCAGCTGGTGGAGACGCGGCTGATCAATCTGCTGCATTTCCAGACCCTGATCGCCTCCAAGGCCGCACGCACCGTGCTGACCGCCCCGGAAAAGCTGCTGGTCGATTTTGGCCTGCGCCGCGCGCACGGTGCCGAAGCGGGCCTGCTGGCAGCGCGCGCAAGCTATCTCGCCGGATTTTCCGGCACCTCGACCGTGCTCGCCGGCCAGCGGTTCGGCATCCCGCTCTATGGCACTATGGCGCATTCCTTCATCCAGGCGCACGACGACGAGTCGCTCGCCTTCGAGCATTTCGCCCATGCCCAGCCGGACAACGTGGTGCTGCTGATCGATACCTGGGACACCGAGGCGGCGGCGCGCAAGGTGGTGGCGCTGGCCCCGCGTCTGGCTGCCGCCGGCATCCACATCCAGGGCGTGCGCATCGACTCCGGCGACCTCGCCGGGCATGCCCGCCAGGTGCGCGCGATCCTCGACAGAGGCGGCCTGCACGACACCGTCATCTTCGCCAGCGGCGACCTCGACGAAACCGTGCTGCGCGATCTGCTGGCCGCTGGCGCCCCGATCGACGGCTTCGGCGTCGGCACCAAGGTCGACACCTCGGGCGACCAGCCCTGGCTCGATTGTGCCTACAAGCTGCAGGAATACGCCGGCCGCGCCCGCCGCAAGCGTTCCGAAGGCAAGGCGACCTGGCCCGGACGCAAGCAGGTGTATCGCTACTTTGACGCGCAGGGCCGCATGCTGCGCGACGTCGTCACGCTGGAGAGCGATCCGCAATCCGGCGAACCGCTGCTGGCGCCGGTGATGCGAGGTGGCAAACGGCTTGCGATTTCTCCATCATGGGACGAGATTCGCCGCCACGCCAGCGACAACCTGACCCGGTTGCCGGAGCCGCTGCGCCGCCTGGGCGAAGCGTCCTATCCCGTGGAGATTTCCCCCGCGCTGCTTGCACTCGCGGCGCAGGTCGACCAGCATTCATGACAATCCCGACACGCACAAGAACATGACCCCCGTCCCACCGCTTACTTCCGACCGCCTGATCCGCCGCTGCGATACGGGCCGCTTCGACTTCACCACCACCGCCGAGCTCGACGATCTCGGCGAAGGCATCGGCCAGATGCGTGCGATCGAGGCGGCGCACTTCGGCATCGGCATGCGCCACGCCGGCTACAACCTCTACGTCATGGGACAGCCCGGCAGCGGCAAGCGCACGCTGATCCGCCAGTTGCTCGACCAGCGCAAGGCCGAGGAAGCGAAGCCCTCCGACTGGTGCTACGTCCATAATTTCGGCCAGCCCCACAAGCCGCGCGCGATCTGCCTGCCGTCCGGCCTGGGGGCGCGCCTGCGCGATGACATGCAGCAACTGGTGGCGGAGCTGCAGGCGGCGATCCCGGCGGTGTTCGAGGGCGAGGATTACCGTCGCCGCCTCGCCCAGATCGACGAGGAATACGCCGAGCGCCAGTCGCAGGCCTTCGGGACGGTCGGCGACGATGCGGTGAAGCACGGCATCGTGCTGCTGCGCACGCCGAACGGCTTCTCGTTCGCCCCGGCCAAGGACGACGAGGTGCTGGCGCCGGACGACTACGACAAGCTGCCGCAGGAGGAGAAGACACGCATCGAGCAGGAGATCGGCCGCCTGCAGGAGGCGCTGGAAAAGACCATCCGCCAGGTGCATCAGTGGCGGCGCGAACGCATCGAGCGCGTGCGCAAGCTGAATGAGGAGGCGGTGTTGTTCGCCGTCGGCCATCTGATCGACGAACTGCGCAGCGCGTACGCGGATTATCCCGAGGTCTGCAGCTATCTCAACGAAGTGCAGCAGAATGTCATCGAGAGCATCGACGAGTTCCGCCACCCGAAGGAAGGGCTGTCCGGCCTCGCCGCGCTGACCAGCGAGCTGCCCAACTTCAGCCGCTTCCTGGTGAACCTCCTGGTGGGGCGCGATGAGGCCGCGGGGGCACCGGTGGTCTACGAGGACCACCCCACCTACCAGAATCTGCTGGGACGGGTCGAGCACGTGTCGCAGCTGGGCGCGCTGATCACCAACTTCCTGCTGATCAAGCCGGGGGCCTTGCACCAGGCCAACGGCGGCTACCTGCTGCTCGACGCCCTGAAGCTCCTCTCCCAGCCGTTCTCCTGGGAGGGGTTGAAGCGCGCCCTGTCGACCCGCGAGCTGCGCATCGAGTCGCTCGGGCAGATGGTCAGCCTGGTGAGCACGGTGTCGCTGGAGCCGGAACCGATCCCGCTCGACGTCAAGGTGGTGCTGCTCGGCAATCGCATGCTGTACTACCTGCTTGCCCAATACGATCCCGAGTTCGGCGAGCTGTTCAAGGTGGCGGCGGACTTCGAGGACGAAGTCGAGCGCAGTGCCGACAACGATCTGTTGTATGCAAGGCTGATCGGCACCCTGGCGCGGCGCGAGAAGCTGCGGCCGTTCGACCGCGAGGCGGTGGGGCGGGTGATCGAGCACGGCGCGCGCCGTGCCGAGGACGCACACAAGCTGTCGACCCACGTCGAGAGCCTGGCCGACCTGGTGCGCCAGGCCGACTACTGGGCGGCCGCTGAAAAGCGCGAAGTCGTGACGCGTGCCGACGTCGAGCGTGCCATCGCCGCGCAGATCCGCCGTTCCGACCGCATGCGCGAACGTTCGCACGAAGCCATCCTGCGCGGCATCCTGCACATCGACACCGCGGGCGAGGCGGTCGGCCAGATCAACGGCCTGTCGGTGTTCCAGCTCGGTGACTTCACCTTTGCCCAGCCCTCGCGCATCACCGCCAACACCCGCCTGGGCGAAGGCGAGCTGGTCGACATCCAGCGCGAGGTCAAGCTGGGAGGCGCGATCCACTCCAAGGGCGTGCTCATCCTGGCGTCCTTCCTCGCCACCCGCTATGCTGCCGAGCAGCCGCTGTCGCTGTCGGCGAGCCTGGTGTTCGAGCAGACCTATGGCCAGGTGGAAGGCGACAGCGCCTCGCTGGCTGAGCTGTGCGTGTTGCTGTCCTCGCTGGCGGATGTGCCGATCCGGCAGGCGCTGGCGGTGACCGGGTCGGTGGATCAGTTCGGCCGGGTACAGGCGATCGGCGCGGTGAACGACAAGATCGAGGGCTATTTCGATGTCTGCAGCATGCGCGGCCTGACCGGCGAGCAGGGCGTGCTGATTCCCGCGTCCAACGTCGCCCACCTGATGCTGCGTCAGGACGTGGTCGACGCGGCGGCGGCCGGGCGTTTCCACGTCTACGCGGTGGAAACGGTGGACGAGGCGCTCGAACGCCTGACCGGCGTGCCGGCCGGCACGCCGGATGAGCCGGGCAGCCTGGGCCAGCGCGTGGCACAGCGCCTGAAGCACCTGGCCGAGCTGCGGCGTTCTTTCGCCAGAAAGTCCGCTGCCGACAAGCCCGGGCGCGAAGCGGGCGGCGGCCATGAGTACGGCGACGCCTGAGCGGCCTGCCGGCGGCAGGATCCTGGTCGCGCTCGACGCCTCGCCGCGCAGCCTGGCGGCGCTGTCGACCGCCAGCGCCCTGGCGGCCGAGCTGGACGCCGAACTGGCCGGGCTGTTCGTCGAGGACAGCAATCTGCACCGCCTGTTCGCGCTGCCGTTCGCGCGCGAACTCTGCCTGCTGTCGGGTGAGTTGCGGCCCTCGTCGCAAGCCGAGATCGAGCGCACCTGGCGGCGCGAGGCGGAAATCCTGCAGCGCCGGCTGGCCGCGGCGGCCGAGCAGTTGCAGGTGCGCTGGTCCTTCCAGGTGGCACGCGGCCGCATGGCGACAGAGGTGAGCCTGCATGCGCAGGGATTCGACCTGGTCGTGCTGGGCAGGCAAGCGGGAAGCAGCTTCATGGCTGTCGTGCAGGCCACGGCGCGGACGAGGCATGCGGATCCGGTTCTGGTGCTGATCGAGGAGTCGACGCACGCCGGCCCCAGCCTCGATCTGGGGCTCCTGCTCGCCCGCCGCAGCGGCGCCGAACTGGTACTGCTGATCCCGGCGCCAGACGAAGCGGCCTACCGTGCAGCCTGTTCGGAAACGCTGGCAGAGCTGAAGACGCGGGGGGCTGCCGCGCGCTGTGTGTGGCTGCCCGGACTCGAGAGCGGGCAGCTCATCCGGGCGGTACGCCGCGAGGCGGCAGGATGCCTGGTGCTGGCCGACAGGGATCGCGTCCTGCGGCAGGGCGGCCTGGACGACATCGCCTGCCCGATCGTTCTGAGCCGCTGAAGGTTCCCGTTCCGGCGGCCGTGGGCTAGATTGAAAGAGGCGCAGCGATCCGTCGCTGCGCATTCTCGTCACCCATGGAGGACAGTCAGGATGAAGACGCCCCTGCAAATCACGTTCCGCAACATCGAGCATTCCGATGCGCTCGAAACGCACATCCGCGACAAGGCGGACAAGCTGGAGACCTTTTTCGAGCCGATCATGTCGTGCCGCGTGGTGCTCGAAATGCCGCACCAACACAAGCACCAGGGCAAGCTCTTCAACGTGCGCATCGACATCGGCGTGCCGGGCAGCGAGATCGTGGTGAACCGCGACGATCACGAGGACGTGTACGTCGCCCTGCGCGACGGCTTCGAGGCAGCCAAGCGCCAGCTCAAGGATTACGCGCGCCGTCTGCACGGCGAAATCAAGGCGCACAACGAGGAATTCCTCGGCGAGGTGGTGCGGGTCTACCCGGACGAGGGCTACGGTTTCATCCGCCGCACCGATGGCGACGAGTTGTACTTCAGTTCCGACAACCTGGTGAACAGCACGCTCGGACAGTTGCGCGAAGGCGATGCGGTGAAATTCATCGAAGAGGTCGCGGCAGAGGGACTGCAGGCCAAGCGCGTGAGCGTAGGCCAGCACCAGCTGCACTGATACTGATCAGGTCCGCGGCTGGCGCGCCGCCTGCCGGCGGCGGCGCAGCCCCTCGCGCACCAGCGCCGCCTCGAAATCGCCGAACCCCCTGGCCGGTTCGCCGGCGCGGGCCCACAGGCGTTGCAAGCGCTCGAGGGCGTGCCGCTCCGCTCCTGAACGCAGATAACCCATCTCGCGGGCTGCCGCCCGTGCCAGCGGCGACAACGGCGGGTTGGCCTGCGCCCAGATGCCGCGCAACTCGCGCAGGAAGATGCCGACGGTGGTGTCGCCGATGCCTTTTCCCAGCGCCTTGAGCCGCGTTTCGAGGTCGTGTGGATCGGCCGCCGCCGCGTGCAGGGCGTCGAGGTCGCCGCGGTAATCGCGCAGCAGGGCGGTGCACACATCGAGCAGCTTGGTCGCCGTCTTGTAGTCGTAGCGCACGTAGCCGCCGGCGTCGAGAATGGCGACCAGGCCCTCCCTGCCGGTTTGCACGATGCCTTGCGGCGTCAGTACGCCGCGGTCGCGGAATGTGCGCCAGGTGCGGGTGGCGAGCGTCTCCGAGATGCGCGCGCCGTACAGCACGGCGGCGAGAAACCACTTGAAGCGCTTGCCTGCGTCCGGCGACGCGAGATCGATGCCGAGCGCGCTGGCATAGCGGCCGCCGTGGCTTGCCACCCATTGTGCCGGCGTGACCATCCTACATGGTGCGCTTCAGCAGCCGCCGCAGCGCGGCGAGCGGCCGTGTGTTGAGCACGTCGTCCTTTTCCAGCCAGCCGCGCCGGGCCTGGCCGACGCCGTAGCGCAGATTGGAGAAATCGAAGCGGCTGTGGGCATCGGAATTGATGCTGACCCGCACGCCTTCCTCCTTCGCCAGCTGGCACTGGCTGTCGAGCAGATCGAGACGTTCGGGGTGGGCGTTGAGTTCGAGGAAGCAGCCGCGGTGTTTTGCGTGGCGGATGATGCGCAGCATGTCGACGTCGTAGGGTTCGCGCTGTTCGATCAGACGGCCACTGGGGTGGGCGAGCAGCGTGAAATGCGGATGGTCCATCGCGCGCAGGATGCGCTCGGTCTGCTTCGCCCGCGACAGGTGGAACTGGCTGTGGACCGCGCCGATCACCAGGTCGAGCCGGCCCAGGACGTCGTCGGGCAGGTCGAGGTCGCCGTTCTCGAGGATGTCGACCTCGATGCCTTTCAACAGCGTGATGCCGGACAGTTCGGCGTTGAGGCGATCGATCTCGTCGCACTGGCGCGCGAGCCGCAGAGGGTCGAGGCCGTGCGCTACCGTGAGGCGGCGCGAATGCTCGGTGATCGCGAGGTAGCCCAGTCCGAAGGCCCGGGCGGCGAGCGCCATCTCGCGCAGGCTATCGTGGCCGTCGGTGGCCTGGGTGTGGGCATGCAGGTCGCCGCGCAGGTCGGCAAGCTCCACCAGCTTTGGCAGGCGGCCTTCGCGTGCCGCCTCGATCTCGCCGCGGTCCTCGCGCAGCTCCGGCGGGATGAAAGGCAGGCCGACGCATTGGTAGACGGAAGTCTCGTCCTCGCCGGCGATGCGCGTGCTCCCGCGGAACACCCCGTACTCGTTGAGCTTGAGGCCGCGTTTCTGGGCGAGGCGGCGGATCGCGATGTTGTGGGCTCTGGAGCCGGTGAAATAGTGCAGGGCAGCGCCATAGGCCTGCTGTGCCACCACGCGCAGATCGACCTGCAGGCCGGATTTCAGCACGACACTGGCGCGCGTGCTGCCGGCCGACAACACTTCGGCGACCTCGTCGTAGACGGTGAAGCGCTGCATCACCGGGCTGTCTGCGGTGGCGGTGACCAGGATGTCGAGGTCGCCCACGGTTTCGCGCATGCGGCGGAAGCTGCCGGCCACCACGACCTGGTCGACGCCGGGAATGGACTTGAGAAAGCGGATGAGCGCCTCGGCATACTGCGCCGCCACCGCCAGCTTGAAGCGGCGCGCCTGGCTGACGTGGGCCTCCACCGCCTGCAGGATGTTGCGTTCGGTCTTTTCGCCGAAGCCGGGCAGGGTGCGGATGCGGCCGTCGCGCGCCGCCCGGTACAACTGCTCGACGGTCTGCACCTCGAGGTCGTGGTACAGCGCTTTCACCCGCTTCGGCCCCAGCCCGGGAATGTGCAGCAGTTCGGTGACCGCCGGCGGCAGTTCGCGCCGCAGCCGGTCGAGCAGGCTGCAGCGTCCGGTGTCGACGATTTCCCGGACCTTGGCGGCAAGGTCGTCGCCGATGCCCGGCAGCCGGGTCAGATCCTCGCCGCGTGCCAGCAGCGTGCGGGCTTCCTGCGGCAGCTCGCCCAGATTGCGGGCGGCATTGCGGTAGGCGCGGATGCGGAACGGATTGGCCCCCTGGATCTCCAGGCGGTCGGCGATTTCCTCGAAGAGGGCGGCGATGTCGGCGTTGTGGACGGGCATGGCTGGCACCCCCCTGGTTCCTGTTTCCAGAATAGGGGGCCAGGAGCAGTCCGGCAATCAGGATCACCTGGGCAAGACCGGGACCGTCCGTCGTCCCGGGGAGGCCGGTGACCGAGACGGCGAAGTTGACGGCCGCATATTCCGCTGCCGCCGCGCTCGCGGCGACGACGAGCGCGGGCACAACCCTATCCTGGCGTCTTTGGGATCATCGGTCCCGGATCGGCGTATGCTGTCCTTCCTGGTGCAAGCCACAAACGAATGCGGGCGTATTCATCATGCATTCCGAGTTATCTCCGCAATGGCATGCGGTAGGGCGAAGGAGGTCGACGTGGTACGAGGTCCCGCTGGCCTGCGCAGTCCAATGGGCGCCTCCTTGTACGCGGCGTGGCGATGCTGACGTGTTCGTCGGCGCCATCCCTCCGCGCCGGCCGCTCAGGCCGCAGTGGGTGCCCGGCCGTGCGGCGCCTGGGTGGTTGAGCCCACGCCTGCCATGAACTTCACGATCTGGGCTCTCATCGTCGGCGTGTTGCTGATCATGCTGGTGTTGTCGGGCACCTTGCTGAAAAGACTGCCCCTGAGCACCGCCATGCTCTATCTTGCTGCCGGCTTCGTCCTGGGGCCGGCCGGTTGGGCGGTCTTGACGCCCCACCCGCTGGATCACGCCGGCCTGCTGGAACGGGTGGCCGAGGTGGCGGTGCTGATCTCGCTGTTTTCCGTCGGCCTGAAGCTGGGCCTGCCGCTGTCGAACCGGCACTGGCTGTTGCCGCTGCGCCTGGCATTCGTGTCCATGACCTTGACCGTGGCGCTGATCGCCGCGGTGGGGATGCTGGGGCTCGGCCTGCCGCTCGGCGCGGCCATCCTGCTGGGCGCGATACTTGCCCCCACCGACCCGGTGCTGGCCTCGGCCGTCCAGGTCGAATCGTCAGGTGATCGCGACCGCCTGCGCTTCAGCCTGACCGGGGAGGGCGGGTTCAACGATGGCGCCGCGTTTCCCTTCGTGATGCTGGGACTGGGCCTGCTGGGCCTGCACGATCTGGGCACCGGGGGCTGGCGCTGGCTGGCGGTGGACGTGGTCTGGGCCACCGCCGGCGGCCTGCTGATCGGCGGCGTCCTCGGCGCGCTGATCGGCCGGCTGGTGGTCTATCTGCGCACCCGTCATCAGGAATCCGTCGGGCTGGACGAGTTCCTGGCCCTGGGCCTCATCGCGCTCGCCTATGCGCTTGCCGTGCTCTGCCACGCCTATGGTTTTCTGGCTGTGTTCGCCGCGGGCCTCGCCCTGCAGCGGGTGAAGGAGCAGTCCGGCATGATCCATGAGCCTGCCGCGGCAGCCGCCGGGCGGCCGGGTGGTCAGACTGGCGAAGCGCCTGCCGGCCACGCCACCCATGACGATCATGCCAGTGCCTACATGATGCAGGCGGTGCGGGGCTTCAATGAACAGATGGAGCGGATCGCCGAACTGGCCGTGGTGCTGGTGGTGGGGGCCATGCTGCCGTTCACCCATCTTTCCGTCAGTGCGATCGGGTTCCTGGCACTGCTGTTCCTGGCGATCCGCCCGGTTTCGGTATGGCTTGGCCTGCTCGGCGCGCCGGTCTCCCGCGACCAGCGCATCATGATCGCCTGGTTCGGCATCCGCGGCATCGGCTCCGTCTACTACCTGATGTATGCCATCAATCACGGCCTGCCCGGCCCTCTGGCGGAGCAGATCATGGCCATCACGCTGGCGGCGGTGACCCTCTCCATCGTGCTGCACGGCGTCTCCGTGCGGCCGATGATGCTGCTCTACCGGAGACGGAAGCTGCGGTAGGCGTTCCCCTCAATCGGATCGGCAGGACCAAGAACAGCATGCTGGCGCCCATTGCAATGGGTTTGCGAGTGTCTAAGGTTGTAAGTGGAGTGAATGGTTTAGGAAAGGGTGGCATGGAATGCCGTTCACCCGAGCCCCGGCGTGTCACCGGAAACTTTTTGCACAATCACGAAAGGGAAACTATCCATGAGCACTAAGAACCTGTCTGCCGAGGCAGACCCGGCCGACGTGACGAAAGAGCAGTTGATCCGCGACTTCAAGGTGGTGGTTGCCGATGCGGAAGCCTTGCTGAAGGCCACCTCCGGCCAGACTGGCGAGGCGATGGCGGAAGTTCGCTCCAGGGTGAGCGAGTCGCTTGCCGCGGCCAAGGAAAAATTCAGCGATGCCGAGGCGGCGCTGGTCGCCCGGACCCGGGCCGCGGCCAAGGCCACTGACGAATATGTCCACGTTCATCCGTGGCAGGCCATCGGCATCGCCGCCAGTGTCGGCGTGGTGGTCGGCCTGCTGATCGGGCGACGCTAGAGCTGCGATGGCAGAGGAATCCCGTGCCGCCACGGGCGGATTGTTCGAATCCCTGAAAACGCTTGCAGGGAGCCTGGTCGGCATCGTTCAGACCCGCCTCGAACTGCTGTCCACGGACATTGCCGAAGAACGGGCGCACTTGACCACCCTCCTGGTGCTGGGCCTGGTCGCCCTGTTTTGCCTGGGCGTGGGCGTGGTGCTGCTGGCGATCCTGATTGCGGTCGTCTTCTGGGAGTCGCACCGGATCGCGGCACTGGGCGGGCTGACCGGTTTTTTCCTGATTGCCGGCGCCGGCCTGGCGTGGCTCGCCGCGCACAAGGCACGAACCCGGCCCAGGTTGTTTGCAGCGAGCCTGGCCGAGCTGTCCAAGGACCGGCAGCAACTCGGCTCCGGATCATGAACCTGAAACTGGCCCTGCTGGCCGAACGTCGCCGCCACCTGGTGGAACAGGCCGCGGCCCAGCGAACTGCGCTGGCACGCAACGTCGAGCCATGGCGTGCGCGTCTGGCGCGGGTCGACCAGGGGGTGGCCGTGCTCCGGACGATCGGGCGGCACCCCGCGTGGATGATCGGGGCCGTGCTTCTGCTTGCCGTCTGGCGTCCGCGACGCGCCGGAAAATGGCTGCAGCGCGGCTGGCTGGTGTGGCAGATCGGGCGCCGGCTGCGCTGATCATACTCAGAGCGCATACCCGAGCACCGCGAAGTAATGGCAGGCGGTGCCCGCCATGACGAACAGATGCCAGACGAAATGGCCGTAGCGCAGGCGCGAATCGAACGCGAAGAAGACCACCCCTATCGTGGTTGTGTTGGGGCGACGAACCTGGTTACCGCATTTCTGGCGCTGTTTGTTACGACGCAACGGACATCTCACTAGCGGCTGACCTTAAGGATGAAACACACATGTTCGTGGTTGCAGCCATGAACAAGGATGTAAAGACTTTCGACAGTATGGTCTCCGCGCTGAGATATCACATGTACCAGCATGTCCTTATTGCTAACTCGGGTGAGTTCGGCGGTTCAACTGCTCAAGCTCCTTACGACCAAGAACATAAACGGCTCGTTTCTCATGTCCATGGTTCAAATCAGATAGCTGTGAGTGTTTTCGAAGTCTGTGTCGACGATTTTGGACCGAATCTGGCCGCGGCTGATGAAGGCAAGACGGTGTTGAAGAATGTGAAGGAACGGATTGGCAAAACGCCGCCGGCAGGTCTTTCAAGGCGAAAGCCTAAAGGCGGGGCAGTCTGAAAATCCCGTTGGGGCAGTTGGTAGTCAATTGGCTTCACCAACTAGTCAGTTGGCTCGCGCTGCTAGTCACACCACCGACACGAATTGCCCCTTCCCATTATTAACTTCGCATAATGTATATTAGCAAGTCCTGATATACCATTTTATGGATAAACGCGCAACTCAAGACTGCTGCGGGATCGCAGCATCCAGACTGGTTATGTCCATGTCCCTAGTTAAACCTGGGGAGGGATATGATCAAGTTCACTGTATTGAGTACGAAGGGCGGGGTCGGCAAGACCACATTGGCAGCAAATCTTGGCGCACTCATGGCGGACATGGGGCTGAGAGTCCTGCTTGTCGACGCCGATGTGCAGCCAGCGCTATCAAAATATTACCGTATTAAGCGCGAAGCTCCGTTTGGCCTCACGAAGGTCATCACCACCGGGTATGTCACTGAGGATTGCATCTCTCAGACGGTAATCGATGGGCTCGATGTAATCCGGTCGGACGATCCAGATGGCAGTCTGCAAACCTGGCTCCTGCACCGGATTGATCGTGGCGAGCGACTTGGCAATGCCCTGAATTCCCCCGCCGTATCCGAAGACTATTACGACTGCGTCTTAATCGACACGCAGGGAACCGTAGGCCCACTGCAGGACACCGCCGCACTCGCCGCCACACAGATCATTTCTCCAATCAAGCCGGAAATTCTGTCAGCACGTGAGTTCAAAACGGGAACGATGGAGCTGCTGGCTCGGCTTGAGCCTTCACCAAACTCGAAATACAGGGTAGGGCCGGTCAAAGCAGTCATATCGATGCAGGACCGGACTGCTGACGCGAGAATTATTGCGGAGTCGATCAGACAGGACTTCATCAAGCTGGGAGGACGGGTCACAGTCCTCGATACGATAGTGCCAGACGCCAAGTCCTACAAGGAATCAGCCACCCTGTGCATCCCCGCACACCGGCATGAGCCGTCGCGCAAGGGCACGATGCCGTCTGCCTATGAAACCATGCATGCTCTCCTCTGGGAGTTGGTGCCGAGCCTCGCAGGGCATTACGCCGGATCGGAGGCAGCACAGGACCCAAGCCGTAACGGAGCGGAAGCATGATGGCGGGCGGCAAGAAAAAGCCCCCACTCATGAATATCCCGAGTTCGATCAAGATGGTGGACTTGGCTGCCAAGCATGGGTTTACCCCAAAGTCCGATTCGGAAAAGCGGACGGTACGGGAGCGCCTGAAGCTGGAAGTATCCAACAGCCTGAACGTGCCGGCGCCAAACAGCGGGAGCGACCTCAAGCACGATACTGAAGTGGATGACTCGTGGGCGAGTCTTCCCGTAACCGCCGTTCACTTCTATGAGCGAAATCCCCGCAAGGCGAACAACGAAGCCTACGCTGAGCTGAAGGAGAGCATCCGGGTCAATGGAATTCTTCAACCCTTGACTGTCACCAAGCGGCCGGGAGAAACCCATTACATCCTGTACGCAGGTGGAAACACCCGCCTGCACGCCATCCGGGAGTTGTGGGAGGAAACAGGGGATCCAAAGCTCCGCGAAACCCGCGTCATCATCAAAGCCTGGCGCGGCGAAGCATCCGTTCTGCTTGCCCACATGGCCGAAAACACCCAGCGCAACGACATGACCTTCTGGGATCGTGCCAACGGGACGCTGGAAATCAAGCGCCAGATGGAAGAGGAGAGCGGTAAAACACTCTCACACCGGGAGTTTGAAGCCGAAATCAAGAGATTCGGCCTCCAGACTGATCTGCGAACACTCAGCATGTACCGATTCGCAGTCGAAAAAATTGCCGATGTCGGCCCGTGGCTTTCCGGTTTAGCCGTGCGAGCCATCCAGCCCCGCCTGAACCTGCTGTTGAAGTTGGCCAATCATCACGACATCGAGGAAAGCGCTTTCTACGCCGAGGTGGTCACGCCAACCGCAAAGACCATAGCCGGCATGGTTCTGGAAGATAACCATGCGTTTACCGCAGACCTGTTTCTTGGTCGATGCGAAGGCAGCTTGTCTGCCCGGCTGGAATTGAATGAGCGGGACATGGGCAAGTTGCTCACCGCCATGGAGCGCTTCCCTGACATGACACTGGAAGGTCTGCAGCGGATATGCAAGCCCCAGCGTCCGGTCGAACCCCAGACTCAATCCACACCAGAGTCCGTCGGCCAGGAACCGGGGAAATCGTCACAGTCCATTGCTCTTGCTCCACGATTGCTTGGGATGACCTCACCCACTAAGCCGACAGCAACAGAGCACGGTGAACCCAGCCAAAGATTGAGTTCAACGGCTTCCCATTCCACAGTCAGTTTCCCCCCGATCCCAGCTGAGAGAGGAGAGTCGGACCGGTTGATGACCTTGATTCAGCAAGTGCTTGTCTCCGCCGGCATCGGCTCCTGCTATGAGCCTTCACCTGGCATGCCCATGGGGTATTGCATGGGATTCCCCAAGGATGGCCCACTTGACTTGAACGAGAACGCGCAAAGCCGCCAGGCTGCATGGTGGGTGCTTGCGATGGCAAGCGGACAGTTCGAACCGGAAGTGTGCCGGTCTGGCCTTGAAGAGCCCAATGAGTGGCGCACCTTGATCCTGGAAGAGGGGAGCCAGGAAACGCTGGGGGGCTTGGAACTCGCCATCCAGCACAACATTGGTGGCCAGGGTGAGTTTCTGCCAATTCCATGGCTCCTGAATCCGGACAACCCAATTGCCGGCGTGTGCCTGGAGTTGCTCTCGGCCATTCGCGGAGGGTCTGGATCATGATGATGGTTCGCGTCACCGACAATACGCTTAGAGCCTCGCTGCTCATGCATTTGATCGAGCAGCTTGAGCGTGGCGACCTTGCCGTCCTGCTGGAAAAGGGCGTTTGTCCGAGGTCCATGGATCGGTTGCGAGGTCTCGCCATCAATGACATTTTACACTTGGCCTCATCAGGCCATCCCGACATCCATTTCTCGATCGACGAAGGCGGTTTCGAACTCGGCATCGAAACCCTGTATCGGCGCAAGGTGGAAACCGAGCATCTGGTGTATTGCATCCAGAATGGCGC
>JAJZPG010000030.1 GCA_021811235.1 Pseudomonadota bacterium | reverse complement strand
ACTCGCTCGACAATGCCAACGCCACCGTGCAGTCCCTCGGCGCAGGACAGATGCTGACCGAGACTTTCTCGGTCTCCAGCATCGATGGCACGACCAACACTGTAACCGTCACGATCAACGGCACCAACGATGCGCCGACGTTCGGAATCGCCAACAAGGCTTCCATCGTTTCCGAAGAAGGCCTGGCGGGCGGTATTCAGGACACCAGCGGCTCGCCCTCAGATAACACCAATGCTGTTACGGCAACGGGTACGTTTGCAATCGGCGACATCGAGGGCAATAGCCTATCCGTTACTCTTGCGCCCCCCGCAGCGTCGCTGACGTCGAACGGCGTTCCCGTCACATGGAGCGGCAGCGGCACTTCGACGCTTACTGCCAGCGCCGGTGGCCATCCTGTCATGACGATCAGCATCACCAACACGGGCGCCTACACGGTCACCCTCCAGGGGGCGATCGATCATGCAGCCGCCGGGTTCGAAGACATCCACACGCTCGGCGTGACCGTCACGGCCAGCGATGGCGCAGCCAGCTCGACCGGCCTGCTCACCGTGAATATCGAGGACGATGCGCCCGCCTCAGTCAACGACTTCGCCACCCTGACGATGGGCAGCACGGTATCCGGCAATGTGCTGGCAAACGATCTGGGCGCCGACCTGCCTGGCAAGATCGAAAGCGTCGTCTACCAGGGCACCACCTACACCGCCACCAACGGCGTCATCACGGTCGATACGGGCAAGGGCATCCTGCTGATGAACCAGGATGGTTCCTACTCCTATGAATCGACGCTGTTCACCACGCTTGGCGGCGGCAATGGCCTGGCCGACTGGAGTGATGTCAGCATCACGGCCTTCAACGGTGCACGCAACGTCGCGAGCCAGAATGAGTTCTTCATCGACCCGACGACGTATGTGCCGTTGGCAACGAATATCCTGTCCATCACCGGAAGCGGCACCTTGACCGTCATCGACGGTGCATTGGCAAACGGTACCGATGGCCTGGGCATTGCCGGAGGCTCGGGCAGCGCCACCTACCTCAACGGCCACCCCTCCAGCCCGGAGGCGCTGCTGGTCGACCTTGGGAACGCAGTGCTCTCGCTCAACGCCAACTTCTATTCAGGTACCAATTCGGGCGTACCGTTCTATTGGGCAACCTACGACGCCAGCGGCAATCTGGTCGGCACCGGCAACGGCGCGGTCTCCAAACCCGGCTTTACCCTGAATGTCGACAGCGCTGGCACGCCGTTCCAGTATGTCGCGTTCTACGGTGTCGACACCAGCGCCAGCACCAAGATCCTGCTGACGGGGGTCGACAGCATCCAGTTTGCCGATACCGGACCGGACGAATTCACCTACAACATGGTCGATGCCGACGGCGACCCGAGCGCCGCACGGCTGGCGGTCTCTCAGACCGCGCCGAGCAATGCCGCGCCCGTGGCGACCAGCGACAGCTACACGACGGCCGAAGACACGGCTCTTACGCTGAACGTGCTCGCCAACGACAGCGATCCCGATGGCGACGCATTCCTGCTATGGGGTTACACGCAAGCGGCCAATGGCACGGTGACGACCGACGTTGACGGCAGTCTGGTCTACACGCCGAATAGCAACTGGAGCGGAACCGATTCCTTCACCTACACCATCCGCGACAGCAAGGGCAGCATCAGCACCGCAACGGTGAACGTCGACGTGTCGCCCGCGGCAGACACCCCCACGCTCGCCCCCCTGTCGAGCCTGTTCATCCTCAACCCTGGCGACACGGTGATTTCCACGGGCGGCACCGACACCGTGATCACCCAGGCGGCATTGAATACGAACAACGGCGTGAGCCAGGCCAACCTGGAAGCCGAGCTCGGGCTTTCTGCGGGATACCTGGACAACCGGTTCGACCCCACCGGGACTAACGTGACCGATTCCGGCACCGTCGACGTCTACGACGGCAAGGTCGCCGAGGCGCACTATTCGATGTCGGCCGGCATGACCGCCACCTGGGACTACTCGTTCAGCAACGGGGAAAACCTCCAGAGCGAAGTCACCAGCGGGTACAACGATCTGGTCGTGCTCATCGTCACCGATCCTCTGGGCAACCGCCAGGCCATCCTGGTCGATTCGTCGGAGAGCAAATTCCCGAATTTCACCTCGACCGGCACCTACAGCTATACCGCCGCCACCAACGGTGCACACACCTTCCAGTGGCTGGTCCTGAACGGCCGCGACGCCCTGAAGGATTCCTCGCTGTCGCTGAATGGCGTGGCATTCAGCGTATCGGGCGATGCCGGCCGCTACGGCTCGCCGGTGGTATTGCCCCCGTTCTCGGCCGCGCTGACCGACCCCGACGGATCGGAAAGCCTGACGGTCAGAATTTCGGGGCTGCCAGCCGATGCCCGCTTCACGAGCGGCACCGACAACGGCGACGGCAGCTGGACCTTCAGCGCCGCGCAGCTCGACGGCATCACCCTGTTGCCGCCGGAAAACTACACCGGCACGCTCAATCTCACGATGACGGCGATCGCAACCGAATCGGCCAACGGCGCCACGGCGAGCACCAGTCAGACACTGAGCATCAGCATCGACCAGACGACCACCACGTACACGGCGAGCAGCCAGTCTGCCCAGACCCTGACCGGTACCGGCAACAACGATCTCATACGCGGCTATGCCGGCAACGACACCGTCAACGCCGGAGACGGCAACGACCTGGCATACGGTGGCGCAGGCAACGACACGCTGAACGGCGGCAACGGCAACGACTGGCTCTACGGGGGGGTCGGCAACGACACCCTGAATGGCGGCGCGGGCACCGACATGCTCCTCGGCGGCGCAGGCAGCGACACCCTGACCGGTGGCCTGGGTGCCGACGTGTTCAAGTGGGAACTGACAGACCGCGGCACGCCGGGTACGCCGATGATCGACAGCGTCACCGATTTCGACAGCACCGCGAACAGCGACAAGCTCGACCTGCGTGACTTGCTGGTGGGCGAGAGCCATTCTGACGTCGACCCCGGCAACCTCGCCAATTACCTGCATTTCGAAGTGTCAGGCAGCAACACGGTGATCCAGATCAGCAGCACCGGCGGATTTTCGGGCGGCTACAGCGCAGGGGCCACCGACCAGAGCATCGTGCTGAGCAATATCGACCTGACCAACGCCGGTGCGCTCAGTGCCGACCAGCAAATCATCCAGGATCTGCTGACCAAGGGTAAGCTGATCACCGACTGATGCCCGCTGGAATCAAGCCTGGACCCAACCTATCTGGAGACGATGACGGATGCCTTATGTAAAGCGTGACGAGCAGGGCCGGATCACCGCGGTCAACCTGGAACCGGGCGAAGGTCTGGCGGAAGTGCCGCCCGGCTCGCCCGAGCTGCTCGAGTTCATGCGCAAGCTGGAACTCGAGCAAAGCTCGCTCGAACAGTCCGACATGCGCCTGGTGCGGGTGCTGGAAGATTTGATCGATCTGCTGATCGCGCGCGATGTGATCCGCTTCACCGATTTGCCGCTGCCGGCGCAGGAAAAGCTGATGGAACGGCGCACCATGCGCCAGTCGCTGGGTGCGCTCGATCTGCTCGGCGGCGCCAACGAGACCATCTGAGGCAGCCGCGCCGCCCGCCCGGCGCGCCCGTTAGCCGAGCACGATGCCCGGCCCGGTCATGCCCTTGAATCCCAGCTCCTTCAGACAACCCGCCTCCTGCTGATTGAGCACGCCCTCGGCGATGGTCATCATGCCCATAGTGTGGGCGATGGTGCACAGCCCGCGCAGGAAAGTCTGGTTGCCTGGACTCTGGTCGATGTCGCGGATGATGGCGCTATCGATCTTCAGGTAGTCGAGCCCCACGTCGTACAGTTCGCCGATATGGCAGATCTGGTTGCCGACGTGCTCCAGGCCGATCTTGCAGCCCAGCGCCTTCAGCGTGTCGCAGAACACGCGGAATTCGCGAGCATGGCGATAGGCGACGAACTCGGGAATGTCGATCCACAGCTTCTTCGCCAGCGGCATCCGGCCTTTCAGCGCCTGGTAATAGCGCGCCATCAGCACCGGATCGCACACCGACTGCGGTGACACGTTGATGCACACCGGCCCCTCGTTCGTCTCCAACCAGCCCAGCGCATAGTCGAACACCGCCTCGTCGATGCGCTCGGTCAGCCCCAAGCGGCTCGCCCACGGCATGAACTCCTGCGCGGGGATCCACAGCGAACTCTGGATGATCTGCATGCGCGCCGGCGCTTCGTAATGGATCAGCTGGCCCTGCCCGTTCAGCACCGGGTAGAGCGCGAACTGCACCCGCTTCAGGTCCAGCGCCGTCTCGATCAGAACCTGCCAGGCCGACACCAGGCTGGGCGCCGGCTTCCACTCGATTTCCAGCGTGCCGGTCTCGACCGCGCTGCCGCCCTCCTGCTCGGCCCGCCGCAAGGCCATGTCTGCGCGCGACAGCACCTGCGAAACCGCGTCACCGTGACGATACACGGCCGCGCCCAGCAGCACGGGATGCTCGGTCGCCGCGCTCGGATCGTTGATCGACAGCAGGGTGCGCGCGGCAATCCGGCGCGCCAGTTCGTCGACCGAATCGGCGTCGGGAACCAGCGCCGCGAAATCGGCGCCGTTCAGCCGGCCGATCATGCAGTCCTCGCCCGGGCAGCATTCCTGCAACGCGCCGGCCACCCGCTTCAGCAGCGTGTCGGTCGTCTCGCGTCCCAGTTCCTTGTTCATGCGGATGAGCTCGGGCAGACGCAGGATGAACAGCGCGCCGGTTGCCGCCGCGTTCTCGTCCTCCAGCGCAAAAAGAAGCTTCTTCAGGAAATGCTCGCGGTTCAACAGTCCGGTCAGCGGATCGTGCTGCGCGTCGCGGCGCAACTGCTCGAGCCGTGCGGACTCCTCCTCGAGCATGCCGCGCACCTGTTCGGACAGCGCATTCATGGCCCGAACCACGCTGCGGAATTCCCGCGTGCGCGGTTCACGGATGGTGATGAAGCGGCGCGCGCCGATCGCATCGGCCTGGCGCACCACCTCGCCCAGCGGACGGGTGATGGAACGCAGGATGAGGGTGCCGATCACGCCGCACAGCAGTGCCCCCGCCAGAAACCAGGCGAGCAGCCTGCGGTTGCCCTCCCACAGCGCCTGATAGGCGAAACGGTTGTGGCTGACCACCGTCAGCGTGCCGTACTGGCGCCAGCCGTCTTGTACCTGAGCGATGCCGGGCGCACTCAGCAGGGGGATCATCTCGACAAACCAGGCCGGCACGGTGTCGGCCGCCGCCTCGCTCACCCGCTCGACCATCACCTTGCCCGACGGCGACGTGAGACTGATGCGCTTGTAGTGCCCGATGTCGAATTGCGCCGAGATCAGCAGTTCGATCAGCACCGGGTCCTTCTCGATCTGCGACATCGACAGCGCCAGCGAATTGGCGTTGTCGAGGTTCTTCACCCGCAGCTGATCCTCCAGGTAGCTTTTCGCCGACCAGGCGCTGACCAGAAAGCTGATCCCGAATGCGAGGGTCATGATGGCCGCGACGGCGAACCAGAATTGCTTGGTGAGTGACATGGCGTGTTCCCTGAGCAAGAGGTTTAGGGCGTATTAACACTAATTTCGCGTCGGCGTTGCCACGAGAAAGCGATGAATGCAAGACGCGTCGCGCCTTGCCAAGCGGCGCAACGCCGCAGACGCGCTTTCCCGTGGCAACCGGAAGGGACGGGCCGATTCGTGCGCATGCCTTTGTCGCGAGCCGCTTGCAGTGAACGACACTGCGGTGCGTCTCGCTTCGCGGCCTGCATCCCGAAGCGCCCTCGTCGCGGGCGTGGAATTAGTGTTAACACGCCCTAATCGATCCCTTCTTCGCGCATCCTGGCCAGCACCGACTGCCATTTCGACAGCCTTTGCGCCCCGCTCGTCGCGCGGGGCACGCCGCCGCCCACCCAGATCCCCTCGGCGTTGAAGCCGAAGATCGTGGTCAGGTCGGTGCGACGCGACGCCGGGCGAATATCGGAAATCAGGTTGTCCAGCACCAGCGGCTCGTCGTTTGGAGCCGGATAATAGCTCAGCACCATGTGGGCCTGGACGATACTGCTTTGCGGCCCGCCGATGCGCGCCTTGACGTAGGTCAACCGCAGCTTCTCGGACGGGATGCCCAGCAGCTTCAGCGTCACGTACTTGGCGATGGCGAAATCCTCGCAGTCGCCCTCCGCCCGCGCCAGCGTTTCGAGCGGCGTCGCCCAGTAATCCGGCTTGCCCCAGATGGCGCTGTCGTCGCCGAAGCGCACCCGGCGGTTGAAGAAGTCGTTGACGCGCTTGAGTTTGGCGGCCTCGGGCTGGCCGGCCGATTGCGTCAGCAGGTCGCGCCAGGCGCCGACCGCAGCGGTGCCGGCATTGCCGTAGCGCTGGCCGGCGAGCTGAAGCAGACGGTCGATTTCCGCGCCGCCGAAGGCGAAGCCGATGCTGCACGCCAGGACGAGCAGCGGCCTGAATACCCCGGGATTTGCGAAGAAGCGCCGATAATTCGACATCGGTTTACGCGTCAGCCAGCGTGACGACCGCCGTCAAGCGCAGAGGAAAATTGAACCCGACCGGCCGCATCGGGCGATTCCCGGCTTGAGGCAGCCCCGCAAGAACTCGATAAACACGTATCCACGCCCCAGTCTGGTATAAATATTGCTGTCAAATTGCCGTATTGCTTCGCATACGAAGTTATCGGAAGTGTGCCCGGAGGCTGAAGGAATGCCAAAAAGAAAAATCGTCCTGCTGCTGTCGCTGTTCGGCCTGATGTCGGCTTCCGCCGGCGTCGGCGCCGTCACGCTGCAGGACGCCGTCAGGCAGGCCGTCGCAAGCAATCCCGAGGTGCAATCCCGCTGGCATGCCTTCCTCTCCTCCGGCCACGAGCAGGACGTCGCCCGTGGCGGGTATTTCCCGCGGGTCGATCTCACCGCGGGTGCCGGCAAGGAAAACCTGAGCCCGCCCGGCTCGCCGTCGACCGACTACACCCGCCGCGGCGCCGCGCTGTCGCTCAACCAGATGCTCTACGACGGCTTCGCCACGCGCGACGAAGTCTCGCGGCTGGGCTATGCCAGGCTGGTCCGCTATTACGAAGTCCTCGACGCCTCCGAATCCACCGCGCTGGAAGCCGTGCGCGCCTACCTCGACGTGTTGCGCTATCGCGAGCTGTCCCGCTTGGCGCAGGAGAATTTCGCCCAGCACGAGCAGGTGTTCAACCAGATCCAGCAGCGCGTGCAGGCCGGCGTGGGGCGCCGCGTCGACCTCGAGCAGGCGGGCGGCCGCCTGGCTCTGGCGCAGTCGAACATGCTCACCGAAGCGAGCAACCTGCACGACGTCAGCGCGCGCTACCTGCGCATCGTCGGCGAATTGCCGCCGGGCGAGATGATCGCGCCGGAACTGCTTGCACAAGGGATTCCCCCCAGCGTCGAAGAGGCGTTGAAACTCGCCTATCAGGGCAATCCCGCCTTCAATGCCGCGATCGAGAACGTGCGCGCCGCGCAGGCCGAGGCGCGCGGTCGCCAGTCCGGCTTCCAGCCGCGGGTCGACCTGCGCGCGAGCAAGGACGTCACCTTCAACGCCGACGGCATCGCCGGACGGCAGGACAACCAGATCGTCGAGCTGGTGCTGAACTACAACCTCTTCAAGGGCGGCTCCGACCGCGCCCTGGTGCGTCAGTACGCAGAGCGGCTGGAACTCGCGAAAGAACAGCGCGACAAGGCCTGCCGCGACATCCGCCAGACGCTGGCGATCGCCTTCAACAACATCCACAACATCTCGCGCCAGCTCGGCTTCCTCGACCAGCACCAGCTGGCGATCGAAAAGGCCCGCGAGGCCTATCGCAAACAGTTCGACATCGGTCAGCGCACCCTGCTCGACCTGCTCGACACCGAGAACGAATATTTCCAGGCGCGCCGCGCCTACGTGAACGCCACCTACGATCACGCCATCGCCCACGCCCGTACCTTGGCCGGCATGGGCACCCTGCTGCCCACGCTGCAGGTGATGCGCGAAGGCCTGCCCACCGCACGCGAGCTCGGCCAGGACCGGCAGAACGTCGACCCCGCCGACCAGTGCCCCGCGGAAGCGCCGCCGCCCTCGGCCAATGGCAGCGCGGAACTGACCCCGCGCAAGATCGAGGCGGCCCCGCTCAAATTGCCCGAACCCGCACCGCAGCCACCGGCGGTGCCCAGCGAAACCGTGCAGCAGGCGCTCACCGGCTGGGCGGCGGCTTGGTCGGCCAAGGATTTTCCGCGCTATCGCGGCTACTATGCCGCCGACTTCGCGCCCGAGAATGGCCGCACGCCGGAGCAATGGGCGAGCGAACGCGCCATTCGCCTTGCCAGGCCCGGCGACCTCACCATCGGCATCAAGGACCTCAAGGTCGATACCTCGAACCCCGACAAGCCGGTGACCGAATTCCTCCAGGCCTATTCGTCCCCCAGCTATAGCGACACAACGGCCAAGCGCATCGAGTGGGTGCGCGAGGGCGACCGCTGGAAGATCCAGCGCGAGCAGGCGCTGGGCACGACCAAGGTCACGGTGCCGCAGCTGATCAAGCCGAAGAGGAAACGCGCGAAAAAAACGCAGGACTGCGTCTGCGACTGATCCCTGCACGCCGCGCGGGAATCCGCGCGAAATCGCTTAAAATGGCGGTCTGCTTCATATCTGCCCGCCCTTCCCGATGGACTCCACCGAAACCGCGCCGGCCTCGCCCGGCGCTGCCGCCTTGGCGCGCGACGTCAAGAAACGCCGCACCTTCGCGATCATCTCCCACCCCGACGCCGGCAAGACCACGCTGACCGAAAAGCTGCTGCTGTTCGGCGGCGCGATCCAGATGGCCGGCACGGTCAAGGCCAAGAAGAGCGGCAAATTCGCCACCTCCGACTGGATGGCGGTGGAACAGGAACGCGGCATCTCGGTCGCCAGTTCGGTCATGCAGTTTTCCTACGACGACTGCGTGTTCAACCTGCTCGACACCCCCGGCCACAAGGACTTCTCCGAGGACACCTACCGCGTGCTCACCGCGGTCGACGCCGCGATCATGGTGGTCGACGCCGCCAAGGGCGTGGAAGAGCAGACCATCAAGCTGCTCGAAGTGTGCCGGATGCGCAATACGCCCATCATCACCTTCATCAACAAGCTCGACCGCGAAGTGCGCGAGCCGCTGGAACTGCTCGACGAGATCGAATCGATCCTGAAGATCCACTGCGCGCCGGTGACCTGGCCGATCGGCATGGGCAAGCGCTTCCAGGGCGTCTACCACCTGATCCACGACGAGATCCTGCGCTTCAAGGCAGGCGAGGAAAACGCCGGGCAGCAGTTCGAGTCGCTGCAAGGCCTGGGCGAGGCCAAGCTGCGCGAACTGTTCCCGCTCGAGGCCGACACGTTGTTGGGCGAGATCGAACTGGTGCGCGGCGCCGGCGCCACCTTCGACCTCGACGACTTCCTTGCCGGCAGGCAGACGCCCGTCTTCTTCGGTTCCGGTATCAACAACTTCGGCGTGCGCGAAGTGCTGCGTGCGCTGTCCGACTGGGCACCGTCGCCGCTGCCGCGCGAAGCGATCGAGCGCACGGTCGACCCCACCGAGCCCAAGTTCACCGGCTTCGTGTTCAAGATCCAGGCCAACATGGACCCGCAGCACCGCGACCGCATCGCCTTCTTCCGCGTCTGCTCCGGCCGCTACAGCCCCGGCATGAAAGTGCGCCACCGCCGCACCGGCAAGGACATGAAGATCGCCAACGCCGTCGTCTTCATGGCCAACGAGCGCGCGCGCATGGACGATGCCGTCGCCGGCGACATCATCGGCATCCACAACCACGGCCAGCTGCAGATCGGCGACACCCTGACCGAAGGCGAAGCGCTGCAGTTCAAGGGCATCCCCTACTTCGCGCCCGAACTCTTTTCCAAGCCGCGCCTGCGCGATCCGCTGCGCGCCAAGCAGCTCAACAAGGGCCTCTTGGAACTCGGCGAGGAAGGTGCAGTGCAGGTGTTCGAACCCTTCGCCGACAACACGCTGCTGATCGGCGCCGTCGGCCCGCTGCAGTTCGAGATCGTCGCGCACCGACTGAAGACCGAGTACGGCGTCGACGCCACCTTCGAGAACGCCGGCATCCACACCGCGCGCTGGGTCACCTGCCCCGACGCCCAGCATCTGGCCGAATTCACCAGAGCGAATTCATTGCGGCTGGCGAAGGACGTCGACGGCAACCTGGTCTATCTGGCGGATACTCGGGTGAACCTGCAACTGGCGCAGGAGCGCTGGCCCAAGGTCGCGTTCCACGACACAAGAGAGCATGGGCAGGTGATGGGTTAGGTTTGAGAGGTTCAGGCAGCCAGGAATAGCTAGTTCTCTATTCCTCAAGAAAAGGCTGCATTAACCGGCCTGCACTATTTCATGAGGCATACCTGTTGCCTCATGGATCGCGGAACGTAATGCCTCTACAAGGTTTTCGCCAAACGGGATGATTGCTGATCCAGTTTGTGATTTCCCTGGCACTTGGCATTTTGCGTTCTCAATCTTGTCCTTGCTTCCAAAAATTTTGTTGTCTTGAATGATCCAAAACCCTTCTAGCACAAGGCTTTTGTTCAGGAACATTATGTACAACTCATCCCAGCCACGATGAATGGGTGAAATCGTTCTTGTCTTAGAAAATGCCGATACTGTCTTAACTTGGATTCGTCGAACTGGTGATGCTGTGACTTCAATGTCCCAACCCTTTTCGCTATGCGATCCAAATTTCAGCTGATCTTCATCATACTTCGACATCAGATAGAGGAATGCGTAATACTCCCCAATGCTGCCAGTTTTCTGATCTCCCCCAGGAATCCACGGCATTGTGTCCTGTAATTTCTGGAGCGTGTCGTACGCACTAGCATATTTAACTATAGCGTCTCGGATGTCGCCGTGGCTCATATGACGCTTGAATGTAAAAAGGCTAGAAAACTCCCGAGACGTTTACTCGCCTTCAAGCCGCCTGCTCCAGCGTGAAATCGACGCGCACCTTGTCGAACGGGCACACGATTTTTCCACTCTCTGTTTTTTCCAGCAGGCCGATCTCCAGCAGGGCATGCACGTCCCGGTGCACGGATTTGACGTCGCGTTCCAGCCTGCGGGCTAGTTCGCGCAGGCTCATTTCGCCGGCGCCGCTCATGGCTTCCAGCACGCCCCAGCGCTTGGGACTGATTTCGGAGAACAGCAGTTCGGGGCTGGCGTAGCTGAAGGTGGCCTGCTGGACGCGACTGGATTTGGCGGCCTGGCGCATACCCTTTACGCCCGCTTTGAGCGCAGCCTTCCAGTCCGGGTTGATTTCGATGACGGCGGTTTTCATGTGACCCTCCTTTCAACTTCTGCCAGAAAATCCTCCAGCAACTGGTCGATGGAAACGAAACGGTAGACGGATTCTTTCCCATCCAGGTGCTGGTGGTCGCCCTTGCCACGCTCATTGTCGAAGCCGACCAGGCGTTTTCCATCCAGCACATAAACCAGGCGGTACTTGAAGGCGTGGTCGCAGGGCGGCACCGGGCAGGGCAGCTTCCAGATTTTCATCTCGATCAGGCCGCCGTTGGGCAGACGCTGGCGGTGCTGCTTGAGCAGTTCGGCCTTCATGTTGGCATTCTTGACAACAAACAGGCGGGTGTCAAGCCGCCACCTGCCGAGGCTCGGGAAAAAAGCTCGCTGTGCTCAGCTATCCCGGAATAGGGTGATTGCTTCGTCCAGCCGCTGAACCGCATGTACCGTCATGCCGGCGATCTTCTGCTTGGGCTGGTTGGCAGCCGGGACGATGGCCTGGGTGAAGCCGAGCTTGGCGGCTTCCTTGAGACGTTCCTGGCCGCGCTGCACCGGGCGGATTTCACCGGCGAGGCCGACTTCGCCGAACATCACCAGCTTGTCAGGCAGCGGCTGGCTTCTGAGCGAGGACACGATGGCGGCGAGTACCGCGAGATCGGCGGCGGGTTCGCTGATCTTCACGCCGCCTACCGCGTTGACGAACACGTCCTGGTCGAAGCAGGCGATGCCGGCGTGGCGGTGCAGCACGGCGAGCAGCATGGCCAGCCGGTTCTGCTCCAGGCCGACGGACAGTCGGCGCGGGCTCGGTGCGTGGCTGGAATCGACCAGCGCCTGGATTTCCACCAGCAGCGGCCGCGTGCCTTCCTGCGTGACCAGCACGCAGGAACCCGGCACCGGCTCGCCGTGGCGCGACAGGAAGATCGCCGAAGGATTGGACACGCCCTTCAGCCCCTTCTCGGTCATGGCGAACACACCGATTTCGTTGACCGCGCCGAAGCGGTTCTTGAACGCGCGGACGAGCCTGAAAGACGAGCCGGTGTCGCCCTCGAAATACAGCACGGTGTCGACGATGTGCTCGAGCACGCGCGGACCGGCGATGGCGCCTTCCTTGGTGACGTGGCCGACGAGGATGATCGCGGTGCCGGTCTGCTTGGCGTGGCGCGTGAGCTGCGCGGCGCATTCGCGCACCTGCGCCACCGAGCCGGGGGCGGAGGTCAGCGCCTCGGAATACACGGTCTGGATCGAATCGATCACGGCGACCTCGGGCTTCAGGTCGGCGAGCTGCGCGAGGATGGCTTCGAGACGGATTTCCGGCAAGACCGGAAGGTTGGTTTCGGGCAGCGACAGCCGCCGCGCGCGCAACGCGACCTGGCGCGAGGATTCCTCGCCGCTGACGTAAAGGGTTTTCAGGCGGGCCGACAAGCCGGCCAAGGCTTGTAAAAGCAGCGTCGACTTGCCGATACCGGGGTCGCCGCCGATCAGCGTCACCCCGCCCGGCACCAGGCCGCCACCCAGCACGCGGTCGAGCTCGCCGATGTCGGTGGCGATGCGGCTCTCCTCGGAGGCTTCGACGTCATGCAGGAACTGCACCTGGCTCGTCGCGGCCAGCGACTGGAAGCGCGGCTTGGTCGACTCGGCGATGGTCTCGACCAGGGTGTTCCAGGCGTTGCAGTGCGGGCACTGTCCCTGCCACTTGGGCAGCGTGCCGCCGCACTCGGTGCAGGTATAAATGGTCTTGGCTTTGGCCACGCTCAGGCCGGGAACACGCCGGTCGACAGATAGCGGTCGCCGCGGTCGCAGACGATAGAGACGATGACCGCGTGCTCGACTTCCTTCGACAGCTGCAGCGCGGCCCACAGCGCGCCGCCGGACGAGATGCCGGCGAAGATGCCTTCCTCGCGCGCGAGCCGGCGGGTGGTTTCCTCGGCGTCCTGCTGCGTCACGTAGATCATGCGGTCGACGCGGCTGGGGTCGCAGATCTTCGGCACGTATTCTTCCGGCCATTTGCGGATGCCGGGAATCTGCGCGCCCTCGGTGGGCTGCACGCCGATGATCTGGATGGCGGGATTCTGTTCCTTGAGGTAGCGCGAGCAGCCCATGATGGTGCCGGTGGTGCCCATGCTGGAGACGAAGTGGGTGATCCTGCCTTCGGTGTCGCGCCAGATTTCGGGGCCGGTGGTGCGGTAGTGCACATCCGGGTTGTCGGGGTTGGCGAACTGGTCGAGTATCTTGCCGATGCCCTGCTTCTCCATCGCGACGGCCAGGTCGCGCGCACCTTCCATGCCGGCCTCCTTGCTCACCAGCTGCAGCTCGGCGCCGAAGGCGCGCATGGTCTGGCGCCGCTCGATCGACAGGTGCTCGGGCATGATGAGGATCATCTTGTAGCCGCGCATCGCCGCCGCCATCGCCAGCGCGATGCCGGTGTTGCCGCTGGTCGCCTCGATCAGGGTGTCGCCCGGCTTGATCTCGCCGCGCGCCTCGGCCTGCTCGATCATCGACAGCGCCGGGCGGTCCTTCACCGAGCCGGCGGGGTTGTTGCCTTCGAGCTTCACCAGGATCGTGTTGGTGGTGTCGCCCGGCATGCGCTTGAGTCGTACCAAGGGAGTATTCCCGACGCAATCTTCGATGGTTTTGTAGGTACTCATGCTTTCAGCAAAGGTTCGGTGTAGCGCGTGACGCCTGCTTTCATGCGGCTGGACAACGCATCATACCCGGCGCGGCGCCGGGGGAGAATATTGGCCCGCTTCCCGGAACGGGCGCTCAGTCCAGGCGCAGGATCGCGTTCGAACGGTTGCGCTCGATTTCCCGGTAGCCGGACTCCCGCATCCAGGCCAGGACGTTGCGCTTCCATTGCTTTTCGCTGGTGTGCTCGATGATCACCAGCCGCGGCCACAGGCTGCGCGGGCTGGTCTCGAAGAACGGGAACAGCACGGCGTCTTCCATGCCCTCGACGTCGATCTTCATGGCGTCGACCCGGGTGATGCCCTCTTCCGCCAGCACGTCGCCCAGCGGCTTCACCTGCACGTCGATCGGGGTGCTGGGCGCATCGCGGTGGTCGCCGATATGGCTGCCGCCCATGTCGCGGTCCGACACCAGCATGGTCATCGTCGCGACCCGGTCGCCCAGCGCAACGGGCAGGGCCTTGATGCGATCCGCCAGCTGGTTGGCATCGATGTTGAATCGCAGGCGGCTGAGGACGATCGGGTTCGGCTCGAACGCCAGGGCACGGGCCGCCCCCTGATGCACCGCCATCAGCGAGTAGTAGCCGATGTTGGCGCCGATATCGAGAAACACCCCGCCGTCGCCAGCGAATTCGCGCAACTTCTCGATCTCCGTCCAGTCGCGCAGTTTCGAGCCGAACAGCATCTTGTTCTCGACCACGTTGTCCCAGGGATGCAGCCTGAACTTGAGGCCGGCGTACCGGATATCGACCGGGGCGGGCAGGCCCAGGCCCGACCACAGCCTGGCCATCATCTTCTTGACCGGGCCGCGCGCGAGGCCCAGTTTTCTTGCCTGGACCAGGAGCCTGCCGACGCCCCGCGGTGCGCGAGCGCCCCACTGATCCGCTGTATCTGCTTGATTCATCAACTTGTGCCTTATGGGAGCCCTGGACTGCTTGGTGCCCCCTGTTGCGGGAGCCCGCGCGTCATCGCCGTGGAAAGGCCGGTCACGGCCGGTTTGCCGGCCATTCGGGCCCGCGCATTTTACAGGAACATGCGCGGCGCGGACCGCGTGCGACCGCCCGTGGAATCGCAGTGAATCGCGGCCGGGCGAGATGCAGGGCGAAGACCATGCCCTATAATCCGCAGGGATCCCGGCGCGGCTGCGGCCGTGCCGGATCGCGAAAACAAGCACGCACACGATGCAGCCTGCAGCTGCACCGGCATTCGATCAGGAACAATCATGGCAAGCACATCAAAGGGATCGGTTTTCATCGAGGTTGGCGCGGGAGAACTGATCGACAAGATCACGATCCTGAAGATCAAGGCCAGACAGATGACCGATCCCGCCAAGCTGCGCAACGTGAACCACGAACTGGACGTCCTGAACCGCGCCTGCGCCGAGAACCTGGCGCCGTCCGCCGAACTCACCCGGCTCGAGGACGAACTGACCCAGGTGAACCAGGCCCTGTGGGTGATCGAGGACGACATCCGCGCCTGCGAGGCGGCGCGCGACTTCGGTCCGAAGTTCATCGAGCTGGCGCGCTCGGTCTACATCCAGAACGACCGCCGGGCGGCGATCAAGAAGGCGATCAACGAACTGTGCGGCTCGAACATCGTCGAGGAAAAGTCCTACACCGAGTTTTCCTGAAGCGGCGGCAGCCGCTCCAGCACCGCGTCCAGCACCGTATCGACCGACAGCCCGGCGAGATCGGGCACTTCGATGGCCTGGAACTCGCCGCGCGCAATGCCGGTGAGCGCCGCCGGGGTGTGCGGACCGAACAGCGCCAGGCCCGGCTTGCGCAGACACGACGCGACATGGCTCGGGCCGGTGTCGTTGCCGACGATGAAGCTGGCACCCTTGAGCACCCCGGCCAACTCGAACCAGTTCAGAAAACCGTTGGGCCCCAGCAGAGTGTGTCCCGGGATGGATTTCGCCAGCTCGATCTCGTCCGGGCCGGGCGCGGTGACGACGTCGTAGCCGCGGTCCAGCAGCGCGCGCGCCAACTGGCCGTAATAGGGCCAGCGCTTGTAGGGGTGGCGCGCCGCGCAACCGGGAATCAGCGCGACATAGGGCGTCCGCACCCCCTCGCGCTGCATGAATGCACTCATGTCGTCCACCATCCACGACACGTCCGGAGCGAGACTGTGTTCGGTCGGGATGCCGTCGCGCTGCAGCTGTTTGACCAGGCCCTCCAGGGCTGCAGCCTTACGCTCGCGCACCCGGTGGCCGTTCCAGCGAGCGTGCCGGAAAAACAGCTTGCGGTAGAGCTCGGTGCGATCCGAGTTCTGCAGGTCGTAGACCTGGGTGAACTGCCCGTGACTGAACGCGCGTGCCAGCAGGATCCACTCCCCGATCTTCCACAGCGGGCTGCGGGCGTCGGTCAGTA
Source organism: Pseudomonadota bacterium (assembly GCA_021811235.1). GTDB lineage: Bacteria > Pseudomonadota > Gammaproteobacteria > Burkholderiales > Thiobacillaceae > Thiobacillus. The sequence continues at coordinate 5,312 of JAJZPG010000030.1, read as the reverse complement.
CGTGGTCGACGTGCGGACAGCGGCTCATCAGCTTGCGAAAGGCGGGCGCGGTGAGCAGCGTGATGTCCGCGCCCGGATGAAAGGCACGGATGTCTCGCAGGATGCCGTCGGCCTGCACCAGGTCGCCGAACGCGCCGTGCTTGATGACGAGGATTCGTTCCCGCCGGCCGGACACGGGAGTCAGGCCAGCATCCGCACGGCATGCATCACGGGCGGCCGATCGGGAAATACTCGAAACCCATTTCGCGCATGGTCTGCGGCTCGTACAGGTTGCGGCCGTCGAACACCAGCGGCGACTTCAAGAGCGACTTCATGGTGTCGAAATTGGGGCTGCGGAAGACCTTCCATTCGGTGACGATGAGCAGTGCGTCGGCGCCCTTCAGCGCGTCCATCGGGCTGTCGACCAGCAACAGGTCGGCACGCTCGCCGTATATGCGGCGGGTTTCCTCCATCGCTGCCGGATCGTAGGCGGAGACCGTCGCGCCCATTGCCCACAGCGCTTCGAGCATGGTGCGGCTGGGCGCCTCGCGCATGTCGTCGGTATTGGGCTTGAACGCCAGCCCCCACATGGCGAAGCGCTTGCCCTTGAGGTCGGTGCCATAGCGCGCGGTCAGCTTGTTGACCAGCACCTGCTTCTGGGCGTCGTTGGCTTCCTCCACGGCGTCGAGCACGCGCAGCGGGATGCCGTTTTCCTGGCCGGTGCGGCGCAGCGCCTGCACGTCCTTGGGGAAGCACGAGCCGCCGTAGCCGCAGCCGGCATACAGGAAATGGTAGCCGATGCGCGGGTCGGAACCGATGCCGTGGCGCACCTGCTCGATGTCGGCGCCGAGCTTCTCGGCCAGCACGGCGAGCTCGTTCATGAAGGAGATGCGCGTCGCCAGCATCGCGTTCGCGGCGTACTTGGTGAGTTCGGCACTGCGCACATCCATCACCGTGAGGCGGTCGTGGTTGCGCTGGAACGGCGCGTAGAGCTGGCGCAGCAGGGCCGTGGCACGCTCGCTGTCGGTGCCGATGACGATGCGGTCGGGCTTCATGAAGTCGTCGACCGCCGCACCTTCCTTGAGGAATTCCGGGTTGGAAGCGACGTTGAATTCGATCGCGGCGCCGCGCTTGGCCAGTTCCTCGGCGAGCGCCGCCTTCACCTTGTCGGCGGTGCCGACCGGCACGGTGGACTTGTCGACCACCAGCTTGTAGTCGGCCATGTGGCGGCCGATGTTGCGCGCGGCGGCGACCACGTACTGGAGGTCGGCCGAGCCGTCCTCGTCCGGCGGAGTGCCGACGGCGATGAACTGGATCTGCCCAAAGGCCACCGATTCCTCGATGTCGGTCGTGAAATGCAGGCGGCCGGCGGCGACGTTGCGCTTCACCATATCCTCCAGGCCCGGTTCGTAGATCGGGATGCCGCCGGATTTCAGGATTTCGATCTTGTTGGGGTCGACGTCGAGGCACAGCACCTCGTTGCCGACTTCCGCCAGGCAGGTTCCGGTCACCAGACCCACATAGCCAGTGCCGATCACGGTAATTTTCACAACAGTCTCCTAAGTGTTTTGAATCTCGGATTGAATCTGCTTGAGCGCAACCAGCGGGTCCGCCGCACCCGTGATCGGGCGCCCGATCACCAGATCGGTGGCGCCGGCACCCAGGGCTTCCGCCGGCGTCATCACGCGCCGCTGGTCGCCCAGGTCGGCGCCGGCCGGGCGGATGCCCGGCGTCACCAGACGGAAGTCCGCGCCCAGGTCGGCGCGCAGCAGCGCGGCTTCCTGCGCCGAACAGACGACGCCGTCGAGTTTGCAGGCCTGCGTCAGCCGCGCCAGCCGCAGCACCTGATCGGCAGGCGTGCCGGCCACGCCGACCTCGCCCAGATCCTCGGTACTCATGCTGGTGAGCACGGTCACCGCGATCAAGAGCGGCCGCTGCGGTGCAACCCCGGGGCGCTGCTCACGCGGGGGCAAATCTGCCAGGGCTTCCCGCGCCGCCGTCATCATGCGGCGCCCGCCCGAGGCGTGGACGTTCATCATCCACACGCCCAGCCCCGCGGCGGCGCGGCACGCCGCCGCCACGGTATTGGGAATGTCGTGGAATTTCAGGTCGAGGAACACCTCGAAACCCCGTGCCACCAGCGCACGCACCAGCTCGGGCCCCGCCGCGGTGAATAGTTCCTTGCCTACCTTGAGCCGGCACAGCGCGGGATCGAGCCGCTCCACCAGCGCCAGCGCGGAGGCCGCATCGGCATAATCCAGCGCCACGATGATCTTGGTCGAATTCATCGCATTCCTTGCAACTTGCAACTTGAATCTTGCATCTCAGCCTTCCCCCTCGCGCCGCTCCGGGTCGAAACTGTCCCAGCGCCCGCACGCCGGGCAGCGCCAGAAGAACTGCTTGGCCTTGAACCCGCAGCTGCCGCACTGGTAGCGCATCATGCGCTGGCTGTGCGACGCGACCAGGCTTTTTTCCACTTGCAGCAGTTCGCGCTGCTCGGGTTCGGCGTTGATGAGCTCGGCCTCCAGCAAGCGATCGAGCGTGCGCAGGCTGGGATTGCGCCGCAGCTCCTCGCGTGCGAGCTGGCTGGCCGCGGACGCGCCTTCGGTTTCGGACACCGCAAGATAGAGCGCATTGAACACGTCGGGCGACGGCTGCCGCGCGTATAACGCACGCAGCCATTGCACGCCTTCCGCGAGCCGCCCCAGCTGGCGGTAGCTGCCCAGCACGCGGTCGACCACCAGGGCCATGTGCACCGTGCTCTGCGTCTCGACCAGGCGCCAGTCGGCGATCGCCGCTTCGTGCCTGCCCGCTGCCGCGTCGAGGTCGCCCGCCATCAGATTGGCGCGCACCGACTGTCGGTTGATCGCCAGCGCCTGCTGCAGATGGGCGGCCGCGGCGTCGGGGTTGCCTTTGGCCGATTCCAGCAGCGCCAGTTCGCAATGGAAATGCGCGATCTCGGCATTGAGCGGCTTGCTGGTGTCCTTTTCCAGTTGGCGTGCGGCATCGATGGCTTTCTGCCAATCCTTTTCCTGCACGTAGATTTCCAGCAGATAGCTGCGCGCCTGGCCTTGCTGCGCGCTTTCCAGCAGCCTGCCGAATACCTGCTCGGCACGGTCGAGCAGACCGGCCTTCAGATAATCCTGCCCCAGTTCGTTCAGCGCGCGCAGGCGCTGCTCCTCGGCCAGGCCCTCGCGTTCCAGCAGGTTTTCGTGCATGCGGATGGCGCGATCGATCTCGCCGCGGCGCCGGAACAGTCCGCCCAGCGCAAAGTGCAGGTCGATGGTTTCAGGTTCGAGCTTGACGACTTCGAGAAAGGCCTCGATCGCCTTGTCGGGCTGCTCGTTGAGCAGGAAGTTGACGCCGCGGAAATACGAATTCGGCAGCGCGCGCGACTCGGTCACCACCTGGCGGATGTCGACCCGCGCGGCCAGCCAGCCCAGCGCGAAGAACAGCGGAAACGCCAGCAGCCACCAGACCTCGAATTCCATCGCTCAGACCACGCCGATGTCGGTGGCGGGGTCGGCCTCGACCGTCTGCGGCTGCTTCTTCGCGGCTTCACGCCGCAAGCGGAACAGCGTCGGCAACAGCGCCAGCACGCCGGTCAGCGCCCCCATGATGAACGCCAGCCCCAGCATCACGATCAACGGGGCCTGCCAGATGTAACCGAGATAGGAATGAAAAACCACCGAGTGGCTGTTCTTGAGCGCGAAACCGAGCACCAGCAAAAACACCAGCAGTTTCGTCACCAGCCCCAGATAGTGCGTGAGATTTTTCATGTGCGTGCGCGAAGAAAGGTGGCCCATTTTACCCGCGCCACGCCAAACGCCCAAGAAAGCCGCGCAGCGTCAGGCGTTCGGCTGGCCGCACAAGAAAAACGGCGCCTTGCGGCGCCGTTTCCTGTACTGCTCATCCAACCGTGGGTCACAACGGGAAATCCACCCGATCGCGCAATTCCTTGCCGGCCTTGAAGTGCGGCACATACTTGGCCGGCACCTGCACCCGCTCGCCCGATTTCGGATTGCGACCGATGCGGGCGGGGCGGAAGCTCAGGCTGAAGCTGCCGAAACCGCGGATCTCGATACGCTCGCCGCGCGACAGGTTCTTCGCCAGCGCGTCGAGGATCGTTTTCACCGCCATTTCGATATCCGCAACCGAGAATTGCGAATGCCGCGCCGCGAGTTGAGCGATCAGCTCGGACTTGGTCATGGCTTACTCGGCGTTCTTGTTGTCGAGCTTGGCCTTGAGCAGCGCGCCGAGGTTGGTCGAACCGCTGGAAGCAGCGGATTCGGCCGCCATCTTCTTCATTGCAGCGTCCTGCTCGGTCATGTCCTTGGCCTTGATCGACAGGTTGATCACGCGGTTCTTGCGATCGACGTTGATGATCATGGCTTCGATCTCGTCGCCTTCCTTGAAGTGGCTGCGCATGTCTTCGACGCGGTCGCGCGAGACTTCGGAAGCACGCAGGTAGCCTTCCATGTCGCTGTCGAGCTGGACGGTGGCGCCCTTGGCTTCGACGGTCTTGATGGTGCCCTTGACGATGCTGCCCTTCTCGTGGCCCGAGGCGTAGCTGGTCAGCGGGTCGCCTTCGAGTTGCTTGATGCCGAGCGAGATGCGCTCGCGCTCAAGGTCGATGCCCAGCACGACGGCTTCCACGTCCTGGCCCTTGCGGAAGTTGCGCACGGCTTCTTCGCCGGGCACGCTCCACGACAGATCGGACAGGTGGACCAGGCCGTCGATGCCGCCGGGCAGGCCGATGAACACGCCGAAGTCGGTGATCGACTTGATCGCACCGCTGACCTTGTCGCCCTTCTTGTGGTTCATCGAGAAGTCTTCCCACGGGTTCGACTTGCACTGCTTCATGCCCAGCGAGATGCGGCGCTTGTCCTCGTCGATGTCGAGCACCATGACTTCGACTTCGTCACCCAGCTGGACGATCTTGGAGGGGCTGACGTTCTTGTTGGTCCAGTCCATTTCGGAGACGTGCACCAGGCCTTCGATGCCCTCCTCGATCTCGACGAACGCGCCGTAGTCGGTCAGGTTCGCGACCTTGCCGAACATGCGGGTGCCGGCCGGGTAGCGGCGGGCGATGCCGACCCACGGGTCGTCACCCAGCTGCTTGAGGCCGAGCGACACGCGGTTCTTCTCGGTGTCGTAGCGCAGGATCTTGGCTTCCAGTTCCTGGCCGACGTGCACCACTTCGGAGGGGTGCTTGACGCGGCGCCAGGCCATGTCGGTGATGTGCAGCAGGCCGTCGATGCCGCCCAGGTCCACGAACGCGCCGTAGTCGGTGATGTTCTTGACCACGCCCTTGACGATGGAGCCTTCCTTCA
>JAJZPG010000055.1 GCA_021811235.1 Pseudomonadota bacterium | reverse complement strand
CGCTGCGTTCCACGCTGCACCCTTACGACCCACGCTACGACCCGCTGGTAGACGCCACGCCGGGACACGGCCACGCCTATGCGCCCACCTACTGGGTGGGAACCGCCGGCGCGCCGCCGGACGACGACGGCCCCGTACGCGATGACCTCGACGTCGACGTGGCGATCGTCGGCTCCGGTTTCACAGGGCTGTGCACCGCGCTGTTCCTGGCCCGCGAACACGGCATCCACGCCACCGTGCTGGAGGCCAACCAGGTTGCCTGGGGATGCACCAGTCGCAATGGCGGCCAGGGCCAGAACGCCAGCGGCCGCCTGTATCGCTCGCAGTGGATCGCGCGCTGGGGACGCGAAGTCGCGTTACGCCTTGACCGCGAGATCCGCGATGGTTTCGACACCTTCAAGTCGCTGGTGGCCGACTTTCCCGAATGCGAACCCCAGCCCGGCGGGCATCTCTACATCGCCCATCGCGACAAAAAAATGGACTTCCTGCGCAACGAGGCGCAGATCATGCGCGAGGTGTTCGGCTACGACACGCGCATGCTCAGCCGCGAGCAGGTTCACGAACAGTACGTGCGCGACGCCGAGTGCCACGGTGCACTGCACGAACCCGACGGTATCGGCGTGCATCCGTTGAAACTGGCCTTTGCCTACCAGCGCGCGGCGCGCGCCCTCGGTGTGCGGATCCACACGGCAAGCCCCGTCATTCGCTGCGAAGGTTCGAAGGGACGCTACCTGCTGCACACGCCGGGCGGCGTCGTGCGCGCGCGCATTGTGGCCTTCGCCACCGGCGGCTACACCAGCAATGCGCTGCACCCGCGGCTGCGCAACAAGATCCTGCCCATCCTGTCCAACTCCTTGGTCACGCGCGTACTGCGCGACGATGAGATCGCGGCCACGGGCTTTCGGACCCATGAGGTGATCACGGACACGCGCACGCTGCGCTTTTACTACCGGCTGCTTCCAGATCGCCGGGTGCAGATCGGCAGCCGCAGTTCGATCACCGGCGCGGATGCACCGAACCCCAGGCACCTGCAGCTACTGATCGATGGCCTGCATCGCAAGTTCCCAGCCCTTCGCGGGATCGACATCGACTATTCGTGGTGGGGATGGGTGGACGTGAGCCACGACATGATGCCGCGTATCACCCAGCCCGACCCGTCGGAGCAGGTGTTCTACGCGCTGGGCTACGGCGGCAACGGCGTGTCCTTCTCCGCCCACGCAGGGCGCCGCATGGCGCAACGTGTGGCTGGCAAGGCCCCACCGGTGCTGGACCTGCCGATCTACGCCGGCGAACTCGAATACCCCAACGCCTTCGACCTGGTGCGCTCGCCGCTGCTGGCGCCCATGCGCCGGCTGGGCCAGCGCTTCTTGTACCGCTGGTACTTCCTGCGAGACGAACGTCTCTGAAAATCCATACCGGCGCCGCCTACCTCGTACTTTCCGGCGCGACGGCGCAGGCCGGCATCGACCGACCACGCCATGTACCACCCCACTCAGGCGCGTTGCGCGTCCTCACGCGAGATGCCACGCATCAGCAGCACCGAGACCAGGCTGACCAGCGCCACCACCACCATGTAGCCGGCCACCAGCCACGGCTTGCCGTGCCCCATGCCGATCAGCGCGGTGGCAATCAGCGGCGTGAGCCCGCTGGCGAAGATGCCGGAGAACTGGTAGGCAAAGGACACGCCCGTGTAGCGCACGTGGGCATCGAACTGGCTTGCGAACAGCGACGACTCCGGCCCGTAGACCATTGGGTAAGCCAAAGAAAACGGCACGATCAGTCCCAGCAGCACGACGCCGTAATTGTGCGCACCCCAGTTGTGCATGGCCCAGAATGACAACACCGAGGACACGCCGATGAACACCGCGCCGATAGCGAAGATGCGCCGCAGTCCGAACCGGTCGGCGAGCCAGCCCGACAGCACGATGAAGGGCAACATCAACGCGGAGGCGATGATCACCGCGTTCAGCGCGTCGCCGCGCGTCAGTCCCAGCGAATGCGTGATGTAGTAGATGCTGAACACACCGAAGGTGTTGAAGCAGGCCCCTTCGACGTAGCGCGCGCCCAAAGTCAGAAGCACCTCGCGCTTGAAATCGCGGAACATCACCACCACCGGCACCGGGACAATGCGCTCCTCGCGGCGCGCTTTCTCGAAATCAGGGGTCTCGAGGATCTTCAGGCGCACGTACAAGCCGATAGCCACCAGCAATCCGCTGAGAAAAAACGCGATGCGCCAGCCCCAACTCAGAAACACAGAGTCCGGCAACAGGTTGAGCACCTCGACCACCGCGGCACTGCTCATCAGACCCAGCGGAACGCCCAGTTGGGGCCAACTGCCGTAGAGGCTGCGTTTGCCCGGCGTGGCATGCTCAATGGTCATCAGCACCGCACCGCCCCATTCGCCGCCGATGCCGATGCCCTGCAGCACGCGTAACAGCAGCAAAAGCAAAGGAGCCGCCACGCCGATGACCGCCGTGGTCGGAAGCGCGCCGATCAGGAAGGTCGAGCCGCCCATGATCAGCATGGTCAGAACCAGAATTGTTTTGCGCCCGATGCGATCACCGAAATGTCCGAAGATGATGCCCCCAATGGGCCGGGACAGGAAACCGACGGCAAAGGTCGTATAGGCGGCAATCGTGCCCAGGGTGGGAGACAGACTCGGAAAGAACAATCGGTTCAGAACCAGCGGCGTCAACACTCCATAAAGAAAGAAGTCGTACCACTCGATGGTCGTTCCGAGAGTACTGGCGAACACAATCAGCGCCTTGCTCCCATGCGATGCCGAATGGCCATGTAATGCGGTGATGTTCAATGCCGCAGTCGCCTGCGGCGACGGCTTCGATTGCGACGCACTCATGCTCATGATGTCTCCTTCATTATGAATTCCCGCTTGGAAGCGAGCGGGATGCTGCACTGCCCTATCGCGCCTGCGCCGATCCGACTCCCATGAGCCCGCCACCGCAGCACACCTGGAACAATTGGCTTATGGCGATAAGATGCAAAAATTTAAGAAAATGAGACTATTAGTTCCTTCTAAAAATATAAACACGGTTCATACGGAACGCAACGTTCCATACAGAGGGATTTCCCGCGGTCGGTGATTGGATACTCGGCCAGCCTGGAATCGAGCCGGGCAGTTGAAAAGTCCTCAAAGCCAGCATTTCCCCCTTCTGTCGGCGGCTGGCTCTAGGCCGTATGGTCAGTTCGCCGACAAGGCGTATGGGGTGGCCAGCACAGTCTGTGCAATCATTCACGAGGCTGAACACAATTTCCCCAGAACACTAGGACATTTCATGAACAAGATCGCAGTCGTCACCGGTGCATCTTCGGGCATCGGTGCAGCCAGCGCGAAAGCGCTGGCTGCCGCCGGCTTCAATGTGTACCTGGGCGCACGCCGCTCCGACCGTCTGAACAGCGTTGCAGCCGAGATCGGTGGCCACGCCATCGTGCTGGACGTCACCGATACCGTTAGCGTGGAAACCTTCTCCGCAGCGCTGCCCGAGCAAGTTCACGTGCTGGTGAACAGCGCGGGCGGTGCGCTGGGCCTGAATTCCATCGTTGAGTTTGACGAGCGGCAGTGGCTCCAGATGTATCAGAGCAACGTACTCGGACTGGCGCGTATGACTCGAGCGCTGTACCCCAAACTTCGTGCCTCGACCGACGGTCACCTGATTCATATCGGTTCCCTCGCTGGTTTCGAAACCTACGTCGGCGGGGGCGGCTATGCTGCGGCTAAGCATGCTGCTCGCGCCATAATCGAAACCCTGCGCCTGGAGTGGCTGGGCCAGCAATTGCGCGTCACAACAATCGACCCCGGCATGGTGGAAACCGAGTTCTCCATGGTTCGCTTCGGGGGTAACGCTGAGCGCGCCGCCAATGTTTACGCCGGCATGAGACCATTACATGCGCAGGACATCGCCGACGCCGTGGTCTGGGCCACGACCCGGCCCGCGCACGTGAACGTCGACCAGATCGTCATTCGCCCGACCGACCAGGCCCGCGCCGACAAGGTGTTCCGGCGCGGCTGAGGCCGCGAGG
>JAJZPG010000012.1 GCA_021811235.1 Pseudomonadota bacterium | reverse complement strand
GCGCTTCGTCACCAAAGGATTTCTGCGGTTGTACGCGACCCAGCATGGTCAGCTCCCCTTACAGTTCGTCGATGGGGCCGTTATATCAGGACTATGCAAATTCGTCAGTAGTTAAGCAGAGGTTTCATCCTGTATAAAAGAAAATTATTGTTTTTAAAGAAATACCAGAAATCTTGGAAATAGGTTCGCGTATCGATATTGCATCCGCCGAACTCAAATTGAACAGCACTTACATGTTGAATCGCATCACCAAAACCACTTAGCGCGAAATACTCGTGCCCCTCAATGTCAATTTTTACAATGTCTAAATGCCTTCCAGATAAATTGTTTTTCCAATAGTCTTCAAATCGAATCGTTTGAATTGACTCCTTAACGTTGAAGTCAATATTGAAATGATCCAGTCTTCGTTGCACAAGGCTACCCAAACCCGAGCCAGCCTGGTCAGAGTATAGAGTCGTTCGTTCGGCTTTATCAGAAACAGCGAACGGGACAATGTAGATATTTTTGTCTTTACCAAATCTTTCATTTAATTTGACAATATTTGTTTGAGCGGGTTCAAAGGTGTGAATCTCCAAATCTGGATTAATTCTTCTTAATTCAGCCGTGTATTCTCCTATATTCCCACCAATATCGATCGCTATTTTCGGTTTTCTTGGCAAGACCGAGTGAATAAGCTTGTTTTCCTGTCGAATACTAGCAGTCCCATAGCCTTTGCCCTGAGCGAAAGCAGCGATGCGTTCCATCTTGCTCATGAATTTAAATATGAAATTTTTCATGGTGGGTTCTTAGAGTCCAACTTTGTATGTTTTTATGCACAAATGAACAACGGGATAAAGTGATAGGAATCACAAGGTAATTACTAGACGAAGTTGATACATGGTGTCCCAGTATTTGTTCTGTCGCTTTCGGTAACCCTTTCCTTGGACATCAAGCTGAAAAAAGTCAGATGTCCATCACATCTTAGTGAACACAAATAGTCCGAGATTGTACGTGGACGCCGCTAGGGCCTGTAGCGTTTCGGGACTGGTTTCCACATCGTCTCGCACCACACCGCTGGCGCTAATCACGGTCAATTGCTGCAACGTCAACCCCTGACCTTCTATCAACTGGATGATATTTCTCGGGTCGAACACACGATTGGCGTTGAATTCCACCCGCTCTCGTCCGATGGGCGTGGATAGATACAACGTTCCTCCTGGGGTGAGCAATAACGCCATGTTGGCAATGCCCCGCTCATATCCCGTCGGGTCAATTGGGTCGCCATAGCGTCCAAGCCCGAAGTGTTCAAGCGCATGGAGACAGGAAAGGGAATCGCAATAATCCATCCCGGCACCCGGCAGACCCTCTCTGCGCATCAGATCGGCTTGCTTAAACACAACGCCGGGTATATGCGTGCTAATGGGCCGCACGTCAAAAACTTCGATATTGCGAAAGCTTGCCACATGGGCGACAAAACCATCCACTCGGGAACCGATATCCACATGCCGTTTCGGCTTTGCATTAAATATCCAGCGCGCCACTAGAAGGTCTTGCCAGAAGTATTCGCTTTTGGTCGCGCCCCCCTCTTCATACCGATCATGTAGACAGGGCATCCAGGTCAGGGGGCCGGAGTATTTCTTCCTGAACTTCACCCAGTCACTCGCAAAGCGCGGCAAGCCACGCAGAGACCGGGCCAAGAGGAGTGGGTCCAAGCCGAGTTGGCTGGAAAGGAGCCAGTGAAGCTTGATGAGCGACCTTTTTAGCATGAAAGTTTTGTTATTGGTCAACAAGTAATCCAACTGAAGGGCTAGGATTGATGCACATTATCAGGATGTCTGAAAATGATGATCGACCGACGCGGGCGGAAGCTGAGCGAGCCAGGCCATCCAAAGAAAATAGATGCTGGAGAACACCACAATGGCAGCCACGACCCCCTGCAAACCAAACCATGATGCCCCATAGATATTCAATCCCACACCAAGGATGGCAGTCACGATCTTGGCAGTGGTCATCGCAGCGGATTTCATTTCCGACATCAACTTAAGGGCAAGCATCTGCCCTGCAGCAAAAATCCCCCCCCCCAGAACCATCCAAGGAAGCAAATTAGAAACCGCCTGATACCTCGTTGCCACCATTACCTGAAATATCCACTCGTGCAGAAAGAACGTTAAGACAAAAGCCAGAGCTGTCATTAAAAGGCCCGCAAAGGTAATGCGCCAGGCAATGCGATGTACAGACATATTACGGTTTAGATCCGCTGCACTGCCCGAGCGCTGATAGAGAATCGGTCCCAGAAAAGTCATCGCCATACCGGTTACCATACCAATGGGGACATACCCCAACTGGAATATCACCGCATACAGACCGACATCTTGCGTGGATGCAAAGGTCTGCAATGCCCACCGGTCCGAGACTTGCTGAGCCCAAGTAAAGACGCCCCAAATTGAGAACGGCCACGAGTACGACCACATCAACTGAACCCAGTTTTCAGATATCTGCGAATTTTCGCCATGGAGTTGAATCAGCCGACGCAGAAAATAGAGTTGCGAACCCGTAACAAGTAACGAAGACAGGGCATATCCCAGCACCACCGCCGTACTGGAGTTCCCCAGCCAGAGCATCACGCCAATGGCCAGCAGAATCTTCAGCCAGGCATCAAGGCCACCGTGAAATGCGACGACCGCTCGTTGACGCGCGGCATTCTGGATTCCACTGAGGGAAGCGTTGTAACCACTCGACACCGAGAACACCAAGGCCGTGGCGGCCAACGCCATCCACTGGGAATAGCCGAGCCAGAGCAGACCTGCCATCAATACCAAGGCAATAACCACCACCCCAGCAGTGGCATAACCCATCAGCCACCGCGAGGCGTGCAGATAGCCGGGGAGATCGTTCGCTTCGGTGGCGATCGAATAATAGCGGCCAATGCCGGCAGTCACACCGCCCATCACAACCTGATTGACCAACCCAGCGATGGTGAGCCCTAGCGCGAGCTGACCATACTGTACAGGCTCAAGGTACTCGGTGAGAATCCGAACCAGCACCAAAGCTCCTATGACCGAAGCAACCTGCCCACTCAATATCCACACACCTTCTTTGGCAAGTCGACGGAAACGTGGGATGTTAATAACGTTCACCTAACCATGTCTGGCGTGATAGTCCTACCGCTATCGTCCACCCGATTAGCAACGACCAATACGCCGAATAGAGTGCAGTATGTGTATTGACCGGAAACAGCCAGACAAACGCCCCCAGCCAGGCAGCCCATGCCAATGGGTTGCCGGATACCTCCCGTCCCGACCGGATGAAAATCACGAAAACCCCCAGCAATCCGGCCAACCCGATCACGCCGGTTTCCGATCCGACTTCCAACACCAGCTGATGCGCATAGATCATGCCTGTGCCGTCCGGACTCAGGTAGGGATCGTCCGGCTCGGCATATTTGGCATACGCATAACGGTAGCTTCGTACGCCGGCTCCGTTAATGGGATGGTTTTCCAGCACCGCAAGCGCATTGTTCCATAGATGCACCCTGAAGGAACTTGCCATGTTCAGGCTTTCGTAGGTGAAATCCAGAGCGCCGATCGACTGATCGACACGCTGTGCAAACTTTGGGTTGGCCTGGTACGCCCCAGCGCCCGCCAGTGCCGCAATCAGCACGATAGGGGTCAGCAGCTTCAGCGGGTGAAACCCCAGCCGCCGTGCGTACACCCAGACCCACATCACGGTGGCGACGGCAAAGACAATCCAGCTTTCGCGATTGCTCGCCAGCAGCACGACGGCCGCCGTCCCCAGCCAGGCCAGCGCCAGCTGCCACTTCGCGCCATGGCGCGAAACGTATTCCCACACGATGGGCGATAGCATGGCGAGGCTGAGGCCAAGTTTCCAGTTATCCGGCCCGAACAGCCCATTCAAGCGTTCCGGGTAGGCATGCCCCAGCAGGTCGTAGCCGACCACCGCCTGCACCAGGGCGTCGAACACCCAGAACAGCAGCAGCCAGGCCGACAGCTTGAGCAGCCGCTGGCGCGCGAGATCTTCGCGCAGCATCCAGATGATGTAGATGCCCGCCAGGTAGATGCGCGGATAGGTGAGCGCGGTGCTGAGCGATTTCTTGAACCACAGGGAATCCGGCACCGACAGCGCGATCGGCACCCAGATGCACAGGAACAGCAGGCTGAAGGTCCTGGCGCCGCCCTGCCACGTGGCCTGCCTGCCGTGCTTCCAGATCAGGACGCCGCCGAGGATGGCCATGATGAACATGGGCAGCTCGGACGAACGGCTGAACGGCAGCAGCAGCAGGAAGGACCACACCAGGACGACGGGCGTCCACGATGCCGGATTGAACACGGCGGGCACGGTCAGGCGGCGGGGCGTGCGCCGACTGCCGTCGAGAAGGCGTCGATCACCGGCTGGATCAGAGTGCGCTTGAGCTTGAGCGCGGCCTGGTTGACCACCAGGCGCGAGCTGATGTCGCTGATGTGTTCCACCGCGACGAGGCCGTTTGCCTTGAGGGTGCCGCCGGTGGAGACGAGGTCGACGATGACATCGGACAGGCCGACCAGCGGAGCAAGCTCCATCGAACCGTAGAGCTTGATGAGGTCGATGTGCACGCCCTTGGACGCGAAATGGTCGCGCGCGGCGTTGACGTACTTGGTGGCGACGCGGATACGTGCGCCCTGCTTCACCTTGCCCGCGTAGTCGTAACCTTCACGCACGGCAACCATCATGCGGCAACGCGCGATCTGCAGGTCGAGTGGCTGGTACAGGCTGTTCCCGCGGTGCTCGTTGAGCACGTCCTTGCCGGCGATGCCGAGGTCGGCGGCGCCGTATTGCACGTAGGTCGGCACGTCGCTGGCGCGCACGATGATGAGCCGCACGTCGTCACGATTGGTGCCGATGATGAGTTTGCGCGAAGATTCCGGGTTCTCAGTCGGCGTGATACCCGCCGCCGCCAGCAGCGGCAGGGTTTCTTCGAAGATGCGGCCCTTGGAGAGGGCGAGCGTGATGCCGGTATTGCTCATGGGTATTGCGATTTCCTAACTCGCAGGGCTCGGTAACCGTCCGTTCGCGCTGAGCCCATCGAAGCGCTGCATGGATCGCAAAAGGGCTTCGACAAGCTCAGCCCGAACGGTATTGAAAGTCTCGGCAATCCAGCGTCTATCGAAAGGCCCGCCTGCCAGTTCCCGCATTTTACTGGACTTAGGCTTCGACAGGCCCCTCCGAGCCGGGCCGAATGGCTCGACCGAAGGACCAGGCGCCGTGGACAACGTCTTAATGCACCCGCTTGATGCGCGCGCCAAGCTGGGTGAGCTTTTCCTCGATGCGCTCGTAGCCGCGGTCGAGGTGGTAGATGCGCTCGATGGTGGTCTCGCCTGCCGCCACCAGGCCGGCCAGCACCAGGCAGGCGGAGGCGCGCAGATCGGTCGCCATCACGGTAGCGCCGTCGAGACGCGGCACGCCGCGCACCAGCGCGGTATGACCGGACACCTCGATGTTGGCCCCCAGGCGGCGCAGTTCCTGCACGTGCATGAAGCGGTTTTCGAAAATGGTCTCGGTGACGCTGGCCGCACCCTCGGCGACGGTGTTCATCGCCATGAACTGTGCCTGCATGTCGGTGGGGAACGCCGGGTGCGGCGCGGTGCGCACGTCGACCGCTTTCAGCTTGCCGTCGGATTCGACCTCGATCCAGTCGGCCCCAACCTCGACCTTCGCCCCCGCCTCGCGCAGCTTGGCGATCACCGCGTCGAGCGTATCGGGCTGGGTATGGGTGGCACGCACACGGCCGCCGGCCATCGCGGCGGCGACCAGGAAGGTGCCGGTCTCGATGCGGTCGGCCATCACCGAATAGTCGGCGCCGTGGAGCCTGTCGACGCCGTGGACGGTGATGACGTCGCTGCCCGCGCCTTCTATCCTGGCGCCCATTGCAATCAGGCAGCGCGCCAGATCGACCACTTCCGGTTCGCGCGCGGCGTTTTCCAGCACCGTGGTGCCTTCGGCCAGCGCGGCGGCCATCATCAGGTTCTCGGTGCCGGTCACGGTCACCACGTCCATCACGATGCGCGCGCCCTGGAGGCGCTTGCAGCGGGCGTGAATGTAGCCGTGCTCGATCTGGATGTCGGCGCCCATCGCCTGCAGGCCCTTGATATGGAGATCCACCGGACGTGAGCCGATGGCGCAGCCGCCGGGCAGGGACACGCGCGCCTCGCCGAAGCGCGCCAGCGTCGGCCCCAGCACCAGGATCGCGGCACGCATGGTTTTCACCATTTCATAGGGCGCTTCCTTGTGCGGGATGGACTCGCCGGAGAGGGTGACCTGGTTCTTGTCGTCCAGCGTCACGCGCACGCCCATGTGGCCCAGTAGCGCCAGCATGGTGCTGATGTCCTTGAGGTGGGGCACGTTGGCGAGCTTCAGCGGCTCGGCGGAGAGCAGGCTGGCGGTCAGGATCGGCAGCGCGGCATTCTTGGCGCCGGAAATGCGCACCTCACCGGCAAGCGGGTTGCCGCCGTGGATCAGCAGGGCATCCATTCAGCGATTGGCCCAGTCTTCGGGGGTATAGGTCTTCATCGACAGGGCATGGATCTGCGCATGCATGCGGGTGCCGAGCGCGTCGTACACCAGGCGGTGCTGCTGGATCATGTTCTTGCCGGTAAAAGACGGACTGACGATGACCGCCTGGAAATGCTGGCCGTCACCGTCCAGCTCGATGTAGTCGCACGGCAGTTTCTCCGTGATCCAGCCTTTGATGTCGTCGGGAGTAACCATGCTCGTCTTGCCTCGCTTGTTTCGATGGGCGCTCCCTACCCAAGGGAACGCTCAGTGTCTGAGTTTGTAGCCGCGCCTGAGCAGCACCAGAGTGAGGGCGGATATTGCCACAAAGCAGGCCCCCGCGACCAGCAGGCCGAGCCAGGGGTCGGTGTCGGACTGCCCGACAAAGGCATAGCGGAAGCCATCGATCAGGTAGAACACCGGGTTGACGTGCGAAATGGCCTGCCAGAAGGGCGGCAGCGAATGGATCGAATAAAACACGCCGGACAGGAAAGTCAGCGGCAGGATCAGGAAGTTCTGGAATGCCGCCAGCTGATCGTATTTTTCCGCCCAGATGCCGGCGACGATGCCGACGGCTCCCATGACGGCGCAGGCCAACAGCGCATACGCCAGCAACCAGCCCAGATGCGGCATCTGCCAGGGCGCAAACCACAGGGTCACAGCCCATACCCCCAGGCCGACCACCAGGCCGCGGATCACCGCTGCGCCGAGGTAGGCGAGGAAGAATTCCAGGTAGGACAAGGGCGGCAGCAGCACGAACACGATGTTGCCCTGCATCTTCGACTGGATGAGGCTGGACGAGCTGTTGGAGAACGCATTCTGCAGCATGCTCATCATCACCAGTCCCGGCACCAGGAAACTGGTGTAGGAAACGCCGGGATAGACCTCGACGTGTTCCTCGAGCACGTGGGAAAAGATCAGCAGGTACAGCAGCGCGGTCACCACCGGGGCGACCACGGTCTGCACCACCACCTTCCAGAAACGCAGCATTTCCTTGTAGAAGAGTGCCGGTAATCCGCTCATGGCTTTTTCATGATGTCGGTGAAGACATCCTCCAGGTCGGGTTCCTGCAAATGCATCTCGAGCACGCGCACGCCGCTGCCGCGCAGGTCGGCGAGCAGGGATTCGAGTTCGCCGTAGTCGCCGAAATTGACGCGCCAGCCGCCGTCGGCATCACGCTGCAGGCGGCCCTGCCAGGCAACCGGCACCACCTCGGCGTCAAGCCGCAGCTGGGCACAGTGCTCGTTGGTGTGCTGCAGCAGGTTGCGCGTGGTGTCGCAGGCGACGATGCGGCCGCTTTTCAGCATGGCGATGCGGCCGCACAGCGCCTCGGCCTCCTCCAGGTAATGCGTGGTCAGCAGGATGGTATGGCCTTCGCGGTTGAGGCGGCTGATGAACTCCCACAGCGAACGCCGCAGGTCGACGTCGACCCCGGCGGTCGGCTCGTCGAGCACGATGACCGGCGGCTTGTGCACCAGCGCCTGTGCCACCAGCAGCCGGCGCTTCATGCCGCCCGACAGGCTCTGGGTGTTCTTGTCGGCGTGCGGGGTGAGGTCGAGGTGGTGCATGATCTCGTCGATCCAGCCGTCGTTGTGCCTGAGTCCGAAGTAGCCCGACTGGATGCGCAGGGTCTCGCGCACGTTGAAGAAGGGATCGTAGACCAGTTCCTGCGGCACCACGCCGAGCGCGCGGCGCGCCTGCCGGTAGTCGCGCACCACGTCGTGGCCCATGATGGCGGCGTGGCCGGAATCGGCACGGGTGAGTCCGGCGAGGATCGAGATCAGCGTGGTCTTGCCGGCGCCGTTGGGGCCCAGCAGGCCGAAGAATTCGCCCGCCTGGATGTCGAGCGAGACGCCGTCGAGCGCCTGGGTGGTACGGAAGCGCTTGCGCAGGTCGCCGACGCGGATGGCGGGCGCATCCAGGCTCATGCCGGCAACAGTTCGGACACGCCGTACAGCTCGGCCAGCGTGGTGAAGCTCGCCGGCAGGCCGGTGCAGGCGAGCTTGCCGCCGGTCTGGCGCATGGCGCTGAAAATGAGGGCGAGCGCGGCCGAATCGGCGGCGTCGACTTCGCTGAAATCCAGGGTGACGACACCCTTGTCGAACTGCGGCTGCAGTTCGCGCAGCAGCCCCCCCACGGTATCGACGGTCACCGCGCCGCCAATGCGGCAACGCGTGTCATCGCACGCAATCACGAGCCGGGGCGCGGGGCCGGCTTGGACGCGCCGCGCGCAGACTGGGTGGCCAACGTCTTGATCAGGCCGTCTATGCCCTGCTGGCGGATGGTGGTGGCGAAGGAGGCGCGGTAGTTGGTGACCAGGCTGACCCCATCGATCGACACGTCGTAGACCTTCCAGCCGAAGGCCGTCTTGTACATGCTGTAGTCGATCGGGATCGGCTGCCCGCCCGGTTGGCGGATTTCGGAGCGCACGGTCACGTCGGTGTCATCCGGCTTGATCGTCATCGGCTTGAATTCGACCGTCTGGTTGGTGAACGCGGTCAGCGAAGTGGAATACGTGCGCACCAGCAGGTTGCGGAACTCGGTCACCAGCGCCTGCTTCTGCTTGGCGGTGGCGCGCGGCCAATGCTTGCCGACCGCCAGCTGGGTCATGCGATTGAAGTCGAAATTCGGCAGGATCTTGGCCTCGACCAGTTGATAGACCTTGGACATGTTGCCGTTCCGGATGTCCTTGTCCTGCTTCAGAATGGCAAGAACGTCCTGCGTGGTGGTGCGCGCCAGCACGTCCGGCGGCGTATCCGCAGCCAGCGCCTGACCGCCGCCAAGTCCTGCCAGCAGGGCCAGCAGCAGGAAGAAAGTGCGCAACATAACGGATGTATCCTCTGAAAAACGGGGGGTGTGGAGAATCGGCTATCAGGGTAGACGCGGTCGCTTTACCTGAGTTCACCCGTCAACCGCGCCAGCTGCGCCACGTTCATGTTGTAATCGTTCACCGTGCGCAGGTATTCGGTCTGCACCAGGACATAGTTCTTGATCGCATCGGCCACCTTGTCGGCGCTTTCGATCCCGGCCGACAGGTCGGCCAGCGACGCCACCATCCAGCGCCGCGCCGCCGCCGCACCCTCGGCAAGTTCATGTTGCGCGCCATAGTTGGCCTGGGCATTGACATACGCCTCGCCCACTTCGAACGGGATGCCGGCCACCGCGAATGCCTTCTTGTGGTTGAGCGCTTCCAGTTCGGCCTGCGCCTGGTTCACGCGTGCGCTGGCGACGCCGAACACCGTATCCCACTTGACGCCCACCACCGGGGTGAGGCCGCCGCCGTTGAACGGATCGTAGAGGTAGGGGTTGTCCAGGCGCTCGCGCTGCGAGGCATAGTTGAACTGGCCGATCACGCCGGCGTAGACATCCGGCATGCGGTCGGCCTTCTTGGCTGCCACCAGGGCGCGACGGGCGCGCAGACCCGCCTCCAGCTGCTGCATTTCGGGACGATCCTGCAGCGCGCGCGACTGGAATTCGGCCAGATCGACCTGCGGGAAAGCCACGGGTTCGATACGCTCGTCCGCCACCTTGAGGTCGGCCTTCAGGCCGACGCCGGTCAGCACCTTCAGGCCGTCGAGGCTGATCTGCTCGATCGCCTTCGCCTGATGGACATATTTGGCGAGCAGTCCCCGGGCGGTCTGCAGCGCATAGAGGTCGGACTGCCGGGCTTCGCCGGTTTCGTCCTTGAGCTTGCGCTCGACCGAGGAAATGGCGCTGTTCAGCCGCCCCTGCATGTCTTCCAGGAAACCCCGGGTATCGCGCGCGGTCAGGTAGCCGAAATAGGCACGCTTGGTGTCGTAGACGATGTCGCCGCGCGTCTGCTTGAGTTCGCCGCGCTTGAGATCGACGTTGCCCTCGGCCGCCTCGCCGTAGCGTTCGAGCTTGCCGAAGGTGAAAAGCGGCTTGATCAGCGCGAAATCCAGATGGGTCCAGTCGGACACGCCATCCAGGTTGTCGCCGTCGGTGCGCGGCACGGTCCCGCTGTAGGCGCCCCCCTGGTAGAACCCGCCCTCGACTTCCGGCGCCAGCCCGATGAAGGCATTGGCGCTGATCCGCCAGCCGGCGTTGCCCCGCACCTCCTCTACCAGGCTGCGCGCGGCTTCGACCACCTGTTCGCGTTCCTTGATGCGGGGGTCGGCCGCCAGGCTCATTTCCACCGCCTGCTGCAGGTTGACGGTTTCTGCCTGTCCGGGCAGGGCAGCCAGCAGCATGCCGGCTGCCAGGAGAGTGCGGGTCAGTGCGTTGATTTTCATTGTGGCGCTCCTTCTTGAGCCTTACCGTATAAAAATTGGCCGATCAGATTTTCCAGCACCACCGCGTCCTGGGTGATGAGGATCCGATCCTTGTCCTTCAGTTTGACGCTGTCGCCGCCGGCTTCCAGCCCGATGTACTGCTCGCCCAGCAGGCCCGAGGTCATGATGGCGGCAGTGGTGTCCTTGGGGAAAGCATAGCGCTTGTCGAGGCGAAGCGTGACCGCGGCTTCGTACGTCTCGTTATCGAAGCGGATATCCGCCACCCTGCCCACGACCACCCCCGCGCTCTTGACCGGCGCCCGCGGTTTCAGCCCGCCGATGTTGTCGAAACGGGCCACCACCTCGTAGCTATCCGATGAATTTACGGCGCTCATGCTGCCGACCTTGAGCGCCAGAAACAGCAATGCGGCGATGCCCGCGATGACGAATAATCCCACCCAGAGATCGAGTACGGTACGGTTCATTGTCAGTTGATTCCCCGGAACATGAATGCGGTCAACACAAAATCCAGCGCCAGCACGGCCAGGCTGGAGGTCACCACGGTGCGCGTGGTGGCACCCGACACGCCTTCGGCGGTGGGCGGCGCGTCGTAGCCCTCGAACAGCGCGATGGTGGTGATGGCGACACCGAACACCACGCTCTTGATCACGCCGTTGAGGATGTCCTGCTCGAAGTCGACCGCGCTTTGCATCTGCGACCAGAAAGACCCCTCGTCGACACCGATCAACTGCACGCCGACCAGATAGCCACCGAAGATCCCCATCGCCGAGAACAGCGCGGCGAGGAAGGGCATTGAAACCACCCCAGCCCAGAAACGCGGCGCCACCACGCGGGCGATCGGATCGACCGCCATCATCTCCATCGCCGACAACTGCTCGGTCGCCTTCATCAGGCCGATTTCGGCCGTGATCGCACTGCCTGCACGGCTGGCGAACAGCAGCGCCGCGACCACCGGCCCCAATTCGCGCACCAGCGACAAGGCCACCAGGATGCCGAGCGCCTCCTCCGAGCCATAGGTCTGCAGCGTCTCGTAGCCCTGCAGGCCCAGCACCATGCCGACGAACAGGCCCGACACCAGGATGATGATGAGCGAGAGCACGCCGCTGAAGTACATCTCACGGATGGTGAGGCCGAAGCGGCGGAACGCGGTCCCCGAATGCAGCAGCGTCGCCAGGAAGAAGCGGGCGGCGAAACCGATGCGCCAGACGCCCTGGACGGTGCGGTTGCCCAGGTTCTCGATGGCCTGCTTAAGCATGTGCGGCTCCCAGCCCGAGGTCGGCGGCGTAGGCCGGCGCCGGATAGTGGAACGGCACCGGGCCGTCGGCCTCGCCGTGCACGAACTGATGCACGTAGGGCAGTCCGGAAGCGCGGATCTCGTCCGCCGTGCCCTCGGCCACGATCACCCCCTCCGAGACGAAATACACATAATCCACGATCTTCAGCGACTCCTGCACGTCATGGGTGACCACCAGCGAAGTCAGGCCCAGGGTATCGGTCAGGCGGCGGATCAGGTTGCCGGTCACGCCTAGCGAAATCGGGTCGAGCCCGGCAAACGGCTCGTCGTACATCACCAGCATGGGATCGAGCGCGATCGCACGCGCCAGCGCCACCCTCCGCGCCATGCCGCCGGACAGCTCGGACGGCATCAGGTGCACCGCGCCGCGCAGGCCGACCGCATGCAGCTTCATCAGCACCAGGTCGCGGATGGCGTCTTCCGGCAGGTCGGTGTGCTCGCGCAGTTGGAAGGCCACGTTGTCGAATACCGAGATGTCGGTGAACAGGGCACCGAACTGGAACAGCATGCCCATCTTGCGGCGCAGACGGTACAGACCGGCGCGATCCAGCTCGCCCAGCGACTCGCCCGCCACGCGCACGGTCCCCTGGCCGGGGCGGATCTGCCCGCCGATCAGGCGCAGAAGTGTGGTTTTGCCGCAACCGCTGCTGCCCATGATGGCCACCACCTGCCCGCGGCGGGCAGTCAGGTTGATGCCCTTCAAAACCGGCCGGGCACCATAGCCAAATGCGACATCTTCGATTTCGACCAGAACGTCGTTTCGCAAGAATCGAACCTGTATTGTTGTTGAGGCGCCATTCTAGCGGGCCTGGCGGCCCCAAGGCCACCTTGAGATGGGCTTTCGACGCAGTTCAGTAGGCCATGACCTGCTTGAGGGTATTCACCTGCTCCAGCAGCGAGACGTCGCCGCTGCGGCTGAACACGAACAGAGGTTCGCCGCTGCGTGCCTGATGCAGGATGCGTTGCGCGAGCGCGCGGAGATCCGGGGCCTCGTCAAGCCACCAGACATGCGCCGCCGCCCACGCGGGCGTGGCCAGCACGACCCGCGGCGAAGCGGGCATACCCACCTTGCCCTCGCCCGCTTCCAGGATGAACTGGAACCCGTCCTGGGTATCGTTGAGCCATTGCGCCCAGGTCGCCTCCGAGGCGTCCTGCCAGACGGCAGCCGGCAGCCAGACCGCCTGGAATTGCGTGTTGTAATAAGACAACATCCAGTCGTCCGGCAGCCCGTCGGGATAAAAGCTGCCGCGCCAGGCAGGATGATCCCAGTGCACGGCACCGACAGGAACGAGGGTGCGGACAGTCATGACGGCGTGATCGCGCGCTTGCGGTTCACGCGCGCCGCCACGTGGTGCCGCCGGCCCCGTCTTCCAGCACGATGCCGGCCGCCGCGAGCGTGTCGCGGATACGATCGGACTCGGCAAAGTCCTTTGCCTTGCGCGCGGCCTGACGCGCCGAAATCAGCGCCTCGATGTCCGCCTCGGACAGACCTGCCGCCGCCGCGCCTGCCTGCAGGAAATCCGCCGCCTCGCGCTGCAGCAGGCCGAGCACGCCGCCCAGGCTGCGCAGGGTCTGCGCGGCGGCAGCGACGCCGCGGTTGGCTTCGGCTGCCAGCTCGAACAGCACGGCGATGGCTTCAGCGGTATTGAAGTCGTCGTCCATCGCCGCCTTGAAGCGCTGCGCCGCAGGCTGGCTCCAGTCGGGCGCCGCAGCCTCCACCGGGGTGCCTTTCAGCGCGGTATACAAGCGCGTCAGCGCACCCTTGGCGTCGTCCAGGTGGGCATCCGAATAGTTGAGCGGGCTGCGGTAGTGGGCGCGCAGGATGAAAAAGCGCACCACCTCGGGGTCGTATTTCTCCAGCACCTCGCGGATAGTGAAGAAATTGCCGAGCGACTTCGACATCTTCTCGTTGTCGACCCGCACGAAGCCGTTGTGCAGCCAGTAATTGACGAAGGTGCAGCCGTGCGCGCCTTCGGACTGGGCGATTTCGTTCTCGTGATGGGGGAACTGCAGATCCTGGCCGCCGCCGTGGATGTCGAAGTGCTGGCCGAGCAATTCGGCGCTCATCGCCGAACATTCGATGTGCCACCCGGGACGTCCCGGCCCCCACGGCGATTCCCACGCCGGCTCGCCCGGTTTGGCGGCCTTCCACAGCACGAAGTCCATCGGGTCGCGCTTGTTGGGGTCGACTTCCACCCGCTCGCCGGCGCGCAGCTCGTCGAGGCTCTTGCCCGACAGCCGGCCGTAGGTGGGGAAACCGCGCACGCTGTAGTAGACGTCGCCGTTGGACGCCGCATAGGCCAGCCCGCTCTTTTCCAGCTGCGCGATCATCGCCAGCATCTGCGCCACGTAGCGGGTGGCCCGCGGCTCGTGGTCGGGCGGCAGCACGCCGAGCGCACGCTCGTCCTCGTGCATCGCGGCGATGAAGCGCTCGGTCAACTGGGCCGGCGTTTCATTGTTTTCCTGCGCCCGCTTAATGATCTTGTCGTCGATGTCCGTAATGTTCCTTACGTACTCGACCTGATAGCCGCTGGCGCGCAGCCAGCGCGTGACCATGTCGAATACCACGAACACCCGCGCATGCCCCAGGTGGCACAGGTCGTACACGGTCATGCCGCAGACGTACATGCGGACCCGGCCGGGCGTGAGCGGGACGAATTCTTCCTTGTTGCGCGTGAGGGAATTGGTGATGTGCAGCATGGTGCGAACGGACTACAGGCAAAATGGAGACACGCGGGAAACTCGCGGCACACCGGCTGTCTCAGCCGGGTCGATATTGTTAGAATGCCTGCTTCCCTAGATGACCCGAGCATATCACATGGCCCTGTCACGTTTTTTCGCCGCCGCTGCTGTCTGCGCCACCCTCGTCGGCGCCCCGGCCCCAGTGCTGGCCAATGAAGTCCAGGACATCAACCTGCAGTTCCGCAAGGGCGATCTCGCCGGGGCGCTCGACCGCGCCAACCGCTACCTGGCGAAGAACCCCAAGGACGCGCAGGCGCGCTTCCTCAAGGGTCTGATCCTCGCCGATCAGGGCAAGACCAACGACGCCATCGCCGTCTTCACCGCGCTGACCGAGGACTATCCCGAACTGCCCGAGCCCTACAACAACCTCGCCGTGCTGTATGCCTCGCAGAGCAAGTACGAGGCGGCGAAGAACGCGCTGGAAATGGCGATCCGCACCCACCCGAGCTACGCCACCGCGCATGAGAACCTCGGCGACCTCTACGCCAAGATGGCATCGATCGCCTACGACAAGGCGCTCGCGCTGGACAGCAAGAATGCCACCGCGCAGACCAAGCTGGCGCTGATCAAGGACATGATGGGCGCCAGCCCGGCACGCAAGCCGGCCGCGGCCAAGCCGGCCACGGTGGCGGCGGCCCGGCCGGCACCGGCCGCAGCCGCCCCGGCGCCCGCCAAACCCGCCGCAGCGAACACCCCCGGCGTCGAAGCCGCCATCGCCAACTGGGCACAGGCCTGGTCGCGCCAGGATGTCGAGGCCTACCTCGCCGCCTACGCCGCCGACTTCACCGCTACCGGCATGACCCGCGCAAACTGGGAAGCCCAGCGCCGTGCCCGCATCAGCGCGCCCAAGCGCATCGAAGTGCAGATCAGCGACCTCAAGATCGAACAACAGAGCGATACCGCCACCGCCACCTTCCGTCAGGTCTATCGCTCCGACCGACTCAGTTCCACCGTCACCAAGACGTTGAAACTGGCCCAGCAGAACGGCCAGTGGCGCATCGTCGGCGAAACCTCCCGCTGACCGATGGCCATGCCGCGTCTCCTGCTCACCCTCCTGCTGGCTGCTCCAGCGCTCCACGCCGCCAGCCTGGACGCGGATCGCCAGTTGGCGAGCAGTCTGCTGGCGATTTCGCAAAGCCGGATGCCGGAGGCGCTCACCACCGTCGACCAGTTGACGCAACAACATCCGAATTTCCGCCTGGCCCAGCTGGTCAAGGGCGACCTGCTGCTGGCACGCGCACGACCCCTGCAAATGCTGGGCGACACCGGCAGCACGCGCAACGCCGACCTGGAACAGCTGCGTGACGAGGCGCGCCAGCGCGTGCGTGCGCTCACCGAAGCCCTGCCCAACGACAAGGTTCCCGCCTATCTGCTGAACCTGGACAGCAGCTATCGCCACGCCCTGGTGGTCGACGCCAGCCGCTCGCGACTGTATGTCTACGAGAACCGTGCCGGCCTGCCGGTCCGGGTGGCCGATTTCTACGTCACCATCGGCAAGGCAGGCGCGGGCAAACAGCGGGAGGGCGACAACCGCACCCCGATCGGCATTTACACCATCTCCCATTTCAAGTCGCCACGCGAGCTCACCGACTTCTACGGCAGCGGCGCCTTCACCCTCTCCTATCCCAACGAGTGGGATACCCGCCAGGGCCGCAGCGGACACGGCATCTGGATCCACGGCAGCCCGAGCAACACCTACAGCCGCGCGCCGCGCGCCAGCGAAGGCTGCGTGGTGCTGGCCAACGACGACCTCGACCGGCTTGGCAAGTACATCCAGACCGGCAAGACCCCGGTCGTCATCGCCTCCGAGGTCGAATGGGTAGCCTACGACGCGCTCGACGCGCGCCGCAGCGATCTGGCGTCCGCGCTCGACCGCTGGCGGCAGGACTGGGAAAGCCGCGACACCGCACGCCTGCTTGCCCACTACCATCCCACTTTCCGCAGCGGCGCGCAGGATCTGCGTGCGTTCGGCGCGTCCAAGCAGAAGGTCAATGCCAGCAAGACCTGGATCAAGATCGGCCTCGACCGGGTCAGCCTGATGCTCTACCCCGAGCGTCCCGACTTCGCGCTGGTCAGCTTCGTGCAGGACTACCGCAGCAACAACCTCAGCGACCGCACCGTCAAACGGCAGTTCTGGCGCCGCGAGAACGGGCGCTGGGCCATCATTCACGAAACTTCTCTATAGGACACCCATGGTCAAGCTGCATACCAATCACGGCACCATCACCCTCGAACTCGACGCCGAGAAAGCGCCGAAAACGGTGGAAAACTTCCTGCAATACGTGCGCGACGGCTTCTTCGACGGCACCATCTTCCATCGCGTGATCGACGGCTTCATGATCCAGGGCGGCGGCTTCGAGCCGGGCATGACGCAAAAACCCACCCGCGACGCGATCGAGAACGAGGCCTCCAACGGCCTGAAGAACGAGGCCTATACCATCGCCATGGCGCGCACGCCCAACCCGAATTCGGCCACCGCACAGTTCTTCATCAACGTCGCCAACAACAGCTTCCTCAACTTCACCGCGCCCACCCCGCAGGGCTACGGCTACGCCGTGTTCGGCAAGGTGACCGAGGGCACCGACGTGGTCGACAAGATCAAGAAGGTGAAGACCGGAAACCGCGCCGGCCATCAGGACGTGCCACTGGAAGACGTCGTCATCACCAAGGCCGAAATCGTCTGACAGTGCCGGTGAGCCTGACTGCACAACCAGGCGCCGGCCGCACCTTCTTCGTTGCCGACCTGCATCTCACCGACGAACGCCCGGCCGCAACCGGGCGTTTTTTTCGCTTCCTCGACGAGGACGTCGCCGGCGCCGACGCGCTCTACATCCTGGGCGACCTGTTCGAAGCCTGGACCGGCGATGATCACGACGAACAGGTCGCGCGCGACACGGCGCGCCGGATGAAGGCGCTGGTCGATGCCGGCACGCCCGTTTACTTCATGCACGGCAACCGCGACTTCATGCTGGCCGCGCGCTATGCCGCCCGCTCGGGGATGACGCTGCTGGCCGACCCGGCCCGCATCGATCTCTACGGCGTGCCCACTGCCCTGATGCACGGCGACACCCTGTGCACCGACGACGCCGCCTACCAGGCCTTCCGCCGGCGGGTGCGCCACCCGTTGACGCTCGCCTTCCTGAGACGCCTGCCGCAGGCGCTGCGCCGCCGGCTCGCGCGCCAGGCGCGCGCCGGCAGCCAGGCGGCCAAGGCGAGCAAGGCTGCCGAAATCATGGACGTGAACGCGAAGGAAGTCGTGCGCGTGCTGCGCGAGCAACAGGTGAGCCGTCTGATCCACGGGCACACCCATCGCCCGGCGCAGCACGCCCATGCAGTCGATGGGCGGGATTGCGAACGCTGGGTGCTGCCCGACTGGTATACCCGTTGGGGCTATGTGGCGTGCGATGCGGACGGCTGCACGCTCCGGGTCGACGCCTTATGACGGCGCGTTGATCGCAGCAATCCCGTCCGGCACGCGGAACAACTCAGGCCGCAACGGCTCTTTCGACTGGCTTTCGAACTGCCGGGTACGCCCGCCGAACTCGCGTTCCTCCAGCGGCAGGCCGAGCTCCAGGGTCGTGCCCGAGTCCCATACCTGATTGGCGAGATCGCAGTCGTGTTGCAGTTCGCGCGGCGAATCCCGCCACACGCGATATTGCGTCGCAGCGAGGATGGCTTTCAGCTCGGCCATCGCGCGTGCCGCGTCAGGCGCGGCACGCCGGGCAGCGACGCCTTCGCTGCAGACGACGCCATTCACCGTCAAGCTGAAATGCTGCGTGCCCGGAGCGCCCGGCTTCGTTGCAAGCCGCGCCTTCCAGTCGGCAGGTTGCGCAGGCAGCGTGCCCGGCATGAACACCATCGCCAGCTTGCTGTCGCGCAGCACGTTGATCACCCGGCGCTGGCGCCGGTCGAGCAGGACGAAGTCGCCGCCATCCTCGCCGCCGTCCATGCGCAGGAAATCGGGGGTGACGAGAATGCGCGTCGCATAAGGCGGATCGCCCGGGTCCTGATCGACGTAGTGCAAGCGGGTCATGTCGGCCGCATGGGCCACGCCCGCAGCCAGCAGCCAGAGACCCAACGCGCAGCGCCTCATGCCAGCCCCCGCGCCAGGTCGGCCTGGATGTCGGCGAGCGACTCGAGGCCCACCGCAATGCGTACCAGCCCGTCGCCAATGCCGGCCGCTGCGCGTTGCTCCGGCGTCATGCGGCTGTGCGTCGTCGTGGCCGGGTGGGTGATCGTGGTCTTGGTATCGCCGAGGTTGGCGGTGATCGACAACAGCCTGGTCGCATCGATCAGCTTCCACGCCGCATCCTGGCCGCCCTTGAGTTCGAACGCGACGATGCCGCCGCCGGTCTTCTGCTGCGCCATCGCCAATTCATGTTGAGGATGCGACGGCAGGCCGGGATAGAGCACGCGCGCGACCGCAGGCTGGGCTTCCAGCCACTGCGCCAACGCCAGCGCGTTCCTCGAATGCGCGTCCATGCGGATAGACAGCGTCTCAAGACCCTTGAGAATCACCCAGGCGTTGAACGCCGACAGCGTCGGCCCGGCGGTGCGCAGGAAGGTGTAGACGCCCTCCATCAGCGCCTGGCTGCCGAGTACCGCGCCGCCGAGCACCCTGCCCTGCCCATCCAGATACTTGGTCGCCGAGTGGATCACGATATCGGCGCCGAGTTCGAGCGGCTTTTGCAACGCCGGCGAGCAGAAGCAGTTGTCGACCGCGAGCCACGCGCCGGATTCGTGCGCGATGGCAGCGAGCGCACGGATGTCGCTCACCTCGGTGAGCGGGTTCGACGGCGACTCGACGAAAAAGAGCTTCGTGTTCGGCTTCACCGCCGCACGCCATTCCGCCGGGTCGGTCGGCGACACGTAGGTCGTTTCGATGCCGAAGCGGCCGAGGATGTTGGAGAACAGCTGGACCGTCGAGCCGAAGATCGAGCGCGAGGCGACGACATGCTCGCCCGCCTTCATCAGCCCCATCACCGTCGCCAGGATGGCCGCCATGCCGGAGGCGAACGCCACGCAACGCTCGGCGCCTTCGAGCGCGGCAAGGCGCGTTTCCATCATGCTGACGGTGGGATTGGTGAAGCGTGCGTAGATCGGGCCGGGCTGCTCGCCCTTGAAGCGCGCCGCGGCTTCCGCCGCGCTGCCGAACACGAAGCTGGAGGTGAGGAACATCGCCTCCGAGTGTTCGTTGAACTGGCTGCGCACCGTGCCGGCGCGCACCGCCAGCGTCTCAATGTCGTAATCGTCGTTCATGGTCGAGTCCAAAAGAAAAAACCCCGAACGCCAAGCGCGGTCCGGGGTTTCCGTTGCGACGCTTTAGCCGTATTTATCAAGCGCCCGCAAGCTGAGGTTCAAATCGGCGCCGGATCACTGTAAGCCCGGCGCCCGGAACGGTCAAGCGCCGGTCGCCAGATTGAGGTCGAGCTGCTGGGTCGACAGCGCGGAGGGGGGCGGCGTCTCGCCGTTGCGCACCGCCTCGACGTAAGCCAGGTACTCCGGGGTGACGTCGCCGGTGATGTAGCGGCCGTCGAAGCACGAGGTGTCGAAATCGCAGATCGACGGATTGCCCGCCCGCACCGCCGCGACCATGGCGTCGAGGTCCTGGTAGATCAGGGCGTCGCAGCCGATCTCGCGGGCAATCTCCTCGTCGCTGCGGCCGTTGGCGATCAGTTCGTTGCGCGTCGGCATGTCGATGCCGTAGACGTTGGAGTAGCGCACCGGCGGCGAAGCCGAGGCGAAGTACACCTGGGTGGCACCGGCGTCGCGTGCCATCTGCACGATCTCGCGGCTGGTGGTGCCGCGCACGATCGAATCGTCGACCAGCAGCACGTTCTTGTCCTTGAACTCCTCGCCGATGGCGTTGAGCTTCTGCCGCACCGATTTCTTGCGCAGCGCCTGCCCCGGCATGATGAAGGTGCGGCCGATGTAGCGGTTCTTGATGAAGCCTTCGCGGTAGGGCACGTCGAGATGATTCGCCAGTTGCAGCGCCGAGGGCCGGCTGGTGTCGGGAATCGGGATCACCACGTCGATCTTCAGGTGGGAAAAATCGCGCTTGATCTTCTCCGCCAGCGACACGCCCATCGCCAGGCGGGTGCTGTAGACCGAGACGCCGTCCATCACCGAATCCGGACGCGCCAGGTAGACGTATTCGAAGATGCAGGGATTGAGCGCCGCGTTGTCGCTGCACTGGCGGCTGTGCAGCTGGCGCTGGTAGTCGATGAACACCGCTTCGCCCGGCGCCACGTCGCGCAGCAGACGGAAACCCAGTGTGTCGATCGCCACGCTTTCCGAGGCAATGATGTACTCGTGCGGCGTGGCCTGCTCGTTGACGCCGATCACCAGCGGGCGGATGCCGTGCGGATCGCGGAAGGCCAGCAGACCATAGCCTGCGATGAAAGCCACGACGGCATACGCACCCTTGCAGCGCGCGTGCACGCCGGCGACGGCGCCGAAGATCGTGTCGAGGTTGAGCTGCCGCCCCGACGCACGCACCTGCAGTTCGTGCGCCAGCACGTTGAGCAGCACTTCCGAATCCGAATTGGTGTTGACGTGGCGCAGGTCGGAACGGAACAGCGATTCCTTCAGTTCATGGGTGTTGGTGAGGTTGCCGTTGTGGCCCAGCACGATGCCGTACGGCGAATTGACGTAGAACGGCTGCGATTCGGCCGACGACGAGGCGCTGCCGGCGGTGGGATAACGCACGTGCGCCACACCCATGTCGCCCAGCAGGTTGCGCATATCGCGGGTGCGGAACACGTCGCGCGCCAGCCCCTGCCCCTTGTGCATGTGGAAGCGGCTTTCCTCCGCCGTCACGATGCCGGCTGCGTCCTGGCCGCGATGCTGCAACACCATCAGCCCGTCATACAGAAGCTGATTGGCTGCCGAATTGGAAACGACTCCGATTACCCCGCACATGCTGTGCACCCATCCATAAAATTATTCGAAACGAACGTATTTCGCCACGTCTGCCGGCACCAGCGGCAAGGCACGCTGCGCCAGCGCCTGCAGGCTGCCCGACAGCGCAGCCTGTTTCCAGAAGTCGGTCCGCGGCAGCGACGTGAGTCCGGCCGCGAGCGTCAACCCCGTCAGGATCACCAGCCCCTTGGCCAGTCCGACCACCCCGCCCAGCATCTTGTCTGCCCCGCCCAGCCCGACGGCCTTGACCAGCGATGCAAGGGCGTGGCCAAGCAGCAGCACGCCGATCAGCACCACCAGGAAAACCACCGCAAATCCGGCGAAATAGCGGATACCGGGGTTGTCGATCCCGATCGGCAGCAGCGGCGCCACCATCAACGCGCCCCACTTGCCCAGCAAGAAGGCCAACACCCAGGCGGCCAGCGAAAACAGCGTGTCGACCAGACCGCGCATCAAACCGCGCACCACCGTCAGCAGCAACACCAGCAGCACGATGAGATCGAGCAGGGTCATTTCGCGACGACCTGGCCGTTCATTCCGTTCTCGGCCAGTTTCACCGCGGCGGCGACGGCGGCCTCGCGCGAGGCATACGGCCCGACGCGCACGCGCGTCAGCTTGCCGACGGTGTCGGTATAGGCCGGCAGCCCCGCCTGGGCCGCGCGCGTCTTCAAGGCCCCCGCCTTGGCGCCATCCGACAGGGCCGCCAACTGCACGACGAAGGCCCCGGCGGGC
The DNA here is from genome assembly GCA_021811235.1 of Pseudomonadota bacterium. Classification (GTDB taxonomy): domain Bacteria; phylum Pseudomonadota; class Gammaproteobacteria; order Burkholderiales; family Thiobacillaceae; genus Thiobacillus. The sequence continues at coordinate 67,085 of JAJZPG010000012.1, read as the reverse complement.
GCTTCTGGCTTGGCCACCGGTTTGGCCTGCGCGACAGGCGCGGGTTTGGCGGACACAGGCTTGGGAACCTGGGCCGGCTCGGGTCTGGGTGCTGGTTTGACCGGTTGGGGCTTCGTCGGTTCGGCCTTCACCACCGGTTCGGGCTTGACCGGTTCAGGCGCAGGGGGAAGCGGGCTGGGCGGCGGCTCGGCGGCGGCGGCCGGCTGGGCGGCTTCGGCGGCCCGCGCGTCTGTGGCCGGGGGTTCGGGGCTGGGTGCCGGTTGCGGGGCCGCTGCCATGCGCACCGCCAGCGAACTGGCGGGGGGCGGCTCGTCTTCCAGCAGGAGCGGCAGCACGATCACCGCCAGCAGGGTCAGCGCCACTGCGCCGATCAGGCGGCGCCGGGCACGGCGTTTGAGGTCATTTTCACTGCTGGGTGGCGGCATGGTCGAGCACGGCGGCAACGGTATAGAACGAACCGAAGACGAGAATTCTATCATCTTCGCGCGCTGCGCTTTTCGCCTCCGCGAGCGCCGCATTCACGTCCGGCTGCACGCGCACGGGCGCCTCGCCGGCATGCGTGCGCAGGGTCGCGGCAAGCGCTTCCGCAGCGCAGGCACGCGGCGAATCGGGCGTGCAGGTCCACCACGCATCGATTTCGCCGCGCAACGCCGCGAATACCCCCTCGGCATCCTTGTCGGCCAGCATGCCGACGACCGCCAGGGTACGGCCGGCAGCCCGCTGCGCGTGCAAGGCTTCGGCCAGCGCACGCGCGGCTTCCGGATTGTGCGCCACGTCGAGGATGACGTCCGGCGCGCGGGCGATGCGCTGGAACCGTCCCGGCACGCGCGCCGCAGCGAGCCCCTGGCGCAGCGCCGATTCGCCGACCGGCAGGCGGGTCCGCATGGCCTCCAGCACTGCCAGCGCTCCGGTTGCATTGCGCAACTGGCAGGCACCGGCCATGGCGGGCAAAGGCAAGCCCTGCCAGGCGAGGTCTGGACCGCGATAGGTCCAGACCTCGCCTTCGCGCTGCCCTGCGAAATCGCGCCCGATGCATCGTAGAGCGGCACCCACGCTGCGGGCATGACCGAGCAGGCTGGACGGCGGAACGGGATCGGCACAGATTGCCGGGCGAGCTTCCCGGTAGATGCCGGCCTTCTCGAAGCCGATCTGCTCGCGGGTGTCGCCCAGATAATCCATGTGGTCGAGATCGACGCTCGTGACGATGGCGGCATCGGCGTCGAACACATTGACCGCGTCGAGCCGGCCCCCGAGTCCGACTTCGAGGATGGCGACATCGACGCCGGCGTCGACGAACTGCATCATCGCAGCGAGCGTGCCAAATTCGAAATAAGTCAGCGAGGTATCGCCGCGCACGGCATCGATCTTCTCGAACGCCGCGACCAGTTCGGCGTCGCTCGCCTCGCGACCGCCTATCCGCACCCGTTCGTTGTAATGCAACAGATGTGGCGAGGTGTAGAGCCCCGTCTTGTAGCCGGCTGCGCCGAGTATCGCCTCGAGGTAGGCGCAGGTGGACCCCTTGCCGTTGGTGCCGCCGACCGTGATGACGGGGAAACCCGGATCCAGTCCGAGAGCACGCCAGACGCGGCGCACCCGCTCGAGCCCCAGTTCGATGGTGCTGGGATGCAGCCGTTCAAGCCGGGCCAGCCAGTCGGCCAGCGATCGTTCAGGGTGCGAGATGGACGTTGTCCTATGCGGCCAGAGCGGGCCGCCCCATCATCATCGCCAGGGTGGTCGCCAGCTCGTCGCGCATCTGCCGGCGGTCGATGATGCGGTCGATGGCGCCCTTCTCGAGCAGGAATTCGGAACGCTGGAAGCCCTCGGGCAGGGTCTCGCGCACGGTCTGCTCGATCACGCGCGGACCGGCGAAGCCGATCAGCGCGTTGGGCTCGGCGACGATGAGATCGCCCAGCATGGCGAAGCTGGCCGAGACGCCGCCCATGGTGGGATCGGTCAGCACCGACACGAAAGGCAGGCGGTGGCGCGACAGCTGGGTGAGCGCAGCCGAGGTCTTGGCCATCTGCATCAGCGAGAACAGGCCCTCCTGCATGCGTGCGCCGCCGCTGGCGGAGAAGCAGACGAAGGCCGAGTTCGATTCGATCGCCGCCTCCACGCCCTGGACGAAGCGTTCGCCGACCACCGAGCCCATCGAGCCGCCCATGAACTTGAATTCGAACGCCGCCGCCACCGCCGGCACCGCCTTGATGCTGCCGCCGATCACCACCAGCGCATCGGTTTCCGAGGTGCCGGTCTGGGCTTCCTTCAGGCGGTCGGGGTATTTCTTGCTGTCCTTGAACTTCAGCGGGTCGAGCGGCGTCACCTCGGCGCCGATCTCGTGTTGTCCTTCCGCATCCAGCAGCATCGCCAGCCGTGCGCGCGCGCCGATGCGGTGGTGGTGGCCGCACTTGGGGCACACCTCGAGGTTGCTTTCGAGGTCGGCGCGGTAGAGCACCTCGTTGCAAGCCGGGCACTTCGACCACAGGCCCTCGGGCATCGACTTCTTGGACGCCTGCGCGCGCCGCTTGATCTTGGGCGGCAGGATTTTCTGGAACCAGCTCATTGTCTTCTCCGGTTATTTCGATGCCGCGTCGACGCCGCGCCGCAGATCCTGCAGCAACGCCTGGACGCGCTTGACGCACTCGCCTTCCGGCGCGGTCTCGATTTCGTTGACGATGCGGCTGCCCACCACCACCGCGTCGGCGATGCGCGCCACCGCCTCGGCCGTCGCCGCGTCGCGGATGCCGAAGCCGACACCCACCGGCAGGCTGCAATGCTTGCGCACCAGGGCGAGCTTCTTCGCGACCTCCTCGGTGTCGAGATTGGCCGAACCCGTGACGCCTTTCAGCGACACGTAGTAGATGAAGCCGCCCGCCGCAGCTGCCACCTGTTCGATGCGCGATTCGGGCGTGGTCGGCGACAGCAGGAAGATCGGGTCGAGGCCGTGGGCCTTGAACACGTCGGCCACGCCCACCGATTCCTCGGGCGGAATGTCGACCGTCAGCACGCCGTCGACGCCGGCCGCGCTGGCAGCCTGGGCGAAGGCCTCGTAGCCCATGCGCTCGACCGGGTTGGCGTAGCCCATCAGCACCACCGGGGTGGTCGTATTGGTCTTGCGGAATTCCGCCGTCATCGCCAGCACGTCCTTCAAGCCCACCTTGTTGGCCAGCGCCCGCTCGGACGCGCGCTGGATCACCGGGCCGTCGGCCATCGGGTCGGAGAACGGCACCCCCAGCTCGATGATGTCGGCGCCGGCTTCCACCAGCGTGTGCATCAGCGGCACGGTGAGCCCCTTGCCGGGATCGCCGGCGGTGATGAAGGGAATCAGAGCTTTTCTGTTTTGCGCCTTGAGGGCAGTGAAGGTCGGGCCGATGCGGCTCATGATGGTGTCTTCTGAAATCGTGGCTGGGAGGGTCGGCTTACAGCGTGATCCCCGACGCCTTCGCCACGGTGTTGATGTCCTTGTCGCCGCGCCCCGAGAGGTTGACCAGGATGATCTGGTCCTTCTTCATGGTCGGCGCGAGCTTCTTCGCCTGCGCGACGGCGTGGCTCGATTCGAGCGCGGGAATGATGCCCTCCAGCCGGCACAGGTCGTGGAAGGCGGCAAGCGCCTCGTCGTCGTTGATGGCGACGTATTCGGCGCGGCCGGCGTCCTTCAGGTAGCTGTGCTCGGGGCCGACGCCGGGGTAGTCGAGGCCGGCGGAGACCGAGTGGGTCTCGATGATCTGGCCGTTCTCGTCCTGCATCAGGTAGCTGCGGAAGCCATGCAGGATGCCGGGGGTGCCGGCGGTGAGTGGCGCCGCGTGCTTGCCGCTGTCGACGCCGGAGCCGCCCGCCTCGACGCCGATCAGGCGCACGTTCTCGTACGGAATGTAGGGATGGAAGATGCCGATGGCGTTGGAGCCGCCGCCGACGCAGGCGACCACCGCATCGGGCTGGCGGCCGATGAGTTCCGGCATCTGCTGGATGCACTCGCGGCCGATCACGCACTGGAAGTCGCGCACCAGCATGGGATAGGGATGCGGGCCGGCAGCGGTGCCGAGGATGTAGAAGGTCGATTCGACGTTGGTCACCCAGTCGCGCATCGCCTCGTTGAGTGCGTCCTTCAGCGTCTTCGAGCCACTCGATACCGGCACCACGGTGGCGCCCAGGAGCTTCATGCGGAAGACGTTGGGCGCCTGGCGCGCGACATCTTCGGCGCCCATGTAGACCACGCATTCCATGCCGTAGCGCGCGGCGACAGTGGCGGAAGCCACCCCGTGCTGGCCGGCGCCGGTCTCGGCGATGACGCGTTTCTTGCCCATGCGGCGGGCGAGCAGCGCCTGGCCGATGGTGTTGTTGATCTTGTGCGCGCCGGTGTGGTTGAGGTCTTCGCGCTTGAGATAGATCTGCGCGCCGCCGTAGGCTTCGGACAGGCGGCGGGCGTGATACACCGGGCTGGGGCGGCCGACGTAGTGCTTGAGTTCGTATTCGTATTCGGCCATGAAGGCGAGATCCTGGCGCGCCTTGTCATATTCGGCGCGCAACTCGTCCAGCGCGGCCATCAGGGTTTCGGCGACGAAGATGCCGCCGTAGGGACCGAAGTGGCCGCGGGAATCGGGGAGATCAGTCAGCTTCATGATGCTTCTTTCGCGTTCGCAATGAATCGCGCAATACGTTGCGCGTCCTTGATGCCTTTCGAGGCCTCCACGCCGGAGGACACGTCCACCGCCCACGGGCGCACGGCCCGCACCGCTTCGGCGACGTTGTCGGGCGCGAGTCCGCCCGACAGGATGACCGGCAGCGGCAGATCCGGCGGGATCAGTCCCCAGTCGAACCGTTCGCCGGTACCGCCCGGCACGCCCGGAACGAAGGCATCGAGCAACAGTCCGCGCGCGGCCTCGAAGTCAGCCGCGCATTTTAGCAAATCCGTGTCCCGATTGACGCGCACCGCCTTGATGTAAGGGCGGCCGTAGCGCGCGCAGTCGGCCGGGGTCTCGTCACCGTGGAACTGCAGGAGATCGAGCGGCGCAACCCGCAACACGGCTTCCACGAACGCCGGATCGGCGTCAACGAACAGGCCGACGCTCTGCACGAAGGGCGGCAGCTCGCGCAGCAGGGCGGCCGCCGTCTCGGACGGCACGTGGCGCGGGCTTTTTTCGTAGAACACGAAACCCAGCGCATCCGCCCCGGCGGCGCAGGCAGCGTGCAGGTCCTGCGCCCGGGTGATGCCGCAGATTTTTACGCGAACAGCCATCGATCGGAGCTTTCCGGCAGGGCAAAGTGCGCAGGATACCGGATGTGGGTGAGATACAAGCCCGCCGCGTCGAAGGTCGGCGCGGCGCGAGTACGGTCGCGGCTTACCAGGATCTCGCCCATCCACTCCGCCGGCTGGCTGCCGGCACCGACCTGGACCAGGCAGCCCATGAGATTGCGCACCATATGGTGCAGGAAGCCGTCGGCCTGGAAATCGCACAACAGGTAGTCGCCGCGCCGCTCGATGTGGGCGCGGCGCAGTTCCTTGACCGGCGACTTCGCCTGGCATTCGGCGGCACGGAAGGCGGAAAAATCATGCTGCCCGATGAGATGCGCCGCGGCCCGGTTCATCGCGTCGGCGTCGAGCGGGCGGTGATGCCAGCCGATCAGCCCTTCGTGGAGACCGGGCCGCACCGGATGATTCAGCAGCACGTAGCGGTAACCGCGCTGGGTGGCAGCGAAGCGCGCGTGAAAGGACGCGTCGATCTCGCGCGCCCACAGCACAGCCACCCCCGGCGGCAGGTGGCTGTTGACGCCGCGTACCCAGGCGGTGAGCGGACGTTCGACGCCGACGTCGAAATGCGCCACCTGGTAGGCCGCGTGCACGCCGGTATCGGTACGACCGGCCGCGGTGACGGCGGTTTTTTCCCCGGCGATGACGGACACTGCGGCTTCCAGCGCGTCCTGCACCCCGCAGCCCTGCGGCTGCGACTGCCAGCCGCAGAAGCCGACGCCGCGGTATTCCAGGCCCACTACGATTCTCATGCCAATACGATTCCCAGCAGAAGCAAGCCCGCGAGTATGACGGCGCTGTCGCGGCTTTGCCAGCGCTCGGTCTCGAGCGTGTAAGTGGCGGGCGTCGCGACGTCGGGCAGCGGAGCGCGCAGCGCGTCCAGCCAGCGTGCCGGCTTCGGCGCGTGCTCGACGTAGTCCAGCGTCAGGCCCAGGCGCACCGCGAAGGCGCGGCGGTCGAAACCGAGCCAGGTCAACGGCTTTGCCAGGACGTAGAGGCCGTAGATCAGGCGCGCGCGGGCCGTGTATGCCAGCAGCAGCGCAAGCCCCGCGAGCAGCAGCGCGAGACGCACGACCCGCAACGCGCCCTGCTGCAAGCCTTCGATGCTGGGACTTCCCCAGCCCGCCCACAGCGCCTCGCCCGGCAACGTCCAGGCATAGGTGAGCAGCAGCACGAGCAGCAGCCAGCGGGTGCGCCGCAGCAAGCGCACCAATTGAACCCGGACAGGTGAAAACAGAAAGGCCGTCGCGCTTGCGACGGCCAGGGGAATCAGACCGGACAGCGAGGCGGCTTCCGCCGCCGCCGCCCACCCGCACCACAGCAGGATGCGGGCGACCGGATGCAGGGAGTTAGCCAAGCGCGCCCAACATGCCTTTCGCGTCGGCCTTCTGCCTGTCGTTGCCCTCGGCCAGCACTTCGTTGAGGATTTCACGCGCGCCTTCCTTGTCGCCCATTTCCACGTAGGCCCGGGCGAGGTCGAGCTTGGTGCCGACTTCGTCGAGTTCGAGCTCGTTGCCGCCGGCTTCGCCGAGGTCGAGGTCGAGGCCGCTGAAGTCGAATTTGCTGTCGGGACCGTTGTCTTCCTCCAGGCCGAGATCGAGTTTCAGGTCGTCGTCGGCAGCTGCAGGGATGTCCAGGTCCGGCAGGTCGAAGCTGAGGCCCTGGGTGTCCATTTCCTGATGGCCGGCATCGGGGGCGGCCGGCGTTTCAGCCTGCGCGTCGAAATTGAGGACGTGGCCTGCGGACTCGAACTCCATCGGCGCGCTTTCGGCCACCGGCTCGGGCTTGAATTCGGCCACCGGCTCGGGCATCGCCACTGCAACCGTCTCGTCTGCGGAGGCTTCGGTATCGAAAGCCACCGCGCCGCCGGCAACCGCTGCGGTAGCCGCCACGGTAGCCGCGGGCGCGGCACCCGACTGCACGCCGCCGTATAGCGGATTGGTCGGGTCGATACCGCGGCCCATCTCGCAGGCCTTGTCCCACAGCGGGCTGGACTTGCTGCCGAGCGCGGCGTAGAGCTCACCGGCCACCGATGCGAACGCCGTGGTATTGCGGCGTGCCGCATAGATTTCCAGCAGCTTGACGCGAATCTCGTGACGGTCGGGGTTCTTGGTGATGGCTTCCTTGAGGATTTCCTCGGCCTGCGCGTCACGACCGTAGGCCATGTAGACCTCGGCTTCGGCGATCGGGTCGACGTCGTGGGTGTCGATGGTCCCGAGACCCGCCTGGCTGAAATCGGTCAGGAAGGAGGTGTCGCCGGTATTGACGCTGCCGCCCGACGCCGCACCGATCACGGTGTTGGGGCGAACTTCCCCGCCGCTCATGATGCTGTCTTCCAGCGCGGTATTGCTGGTCTTGCGGCGGCGACCGCCGCCCGCCATCATCCACCACAGCACGCCGCCGAGACCCAGCGCGGCAAGGCCGCCGCCCCAGTACATCGGATTGGCGAGCAGCGGGTCGTACCAGTTATCGGTCGCCTCAGGGGCAGCCGGCGGGGCCTCGACAGCCGGCGCAACCGGCGCAGGCTTGAGCTCGGGTTTCGCTTCGGCCGCGGCAGGAACCGGGGCGGGGGCAGGCGTGGCCGGGGCAGGCGCCTCGTTTTGCGCCTTTTCCTTCATTTCCACCAGTTTCTGCATGTCCTGGACCTGCTTTTCCAGCATGGCCACGCGCTGACCGGATTCGTTCAACGCCTTTTCGCGCGCGATCGCGTCCTCTTCCTGGGCGCGCAGCTTGTCCTGCAGGGCACGGGTTTCGTTAGCCTTGGCGGCGACGGACGGCGTGGCCTTGGACAGTTTCAGCACGTCCTTCTGCGCCTCGGGGGCCGGCTTGGCCTTGTCCTCCACCTTGGGCGTGATCTTGCCACTGCTGGCCTGACCCGGCGCAGGTTTGGCTGCGGGCGCGGCACTCACTGCACCTGCCAGCTTCTGGCGATAGGCGCGCCAGTCGTCGGCCTGCAGCTTGAGCTCGCGCACGGCTTCCTTCTGCGGAATGGCGGCCACTTTCTCGACCTCCGGCACGTTGAGCGTCTTGCCGGCTTTCAGGCGGTTGATGTTGCCATCGAAGGCCTGGGTGTTTTCGCGGTACAGCCCGATCAGGGTCTGCTCCAGGCTCACGCCTTCCGGGCGTACACGGCCGGCGATGCGTATCAGGGTGTCGCCGCGCTTCACTTTCACGCGGTCGGGCGTCGTGGCCTGAGGCTTGGGTGCAGCCGCGGGCGCCTTGGCTTCGGCAGGCACCGTGGTGGGCGCTACGGGTGTGGCGGCAGGTGCCTGGGCAGCCGGCTTCGGCGCGGTCGTCTGTGCCGGCGCAACCGTCACCGGAGCGACCGTCTGCGTGCTGGGCACACCGGGGGGGTCAAGCAACATGGTGTATTCGCGCACCAGGCGGCCCGAGGCCCAGTTCAGCTCCACCAGCAGGTCGATGAAGGGATCGTTGACCGGCCGGCTCGAGGTGACTTTCAGCACGGCCTTGCCGTTGGGCTTTTTCTCGACCGTGAAACGCAGGGAAGACAGGATGGGGGCGAATTCGACGCGGGCATCGCGGAACGCCTGATCCGAAGCGAGCGTGGCCGACAGGCTGTCGAGTTCGGCCTTGTCCGCTGCAAACAGTTCGATCTCGGCCGTAAGCGGCTGGCCCAGCGCCGAGGTGACCGACAGCTTGCCCAACCCGGCGGCGTGCACCATCAGCGGCAGGGCAACCAGGCCCGCGGCCGCCAGCTGGGTGGTGAAGCGCTTCAATTTCATCCCGTTTCTCCCTATTCACCCCGCGCGGCGGGGCTGTTGAATCCTTGACGCCACTATTGACGGCTCGTCAGGCGCAATCTTTAGCGCAACGACCGCACCCGTCCGACCTGCCCCTGCCTGCTCAGGCTTCCAGCAGGATCCGCAGCATGCGGCGCAAGGGTTCGGCGGCGCCCCACAACAACTGGTCGCCGACGGTGAAGGCAGTCAGGTACTGCGGCCCCATGTTGAGCTTGCGCATACGGCCGATCGGCACGGTCAGCGTGCCGGTCACCGCCGCCGGGGTGAGTTCGCGCATGGTGATCTCGCGGTCGTTCGGCACCACCTTCACCCATTGATTATGCGCGGCGATCAGGCTGTGGATGTCGGCCAGCGGCACGTCATTGGTCAGCTTGATGGTGAGCGCCTGCGAGTGGCAGCGCATCGCGCCGACGCGCACGCACAGGCCGTCGATCGGGATAGGCTTGTCGCTGCGGCGCATGATCTTGTTGGCTTCGACCTGCGCCTTCCACTCCTCTTTCGACTGGCCGGACTCCAGCGCGACGTCGATCCACGGGATCAGGTTGCCGGCCAAAGGCACCGGCCAGGCGTCGACCGGGTAGCGGTCGGAACGGATGAACTCGGCCACCTTGCGGTCGATTTCGAGGATGGCTGAGGCCGGGTCGCCGATCAGGTCCATCACCTCGGCGTGCACCGCGCCCATCTGCGAGATCAGCTCGCGCATGTTGCGCGCGCCGGCGCCGGAAGCGGCCTGGTAGGTCATCGGCGACACCCACTCGACCAGACCGGCGTCGAACAGCCCGCCCATCGCCATCAGCATCAAGGACACCGTGCAGTTGCCGCCGACGTAGGTCTTGACCCCGTTGGCGATGCCGTCGGTGATGACGTTCTTGTTGACCGGGTCGAGGATGATGATGGCCTCATCCTTCATCCTGAGCGTCGAGGCGGCGTCGATCCAGTAGCCGTTCCAGCCCGCCGCGCGCAGCTGCGGGTAGATTTCCTTGGTGTAGTCGCCGCCCTGGCAGGTGATGATGGTGTCGCAGGCCTTGAGCTCGTCGATGCTGTTGGCATCCTTCAGCGGCGGCACGTCGCGGCCGATGTCGGGGCCCTTGCCGCCGACGTTGGAGGTGGTGAAGAACACCGGCTCGATGTGGTCGAAATCGCGTTCTTCCTTCATGCGGCCCATCAGCACGGAACCCACCATGCCGCGCCAGCCGATCAGTCCTACCTTCATCATTTTCTCTCTCCTGTGTGGGGGGCTAGGGGCCAGGATTTAGGGGCTAGGGAATGAGCGGCCTTCGGCCGCGCTGCCCAAAATTGCGCGGGCACAGCCCGCTCCTGCCCTAACTCCTCGTCCCTAGTTCCTAAATCCTAGAGCGCAGCGACGACCGCGTCGCCCATCTCGCTGCACGACACTTTCTGCGTGCCCTCGGTCCAGATGTCGCCGGTGCGCAGACCCTGTGCGATCACCTTCTTCACCGCATTCTCGATGCGGTCGGCGGTCGCCAGGTCGGCGAAGGTGTAGCGGTACATCATCGCCACCGACAGGATGGTCGCCAGCGGGTTCGCCAGGTTCCTGCCGGCGATGTCGGGCGCCGAACCGTGGATCGGCTCGTACATGCCCTTGTTGTGCTCGTCCAGCGAGGCCGACGGCAGCATGCCGATCGAGCCCGACAACATCGACGCAGCGTCCGACAGGATGTCGCCGAAGATGTTGCCGGTGACGATGGTGTCGAACTGCTTGGGCGCACGGATCAGCTGCATCGCCGCGTTGTCGACGTACATGTGCGAGAGCGCGACCTCGGGGTAGTCCTTGGCCACCTCGATCATCACCTCCTTCCACAGCTCGGAGCATTCGAGCACGTTGGCTTTTTCGACCGAGCACAGTTTCCTGCCGCGCTTCATCGCGATGCCGAAGGCGACGTGGGCGACGCGGCGCACTTCGGATTCGGAATACAGCATGGTGTTGAAGCCGACGCGTTCGCCATTCCGCACTTCGATGCCGCGCGGCTGTCCAAAATAGACGTCGCCGGTCAACTCGCGCACGATCATGAGGTCGAGTCCGGACACCACTTCGGGCTTGAGCGACGAAGCGCCCGCCAGTTCGGGATACAGCAGCGCCGGCCGCAGGTTGGCGAACAAGTTGAGCTCCTTGCGGATGCGCAACAGGCCGCGCTCGGGGCGCAGCGGGCGGTCGAGCGTGTCGTACTGCGGGCCGCCGACGGCGCCGAGCAGCACCGCGTCGGCCGCGCGTGCGAGCTTCAGCGTCGCGTCCGGCAGCGGATCGCCCGCCGCGTCATAGCCCGCACCGCCGATGGGCGCGCTCTCCATTTCGATTTTCGCGCCGTCGGCACGCAGGACTTCCAGCACCTTCACCGCCTGGGCGACGATTTCCGGACCGATGCCGTCACCCGGCAAGACTGCAATCTTCATTGTTGTGATCCACTAAATAACCAGGGGGCTTCCTGCTTGCGCCGTTCTTCGTACGCCTTGATCTTGTCGGCCTGCAGGAGCGTCAGTCCGATGTCGTCGAGCCCGTTCAGCAGACGATGCTTGCGGCCGCCGTCGACCTCGAACGCCAGCACCTCGCCGCCCGGCGTGGTGACGGTCTGCTTGTCCAGATCGACCTTCAGTTGATAGCCAACGCTGGCTTCGCATTCACGGAACAGGCGGTCGACCGCCGCGGCGTCGAGCACGATCGGCAGGATGCCGTTCTTGAAGCAGTTGTTGTAGAAGATATCGGCGAAGCTCGGCGCGATGATGGCGCGGATGCCGTAGTCCTCCAGCGCCCACGGCGCATGCTCGCGGCTCGAGCCGCAGCCGAAGTTGTCGCGCGCCAGCAGCACGCTGGCGCCCTTGTAGCGGGGGAAATTCAGCACGAACTCGGGGTTCGGCTTGCGCGTGGCGGGGTCCATGCCCGGCTCGCCGTGGTCGAGATAGCGCCATTCGTCGAACAGGTTGGGGCCGAAACCGGCGCGCTTGATCGATTTCAGGAACTGCTTGGGGATGATCGCGTCGGTGTCCACGTTGGCACGATCCAGCGGCACGACCAGGCCGTCCAGTACGGTAAATTTTTGCATTGCTTCTCGCCTTTTCCTACTGCTTGTCGCCCTGGTCGTCACCGCCCTGGCCGGCTTTCTCTTCGATCCACTCGCCCGCCTTCTGCAGCCCTTCGCCGGTCGCGGCGGCGCCTTTCTTAACGCCTTTCTCGGTTGCGGTCGCGGCTTTCTTCACGCCCTTCTTGGTGGCTTCCACCGCTTTCTTCACGCCGCGCTCGGTTGCATCGACGCCTTTTTCGATGCCGTGAGCGGCGGCCTCACCGCCTTTCTTGATGCCGTCACCGACCTTCTGCACGACGCCTTCCTCGGCGGCGTACGCCCCGTGCCCGGCAAGCAGGCCCAGCAGAAGCAGAGTGCCCCACTTTTTCATCGCCTCTCTCCTCACGCCTTGCGAACGTCGACAAAGTGCCCGGCGCACGCGGCCGCAGCCGCCATGGCCGGGCTGACCAGATGGGTGCGGCCGCCCTGCCCTTGCCGCCCTTCGAAATTGCGGTTGGAGGTGGAGGCGCAGCGCTCGCCCGGCTCCAGGCGGTCGGCGTTCATCGCCAGGCACATCGAGCAGCCGGGCTCGCGCCACTCGAAGCCGGCCTCGACGAAGATCTTGTCGAGGCCCTCGGCCTCGGCCTGCTGCTTCACCAGGCCTGAACCCGGCACCACCATCGCCAGCTTGACATTAGCGGCGACCTTGCAGCCCTTCGCCACCGCCGCGGCCTCGCGCAGGTCCTCGATCCGTGAATTGGTGCACGATCCGATGAACACCTTGTCGACCGGGATCTCGTCGATCGGCGTACCGGCCGTCAGGCCCATGTATTCGAGCGCACGCGTCCAGTCGTGGCGCTTGACCTCGTTCGGCGCGTCGGCTGGATTCGGCACGCGGCCGCCGATGGTCGTCACCATCTCGGGCGAGGTGCCCCAGGTGACCTGCGGCTCGATCTTCGCGGCGTCGAGTTCGACCACGCGATCGAACCGGGCGTCGGCGTCCGAATGCAGGGTGTTCCACCACGCCACGGCCTTGTCCCAGGCGTCGCCCGTGGGCGCGTAGGGCCGGCCTTTGACATAGTCGATCGTGGTCTGGTCGACCGCCACCATGCCGGCGCGCGCGCCCGCCTCGATCGCCATGTTGCACAGCGTCATGCGGCCTTCCATCGTGAGAGCACGAATCGCCGAGCCGCCGAACTCGATGGCGTAGCCGGTGCCGCCGGCGGTGCCGATCTCGCCGATGACGGCGAGCGCGATGTCCTTCGCGGTCACGCCCTTGCCGAGCGTGCCCTCGACCTTGACCAGCATGGTCTTCGACGGCTTCTGCCACAGGCATTGCGTCGCCAGCACGTGCTCGACCTCGGAGGTGCCGATGCCGAATGCCAGTGCGCCGAACGCGCCATGCGTCGAGGTATGCGAGTCTCCGCACACCACGGTCATGCCCGGCAGGGTCAGCCCCTCCTCGGGGCCGATGACGTGGACGATGCCCTGGCGGATGTCGTTCATGCCGAATTCGGTGATGCCGAATTCGGCGCAGTTGGCGTCGAGCGTTTCCACCTGCAGGCGCGACACCGGGTCGGCGATGCCCTGCGAACGGTCGGTGGTCGGCACGTTGTGGTCGGGCACGGCGACCGCCGCGTCGATGCGGCGCGGTTTGCGATGGGCAAGCTTCAGCCCCTCGAAGGCCTGCGGGCTGGTGACTTCGTGCACCAGGTGGCGGTCGATATAGAGCAGCGTGGTGCCGTCAGGCTCGACGTGGACGACGTGGGCGTCCCACAGCTTCTTGAACAAGGTTTGGCCGGACATTCGGAATAAGGCGTTAGAGCGCGTAAAACGCTGATTATTTCATAGCTTGAGGGGCGCTGGCACGGGTTTTGTCTGACCCCACACGGCATAGACCAGCCAGGCCAGCGCCGCGCTCGCTGCAGCCAGGGTGAAGGTCCACGCCGGCCCCGGCGCTTCCCAGGTCAATCCGCTGGCCAAGCCGCCGATGGTGCCGCCGACGCCATAGGACAGGCTGGTGTAAAGCGCCTGCCCGCGCGCCTGATGGCGCCCGCGAAAATGCTGGTGGATCAGCGCCACCGCCGCCGCGTGGTAGGTGCCGAAGGTGAAGGCGTGCAGCGTCTGCGCGCCCCACACGAGCCAGACCGACTCCACGCCCCAGGCGATCAGGAGGAAGCGCAGCACCGCCAGCGCGAAACTCGCCAGGATCAGCCGGCGCGGCGTCACCCGGGCGAAGATGCGCGGAATGACGAGGAAAATCCCGATCTCGCACAGCACGCCCAGCGCCCACAGCCAGCCTACGGTGGATTTGTCGTAGCCGTGGTCGACGAGATAGATCGAATAGAAGGTGTAGTACGGCCCGTGCGTCACCGCCATCAGCAGGCAGGCGACGAGCAGCGACGCCACCTCGGGCCGTTTCACGATGTCCCAGATCGAATGGTGGTCGCTGGCATGGGCGAGGATGTCCGCCTCGGGTATCACCCGCGCGAACGCGGCGATGCCCAGCATGACCGCCAATACCGCCCACGGCAGCCAGCTGATCGACACATGGTCGAACGCGTAGCCCAGCCCCAGCACCATGACGATGAAGCCGATCGAACCCCACAGGCGGATGCGGCCATATGCGTCGGTGCGCTCGCCCAGGTGCGACAGCGTCATCGCCTCGACCAGCGGCAGCGACGCGCTCCAGAAGAAGCTCAGCGCCGCCATCACCGCGAACAGCCACCAGAAACCGCTGCCGAGAAACACCCCGGCGAACGCCAGCACGCTCCCCAGCGCCGCAACCTGCACGATCGCCGTGCGGCGACCGCTGCGATCGGCGATATGCCCCCAGATGTTGGGCGCGAAGATCCGCATCACCTGCAGCAGCGACATCAACACGCTGATCTGGAATGCGTTGAATGCCAGCGACTGCAGGTACAGCCCCCAGAACGGCGACATCGCGCCGACGAAGGCGAAATAGAAGAAATAGAAACCGGACAGACGCCAGTAGGGGAGATTGGGCATGAACTCGGACTGCCGCGCGGGCGGCCAAAACACAGCGCGCATTATGCGGCCACGGGAGGGGGCCCGAAAGCGCCGGGCGCAAACAGGCGCGGCAGCGGCCTTCCGCGCCGTCGGAAATCCTGCAAGTCCGGACGGCGCCGTCCTGCCGGGCAGCGCCGCAGTGAACGCGTTATTCCTTATTTCAGGATGAAGGTCAGCTTCATCCTGACGCCGTATTCGGTGATCTTGCCTTTCTTCACCTTCACGCTCTGATCCATCACCCAGGCGCCGGTGATGTTCTCCAGCGTCTCCGCCGCCTTCGCGATGCCCTGCTTGATCGCGTCTTCGAATCCTTTTTCGGAACTCGCCGTGACCTCGATGGTTTTTGCAATGCTCATGGTGTTCCCTTTCGCTTGAACGGCTGCAGACATTTCAGCCTGTCGGCTGGCGCCGGAAATCCAGCCGCGAGACCCGGCAAACGCCGGCTATTTCGCCCCTGAACGCAACTTCATCGTCTCGCTCGCCACCGCGAACACGCCATTGCCGCGATGATGCAACGTCTGCGGCTGCTTCACGGCAGTGTCGACCCATGCCTTTACCACCTCGAGGACGAAGAAGTTGTAGCGGTTCACCAAGCGCGTGTCGGCCACCCGGCATTCGAGACTGGCGTAGCACTCCGCGATCAGCGGCGCCTGTACCTCGCTGGCGACGACGGGCGTGAGGCCGAACCTGGCGAACTTGTCGACCTTGAGCCCCGAGCAGTTGCCGACGCCGACCACCTGCTTCGCCAGTTCCCGCGTCGGGACGTTGATCACGCATTCCTTCGTCGCGCGCAGCGTGTCGAACGAGGCGTTGCGTCCGCTGATCACACAGCCTATGAGCGGCGGCTCGAATTCCATCATGGTGTGCCACGACATCGTCATGATGTTGGCGCGGCCCTTGCGGGCGGTGGTCACCAGCACCACCGGCCCCGGCTCCAGCAGGCCGTAGACTTTGGACAGGGGATAGGATCGCTTGGCCATGACAGCTTCCTTCGCAGCGGACGGGATGGTTTCAGCTTAGTCCGTCCTTCGCCGCTGTCACAGACCGTCACATTCTGGAACGCCGCCGACACAGGGATGCGACAGATCCTCCCTAGGATGCCCACACCGCATGCATTTCCCCGCATGACGGATATGTTCATCTGAATAGGAGTGATTCATGAAGCGCACTGCACACGCCCTGGTTTTCGGTTCCCTGGCCGCCCTCGTCTCGGCATCCGCCCTGGCCGACCACAACAGCCCCAACGGTGCCGGCTGGGCCAATATGCCGAATGACATCCACAACACCCGCATCGAGGACGATCTCAGCGGTACCGAGTTTGCCGATTTCGTGAGCATGGGCGCCGGCGCCGACACGGTGAACCGCTACCTCGACACCACCACCACCCTGACCTCCGGCGGGGGCAGCAGCCGCTGAAGCGGCGGGCCTGATCCCTGCTTTCTCCTGAGAACCGGGCCCAGGCCCGGTTTTTTCATGGCCGCCGCGGCGGCCATCCCTGGACACACCCGCCGCTCCAGGATGGAGCGGCGGGCTGCCGCCCGGTATGCTGAACGAACTGCCTTCACGACGGGTCCATCGGACTCCCGGCCGCAACAGGAGAGACTTCATGCATCCGAACGCCTTGCATCCCCCCTCGGCCCGCCGCGCCAGCGCGCCTGCAGCACAGGCCTGGGCCGCGCTCGCCGGCTTGCTGCTGGCCGCCGCGCTCTTGCCGGATTTCGCCCAGGCCAGCGAAGCGCCGTGGGGGCACGCCCGGGCCGTGGAGCAGGCATACGGACGGCAGAAGGTCGTCTACGACGTTACCACCGGCAGCGAAGCGACGATGCGCGGCGTGATCAGCCGCGCCATGCTGCTGGCCGACCTCAACGGCTCCGACCCGTTCGACAGCCGCATCGTGATCCTGCTGCACGGCAACGAAATCCCCTTCTTTTCCATCAGGAATTATCCGAAGTACCGCGACCTGATGCAGCGCGCGCAGAGCGCCACCCAGTCCGGCATCATCGAATTCCGCATGTGCCGGCTGGCAGCCGGAATGCACGGCTTCCAGCCCGAGGACATCCACGGCTTCGTCACCCTTGTCCCCATGGCGGACGCCGAGATCGTGCGGCTGCAGCAGGAGGGATACGCCTACATGCGCTGAAAGACTTCATCCGCAAACGCTGCTTGTACCCGGCGGCGGCCTGGCCTATTTTTAAAAGGTACCCCGTCAGCCATAAGGAGATGACCATGCTGCACGTTTCGACCGATATCAACCGGCTGATCCGGGAGCCGGCTAGCGACCCCGATTTTCCCCATGCGCCGCTCGACTGGACACGCGACGAGGCGATGCAGGTCGCGCGCGAGGAAGGGCTGGATCTCTCGCCAGACCATTGGGAAGCGGTGCGCGCCCTGCAGAGCTATTACGCGCATCACGCCGACGACACCATCATCAACCTGCGCGACCTGCACGACGCCCTGGACGAATGCTTCCACCAGAAAGGCGGCCTGAAATACCTCTACACCCTCTTTCCGGGTGGGCCGATCGCGCAAAGCTGCCGCATCGCCGGCCTGAAGGCGCCCTTCATCGCCACCGACCGCAGTTTCGGCAGCGTCGCCTGACGCCTTGCCAGGGCAGGGCCTGTTCGACCGACCGGGGTCGGGCAGGGTGGCCGCGTCCCGTCCGACGGGGATTCGCGGCGCAGTCTGTTCAGTTTGTCTTGCGTAATGACATGGCCTCGTACCGCGGGTTCCACCCGGCTGGGTGAACCTATTGTGCTTTCCGGTTTCCAATCTCCCGTACTGCCCCCTCACCTGCTGAGGCGCGGATGCATTTCAACCCGGCCGGCGTCGTTTGCCGGCAGTCAAGGAGCGGTATGGAGACCCCACATTTCACCGGCATCATTCACACCCTTAAACACATCCTGGGCCACATCGGCGTGACCCTGCTGGCAGTCGGCATCGCCTTTTCCCTGCCGATGCTGGCCAAATTCATCCTGTTCACCTGGTGGCCCATGGTGGAATACGATTCGCAGTTGCTGCTGATCAACGAAATCATTTTCGCCGCCGTGCTGGTCGTGCTGTTCAACCTCTTCCTCGGCGCCCGGCAGGGACATCTCAGCCGCCGGATGAACCGCCTGATCTCGCTGGTCCACGTACGCGAGGAGGGCAGCCGCTTCTCCGGCCGCACCGACCGCACCCTGCTCGACCGCATCACCGGCACCCGCGATGTGTCGGTGATGTCGGTTACCGGCTACGACACGTTCGTGTCGGAACAGCGCCAGCTGCGGCGCGTCATCGATCACAGCTACGAATTGCGGGTGATGCTGATGAATCCCTACGGCGCGGGCGCCATGCGGCGTGTGCTGTCGCTGGGCGACCCCGCTCCCCTGTTGGAGACCTACTGCCAGGAAACCGCCGCAACGATCGGCCGTCTGGCCAGCCTGGCTGCTGCGGGAAAGAAGGTCACGCTGAAGTTCTACGACGATCCCCCTTTCTGGAACCTGATCGTCACCGGCGAATATGTGTGGGTGCAGTACTGCCATGACGGCCAGGAGCTGAAGTCACAGCCCGAATACGTGTTCGCCCTGCAGAAGGACAAACCGGCCCGGGGCCTGTTCTCGGCGTTCTATGTCCATTTCCTCAATCACTGGAGCGACCCGCGCCACCCGGAGTACGACTTCGCCACCCGCGAATTGATTTATCGCAACGAGCGGGGCAACGAAGTGGAACGACTCCCGTTCCCGCCGCAGGCGGCTGCCGGGGACGAACCCGAACTCGCCATGGCGGTGGGCTGACCGGCTGCCCGCTCCGCCCGAAACGCCCATAACCAGGCTGATCGCCGCCCGGGCGCTTGATCAAAGGCGCAAATCCCCACATACTCGCCGCAAAGGCGGTTGAGTTCTCTCTTCCTGGTCCTTTTCTTGACTTTGAACGCCAGGTACTTGAACCGCTGTGGCATCCTTGATCACGCCCTCCCAGATCGACCTGCATACCCTGAGACTGGACGACGCCCGCGCGCTGCTGAAGCACGCCGGACAGGCAGACAGCCAGGAACCCGGCGAGTCCCCCCTCGCTTACCTGCAGCGGGTGGTCGACAGTCTGTGCGAACTTTCTCTCAAGGATCCGCTGACTGGCCTGGGCAACCGCAGGCATTTTCGGGCGGTGCTCGAACGCTCGATCGAGATCGTCGCGCGATCGGGCGAATCGATCCTGCTGCTGCTGCTCGACATCGACCACTTCAAGCACATCAACGACACCCATGGCCACCTGGTCGGCGACCAGGTGCTGAAGGCCGTCGGCCACTGCCTGGCCGGCTGCGTGCGGCCGATGGACACCGTCGCGCGCTATGGCGGCGAGGAATTCGCGATGATCCTGCCCAACTGCCGCCCGGCCTGCGGGCGCGCCGTTGCCGAGCGCATCCGCCGCACCATCGAATCGCTGTCGATTGCCGTTTCGCCGATGGCCAACCTGCAGATCACCATCAGCATCGGCGGCGCCTACGCGCCGGAATGGGTGCGATCCACCGCCGACCTGTGGATCGAACGCGCCGACCAGCAGCTGTACCGCGCCAAGGCCGACGGACGCAACCTGGTGTTGCTCGATCAGCCGCAGGAAATTTCGGTCAGTGCCGAAGAGAAAGGCCTGCTGTTCAGCCATCTGACGGACCCCGCCCCCGCACTGACAGCCAGCCTGCCCGGCGGCACGCCCGCCCCGGCGGACGATCCCCTCCACCGAGTCAACGCATGAACGAAGTCCTGACCCCATCCTCCGAGCAGCGGGACACCAGCCGGCTGCCGCTGAAACCGCTGGGCAAGGTGATCGCCGTCACCAGCGGCAAGGGCGGCGTCGGCAAGACCTTCGTCTCCGCCAACCTCGCTGCCGCCCTGGCCAAGCGCGGCCACAAGGTGCTGGTGCTCGACGCCGACCTCGGGCTTGCCAACCTCGACGTGGTGCTGAACCTGTATCCCAAGATCACGCTACACGACGTCTTCACCGGCAAGGCCAAGCTGGAAGAGGCCATCCTGCAGGCGCCGGGCGGTTTCTCCGTGCTGCTGGCGGGATCCGGCATGGTCGAGTATTCGCGGCTCACCCCCGAGGTACGCGATGAATTCCTGCGCATCATGGGCAATTTGGTGCCGAATTACGACATCGTGCTGCTGGACACCGGCGCCGGGATTTCCGACGTCGTCCTGTTCGCCGTCTCGCTGGCGTCCGAGGTGCTGATGGTCGCCACCCCCGAACCCACCTCGCTGACCGACGCCTACGCCACGATCAAGGTGCTGGTGGGCCAGCAGCAGCGCCAGACGGTGCGCATCGTCGTCAACCAGGCCTCCCGCCCGGGCGCCGGACTGCCCATCACCCATCAGCTGCAGCACGTGCTCGATCGCTTCGTCGTCCCCGACGCCAGCCACCCCATCCGCCTCGTCCACCTGGGCGACATTCCCGTCGACGCCGAAGTGCGCGAGGCGGTGATGCGGCGCCAGCTGCTGATGCAGCTCTCGCCCGGTTGCCCCGCGGGGCAGGCCATTTCCCAGATCGCGAACAAGCTGGAAAAAACCGTCATGCCCAGACTGGCGTAGCGCCAGGGAGGGCATTGCCGGCGTCAGCCGGCAGCGGAACCGGTTTGGACCAGCGCCATCACCTTGTTCTCGTCCAGATGCAGCAGTTCCGCGATCTGGCTGTAATCGTCCGGCAGCGCGGCATCGTGCCAGCCATGCGCGGAATGGCGCGCCAGATTGACCGCCAGCATGACGTTGCGCACCCGTGTCGAACGGGCCTGTGCCGGATCCGTCAGATTCGCCAGCAACGCCGGCAATTGCCATTCGAGCGTCAACTGCCGCTGCAGCTCCATCCCGCTGAAGCCCAGCACCAGCCGTTGTGCGTCTGCGCTGCGCAGCGTCGGGTCGGCCCCCTGCAGCTTCCTGATGACGAGCATCGCCTCGGGATTGAAGCACCACATCAGCATTTCGGCGACATGGGTGAGCAGCGCCGACACCAGCACCTCTTCCGCATGCAGATCGTGCAGGCGTAGCGCCCAGTCGAACGCGTAATGCGACGAACGCTGCGCACGGCGCGCCGTGTGCAGCAGCTGGGTCAGCGCGGCCGGGTGTGCATGCAGGACGTCTTCCGCGAGCGGGATCGCCGGCACTTCGCGGAAAAACGTATCCAGTCCCATCATCAGCAGCGTCTGTTTGACGTCGACCAGCTCGTACTGCTGGTTGCGATGCTTGCGCGTCTGCATGGCTCGCAGCAGCTTGACCGTCATCAACGGATCGTCGGTCACCACGTCGGCCACGCGGCGGGCGTTGAGCTGCGCATCGTCCGTGCGCAGGCGATCCAGCTCGCGCGCGGTGTACTTAAGCACGGGTATATCGGCCTGCCCCAGGAAATCGAGCCACTCTGTCAGGCTTTTCTGCTGCTGCATCCTCCTCACCTCCCTGACGGTCCGGCATGGATTCACGTCCGGCGCGGGCTTCGCAAAAACCAGCGGGAACGGAAACCCGTTACCCGTGCAGAGACGATTCGAAGCCCCCTGATTGTGTATCGGCGCCGCGCGCCATCACTTAAGTGCCGGCGCAGCTTCCGGCCGGCGCCCCACGCTGATCAGGACCTCCACGTCCAGCCAGATGCCCTGATCGGTGGCCCGGTCTTCGATCTCGGCCCGATGATCCTGCCTGAACTGCGCCAGTTCAGCAGCCGAAAGCTGGTTGAGCAGCCCGCGGAAACCGCTGAACCACAGGATGTCCCACCATTCGTCGAAGCTCGCGAGGTGGTAGCCCGCCTGCACGGCATGGGTCTCCACCGCCTCGATCCCGCATGCCGCATACAAGGCCCGATGCTTGGGCGCGTCGTCCAGACGCTTCCAAGACAGCGGCGGAATCTCCACCCCATACGTCTGGATGCGGTCGACAAAGGCGCTCGACAGCGGCTCCATCACCGCGCCGGTGAAACTCGATATCCCGATCGCCCCGCCCGGTCGGACATGCCGCGCGATCGTCCGCAGCGCCGCCTCCATATCCGGCAGGAAGAACACGCCGAAGCCGCAGCAGGCCCCGTCGAAGGCATCGGCGCCAAAATCCATCGATTCCAGATCGGTACAGTGGAACGAAAGATTGCCCAGTTGCCGCGCTGCCGCCTTGGCGCGCGCCTGCTCCAGCATGCCTTCCGAAAGATCGATCCCCGTCACCCACCCTGCACCCAGCCGCTCGGCACAGGCCAAGGACACCGCCCCGGTACCGCAGGCCACGTCCAGAATGCGTTCGTCACCGGCCAGCTGCATGCGCCCGGCCAGCTGGTCGGCTGCATGGACAAAGAAACGGAGGGCGGGCGTGTCGTAGCCCGCCGAGGCGGCGTCGAAGGTTTCCTTGAGTTTGTATTTACGGCTGTTCGGGTCCATCGGTTTGCCCCTGGCTGATTCGGTTTAACGGCTCACTTGAGGTTGCTGGACGAGAACAGAAGCACCTTTCCCCCGACGAAATTCACGTGGATGGAACGCTTGTCATCGCCCCACTGGCAGCTGCGCACCCCCATCACATCGTCGCACCGGTCAGGTGCGCCGAGCAGCAGGGTGACCTCATCGTAGCTCATGCCCACGCCGATCTTGTTGTAGTTTTCCAGCGTGAGCTTGCTGCAGCCCAGCAGTGCCAGCAACAGGCCCATCGCCAAAGCAGTTCGGATCTTCATGAGACACCTCCAGATAAACGGGTCCTAGAGCAAACGGTCGACGACGAAAACGCCGAGCATGGCAAAAGCCAAGGCAACTTTCAGCAGCGCCCCGAACAGGAGGCCCAGCGTCGCCCCCACCCCGGCCTGGGTCGCGGCTTTTAGCGAAGCGCGCTGGCTGAACTCGCCGACGACGGCCCCCACGAACGGCCCCAGCACAATGCCGGGCAGCCCGAAAAACACGCCGACCAGCGCGCCCAGCGCGGCACCGGTCACCGCCCGCGGCGAGGCGCCGAATTTCTTCGCGCCCAGCGCCGCCGCCAGCAGGTCGACGCCGTAACTCAGCAGCGCCAGCACCCCCAGCACCGCGAGCGTCACCCAGCCGACGTAGGCGAAATTCTCCGCCCAGGCCAGCACCACCAGCCCCGCAAACACCAGCGGGATCCCCGGCAATACCGGCACGACCAGGCCGGCAAAGCCGAGCACGATGAGCAAGCCCGCCAGCAGCCACAGCACGATAGGGTCAGCCATCCTACACTCCCTGCAAAAATGGGGTCGTCCGGCCGCGCTCAGAACGGCGCCGGCCGCTCGAACGCGAGCGCCTTCCCCGTCACTGGATGCGCGAAACGCAGCGACCAGGCATGCAGCAGCAGGCGTTTCGCCTGCGCCCGGTGCGCGTCCGGCGCATACAGCGGATCGCCGAGGATAGGATGCCCCAGTTCGCACATGTGCACGCGCAGCTGATGCGAACGGCCGGTCACCGGTTCCAGTTCGACGCGGGTCGCGTCCCAGGCCGCGTCATGGCCGACCACGCGCCAGCGCGTCAGGCTCGGCTTGCCGAGGGCATGGTCGACGATCTGTCGTGGACGGTTCGGCCAGTCGCAGATGAGCGGCAGGTCGACGCAACCCCAGGCTTCCGGTGGCGCCTGCAGCCGCCCCGCCACCACCGCGAGATAGCGCTTCTTCACCGTGCGCGCCGCGAAGGCCCAGGAAAGCGCGCGCTGCGCCGCTGCCCCGCGCGCCATCACCATCAAGCCGGAGGTGTCCATGTCGAGCCGGTGCACGACGAGCGCGTCGGGGTAGCGGGCCTGCACCCGCGCGCTCAAGCAATCCTGTTTGTCGGGACCGCGCCCCGGCACCGCCAGCAGGCCGCTGGGCTTGTCGAGCACCAGCAGGGCGTCGTCAGCGTAGACGGTCTCCAGAACGCAGGTATCGACACGCGGCATCGGCGTCCCCCATGACACTATGCTTTATGCCTTCAAGCCATCCAGTAGCGCGATTCCCCACGCCACCCCGAAGCCGTTGGCATCGCTCATCACCGCACCCAGCCCGCCCTTGCAGCTGTGGCCCGACAGGTCCATGTGCAGCCAGGGCGTGTCGCCGACGAAGCGCGACAGGAAACGGGTGGCGAGGATGTGGTCGGCCTCGCCCTCCATGCTGCACTGTTTCACGTCTGCAACCGTGGAGTCGAGGCTCGCGTCGTAGTCCTCCGGATAGGGGAAGACGACGATGCGTTCCCCGCTTGAAGTAGCGGCGCGCGAAGCCTGGTGCGCGAGCGCGCTGGAACTGGCGAACAGGCCGGACATGCGGCTGCCGAGCGCGTAGTGCATCGAGCCGGTCAGCGTCGCGAAGTCGGCGATCAAGTCGGGTTTGCCCTTGGCGGCCAGGGTGAGCGTGTCGGCCAGCACCATGCGGCCTTCGGCGTCGGTGTGGACGATTTCGATGGTGGTGCCGTTCAACGCCGTCACCACCTCGTTCTGCCGGTAGGCCTCGGGGCTGATGTGGTTCTCGGCGAGCGCGACCCAGCCTTCCAGCGCGACCGGCAGCTTCATCCGCGACGCGGCGGCGAGGATGCCGAGCACCACCGCCGAGCCGTTCATGTCCTCGTGCATGCCCTGCATGTATTTGGCCGGCTTGAGGTTGTGGCCGCCGGTGTCGAAGCAGATGCCCTTGCCGACGAAGGCCACGGTTTTCCCTGGCCCCTGGCCCCTGACTCCTGCCCCCTTCTTCGGTCCCTTGTAGCTGACGCGCACGATCGCCGCGTCCTTCGCCGGCGAACCCTGCGCCACCGCGCAGAACGCGCCCGCCCCCATTTTCTTCAGCTTGTCGAACGCGTATTCCTCGACGCTCCAGCCGTACTGCCTGGCGAGCGCCTTGATGCGCTTGCGGTACACGCCCGGCGTGAGCTCGTCCGGCCCCTGCACGGTGAGGCTGCGGGTCAGCAGGTTGCCCTCGGCCAGCGCCTGCACGCGCGCAAGGCCGTCGGCGGATTTGTGGCCGAAGAGCTGAATGCTCTTCAGCGCCGGATCGGGCTTCGACTTGCGCGAGGGCAGGGACACCGCGTTGACCAGCGCGGTATACGCCGCCGCCTCGGCCGCGCGCGCCTTGAATTCGGCGTCGCCGACCACCGCCAGCGTCAGCGACTTCGGATGCTCGGCCATCAGCGGCGCCAGCGCCTTGCGCACCTGTTCATGGGTATCGAAGGTGGGAGCGCCCGCTTTCAACATGACGTAGACCGCGAGCGTGCCGCCTGGCATCTGCACCGCCACCGGCGACTTGGCCAGCGCGTCGATCTTGAGGCCGCGCCGTTTCATCACCGCCTTCAGTTCGGCACTGCCCGGCATCTCAGGCAGGGTTTTCGACTGCGGCAGCAACAGCAGTGCGTGGCCGGCGGTTTCAAGGAATTTTGCAGTGATTTCAGCTTTGTTTTCAGTCAGTTTGGGCAACATCTCGATTCCTTGTGCGGGGCGTTTTCTTGATGGGCGGCGGGGTTTCCCGGATAATTGCGCGTTTGATTTTTTTCCAGCGCATTTTCCGCCCCATCCAACAAGGGTAACCGAATGAAGATTGAAGACAAGAAACGTGTGCTGCGCGAAATGGTGTTGCACCGCCGTTTTGAAGAGCGCTGCTATCAGGCCTACATCGAACGCAAGATCGGCGGTTTTCTCCACCTCTATCCCGGGCAGGAAGCCTGCTGCAACGGCGTGATGGAAGCCGCGCGCCCCGGCCACGACTACGTGATCACCGGCTACCGCGACCACGTCCACGCGATCAAGTGCGGCGCCGAGCCCAAGGAAGTGATGGCCGAGCTGTACGGCAAGGAAACCGGATCAAGCAAGGGACGCGGCGGCTCGATGCACATCTTCGATGCCGGCAAGCGCTTCATGGGCGGTTACGCACTGGTCGGCGGCCCCTTCCCGCTGGCGGCCGGCATCGCCAAGGCGATCCAGCTGAAGGGCGGCGACGAGATCGCCATCTGCTTTCTCGGTGATGCCGCCAACAACCAGGGCACCTTCCACGAAACCCTGAACATGGCCGCGCTGTGGAAACTGCCGGTGCTGTTCGTGTGCGAAAACAACCTGTACGGCATCGGCACCTCGATCGAGCGTTCGACCGCCGTGGTGCACCAGCACAAGCGCGTCGCCGCCTACAACATTCCGGCCGACGAATGCGACGGCCAGGACATCGAAATCGTCTACGAGCACGCGCGCAAGGCGGTCGACCACGTGCGTGCGGGCAACGGCCCCTTCTTCCTCGAACTGATGACCTACCGCTACCGCGGCCACTCGATGTCCGACTCGCGCGGCTATCGTTCGCGCGAGGAGGAGGAACTGTGGAAGCAGCGTGACCCGATCTTCATCCTGCGCGACCGCCTGATCGCCGAGAAGGCCATCACCATGGCCGAATTCGAGGCGATCGAGAAGGAAACCGACGCCTACATCGAGAACGAAGTGATCAAGTTCGCCGAAGAGTCCCCCGAACCCCGCGTCGAGGATCTCGAGAAATACGTTCTCGCCGACCGCGACACCCAGCTCCCGTGGCTCACGGGCAAAGCCGCTTAAGGTTTAAGGAATAAACAGCATGGCAAACATCATGTACTGGGAAGCGATCCAGCGCGCCCACGACGAAGAAATGGCACGTGACCCGCTGGTCATCTGCATGGGCGAAGACATCGGCGTCGCCGGCGGCACCTACAAGGCGACCAAGGGCCTGTACGAAAAATACGGCCCGCTGCGCGTGATGGACACCCCGATTTCCGAAGGCGGCTTCACCGGCCTGGCGGTCGGCGCCTCCTTCCTCGGCGTGCGTCCGATCGTCGAGATCATGTCGGTCAACTTCGCCTGGCTGGCGATGGACCAGATGTTCAACTCCGCCGCCAAGGTGCGCTACATGTCGGGCGGCCAGCTGACCGCGCCGTGCGTGTTCCGCTCCGCCGGTGGCGCTGCGCACCAGCTCGGCGCGCAGCACTCGGCGCGCATGGAAAAGGTGTTCATGGGCATCGCGGGCCTGCGCGTGGTCACGCCGTCGAATCCCAAGCAGGCCTACGGTCTGCTGAAGTCGGCGATCCGCTGCGACGACCCTGTGTTCATCAACGAACACGAGCTGATGTACAACATGAAGGGCGAAGTCCCGGACGGCGAATACTTCCACCCGCTGGAAGGCTCGGAAATCGCGCGCGCCGGCACCGACGTCACGCTGTTCGGCTACAACATCTCGGTGCACTGGTGCCTGAAGGCCGCTGAGATCCTCGACAAGCAGTACGGCATCTCGGCCGAGGTCGTCGACCTCTACTCGCTCGCCCCGCTCGACCGCGCAGGCATCAAGGCCTCGGTCAGCAAGACCCACCGCGCCGTCATCGCCGAGGAAGACGAAGCCCCGGTCGGCGTCGGCTCCGAGGTGATCGCCATCATCAACGAGGAATGCTTCTTCGAACTGGATGCCGCGCCGGTGCGCGTGCATTCGGCACTGGTGCCGCAGCCTTACAACCACACGCTGGAAAAGGCGACGATCCCGGATCACGAGGACGTGGTGAAGGCCGTGTTGAAAATGTTCGGCAAGGCTTAACGGCAGGGGCTAGGGGCTAGGATTTAGGGGCTAGGGGGTGGAGGTTTTCAGCTATCGCGACTTGTCGGTTTGGCAGTTGGCGATGCAGTTGACCGAATCGGTTTACACCGTCACCCGCAACTTCCCCCAAATCGAGCTCTACGCCCTTGCCAATCAGTTGCAACGCGCGGCGGTATCCATTCCGTCAAATATTGCAGAGGGTCACGCGCGCAATACAACGCGCGATTATTTGCGTTTCGTGTCGATAGCGATGGGCTCACTGGCAGAGGTCGAAACCCAGATTGAACTCACTGCACGCTTGAATTATCTGGGCATCGAGCAGCGCGATGCCTTGTTTACCACCACTGACGAGTTGGGACGCATGTTGCAGGGTTTGCGCAAGTCGCTACAAAGTAAGCTGCCCCCTAGCCCCTAAATCCTAGCCCCTAAATCCTAGCCCCTAAATCCTAGCCCCTAAGCACCTATGAACCACTACGCCATCACCATGCCCCAGCTCTCGGACACCATGACCGAGGGCGTGGTCGTCACCTGGGAAAAACAGCCGGGCGACAAGGTCGAGCGCGGCGACATCGTCGCCACGGTCGAAACCGACAAGGCCATCATGGACGTCGAGGTGTTCAAAGCCGGTTATCTGGCCGGCCCGCTGGCTGACGTCGGCGCGACCATCGCGGTAGGCGCTGCGCTCGGCTACATCTCCGACACCCCGGGCGACGTCGCGATCGCCGCCGACGAGGTGGTGGAAGAAAAAGCCCAGACCGAGATGATCCCGCACCATGCCGGCACGCCGATCGTGATGCCGCAGCTCTCCGACACCATGACCGAAGGCGTGGTCGTCACCTGGGAGAAGCAGCCGGGCGACAGCATCCGCCGCGGTGACATCGTCGCCACGGTCGAGACCGACAAGGCCATCATGGACGTCGAGGTGTTCCAGGAGGGCTTCCTCTCCGGCCCCATCGCCGACGTCGGCAGCGTGGTCGAGGTCGGCCACCCGATGGCCTTCATCGTCGACGATGCATCGAAAGCGAACGATACCGGCGTCACCCTCTCCGCCGACCACAAGGTCAAGAACATCCACAAGGTCGCCCCGCATGCGGCCGACAAGCCGGCGCACATCCCCATGCCCAAGGCTGCGCCCGCGCAGGTCGCTGCCAGCGGCAACCAGCCGCCGGTCGCACGCGTGCCGGGCCGTCCGGCTTCGCCCTATGCCCGCAAGGTCGCGGCGCAGCTCGGCGTGAACATCGCCGGCCTCGCCGGCAGCGGCCCCGCTGGCGTGATCGTC
Source organism: Pseudomonadota bacterium (assembly GCA_021811235.1). Lineage (GTDB taxonomy): Bacteria > Pseudomonadota > Gammaproteobacteria > Burkholderiales > Thiobacillaceae > Thiobacillus. The sequence goes on along the minus strand of JAJZPG010000012.1, from coordinate 38,267 downwards.
GCCGCCGACGTCGCGCGCGCGCGCCCCTCGATGCAGGAGGTCGCGCATTCGCTGCCGCAGGTCGACGTGCCCGGCCAGGGCCGTGCGATGACCTCGATGGAAAAGGCCGTGAGCCACGCGATGACCGCCTCGCTCACGCTGCCGACCTTCAACGTCACGGTGAACATCGACACCGCCGCGCTGACCGCCGCCGCCAAGGCGAAGAAGGTCTCGGTGACGGTGGCGATCGCCAAGGCCTGTTCGGTGGCGATGGCGAAATTCCCGCGCATGAACTGGGCCTACCAGCCGGTCGACAAGCTGGTCGAGCGCGCCAACCACGACTTCGGCGTCGCCGTGATGTCGAACGACGGCGGCCTGGTGGTGCCGATCCTGCACGGCATCGAGAAGAAGCCGCTGGAAGCGCTGCAGAGCGACTGGACCGGCCTCGTCGAGCGTGCACGGGTGCGCAAACTCGCGCCGGCCGAGTATTCCAATCCCACCTTTACCATTTCCAACATGGGCATGCTGGGGGTATCGCACTTCACCGCGATCCCCACCCCCGGCATCGCCGCGATCCTGGCGATCGCCGCCAACGGCCCGCAGGGCACGCCCTTCACCATCACCGGCGACCACCGCGTGCTGAACGGCGCCGACGTCGCGCTGTATCTGGCCACGCTGAAACAGACCATCGAGGCGCCGGAAGGCTGGATTGCAGGCGAGGGATCAGGGGTCGGGGGTCAGGGGTCAGGGAGCGTCGCTGCGGCTGCCGCCGCATCGGCCAGCCATGCGGCACCGGCCGTCTCGCCTATCCCCGAAGGCAACTGGGATGTTCAAGTGGTCGTGGTCGGCGGCGGCCCCGGCGGCGAGGACTGCGCGCGCGACCTGGCCGACCATGGCGTCAAGGTCATGATGGTCAACAACGAACCCTTCCCCGGCGGAGAATGCCTGTGGCGCGGCTGCATCCCGTCCAAGGCCTGGCGCGCCGCGGCCGACGTCATCCGCAACCGCGCGCACGACGCCGAGATGGGCGTCGACGGCACCAACACGCCCAAGCTCAACTGGGAACAGGTCGAGAAGCATCGCCGCTGGGTGCAGACCAGCCGCGGCGACATGGCGCTCAAGGCCGACAAGGGCATGAAGATCGACGTGCGCGAAGGCTACGGCGAATTCGTCGACGCCCACACGCTGAAGATCACCCCGGTCGAGGGCGAGCCGTACACCGTCAGCTTCGGCGCCGCGGTCATCGCCACCGGCGCCCCCGCCTTCGTGCCGCCGATCCCCGGCGCGCGCGAGAACCTGGCGACCGGTGGCGTGGTCACCTCCGACACCATCTGGAACCTCGCCAGCCCGCCGAAGAAGCTCGGCATCGTCGGCGGCGGCGTCATCGGCGTCGAGATGGCGCAGATCTTCCGCGACTTCGGCACCGAGGTGCTGATGCTGGAGCGCAACGAGCGCATCCTCGCCGAAATCGAGGACGAGATCGCCAAAAGCCTGATCGCCTCGCTCGAGAAGGAAATCACCGTCGTCACCGGCGCCGACATCAAGGAAGCGAGCGGCACGCCCGGCGCGATGAAGCTGCGCTACGCGAACAAGGAAGGCGTCGAATCGACCTTCGACTGCGACGTCGTCCTGATGGCGACCGGCAAGCGTCCCGACACCAGCCGCCTCAACCTCGACAAGATCGGCGTCGAACTCGACGGTGCGGCGATCAAGGTCGACGCCCGCTGCCAGACCAGCGCCCCGCACATCTACGCGGTCGGCGACGTCATCGGCGGCTACATGCTTGCCCACACCGCCGCCACCCAGGGCCGCGTCGCCGCCGGCAACCTGCTCGGCCATGCGAGCGAGTACGACCAGGACAAGGACTGCGGCGTGACCTTCTCACGCCCGCAGGCCGGTTTCGTCGGCCTGTCGGTCGCGCAGGCCAAGGCCAAGGGCATCGACGCGGTGGAAGCCAAGATGCCGATGAGCATCGACGCCAAGGCGATGATCACCGGCGAGACCGAGGGCATGATCAAGCTGGTCGCCGACAAGGCCACCGGCCGCATCATCGGCGTGCACTACCTCGCCGACCACACCGACACCCTGATCGGCATCGGCGTGATGATGGTGGCCGGCGAGATGACGCTGACCCAGGTTGCCAAGGCGATCTTTCCGCACCCGACGCAGACCGAACTGTTCGGCGAACTGGCGCGCAGGCTGCTCAATCGCCTGCGGCGCACGGCGAAGAAATAAGCCTCGTCGCGCGTCTATGTAAAAAGGGCTGCCTGGGCAGCCCTTTTTATTTTGGACGGCTGCCCATGCGGCAGCGTGTCTGTCGGCACGACTCAGAACTTCGGAATGTGCAGCGTCCGGCTGATCATCAACGAGCCAGACACCGCGAACATCGACACCAAGGGATGGAACTGCCAGGGGCCAATGGTGATCGTCCCGAACCAGAGATCACGTCCAATCGCGCCGTTCGCAGCGGCAATGGCGATGACGATGACCAGCAACAAGGCGCTGGGAATCGGTGTCCCCTCGAAATACTTCACCTTGTCGCCGCCTTGCGCCAAAGCCTCGGCAGTAATGTTGTAGCGGGCAAGACGGCTCACGCCGCACGCGACGAAATAGAGCAGGATCACGCGATCCCAAAGCCCGTCCATGCCGGCGCCATAGGCGATGATTGCCGGCGCAACGCCAAAGGAGATCACATCGGCCAGGGAATCCAGCTCCCGCCCCAGCAAAGAGGTTTGCTGCCGCCAACGCGCAACCCGGCCATCGAAAACATCGAATACAAACGCCAGCGCGACCAGCACACAGGCAAGGAACAGGTGCTGTACGCCCTGGCCCTGCAGATAGCCCATCACGGCAAACAGCGCGCCGACTCCGCACACTGCATTGCCCAGGGTCAGCCAGTCTGCGAGATGAAAACTGCGGATCATCGTGAGATGCTTGCCTTGTTTCATGGTGCGGAATCCTCTATTCGATTCATCGGAGTGGCCTCCCTCGCCTGGACTAGGTCGGGTCGCCACGGTTCCGGGTACGGCGAAAACGGTCGCACGACTCCCACAGACAAAATTTTAGTCGATGGCGCGCCCGTCCCTGGATGCCCGCACTCCCCTGCGTGCCCCCAAGATGCCACTGCAGCGCCCGCGAGGCCCCGCACAACAGAACGGCCACTCTTCAGAGCGGTCGCCTTCGACATCCCTCAGGACATCCGACAGTTCGATCCAGCGCAGCGGGGTGAACAGCGACAGGGGCTACCCGTTCGTCGTTCGCCTGGACGATGCTGGCGTCGTTACCCATCCCGCACACAGGGGATCTGTGCGGCCCCAACGGAATAATCCCCGAGCCGTTGATGTTTACCGCATGTCACGCCTGAAGTCGGGCTGACATCATTAATCGAGCCACTCTCCGTGTTTAACGTCACCACAGCGATTTGTAGGAGCCAAAACCATGCAATCCCCCGTTCTCGGAAAACTCACGCTCGCCCTACTGGCAGCGACCTCTGCACTCGCCTTCAGTCAGGTAGCACAGGCCCACCAAGACAAACTCAGGTACCGCGATGTCATCACTGTAATCAACAACGTCGGGGCAAAGGCAGACCTGCCTCCGCAGGTGCGTTTCACCTCGCCCTTGAACGGTGCCCGGGTGGCGCGTGGCGAGGGCCTTGTCGCAGCGGGCTCTACAAACGGCAGCGGCTTTGCCATCAATCTTGAAATCCTCACACGCGACGAGGAAGGCATCAAACTTAACGAAGCAACCCAGTCACCCAATGATCCCGGCATCCGGCATGCCGACCTACTGGGAAAACTCAATCCTGAATTCCCGGGTCTGTATGTTTTCATCGATAAACCGCTGATCAAGCCGGATGGCGGAATCATTCCGGAAAACACCAATCTCGCCACTTTGTTCAATATCGCAGGAACAGACGATACGCCGGGTCCCGGCGTGACCGCCTGGGTTGGATGGCACGTTCTGGAATCCCTGCCGCTCGACACTGAATCCTTCACCATCACGGCAGCCGTTGTCGATCAAGAAGGCCGGATCGGTTTCGACGAAATCGAGGTTCAGGTTGACCCCGAGCTTAGCTCCGGAAACGCGCTGACCCCCGATCCGTCGACTTACTCCGGCGACGGGGTAGTCAACGGCAACGGCCCCAAAGTCGAAATCATCGCACCGCGCGTACCGAGCTCGATCGCCCTTGGCGAGCAAAGCAAGCTTCCCACCGACCAAACCGGGTCGCTGAATTTTATTCAGGTGAATATTCTCGACGTGGCCGGTGCCGGTATCGCAGTAGACGAACTCGGCAATACCGTCACCCAACCCGAATTGGGTCCTGGCAGCATCCTCGACCCCACGCAGCTTGGAAAAGGTCCCAACCGCAACTTCCCGGGGCTGGATTTCAGCTTTGATGTACCGCTGCAAGCCCCCACCGGGGTGCTTGTGCCTGCACACGGCAATCTGACGCCGGTGTTCAATATCGTTGGCAGCGAAATCGATCCGCTCACGGGCGCCGTGCGCGTCGTGGCCGATTGGGTTGTGGGCGGTTCGCTGATTCTTCCCCCTGGGCAAAAGATCGTCACCTTCACGGCGAAGGTCACGGATAACGAAGGCAATACGGGCGTGAGCGAACGTCGTTTCCGCGTAAGCGAAACCATCGGGGGGCAGCAACTGACCCCTGCACCGTAAGCTTCGTCAAACCAGCGACGCAGCAAACCGGATGCGGAATGCAATTCCGCATCCGGCACTAGCCATATTCCCGATCGAAAACGACTTTCTAACCGAACAGCCCCTTGAAGAACAGGCGGATGCTGTCCCACACCCGGCGGAAGAAGCCGCCTTCCTCGACGGCCTCCAGCGCGACCAGCGGCGCCTGCATCACGACCTTGCCGTCGGCACCCACCAGTTCGACGCGGCCGAGCGGCGCGCCGGCGGCGACGGGGGCGACGATGTCGCCTGCCTTCAGCACGACGCGCGTCTGGTAGCCGTCAGCGGCGCGCTTGGGCAGCGCGGCGGCGAAGTCGCTGGCGACGCCGGCCCTGACGCTGCGCGCGGCACCCTTCCAGACGTCGACGCTCTGCACCGTGGCGCCCTTCTTGAAGAAGGTCTTGCTGTCGAAGAAGCTGAAGCCGTAACCGAGCAGCTTGGCGGTTTCGTTGGCCCGCGCTTCCTCGCTGTTGGTGCCGAACACCACGGCGATCAGGCGCTGGTCGTTGCGCTTGGCGGAGGCGACGAGGCAGTAACCGGCTTCCTCGGTGTGGCCGGTCTTCAGGCCGTCGACGCTGGCATCGCGCCACAGCAGCAGGTTGCGGTTCGGCTGGCGGATGTTGTTCCAGACGAATTCCTTTTCCTTGTACAGCGAGTAGTGCGCGGGGTCCTCGAGGATGATGGCGCGGGCGAGCCTGGCCATGTCGAGGGGGGACGAATAGTGGCCGTCGGCGGGCCAGCCGGTGGCGTTGACGAAGTTCGTGTCAACCAGCCCCAGGCGCTTGGCTTCCTGGTTCATCATCGCGGCGAAGGTCTCCTCGCCGCCGGCGATGTGCTCGGCCAGCGCGATGCTGGCGTCGTTGCCCGACTGCACGATGATGCCGCGCAGCAGGTCGCTCACCGCGACCTGGTTGCCGACCATGACGAACATCTTGGAACCGCCCATGCGCCAGGCTTTCTCGCTGATGGTGACGAGGTCGGTTTCCTTGAGGCGACCGCGCTGCAGTTCCATCGCCGCGACGTGCGAGGTCATCAGCTTGGTGAGGCTGGCGGGCGGCAGGCGGGTCGTGCCTTCGTGGTTCACCAGCACGCTGCCGCTGGCGGCGTCCATCAGCACCCAGGCCTTGGCGGCGAGCGGCGGCGGCGGGGGAAGGGCGGCGGCGGCATGGGGCGCGAGCGCCACGCTGAACAGCAGTGCGAGTCCTTGCAGGAAGTTCCGGATGGTCATGGCGTGTCGTTGAATTGAAACTGCGAAAACGGAAAAGGCGCGTCGTGCGCAACGCCGAGGATAACATCGACCGGGGCAGGCGCGGCAGCCCGCCGGCCCCTGTTAAACTCGCGCCTGAGCCCTTTCTGCCCGGACCCGCATGCCCTCGTCCTCCCCCCATCGCCTCACCCGCCAGATCGTCATCGCGATGCTCGCCGGCATCGCGCTGGGCGTGGCGCTCAATCAGCTGGGCGCGGGCCCCTGGCTGCAGACCTTCGTGGTCGACGGCCTGCTCCACGTGATCGGCTCGGTGTTCGTGGCGGCGCTGAAGATGATGGTGGTGCCGCTGGTGTTCGTCTCGCTGGTGGTCGGCGTCACCGCGCTGTCCGACCTCAAGACGCTGGGCCGCATCGGCGCCAAGGCCCTGGCGCTGTATCTGGCGACGACGGCGCTGGCAGTGACGATCGCACTGGCGCTGGCGGGTGCGGTCGGCCCCGGGCACGGCTTCGACGCCGGCACGACCGAAGCGGGCTTTTCCGGCAAGGAGGCGCCGCCGCTGACCCAGATGCTGATCGACCTGGTGCCGACCAATCCGGTGGCGGCGATGGCCGAGGGCAACATGCTGCAGATCATCGTGTTTGCCCTGCTGTTCGGCGTGGCGGTGACGATGTCGGGGACGCGCGGCAGGCACGTGCTGAATTTCTTCACCGATCTCGACGTGGTGATCATGCACATGGTCGAGTGGATCATGCGGCTCGCGCCCTGGGGCGTGTTCGCACTGATCACCCGCACTTTCGCCAGTCAGGGGCTCGACATCCTGCTGCCGCTGGCGGCGTATTTCCTCACGCTGACCGCCGCGCTGGCGATCCAGCTGTTCGTCACCTACCCTGTGTTGCTGCGTCTGCTCGCCTCGCTCAATCCGATCACCTTTCTCAAGAAAATGCGCGACCCGGCGGCGTTCGCGTTTTCCACTGCCAGTTCCGGCGCCACCATCCCGGTGACGCTGCACACGGTTGAATACAAGATGGGCGTGCCGAACAGCATCGCCTCGTTCACCGTGCCGCTCGGCGCCACCATCAACATGGACGGCACGGCGATGATGCAGGGGGTCGCCACGGTGTTCATCGCCAACGTCTACGGCATCGACCTCACGCTCACCGACTACCTGCTGGTGGTGCTCACCGCGACCCTGGCATCGGTCGGAACCGCGGCGATTCCCGCGGTCGGCCTGGTGACGCTGACCATGGTGCTCGGCCAGGTCGGCCTGCCGGTCGAGGGCATCGCGCTCATCATCGGCGTCGACCGCCTGCTCGACATGATGCGCACCACGGTCAACGTCAGCGGCGACTGCGTGGTCTCCTGCATCGTCGCCAAGAGCGAAAAGGCGCTCGACCTCGACGTATTCAACGACCCGGCCGCCGGCTCGGTCGAGGCCGCCACCCGCCGCCACCCGCTTTCCACTTCTTCCGCCTGAACCATGCTCTACCCCCTGATCCGCCCCGCCCTCTTCAGCCTCGACCCGGAGGACGCGCACCGTTTCACCCTGTGGGGGATCGATGTCGCACAGCGTCTCGGCCTTCTGGGCCTGCTGCCGCGCGCGGCGGGCACGCCGGTGCAGGTGATGGGCATCGACTTTCCGAACCCTGTCGGCCTCGCCGCCGGACTCGACAAGGACGGCGCACACATCGACGCGCTGGCGGCGCTGGGATTCGGCTTTATCGAGATCGGCACGGTCACGCCGCGTCCGCAGGGCGGTAACCCGCAGCCGCGCCTGTTCCGCCTGCCCAAGGCGGAGGCCCTCATCAACCGCATGGGCTTCAACAATCTCGGCGTCGACAACCTGGTGAGGAACGTCGTGGCAAGCGGCTACAAGGGCGTGCTCGGCATCAACATCGGCAAGAACAAGGACACCCCGAACGAGCACGCGGTCGACGACTACCTCGCCTGCCTCGACAAGGTGTACGCGCACGCGAGCTACGTGACGGTGAACATCTCCTCGCCCAACACGCAGAACCTGCGCGAACTGCAGAAGGACGAGGCGCTCGACGCGCTGCTCTCCGCGATCAAGCTCAGGCAGTCGGATCTCGCGCAGCAGCACGGCAAGTACGTGCCGGTCGCGCTGAAAATCGCCCCCGACCTCGACGACGCGCAGATCGCCGCGATCGCCGCGCTGCTGATGATGCACCGCATCGACGCGGTGATCGCGACCAACACCACCATTTCGCGCGACGCCGTCGCCGGCCTGCCGAATGCCGACGAGGCCGGCGGCCTGTCCGGTGCGCCGGTGCGCGAAGCCTCCACCCGCGTCATCCGCGCGCTGGCGCACCACCTGAAGAACGAGGTGCCGATCATCGGCGTCGGCGGCATCCTGTCTGGCGAACACGCGCGCGAAAAGATCGCCGCCGGCGCCTCCCTGGTGCAGGTGTATTCCGGCCTCATCTACCGCGGCCCGGAACTGGTGCGCGAATGCGTGCAGGCGCTCGCCCGCTGAGCCTGCGCGGCCTGTTCGCCGCAGCAGCCGCGCTGCTGCTGCAGGCCGCCGTGCACGCCGCCCCCCCGGAACCGGTCGTCACCCATTTCCCGCAGCCCGCGCTGAGCGCCGAGCAGCTGGGCGTGATCGTCAACGACGACGACCCCGACAGCGTGGCGATCGCCGCCTACTACCGGGACAAGCGCGGCATTCCCGCCGCCAACCTGATCCACGTGCGCTTCAAGCCCGGCCGCAGCACGCTGTCGCGCGAGGAATTCGTCAACATCAAGCGCCGCGTCGACCGCAAGACGCCCCAATCCGTCCAGGCCTTTGCGCTGACCTGGGCGCAGCCCTGGCGGGTCGACTGCATGGCCATCACCGCCGCGTTCGCCTTCGGCTTCGACCCTGCCTACTGTGCCAGCGGCTGCAAACCGACCCGGCCCAACCCCTACTTCAACAGCAGCGCGCCACGCCCCTTCAGCACATACGGGATCCGACCGACCATGAGCCTCGCCGCCGCCAGCGTGGACGAGGCGAAACGGCTGATCGACCGCGGCGTGGCGTCCGACGGCAGCAACCCGGATGGCACCGCCTATCTCGTCAGCACGACCGACAAGGCCCGCAACGTGCGTGCCGCCGGCTACCATGCGCTGCGCACGCAGATGCAACGCGTCTTCCCCGTCGAGATCGTCGAAACCGACGTGCTCGAAAACAAGGCCGACGTGATGTTCTACTTCACCGGGCTGCCCCGCGTGGCCGCGCTCGACCGCAACACCTTCCTGCCCGGGGCCGTCGCTGACCATCTCACCTCGGCCGGCGGCGAACTGTTCGGCGGCAGCCAGATGAGCAGCCTCGCATGGCTCCAGGCCGGCGCCACCGGCAGCTACGGCGCGGTGGTCGAGCCGTGCAACTTCCCCGCCAAGTTTCCGGTGCCCGCCCTCGTCATGGCGCACTACCTGCAGGGCGAGACCCTGATCGAGGCCTACTGGAAAAGCGTGCAGATGCCGGGCCAGGGCATCTTCATCGGCGAGCCGCTGGCGCGCCCGTTTGCCGGCATCGCTCACCGCGCCGGGGTCGACGGACTGACCCTGTCGGCGCGTCTGCTCACCCCCGGCCTCTACGAGGTGCAGGCCGCGACCTCGATGATGGGACCCTACCGCAGCGTGGGCCGCCTGCCGGTGCCCTGGGGCACGCGCGAGCTCCGGCTAGGCCGCATTCCGCCGGCGTATTACCGTTTCGAGCGTCGTACCGGCCCGGCGCCGACCCAATAGGCCACAGCACTTCAAGCGCGTTCGCGCTTTGGTATGCTGACAACAACGCATCCTCAGCGAGGCTCGCCATGCACATCGGCATCCCCAGGGAAATCAAGAACCACGAATACCGGGTGGCGCTCACCCCCGAGGGCGCCCGCGTCCTGGCCGAGGCCGGCCACGCGCTCAGCGTCGAGGCTGGCGCCGGCACGGCCTCGGGATTCGCCGACGACGCCTATCGCGCCGCCGGTGCGACCGTCGTCGCCAGCGCGGCCGAAGCCTGGGCCGCCGAGCTGGTGGTCAAGGTCAAGGAGCCGCAGCCGGACGAAGTGAAGATGCTGCGCGACGGCCAGCTGCTGTTCTGCTATCTGCATCTGGCCGCCGCACCCGCGTTGGCGCACGAGCTGATGGGGCGCGGCGTGACGGCGATCGCCTACGAGACGGTGAGCAAGCCGGGCGGCGGCCTGCCGCTGCTGCAGCCGATGTCGGACATCGCCGGCCGGCTGGCGCCGCAGATGGGGGCGCTGGGGCTGCATACCTCGCACGGCGGCAGCGGCAAGCTGATCACCGGCCTGCCCGGCGTGCCGCCCGGACGCATTCTCATCATCGGTGCCGGCGCGGTGGGGATGAGCGCCGTTCGCACTGCGGTCGGACTCGGCGCACGCGTGACGCTGATCGACCGCCAGGCCGACAAGCTCGCGCACGCCGAAGCGCAGTTCGGCGCGCGGGTGGAAACGCGCTTTTCCTCGCCTGGCGCAATTGAAGACAGCCTCGAACATGCCGACATCGTGATCGGTGCCGCGCAGATTCCCGGGCGCCATGCGCCACGCCTGATCAGCCGCGCCGCGCTCGCGCGCATGCCGCAGGGCGCCGTGCTGGTCGACGTCGCGATCGACCAGGGCGGCATCGCCGAGACCTCGCGTCCCACCACCCACAGCGCCCCCTTCTTCGTCGCCGACGGCATCGTCCACTACTGCGTCACCAACATGCCCGGCGCGGTGGCGCGCACCGCCACCAAGGCGCTGACCCACGCCACTCTCTCCTACGTGCAGGCGCTGGCGGCGCGCGGCCTCGCTGCGCTCGAGGCCGACGCCGGGCTGAAGGAGGGCCTGCACGTGCACGCCGGCAGGATCACCCACGCGGGACTGGCGCAGGACCTGGCGTCGAATTAGGGGGTGGCGGCAGCCGGCTCCAGCCATGCGCGCCCGAGCACGCCGCCCGCCGCATCGAAGCGGTAGATCAGCGGCACCGCCGAGGCGATCTCCACCCGCTCCATCGCCTCGGCGGAGAGGCCGTCGAGATACATCACCAATCCGCGCAGGGTGTTGCCGTGGCTGATCACCAGCAGGCGCCGCCCGGCACGCAGGCGCGGCGCCAGTACGGCGTGCCAGTACGGCAGCATGCGCTGCTGGCAGTCTCGCAGGCTCTCGCTGGCAGGCAGGGCGTGCGGGTCCATCCCCAGATACAGCGGGTCGAAACGGGGATGACGCGGATCGTCCCATTCCAGCGCCGGCGGCGGTTCATGGTAGCCACGCCACCAGCGGCGCGAAGCCTCCTCGCCCCAGGTCGCGAAGATCTCGCGCTTGATCATGCCCTGCAGCGCCCCGTAGTGCCGCTCGTTGAGCCGCCAACTGGCGTAGTACGGCAGGTCGGGCGTGCCCAGCGCGGCGAGCAGCGTGGCGGCAGTCTGGCGGCTGCGTTGCAGGATCGATCCGTGCACTTCGTCGAACGCAAACCCGGCCCGCGCCAGGCGCTCCCCGGCGGCAGCCGCCTCGGCGAGCCCGACCTCGGTCAGCGGGATGTCGGTCCAGCCGGTGAAGCGGTCCCCCAGGTTCCATGCGCTGTGGCCGTGGCGCAGCAACACCAGCCACGCGGCGTGCGCGCTCATTCCGGCGGCTCCGTCAGCACCTCGTGCAGGTGGTGGCGGTCGCCCCAGGCTTCTAGATGCCACCCCTGCCCGTCGAAGTGGAACCAGTTGAGTGCGCAGTTGGGAATCTTGAAATCGCGCGGCGTGGTGAGTGGCCGCCCGGTGGCGCGGCGGTAGACGATGTCGAGCACGCCGCTGTGGGCGACTGCTGCGATGGTCTGCCCGCCGTGATGCCGTACCAGCCAGTCTATGCCCTCGGTCACCCGCTCGGCGAAGCTGCCGAGCGACTCGCCCGTCTCGAAGTCGTAGTCGGGGTCGCGCGCGATGTAGTGCGCATAGGCCTGCGGGTAGCGTTCGGCGCCCTCGGCTGCGGTGATGCCCTGGAAGATGCCGAAATGCCGCTCGCGCAACTGCGGCAGCAGCTTCACCGTGTGGTCCTCGCGCTGCGCCAGTGCCGCTGCTGTCTCCCGCGCGCGTACGAGATCGCTGCTGTAGATCGCGTGGAAGCGGTGATGCGCCGCGTTGTAAGCCATCGCCAGCGCCTGCGCCCGCCCGGTCTCGTTGAGCGGAATGTCGGTGTGCCCCTGGATGCGTTTTTCCACGTTCCAGTCGGTTTCGCCGTGGCGGATGATGCAGATGCGGGTGGCGATGGATCTGGAAACGGGATGCATATCAATTGCAGGCGATCTGAGCTATACCAAGTCCAAATCTGGCATAAAAAAACAGGGAGGCGTCATTTTTCGCACGTAAACAACACGTGGCAGTCTGGTCCGTTCGTCGCACGGTGCGACAACTTGACACACCCCAATAAGTGGATATATTTATCTTCATATGCGAAACGTATCACCAAATTCGCATGTACTAATCAAGTCATCAATCACGGGAGACGTGTATGGAAGCGACAACCTACAACTATAAGGTCGTCCGCCAGTTCGCCATCATGACGGTGGTGTGGGGGATAGTCGGGATGCTGGTCGGGGTGATCCTGGCCGCGCAACTGATCTGGCCGGACCTGACCTTCGGCATCGAGTGGCTTTCATACGGACGACTGCGGCCGCTGCACACCAACGCGGTGATCTTCGCCTTCGGCGGCTCGGGTCTGTTCGCCGTCTCCTACTACATCGTGCAACGCACCTGCCAGACGCGACTGTGGGCCGCACCGCTGGCCGCCTTCACCTTCTGGGGCTGGATGGCGGTGATCGTGCTCGCCGCCGTCACCCTGCCGCTGGGCTACACCAGCAGCAAGGAATACGCCGAGCTGGAATGGCCGATCGACCTCCTGATCACCGCGGTGTGGGTGGCCTACGCGCTGGTGTTCTTCGGCACCATCGTCAAGCGCAAGACCAAGCACATCTATGTGTCCAACTGGTTCTTCGGCGCCTACATCCTGACCATCGCGATCCTGCACATCGTCAACAGCATGGAGTTGCCGGTGACGCTGACCAAGTCGTACTCGATGTACGCCGGCGTGCAGGACGCGATGGTGCAGTGGTGGTACGGCCATAACGCGGTGGGCTTCTTCCTCACCACCGCCTTCCTCGGCATGATGTACTACTTCATTCCGAAGCAGGCCGGCCGCCCGATCTACTCCTACCGCCTGTCGGTCGTGCACTTCTGGTCGCTCAATTTCATCTACATGTGGGCGGGCCCGCACCACCTGCAGTACACCGCCCTGCCCGACTGGGCGCAAAGTCTGGGGATGGTGTTCTCGCTGATGCTGCTGGCGCCCAGCTGGGGCGGCATGATGAACGGCATCATGACGCTGTCGGGCGCGTGGCACAAACTGCGCACCGACCCGATCCTGAAGTTCCTCGTCACCGCGCTGTCCTTCTACGGCATGTCGACCTTCGAGGGCCCGATGATGTCGATCAAGACGGTCAATGCCCTCTCCCACTACACCGAATGGACCATCGGCCACGTGCACTCCGGCGCGCTCGGCTGGGTGGCGATGATCACCATCGGTTCGATGTACTACCTGATCCCGCGCCTGTTCGGTCGCGAATCGATGTACAGCACCAAGCTCATCGAATGGCATTTCTGGTGGTCAACCATCGGCGTCGTGCTCTACATCGCCTCGATGTGGATCGCCGGGGTGGCGCAGGGCCTGATGTGGCGCGCGGCGAACGCCGACGGCACGCTGACCTACAGCTTCGCCCAGGTGCTCAACACCATGTATCCCTTCTACGGCATCCGTCTCGCCGGCGGCGCGCTGTTCTTCAGCGGCATGCTGCTGATGGCCTACAACGTCTGGCAAACCGTGCGTGCTGGCCGCGTCGTCAATGACGCCCCCATCCCGCAAGCCGTCCACGCCTGAGGAGACCGAACATGATTTCGCATGAAAAAATCGAAAAGAACCTCGGTCTGCTGATCGTGCTGACCATCCTCGTGGTCAGCATCGGCGGCCTGGTGCAGATCGTGCCGCTGTTCTTCCAGACCTCGACCACCACCGCGGTGGCCGGCCTCAAGCCCTACACCGCGCTGCAGCTGTCGGGACGCGACATCTACATCCGCGAAGGCTGCGTCGGCTGCCATTCGCAGATGGTGCGCCCGTTCCGCGCCGAGACCGAACGCTACGGCCACTACTCGGTGGCGGGCGAATACGTGTACGACCGGCCCTTCCTGTGGGGCTCCAAGCGCACCGGACCGGACCTGCAGCGCGTCGGCGGCCGCTATTCCGACGCCTGGCACTACGCGCACCTGATGAACCCGCGCGACGTGGTGCCGGAATCGAACATGCCGGCCTACCCCTGGCTCGACCGTCCGCTGAAGGATGCCGACATCCAGAAGAAGATGCGCACGCTGAACATCGCGGGACACGGCTACACGGATGCGGAAATCGCCGCCGCACCCGCGGAGCTCGAAGGCAAGACCGAGATGGACGCGATCATCGCCTACCTGCAGGTGCTGGGTACCCACGCGCCCAGGAACTGAACGGCATGGACAGCGGAACCCTCAGCGGCATCGTCACGGCCGTCTTCATCCTGGTCTTCATCGGCATCGTCTGGTGGGCCTACAGCAAGGGCAACAAGCAGCGTTTCGAAGACGCCGGCAAGCTGCCCTTCGACGAAGACGACTCCCAGGGGAAACCGTCCTCGCGGGACATCACGCCCGGTAAACAAGGAGACAAGCAATGAGCGACTTCACGAGCGGCTTCTGGCCGATCTACATCAGCATCATCACCCTGGTGAGCATTGTCGGCACCTTCATCTTTCTGCGCTCGCAGACCACCCGCAAGCTCGCCCCCGGTGAGAAGCCCGAACTGATCGAGCACACCTGGGACGAGGATCTGCAGGACCTGAACAACCCCTTGCCGCGCTGGTGGCTGGGCCTGTTCTACGGCACGCTGATCTTCGCCCTCGCCTATCTGGTGCTGTGGCCTGGGCTGGGCAACTTTGCCGGCGTGCTGAAATGGACCTCCACGGGGGAATACGAAGCCGAGGTGAAGGCCGCCGAGGCGAAATTCCAGCCGGTGTACGCGGGCTTCATGAAGCAGGACATCGCCACGGTGGCGGCCGATCCCGACGCGCGCGCGATCGGCAAGAACCTCTTCCTGACCTATTGCTCGCAGTGCCACGGTTCGGATGCGGCAGGCGCCAAGGGCTTCCCCAACCTGACCGATGCCGACTGGCTCTATGGCGGCGACCCCGACACCCTCAAGGCGACGATCACCGACGGCCGCGCCGGGGTGATGCCGGCGCTGGGCGATGCACTCGGTGCCGACGGTACCCGGCAGGTCGCGAACTACGTGTTGTCGCTGTCGGGCCGCAAGCACGACGCCGCCCAGGCCGCAGCCGGCAAGCCGAAGTTCGAGGAGAACTGCGCCGCCTGCCACATGCCCGACGGCACCGGCATGCAGGCAATGGGCGCGCCCAACCTCACCGACAAGGTGTGGCTGTATGGCGGTTCCGAGGCAGCGATCATCGAGACCATCGCCAAGGGCCGCAACGGCGTGATGCCCGCCATGGCACAGACGCTCGGCACCACCTCCAACAAGGACGCCAAGCTGCACCTGCTGACGGCCTACGTGTACGGCCTGTCGCAGAAGCAGTAATCCGCGCGCCCGCCGGTCTGCCCCGGCGGGCCGCTTGAGTGCACTGATTCCCAGTACACTCAAGCGGCCCTCATTCCCACGGAATCATGCAGTGACCGACGACAAACAGCCCATTTCCGCCGATGCCCCCATCGAGCAGCAGCTCTACGCAATCCGGCAAACCATCCAGACGCGTGCGGTGCACGGCGTGTTCGCCAATTGGCGCATCGCGCTGGTGCTGTTCACCCAGGTGCTGTACTACGGCCTGCCCTGGCTGCAGTGGGACAACCGCCAGGCCGTGCTGTTCGATCTGGCCGCGCGCAAGTTCTATATCTTCGGCCTGGTGTTCTGGCCGCAGGATTTCGTCTACCTCACCGGCCTCCTGATCCTCTCCGCGCTGGCGCTGTTCCTGTTCACCGCGGTGGCAGGCCGGCTGTGGTGCGGCTATGCCTGTCCGCAGACCGTCTACACGGAAATTTTCATGTGGGTGGAAAGCTGGCTGGAGGGCGACCACCTCGCGCGCAAGAAGCTCGACAAATCGCCCTGGAACGCCGACAAGCTCAGAAAGCGCGGCCTCAAGCACGCTGTGTGGGTGCTGATCGCGCTGTGGACCGGCTTCACCTTCGTCGGCTACTTCACCCCGATCCAGACACTGGCGGCCGAAGTGGCGAGCATGACCCTCGGGCCGTGGGAAAGCTTCTGGATCCTGTTCTACGGCTTCGCCACCTGGGGCAACGCCGGCTTCATGCGCGAGCAGGTGTGCAAGTACATGTGCCCCTACGCGCGCTTCCAGAGCGTGATGTTCGATTCCGACACGCTGACCGTCACCTACGACAGCTCGATCGGCGAGCCGCGCGGCCCGCGCAGCAAGAAGACCGACTACAAGGCAGCCGGGCTCGGCACCTGCATCGACTGCGAGGTGTGCGTGCAGGTCTGCCCCACCGGCATCGACATCCGCAACGGTCTGCAGTACGAATGCATCGGCTGCGCGGCCTGCATCGACGGCTGCGACCAGATCATGGACAAGATGGGCTACCCGCGCGGGCTGATCCGCTACACCACCGAGAACGTGGTGAAAGGGAAATACCCCGACAGCGGCATCGTCCGCCACGTCCTGCGCCCGCGCACGCTGCTGTACGGCACCTTGATGCTGGTCATCGGCAGTGCCTTCCTCTACAGCATCGCCACCCGCGTGCCGCTGCGCGTCGACGTGGTACGCGACCGCGTGGCATTGTCGAAGGAAACCGACGAAGGCCTGATCGAGAACGTCTACCGCCTGCAACTCATCAACAAGGACGGCCAGCCGCACCGTTATACCATCCAGGCGCAGGGCATCGAGGGGCTGCAGGTGGTGACGGCGACGCGCGAGATCAGCGCCGCGCCGCTGCAGACCATCGACATCCCCGTCAGCCTGGTCGCCGACCCGGTGGAACTGAAGGGCCGTTCGATCGCCGTGACGTTCACCATCCAGGCGACCGACGATCCGCGCATCCGTGACGAAGTCGCCACGAAGTTCTTCAACCGCTAGATCGAACGGGACACCGGCCATGAATACGCTCAACCATCCCGCAAGCAAGCCGTGGTACCGCGAACCTTGGCCGTGGTTCCTCATCAGCCTGCCTGCCACCGCAGTGATCGCCGGTCTCACCACGGTGTGGATCGCCGCCACCGACGCCGATGGTCTGGTGGTCGGCGACTATTACAAGGCCGGGCTCGCCATCAACCAGACCCTGGCGCGCGACGATGCGGCGCGCGCCCTGGCACTCAGCGCCACGATGCACAGCGAGGCTGGCGTCCTGGCGCTGACGCTGGGCGGAAAGCTGCAAGCCTGGCCTTCGCAACTGACGCTCGTTCTGGCCCACCCGACCCGCCCTGGCCAGGACCGGGTGCTCGCCCTCAGCCATGCCGGCAGCGGCCACTATCGCGCGGCGCTGCCCGCGCTGGCGCCCGGCAAATGGCATGCCCAACTGACAGACGATGCCTCCGCCTGGCGGCTGTCGGGCGTGCTGCACACCCCATTCAGCCAGCCCGCCGTGCTGACGGCGGGCGCTGGATCCACCGTTCGATAACAGGGAGACTGCAATGGATGTCGTACTCGATCTGCTGTTCACAAGCCCGATTGGCCTGTTGAGCCTGTTCACCATCGTGTTCATCATCGGCATGGGGTTTTATCTGTCGGCCTGGTTCAAGCGCAAGATGAACAACCCGGAAGAGTGATTCCAACCCCGACGAGGAGCTCGCCATGATGCAGCGCATGATCCACATTCTGTGGCCGTCCTTCCTCGTTGCCGGGGTGGCCGACATCGTCTTCACCACCCTGTTCGACCCGCTGGAGATCATGTACCGCGGCGATGCGCTGGTCGAACAGCGCCTCGGGGCCTACACCGTGGGATTCTTCGTGTTCTGGCTGCTGGGCATCGCCTCCAGCGCCCTGACCTGCTACTTCCAGCGCAGCGCCAACGAAATCAACCACTGCCCGCTGCCACCGCGCAGCCGGCCGGAAGGATGCCCGAAACGGGAGGATGACGGCGGCTGCTGCTAGCGGGTGCGGGGCATCCGCGGCGGCCGGGGCTACCCCCCGCCCGGCCTTGCGGGATGCGCGACGCACACCTGGTTGCGGCCCTGGTGCTTGGCCTGATAGAGCGCCTGATCGGCCCGCCGCAGCAGGTCGTCGACATCCCCTGTTTCGCTCTCCAGACTGGCCACCCCGGCACTGACGGTGATGCGCGCCGGGCAATCGGCCGTCACCATCTCCGCAACCAGCACACGCAGCCGCTCGGCCATGCGGAAGGCTTCGTGCCTGTCCTGGCCCGGCAACATGAGGATGAATTCCTCGCCGCCGAGGCGGGCAAAGATATCGCCGGCACGCAAGTCGGCCTGGATCGTGGCGGCGAGCGAGATCAGCACCTTGTCGCCCGCCTCATGGCCGTAGCGGTCGTTGATCGACTTGAAGAAGTCGATGTCCAGCATGACCACCGACAGCGGGAGGCCCTGTCGCTTGGCCCGGCTGATCTCGGCGCGTGCCTGCTCCAGGAAATGGCGGCGGTTGCTGGCGCCGGTCAGGGAATCGACCGAGGCCAGTTCCCCGAGACGCTGGTTGGCCTCCTGCAGTTCGCGGGTGCGCTCAGCCACCCGCGCCTCGAGTTCGCGATTCAGCCTGTCGAGCTCTTCGTGCGTGGCGCGCAATTCCGTTTCGCTGCGCTTCACCTCGGTCATGTCGTGCTGGATGGCGACGTAGTGGGTGATCTGTCCCCGGCCGTCGCGCACTGGAGCGACCAGCAGATCGCTCCAGGATTCGCTGCCGTCCGGCCGGACATCGTGCAGCTGGGTGCGGACCGATCGCCCTTCGCGCAGCGCTTCGCACATACCGCCTGACCCGGCAGCGCCATCGTCGCCAGACCGTGCCGCGCGGCAACTGCGCACGAATGCATCGGCTGCCGCATGGTCGGGCATCGCCTCGAACGCCGGATTGGCAAACGCGATCGGCATGTCCGGCGCCCGCGCATCGAGGATCACCACCCCGTCGTGGATCGCCTCGATCGCCCGTTCGCGCAGGCGCAGGCGATCGTTGCGCTCGTGCAGTTCCTGCAGCAGCGCGGCCAGGGCGATCGACGAAAAGACTTGTGCCGCCAGGTATTGCTGCAACAGCAGCGCGGTCCCTCCCGGCGTGGCCGCAACCAGGGGCCCATGGCCATAGAGGGTCGCGGTGATGGCGATGGCCGCGACCAGCAGTCCCATGCTGGCCGCGCCCCGCACGCCGAAACGGACGGCGGCCCAGAGCGACAGCGGCAGCAGCAGAAAGGGGCTGCTGGGGAAGCTGTCGGTCTGGTTGACGCCCTGCGAAAACACCCAGACGGAGAGCGCGGCGGCAAGCACGGGCAGCAGGATCGCCTCCTGGACGTGTCCCCTGACCGGCGGGTTATGGCCTTGCAGCCAGCCCAGCAGAAGCGGCGTGACCAGCAGCACGCCGAGGCCGTCGCCCAGCCACCAGATCATCCAGAAAGCCCAGAACGAGGTCGTCGTGGTGACGCTCGACGTATAGACCAGCGCGCCCAGCAGCGCAGCCAGCCCGCACGCCACGATCAGGCCATACAGACCGAACAGGACGGCATGGCGCAGCCGGTCCAGCCTGAAGGGACGGGCAACGCGCAGCAGCAGGGTGGCGGCCAGCACGCATTCGAACAGATTGGCGGCGGCGAAACCGAGTGCCTGCGCGAGCGTGAAGGTGGGCAGGTCGGCGGCGATTTCCGCCAGTACCACAACCAGCAGGTGCGGCGGCCAGTCGCGCCGCGGCACCATCAGCAGGGCGGCCAGCAGGATGCCGTTGGGCAGCCAGAAGAGGGCGATGCCCTCGGACATGGCCGAGGCCGCCACGCCGATCAAGGCACCCAGGTAATAGCCCAGCCCGGTGACGAGGGGAAAAAGCAGACGCCGCCTGGGCCAAGGATGCGAATCCACGCCAGCGCCAGACCGCCCGCGCTGCGTCATGCCAGTCGGCCGCCTCGTGCCATCCGCTCAGGATACATGTCCCCGCCTCTCAATTTTTTGTTATGTAGCCAGACTATCTCCAAGTCGCGTCGGACTTGTCAAGGATGCGATCAGGCGGTCCTGGAATAGCGTGGCTGCTCGGCGGCAGCTTCCTTCAGATAGCGGTCGAAGCACATGCCGATGTTGCGCAGGAACAGGCGGCCTCTGGGGGTGACGCCGATCCTGTCCGGTGCCAGCTCGACCAGGCCGTCGACGGCGAGCGGGCGCAGATCGGCCAGGGCGTCGGCGAAGTAGTCGCCGAACGCGATGTCCCATTCCCGGCCGAAGGCGGCGAAGTCGAGTTCGAGGTCGCACATCACGCGGGTGATGGCGTCGCGCCGGATCTGGTCGTCGCGGCCGAGCTTCAAGCCGCGCTCGACCGCGAAACCGGTTGCGGCGACGCGCGCCTCGTAGCGCTTGAGGCTCTTTTCGTTCTGCATGTAGACATCAAGGGTCTGGCTGATGCTGGACGCGCCGAAGGCGAGGATGTCGCAGTGCTTGTGCGTGGTGTAGCCCTGGAAGTTGCGCCACAGCGTCTTGTTCTGCTGTGCGCGCACCAGTTCGTCCTCGGGGCGGGCGAAGTGGTCGAGGCCGATGTTGACGTAGCCCGCCGCACCCAGCATCTCGTTCACCGCCTGCTGCAATCCGAGGCGTGTGGCCGAATCGGGCAGGTCGGCCTCGTTGATCAGTTTCTGGTGCTTCTTCATCCACGGCACGTGGGCATAGGCGAACACCGCCAGGCGGTCGGGCGCCCACACTGCCACCCGTTCCAGAGTGCGGCGGAAGCTGGCGACGGTCTGCTTCGGCAGGCCGACGATGAGGTCGAGGTTGATGCTGGAAAAGCCCAGTTCGCGCGACCAGTCGAGCACCTGCCGGATGAGGAATTCCGACTGGATGCGGTTGACCGCCTGCTGCACGTCCGGATCCATGTCCTGCACGCCGAACGAGAGGCGGTTGAAGCCGACCTCACGCAGCGCCGCCAGGTGTTCGTGGCTCAGCTCGCGCGGATCGACCTCGCAGCTGATTTCGGCGTCGGGCGCGAGGGTGAAATGCCGGCGCATCATGCCCATCAGGCGGCGGATGTCGTCGGGATGGAGGTAGGTGGGCGTGCCGCCGCCCCAGTGCAGCTGGCGCACCACCCGCTTGGGGTCGACCCGTTGCGCCGTCGCCGCCATCTCGCGTTCGAGCATGGCGAGGTAGGGTTGGGTCTTGCCGTAGTCGCGCGTCGCCACCATGTTGCAGCCGCAGTAATAGCAGAGCGAGTCGCAAAACGGGATGTGGACGTAGAGCGACAGTCCGCGATCCGCCGCCGGCGCGGCCAGGGCGTCGGCCCAGTCGGCCTCGCCGAAGCCGGTGTGGAAATACGGCGCGGTCGGGTACGAGGTGTAGCGCGGGCCGGGCACGCTGTATTTCTGAAGCAGTTCCAGGGTCGTCGACGTCATGGCGGCGTCCTTTTAACAGATATTGATGTCTTTTTATCACAGTGCCGGCCTGAAATCCATAGCGCACACGGACGGGGCGCCGCAGCCCCCAAGGTCGGCCCCTGCAGGGTTTTGCGGTAAAGTTCAGCCTGACAAGCCGTTGCCCAGCATGCACTGCACATCCGGAAAACCCATGTCGCTCACCCTGCTGCCCAAAATCGTCCGTTTCCTGCTGCTGGCCTTGCTGCTCGCCGCCGCGGGTGCCCGTGCCGACGATGCCGCCGATCTGGCGCAGAAGGTCTACGACCGCCCCAACGGCCGCGACCTCACCACACTGGGCCGCATGGTCCTCACCGAAAAGGGCCGCGCCCCGCGCATCCGTGAAATCGTCACCTACCGCCTCGACAAATCCGGCGGCGAGACCGCCAACCTGATCCGCTTCCTCGATCCGGAAGACATCGCCGGCACCGGTCTTCTCAGCATAGACAAGGCCGACGGCAGCAGCGACCAGTGGCTCTACCTGCCTGCGCTCGACCGCGTGCGGCGCATTGCCAGCGACCGCAAGGGCGGTCGCTTCGTCGGCTCCGACCTGTATTTCGAGGACCTGCAGGAGCGCAAGCCGTCGCGCGACCGCCACCGCCTGCTCGGCCGCCAGAACGAGAACGGCATCCTGTGCGAGGTGCTCGAGAGCGTGCCGCTCGATCCCAAGGACTCGGTCTACGCCAGGCGCATCAGCTGGGTCGATCCGGCCACCGCCATCCCGCAGCGCATCGACTATTTCGGGAAGGACGCCAATACGCCCGCCAAGCGCTGGCTGCTGCGCGCGAAGAAACGCAACCAGGGCTACTGGACGCTGACCGACAGCCGCATGATCGACCTCGAAAGCGGCCACGAAACCCGCATGGTGGTCGATGCCGCGCTGTACGACCAGAAGCTCCCTGCCAAACTGTTCACTTCGCAAGCCCTCGCCGACGAAAGCCTGGAATCGGAATACCGCCCATGAAAAACCTGCTGCTGACCCTGAGCCTGTCGCTCGCCGCCCTGCCCCTTGTCCCGCAACCGGGACAGGCGGCCGACGACCTGCCGCCGCCGCGCGCCACTGTCGAAGACGCGGCCGACGACCTGCCGCCGCCGCGCACCACCACGCGCAAGCCCCGCGCCGCCCAGTCCGACGTTGCGACGAGCGACAACACCCCGCAGGCCGTGGCCGCGGACGACCCGCCGCCTCCCGCGCCCCGCAGCCGCAAGCCGGCGGCGCGCGGCTTCAAGCCGGTGCTCAAGGCCGGCGTCGACGACCTGCTGCTGGAAGCCGGTGCGCTGCCCGACGCGCCCGAAGCCGACACGTATTCCACCCTGCGCACCAGCGCCTATGTGCTGTGGCAGCCCAGCCGCAACTGGGAATTCCGTGCCGGCGCACGGCTCGACGGCATGTCGCAGGCCGGCGGGTCCGCCGATCACGACGAATTGCTGGCTGACTACGCCGACACCTATGTGCGCTATCGGAACGGGGACACCCGCCTGACCCTCGGCGCGCAGACCATCGTGTGGGGCCGCGTCGACGAGATCCCGCTGGCCGACCGCGTCAGCCGCGCCGACCTCACCCGCTTCGCGCTCGACGACCTCGCCGACCGCCGCCGCGCCCAGCTGGCCGCGCGCTGGGAACAGAGCTTCGGCGACACCAAGCTCGACGCGGTGTGGCTGCCGGTGTTCCGCGGCGCGCAACTGCCCGACGTCGCCAGCGTATGGAGCCCGGTCAACCGCACCACCCGCCAGATCATCGGCATCGATCCGGCGCTCACGCCCTGGCTGAATGCGGCGCGCGTCGACGAGGACGAGCACGGCAGCGGCGGCGGCGCGCTGCGCCTGACCCACGCCGGCGCGCCCGTCGATTTCGGCGTGACGCTGGCGCGCACCCGCCAGTCGCTGCCCTACTACCGGCTCGATCTGCCCAGCCTCACGCTCACCGCGGTGCATCCGTTCAACACCTTCGCCGGTGCCGACATGGAGCTGGTCGCCGGCGGCTACACCTGGCGCATGGAGGTCGGCTACACCGACGACGTGCCGGTGACCCTGCCGACCACCGTGATGGACAAGACCGCTTCGCTCGACTGGGTCGGCGCGGTGGAATTCTTCCCCGGCGGAGCGGACACCCGCATCAACCTGCAGCTGGTCGCGCACGCACTGCAGACCGACCGGACCGTGCTCGAACTCGACGAGTATTACGGCGCCAACGGCGAGATCGAAACCACCTTCGGCCAGGGCCGCTGGAAGGCCGGCCTGCGCTTTTCCAGCGGCTTCAACGTCCACGACGTCTACCTCAGCCCGCGCCTGAGCTACGTCGGCTGGGAACCGCACGAACTCTACGTTGCAGCGCATTACTTCGACGGCGAGGAACGCACCCTCGGCGGCTTCCACCAGGACCACTCGCTGATCACGCTCGGCTTGCGTACCCGTTTCTGACGAAATCCGGCGCATGCAGACCTTGAAAACCTGGCTGAGCGGCGAGCGCATCCCCATGCTGCCGCCGTGGCTGGCTCTGGCGCTGCTGCTCGGCATCCTGCTCGGCTCGCTGCCCTTCGTTCTCAAGCTGCATTTCAACAACGCGCCGGACATCTACTCGCCCGCCGATTCGCCGACCATCGAGCTGCGCGAATCGCTGTTCAGGGAATTCCCCAACGACGAAGCCGTGATCGCCCTGTTCGAGGGCGACGCGCTGTACAGCCCGGCGTTTCTCGCCGCGCTCGACCGGGCGGCGAAAAGAATGGAACGGCACCCGGCGGTCGACCGCGTGCTGACGCTCACCACGGTGGAGCACATCGACGCCACCGACGACGGCTTCGCGGTCTCGCTCCTGATCGACCCCGACGATCTCGCCGCCCGCACGCCGGCCGAATGGAAGGCACGCGTACTGGGCGACGCCTTCGCGCCGGGGCTGATCGCCTCGCGCGACGGGCGCGCGGTGGCGCTGGTGGTGCGCCCGAAGATCCTCAAGGAAAGCCTGGCCCGCCGCGACATCCAGATCGCGCTCGACGACGCCATCGCAAGCGAAAAACTCGATCGCCATCACACCGCCACCGCCGGCACGGTGGCGCAGACGGTCGAGGAGCTGCGCTCGATCTGGCGCGACAGCGCGATCTTCATCCCGCTCACCGTCGTCATCGGCCTGGCGCTGATGTGGTGGGTGGTCGGACGGGTGCGCCCGGTGGTGGTGGGCGGACTGGCGATGGGCACGGTGGTGGCGGCGAGCATCGCCGGGTTGGTGCTCGCCGGGCAGCCGTACACGCCGATCACCGCGATGATCCCCACCCTGATGGCGGCCTATACCACCGCCACCCTGCTGCACGTCTATGCCGCCATCCAGCGCGCGCGCATCGCGCTGCTGCCGCGGCCGCAGCGCATCGCGCGCGCCCTGAAGGAAACCTTCAAGCCCGGCCTGTTCAACGTACTGACGACCGGCGCCGGCCTCCTGAGCCTGCTGCTGGTGGACATTCCGCCGGTGCAGGCCTTCGGCCTGGCCGGCGCGGTCGGTACCTTGATGGTGTTCCTGGTGGTGTTCATCCTGGTACCGCCCATCCTCCTGAAATGGGACACGCCGCGCTGGCCGCGCCGCCGCTCGGGCATGGCGCACGCGCGGCGGGTGGCGGCGTCGGTGGCGGTCTTCAGCCTGCGCCATGCGAAAGCGGTCCTCATCGTGACCGGCGTGCTGGTGCTGGCCGCCATCCCCTTGGTGATGCAGGTCAAGGTCGAGTCCAACATCATCGAGTTCTTCGCACCCGAGCACGGCATCAGCCGCAGCACCAGCCGCATTGAAGCCAAGCTCTCAGGCGTCACCGGGCTGGAGATCGTGCTCACCGGAACGGCGCGCGACAGCCTGAAGGACCCGGCCACGCTGGCGCGGATCAAGGCGCTGCAGACCTGGGCGGAGCGGCAGCCGGAAGTCGACCGCGCGTTTTCGCTGGTCGACGTGCTGGAGGAGATGAACCGCGCCTTCAGCGGCGAGGATCTCGGCGATGCTGCGCTGCCCGACGACCGCAGGCTGGTCGAGCAGCTGCTGCTGATCTACGACGGCAAGGACCTGTACGAACTGGTGAATCGCGAGTTCCAGCGCGGCCGCATCACGCTGAGCCTCAACGTGCACGGCGCCAACGAAATCAGCCAGGTGATCGAACGCGTGCGCGCGCACGTCGCGGCGCAGCCGATCCCCGGCGTGGCCGTCGACCTGGCAGGCTACGGGCGGCTGTTCTCGGATCAGGAGGACCGCATCGTCGACGGCCAGGTGAAGAGCTTTTCCTCGGCCTTCCTGCAGATACTGTTGTTGATGGCGCTGCTGTTCCGCTCGCTGCGCGGCGCGCTGATCTGCCTGGTGCCCAACCTGGCGCCGCTGTTCTTCATTTTCGTGGTGATGGGGACGGTGGGCATCTGGCTCGACGTCGCCACCGTGCTGATCGCCGGCGTCATCCTCGGCATCACGGTGGACGACACCATCCACCTCTATCACGGCTATCTGCACCGCATCCGCAGCGGCGTCAGTCCGGTGTTCGCCATCATACGCAGCGTGGAAAGCTCGGGCCGCGCGGTGATCGCCATCTCGGTCGTGCTGATTGCGCAGTTCAGCCTGCTGGGCCTGTCGGACTTCCGCCCGACCGCGCACTTCGGCACGCTGTGCGCGGTCGGCCTGTTCGCCGGCCAGGTGTTCGAGCTGCTGCTGATGCCTGCGCTGCTCGGCCTGCGTCTGCCGAAGAAGCCGCAGACGAAGCTGGCTACGGCACCGTCAGCCTGAGCGCGCCGAACTCGTCGTTGTACAGGGCCACCTCGTCGCCCGAGACGAACTGCCAGCCTTCCAGATGCCCGAAATCCAGGCTGGAGCGGGGTTCGAGGTCGAGCTTGAAACGCTTGGCCGTCGACAGGGTGGGATTGCGGACGGTGAGCATCACGGTGAGATAGCGATCGCTGTTGTTCTCGATCATCGCCACCAGGCCCTTGCCCAGCATCGACGAGCGGAAACCGACCACCACCGGCAGCGGGGGCTTGGCCGACACCGCCGCCTGGTAGTCGTTTTCCTTGTAGGCCAGCTGCGCTTTCAGTTGTTCGATCTCGCGCAGGCTCTGCGTCAACTGGTTGCGCGTCTCGATGAGATAGCGCTCGGTCTGCTGGCGGACTTCGACCTCCTTCGACAGCCTCCGCTTCACGTCGCCCAGGTCGACATTGAGCATGAAGGCGTACAGCACCAGGCCGCACACCAGCAACAGCAGCACGACGTTGAGACCGATGGAGACGGTCAACCCGCGCCGCTTGGTCCGATTGGGAGCAGTCACCGCCATTGCTTCGTGCCCGCGCTCAGCCGGTGTTGCGCATTCCGGCGGCGATCGCGTTGATCGAGCGCTTGAGCGGCGTCAGCCAGGAATCCTGTTCGGATTCCCACACGCTCTCAGAACGATAGCGTTTCAACAGCCTGACCTGGATGTGATTGATCGGATCCATGTAGGGACGGCGACGCGAGATCGACCGTGCCAGCGGCGGGTTGTCCTCGAGCAGGGTCTCGATCTGCGCGACCTGCTTGACCCCGGCCACGGTGAGCGCGAACTCGTCGGCGATCGCGCGGTAGATCGCCATGGTGTTGGGGTGGTCGCACAGGCGCGCGTATTCCTCGGCGATTTCCATGTCCGCCTTGGTCAGCGCCATCTGCACGTTGGACAGCAGTGAGCGGAAGAACGGCCACTCGCGATACATCGCCTGCAGGTGCGCCAGCCCGTCAGGCTGGCCGTCGCTGAAGCCCTTCAGCGCGCTGCCGATGCCGTACCACGCGGGCAGCGTGTGGCGCGACTGCGCCCAGCCGAATACCCATGGAATCGCGCGGATCGATCCCAGCGAGCGATCGGCCTTCTTGCGATGCGACGGCCGGCTGCCGATGTTGAGGGTGCCGATCTCGGCGACCGGGGTATTCTCGTAGAAATAGTCGATGAAGCCTTCCATGCCGATCAGCGCGCGGTAGGTGGTCTCGCCGGCCGCCGCGATGTCGCGCATCCAGTCGAGATAGTCCTGCGGATAGCGCACCTCGCACTTTTTCAGCGCGGTGGCGCTGGCCTTCAGGAGGCCGGTGACGCCCATGCCGATTTCGTAGTTGGCAGTCTCGGGGTTGCTGTACTTGTAGTACAGCATCTCGCCCTGCTCGGTGAACTTGATCTCGCCGTTCACGGTGCCGGGCGGCTGCGACAGGATCGCATCGTGGGTGGGGCCGCCACCGCGCCCGACGGTGCCGCCGCGCCCATGGAACAGGCGGCACTCGACGCCGTGGCGCTGGGTCAGCGCGATGATCGACAGCTGCGCCTGGTAGAGATTCCAGTTCGACGCGAGAATGCCGCCGTCCTTGCACGAGTCGGAGTAGCCGAGCATGACCTCCTGATGGTTGCCATGGGCGGCGACCAGCGCGCGGTACACCTTGTTCGACAGCAGCTGGTCGAGGATGGCCTGGCTGCGCTGCAGGTCGTCCACCGTCTCGAACAGCGGCGCCACCTGGATGCGGCAGAACCAGTCGCGTCCACTGTGGCCGCACAGGCCGACCAAGCGCGCCAGCAGCATCACTTCCATCACGTGCGAGGCGCTGTGCGTCATCGAGATCACGTAGGTGCCGAACACCTCGTCGCCCACTTCGGCCTGCAGCTTGGCCATGCGGCGGAACACCGCGAGCGCCTCGCGCGCCTCGTCGTCGAACGCGACGTCGTTGACCTCGATCGGGTCGATGTGGCCGATCCAGGCGGCGAGGCGCTGCAGGCGGTCGGCCTCGTTCGCGGCCGCGTAGTCGAAATCGGGGTCGATTTGCTGCAGCACCGCGGCAACGGTGCGCGTGTGCACGGTCGATTCCTGGCGGATGTCGAGTTGCAGCAGATGGAAACCGAAGCTCTCGACCAGGCGGATCAGCGCTTGCAGATCCTGCATCGCGACGATGCGGTCGCCGTGGCTGATCAGCGAGTCGCGCACCAGATAGAGGTCGTCGAGGAAGGCGGCGGCGTTTTCGTAGGCCAGGTGCGAGGTGAAGCTCGGCACGTCGGCGAGGCACTGGTGGATATAGGACAGGTTGGCGTCGAGCCGCGCCAGCATGATCGCCGCCATGCGACGATAGGGCTCGCGGCTGTAGATCTGCACCGCAGTGCCGCGGAACACCTGGTCGCCGAACTCCTCCTCGTATTCGCTCAGGCGCTCGGTGAAGGCGGCGGACGGCGTGCACCAGTCGCGGCTGTGGGTCAGCGTCTGCCGCAGGTCGCGCACCCGCGCACGGTATTCCAGCAGCGCCTCCTGCATCTGGGTATGCACCGTCCATTCGGTGACATCGGCGGTGACGAAGGGGTTGCCGTCGCGGTCGCCGCCGATCCACGAGCCGAAGCGGATGAAGCTCGGTACGCTGACCGGCGCGGCACCGTCGGCGTTCACGCCGTAATGCTTGCGCAGCGCCTTCTCGAAAAAGTAGTAGGCCTTGGGCACTGCCTCGAACAGGGCCTCGCGCACGTAGTAGAGCCCGTTGCGCACTTCGTCGCGCACTTCCAGCTTGGCGCTGCGCAGTTCGTCGGTGCGCCACATCACCTGGATTTCGGCGGCCAGTTGCGCCTCCAGCTCGCGCTGGTCGTTGACCCCGAGGGTGGGGCTATAGAGCTGGTCGCAGATCAGGAACACCCGGCGCATGCCCTCCATCACCGCACGCCGGCGCGCCTCGGTGGGATGCGCGGTGAACACCGGCGCGTAGTGCAGACGATCGACCATGCCCTGCAGGGTGCCGACCGAAATGCCCTGCCCCTTGAGCTCTTCCACCGTGCGGTCGAACGAACCTTCCCACAGCGGAAGACCGTGCGACAGCATGCGGCGACGGTTGCGGTGGGCGAAGCTTTCCTCCGCCACGTTGACCAGCTTGAAATAGCTGGAGAACGCGCGCACCACCAGCTCGACCTTGGCTGCCGGCATGGCGTCGATCATCGCCATCAATTCGGTGCGGCGCTGCTGGTCTTCCTGCTGGTGCAGTTCGGCAAAGCCGCGGCGCAGCGTTTCCACCGCCTCGAACACGTCCTCGCCGGCAAACTGCAGCAACACCTGGCCGAGCAGGGTGCCGAGCAGCTTGACCTGGGCGCGCAGGTGGTCATCCGTCAGGAGGGTTTCGGGTACATTCATGGCAAGAAATTCACGCCCGGCACGGCGGGCTTCGTTGCGGCAAAGCCGGCTATTTTCGCATATCGGAGCGCATCACCCAACCGCACGGCGGGCGTTGCGGAACATGCGCAGCCACGGGGCGGCTCCAGCCATGCCGTCCGGCCGCCACGACAGCTGTGCGGCGCGATACACGCGTTCCGGGTGCGGCATCAGGATGCTGAAGCGGCCGTCCGCGGTGGTGAAACCCGTCTGCCCCCCCGCCGAACCGTTGGGATTGAGCGGGTAGGCCTCGGTCGGCACGCCACGGTGGTCGACAAAGCGCAGCGTCGCCAGCGCCTCCCGGGCGTGCGCGGGATCGCGGAACATCACCCGTCCTTCGCCGTGCGACACCGCGATCGGCATCAGGGACCCCGCCATGCCGGCGAAGAAGAGCGACGGCGACTCCAGCACCTCGACCTGCACGAAACGCGCCTCGAACTGCTCCGACAGGTTGCGCTCGAAACGCGGCCACGCGGCCGCGCCGGGAATCAGGTCGTGCAGCTGGCTCATCATCTGGCAGCCGTTGCACACGCCCAGCGCAAAGGTATCGGCACGCTGGAAGAAGGCGGAAAATTCGTCGCGGGCGCGCGGGTTGAACAGGATCGATTTGGCCCAGCCGCCGCCCGCGCCCAGCACGTCGCCGTAGCTGAAGCCGCCGCACGCGGCGAGCCCGGTGAAATCGGCGAGGCTGACCCGGCCGGAGAGGATGTCGCTCATGTGGACGTCGACCGCGGCAAACCCCGCAGCGTCGAACGCGGCGGCCATCTCGACCTGGCCGTTGACGCCCTGCTCGCGCAGCACCGCCACGCGCGGCCGCTTGCCGGTGGCGATGCAGGGTGCGGCGATGTCCTCGTTCGCATCAAAGCTCAGCGCATAACGCAGCCCGGGGTCGGTCGCGTCGGCGTGGGTCGCGAACTCCTGCTCGGCGCAGGCCGGGTTGTCGCGCAGCTTCGCCATCTCGTAGCTGGTGCGTGCCCATGCGCGCTGCAGGTCGACGCGCGCCTCGTCCAGGATCACCCGTTCCTCGCGCATCACGCGCACCCGGTCGTTCGCATTGGGCTGGCCGATGACGTAGAACTCGCCGCGCAAACCGGCGTCGATGAAGGCCTGCATCACCGCCTGGGTGTCGGCACGGCGGATCTGCAGGACCGCACCGGCTTCCTCGTTGAACAGCACGTTGAAGATGCGCGCCGAATAGCCCGGCGCACCAAGCTGCTCGGGCTCCGGCCGCCCTTCGTCCTCGACTTCGTGGCGGATCTGGTCGAGACACAGCTCGTCGATGTCGAGGTCCACCCCGCAGTGGCCGGCAAACGCCATTTCACACAAGGCGGCGAACAGACCGCCGTCGGAGCGGTCGTGGTAGGCGAGCAGCCTGCCCGCGGCATTCAAGGCCTGTACGGTATCGAAGAAAGCGGAAAGCGCCCCGGCTGCGGGGGCATCCGGGCAACGGTCGCCCACCTGCTTGAAAGCCTGGGCGAAGCTCGAGCCGCCGAGGCGGTTCTTGCCAAGGCCCAGGTCGATCAGCACGAGGTCGGTGTCGCCGGCGTCGGTGCGCAACTGCGGGGTCAGGTGCTGCGTGGCGTCCGGCGTGGTGGCAAAGGCCGAGATCACCAGCGAGATCGGCGAGGTCACCGCCTTCTTCTCGGCGCCGTCCTGCCACACGGTCTTCATGCTCATCGAATCCTTGCCGACCGGGATCGAGACGCCGAGCGCCTGGCAATAATTCGAGACCGCGGCGACCGTGTCGAACAGCGCGGCATCCTCGCCGGGGTGGCCGGCAGGCGCCATCCAGTTGGCCGACAACTTCACCTGCGCGAGCCCATCGACGCGCGCGGCGGCGAGGTTGGTGATCGCCTCGACGATCGCCATGCGCCCCGAAGCGGGCGCGTCGATCAGCGCCAGCGGGGCCTTCTCGCCGATCGAGAACGCCTCGCCCTGCGTGGTCAGGTAGCCCGCCAGGGTGATCGCGCAATCGGCCACCGGAACCTGCCACGGCCCGACGCACTGGTCGCGCGCGGTCAACCCGCCGACGGTGCGATCGCCGATCGAGATCAGGAACATCTTCGACGCCACGCCCGGCATCGCCAACACGCGATAGACCGCGTCCTTGAGGTCGACGCCGTCGACGGCGAGCGGCGCCGGCAGCGCGGCCTGATGCACGACATCGCGCGTCATGCGCGGCGGCTTGCCGAGGATGACGTCGAGGCCCACGTCGACCGGCGCGTTCTGGAAGTGGCTGTCGGCCACCAGCAGGTGGTTTTCCTCGGTCGCCTCGCCCAACACGGCAAAAGGACACCGCTCGCGCTCGCAGATCGCGCGGAATTCGGCCAGCCGCGCCGGGGGGATCGCCAGCACGTAGCGTTCCTGCGCCTCGTTGCACCAGATCTCGCGCGGCGACATGCCGGACTCTTCCGACGGCGCGGCGCGCAGCTCGAAGCGGCCGCCGCGGCCGCCACCGTGCACCAGCTCGGGCAACGCGTTCGACAGGCCGCCGGCGCCGACGTCGTGGATGGAAAGAATCGGGTTGTTGTCGCCGAGCTGCCAGCAGCGGTCGATGACCTCCTGCGCGCGCCGTTCCATTTCCGGGTTGCCGCGCTGCACCGAATCGAAATCGAGGTCGGCGGCGTTGGCACCGGTGTCCATCGACGACGCCGCGCCGCCGCCCAGCCCGATCAGCATGCCCGGGCCGCCGAGTTGGATCAGCAGGGTGCCGACGGGCAGCATTTTCTTCTCGACGTGGTCGTCGCGGATGCTGCCGACGCCGCCCGCCAGCATGATGGGCTTGTGGTAGCCGCGGCGCTGCCCGGCGACCGTCTCTTCGAAGGTGCGGAAATAGCCGGCGAGGTTGGGGCGGCCGAATTCGTTGTTGAAGGCCGCGGCGCCGATCGGGCCTTCGAGCATGATGGCGAGCGGGGTGACGATGCGCTCGGGCTTGCCGTAGGCACCGGTTTCCCACGGCCGCTCGAAGCCGGGGATATTGAGGTTGGACACCGAGAAGCCGCAGAGGCCCGCCTTCGGCTTGGAGCCGATGCCGGTCGCGCCCTCGTCGCGGATTTCGCCGCCGCTGCCGGTGGCCGCCCCGGGGAAGGGCGAGATCGCGGTCGGGTGATTGTGCGTCTCCACCTTCATCAGCACGTGGGTCAGCTCGCTGCTGTAGGCGTAGCTGCCGTCGGCGCGCGGGTAGAAGCGCTCGATCTCGGCGCCCTCGATCACCGAGGAGTTGTCCGAATACGCCACCACCGTGCCTTCGGGGTGCGCGGCATGGGTGTCGCGGATCATGCCGAACAGCGACTTCGCCTGCGCTTCGCCGTCGATCACCCAGGCGGCGTTGAATATCTTGTGCCGGCAGTGCTCGGAATTGGCCTGCGCGAACATCATCAGCTCGACGTCGGTCGGGTTGCGCCCGACGCGGGTGAAGTTTTCCACCAGGTAGTCGACCTCGTCGTCCGACAGCGCGAGGCCCAGCTCGCGGTTGGCGGCTTCCAGCGCGGCGCGGCCGCCCGCCAGGACGTCCACACTCGTGAGTTCGCGCGGCGGCACGTGGCGGAACAGCTGTTCCGCATCGGCCAGCGTCATCACCGCCTCGGTCATGCGGTCGTGCAACAGCGGCAGGAGGCTCGCCCGCGCCGCGCCCGACAAGGGCTGGCCGGCCGCATCCAGCACATGGAAGGCGACCCCGCGCTCGATGCGGCGAACGCCGGCAAGGCCGCAATTCTTCAGGATGTCGGTGGCCTTCGACGACCATGGCGAAATGGTACCGGGGCGCGGGGTGACCAGGATCAGCGGATCGTCCGCGGTCGGCGCATCGGCCGGCGTGCCGTAATCCAGCGTCCGTTCGATCAATTCACGCCCGGCGGCGTCGAGTCCGCCGTCCACTTCCAGGAAATGCCAGTGACGCGCCGCCAGCGTGCCCAGATTGAGGCCCCGCTGCGCGGCTTCGCGGCGGATCTTGTCGAGACGGAACGGGGACAGTGCGGCGGCGCCGGGAAGGGAGACGATGGCAGACATGAGCGTCTTTGCGAACGGGCAAAGGCGCTATTTTAGCCGATCGGGGCGGGTCGAGTCCGACTGGTTGCTGCACTGGGCTGCCTGTTTCTGCCAGGTTTCGAGGCAGTCGAGACCGCAGAAATGCAGCACGTAGTCCTGCGCGTCCGTCACGGCGATGGCGTCGGCAGGGACCTCCTCCAGGCAGACCGCGCAGCTGAGCCGCGTGCAGGCTGCCTCGTCGGAACACTGCGCCACCAGGCCCCCAGCGGGGGTGCGATGCTCGGTATCCATACGGGTTTCCTGAAACCACCAGGAATTACCCAGTCTAGGCCAAGCACGCGGCCCCGCAAGGGAGATCAGTAACCCGCTTCCCTGATCGCCTGCTTGATGACCTTGTAGTCGGCCTGTTTGTCGATGACGAAGCCCGTCACCTTGCTGTGGATGGTCTTCTGCAGCGACACGATGGCATCCAGGCTCAGCGACGCAGCCGCCTGCCCCAGCCTGTCCTGTTCTGCCGCGCTCAGGCGGTTGCTTGCCATCAGCGTGAAATCCGGCGTCGTGGGAAGCGGGTGCCAGACCTCGAATGCCGACTGGGTGGTCATTTCTTTGGCGAGCTTGCTGCGCAGGCTGCCGGCCTGGGCGAAATCGCGTTCGATCGCCAGCGCAACCTCTTCCTGCGTCTTGAAATTGAGGACTTTCACGTCGCCCAGATTGTTGCGCTTGAGCGTGTAGCGCCCCATTACATCGAGCCAGGACTCCTTCTCGGTGAGCGCGATGGTATTGACTTCAACCCCCTTGCGCCGCACCAGCACCCCGGTTGCCTGGTCGCGCACGCGTGCGATGGGCGAATAATCGCTATCGAGCACGGAGACCGCGACCGAAGGCGGAACGAGATAGAGGTCCAGCCGGCCGTTCTCGAGCGAAGCCAGCGTGCTCTTGATGGTGCGGAACAGCAAGGGCCTGGGCTTGGCACCGAGGGAAGTGGCCAGGGCCTGCGCAAACGGCATCACATAGGTGCGGAAATCCCCCATCAGGATGTCTGCCTTGCCGGTTCCCGGATAAATGCCGATGGACAGGTCGGCCTTGGCAGCGCGCGCCGCCAGCGGAAATGCGGGAAGCAGCGTCAAACCTGCCAGAAAACGGCGTCTTTGCATGTCAATCTCTCCTTTGAGGGGGACGGGCGGCAGGGGCCCGATCGACCTTTTACGGCATGCGGACCATCACCCTGCATACCCGGGCGACTGGTCATTTCAGACTACTCCGTCGGCCGCGCAGACCGTTCTGCGGGAAGCGGACGGGATTAAGATGTCCGCCCACGCCGCCCACCGATGACGCCATGCCGACCGACCCGCTCTCGCTCGTCTCCCCGCCGCTGTTCACCGCCGAGGCCTTCCGCATGATCGACCGCCAGTGGGCCCGCGCCCGCCCCGGGATTTCCTTGATGGAACGGGCAGGCGCCGCCGCGGCCGACCTGGCGAGCCGGCTTGCCCGCGATTCCGGCGAGCCGGTGCTGGTGCTGGCCGGCCCCGGCAACAACGGCGGCGACGCCCTGGTCGTTGCGCGGCTGCTGGCCGCACAGGGCTTTCGAATGGCGGTCGTCAGTCGCGCCGATCCTACCTGCCTGCCGACGGATGCCGCGAACGCCTGGGCAGCCTGGCGCGAAAGTGGCGGCACCGTCCTGACCGACATCCCGTCCGCGCAGCGTTTCAGCCTGATCGTCGACGGCCTGTTCGGGGTCGGCTTGCAGCGCGATGTCGGCGGCGAGGAAACACGCTGGATCGAACTGGCAAACCAGATCGACTGCCCGCGGCTGGCGCTCGACGTGCCGAGCGGGCTCGATTCCGATCGCGGCTGCGTGCGCGGCTGCGCGCTGCGCGCCGACCACACGCTCACCTTCCTCGGTCTCAAGCCGGGGCTCCTCACCGGGGACGGCCCCGACCACGCCGGCACGCTGCATCTCGACACGCTCGGCGTCGATGCGGCCAGCCTGCCCGCCGCATCGGGCATCGCGCTCACGCAACTGGAGCGCCGCCACCGCCTGCCGCCGCGCGCGCGCAACAGCCACAAGGGACAGTTCGGCCATGTCGGCCTCATCGGCGGCGGCCCCGGCATGGTCGGTGCGTGCCTGATCGCCGGACGCGCGGCGCTGTCACAGGGCGCGGGCAGCGTCACCCTGGGCGTGCTGGACGAGCGCATCGCGGTCGACTACGGCGAGCCGAGGATGATGTTCGCCGTACCGGAAGACCTGGTGAACGCCCGGCTGAGCGTGCTGGCGATCGGCCCCGGACTGGGCCAGACCACGCGCGCGCATGCGCTGCTGGAAGCCGCGCTGGCGGCACCCTGCCCGCTGGTGCTGGATGCGGATGCGCTCAATCTGCTGGCGGCCGATGCGGCACTGGCGGGCCGGGCCGCGCAACGCGCCGCACCCACCCTGCTCACCCCGCACCCC
The DNA here is from genome assembly GCA_021811235.1 of Pseudomonadota bacterium. Lineage (GTDB taxonomy): Bacteria > Pseudomonadota > Gammaproteobacteria > Burkholderiales > Thiobacillaceae > Thiobacillus. The sequence continues at coordinate 2,213 of JAJZPG010000012.1, read as the reverse complement.
GGCGAAGCCTCGCGCCTGCTCGGCGTATCCAGCGGTGTCGTCCAGACGGACCGGATCGCGGCGGCGCAGCGGCTGGGCGCGCAATTCCGCGCGCACGTCGTGCTGAAAGGTGCCGGCAGCGTGATCGCCCACCCGGACGGCCGCTATGCCCTCAACACCACGGGCGGGCCGTGGCTCGCGCAGGCCGGCTCCGGCGACCGCCTCACCGGGATGGTCGCCGCGCTGCTGGGCCAGGGAATGGATGCGGGGAGCGCGCTGGAAGCCGCCGTGTGGCTACACGGCGCACCCGCGAGCTGATGCCCCTCTGGGGCGGCCTACCCGCGCAGCAGGGATGCCAGAATCCGGTCGAGCGCGGCCAATGCGGCGTGGGGAGACCCGTCGAATTGCGCCCGTATGACCGCACCATCCACCGCCACGGCCAGCGCCTGGGCATCCTTCATCCGTTCTTTTCTGGCGGGTAAAAGCCGTGCGATGACTTGCGTCACTTCCTCTTTGTGACGGCGGGTAATGTCGACCACTTCGGGCATCGTGCCGCCCAGTTCCCCCACGCTGTTGATGAACGCGCAACCGCGGTAGTGTTCATCGGCAAACCATTCGCTCAAGGTTGGAACGAGCGCGGCCGCCCCCCCTCCATGCCTCGCCAATGCAGCGGTGAACCATGCCATCCAGCGGGCATGCCGGTATTCCAGATAGGCGCGGATCAGATCGTTCTTGCTGGGAAAATGGCGATAGAACGTGACCTTGGTCACACCCGATTCGGCAATGACGCGATCGATGCCGGTCGCGCGTATGCCGTCCCGATAAAACAGATCATGCGCGGCCAGCAGAATCCGTTCGCGTGCCGGCGGCAGGGGAGCATCCAGGTTCTCGAGGCGTGCCATGCGCCCATTGTAGACAGATCTGTCTACCCAGACTAGACTGCACCGATGTAGACAGACCTGTCTACATCGACATCTTTCTGGAGCCGCCATGGAAACCAAACCGCCCCTGCCCCCGTTTACCCACGAAACCGCCGTCCAGAAAGTACGCATGGCGGAAGACGCCTGGAATACGCGCGACCCCGCACGGGTGGTGCAGGTTTACACCCCGGACACCCGCTGGCGGAACCGCGCCGAATTCCCGGTCGGGCGCGAGCAGGTGCGCCAGTTCCTGGAACGCAAATGGGCGCGCGAACTGGATTACAGGCTCATCAAAGAATTGTGGGCGCACACGGGCAACCGCATCGCCGTTCGCTTCGCCTACGAGTGGCGCGACGATTCCGGCCAGTGGTACCGCTCGTACGGCAACGAAAACTGGGAATTCGATGACCGCGGGTTCATGATGCGCCGCTTCGCGAGCATCAACGACCTTCCCATCCTTGAATCGGATCGCAAGTTCTTCTGGCCGCAGGGCCGCCGTCCGGACAATCATCCCGGCCTCGGCGACCTGGGCTTGTGAACGCCCCACATCGAAAGGAGACAGCCATGCAGCAGACGGATGAGGCCGGTTTTCTGCACGCCGGGGAAATCGAGGCGCAGCGCCGATTCCATGGCGGCCCGACCTGGAGCGTCAGCCAGCTCGGCGCCATGATCCGCGACGACTTGCCCCCAGAGTGGGCCGGTTTCCTGGAAAGCCAGCCTTTCTTCTTCATCGCCACCGCCAATCGCAAAGGCGAATGCGATTGCAGCTTCCGCGGCCGCGAGTTCAACGCGTCAGGCCATCCCTACCCCCTGCTCAAGGTGGTGGACGGAAAGACGCTCGTCTTTCCGGATTACAGCGGCAACAGGCTCTACAACTCTCTGGGGAATCTCGTCGACAACCCACACATCGGGATGCTGTTCGTGGATTTTCAGCACCGCGCCCGGGTCCGTGTAAACGGCCGGGCGGAGATCATCGATGACAAGGGCGCCTTTGCGGACATCTGGCCCCTGGCCCAACGCTACGTGCGGGTCACGGTGGCGCAGGCCTACCCGAACTGCAAGGCCAGAATCCCGAGAATGACCATGACCCTCGCCGATGCCGATTCTTTTTGATGCGTGACCTGCGCGCGCCGGCAGGTCAGCAGCCTGAGCGGCTGGACATGCCCACCATTCAGCAGATGCGCGACTTCAGATAGGCGGCGAAGTCCTCGCTGACTTCGCTGTGCCGCAGCGCGTATTCCACCGTCGCCTGCAGGTAGCCGAGCTTGCTGCCGCAGTCGTAGCGCACGCCGTCGTAGGCGTAGGCCAGCACCT
>JAJZPG010000054.1 GCA_021811235.1 Pseudomonadota bacterium | reverse complement strand
CTGCCGCTCAAGGACTGGTCGCTGGCCGAAGCGTTCGTGCGCGTGGCGCGCCTCGGTCGCGGGCGCAACATCCGTATTCCGCACAGCCTGCTGGTCCTGATGCGCATGCTGTATCTGATGGAAAACGCCGTGCGCGACCTCGACCCGGACTTCAATCTGCTGCAGAGCATGCTCGGCAAGGCCGAAGAGGTGATCGGTGCCTCCGCCGGCGCCGGAGCGGAAACGGGGCTGAACCGACTGCGTTTCGAGGCCTCGGCCGGCGTACACGAACTGCCGGCCGAGCTCGGCGCCTGGATTCACCGGATACGCGCCCAGGGCCTGGAGATGCAGGTCCAGCACCACGGCATGGAAGAACTGGAGCAAACCATAGCCCGCGGCAGCAACCGCGTGGCGCTGGCGCTGGTGACGCTGGGCCTCTACATCGCCGCCTCGCTGCTGATGCAGCACTCGCTCGGGCCGCGCCTCGGCGAGATGCCGCTGCTGGCGGCGGCGGGCTACGCGCTGGCGTTGTGGTTTACGTGGCGTCTCGCACGCGGGATTTCCCGTTCGGGGAAGCTGTGATGCCGTAGTCGCCACGTGATGCGGGAGAACACAAGGATGGACGAGTGGTAAACCTACTGCATGGGCTTGCAGGCTGGATCGGGCAGCACCCGGTCATCGCACTTTTTTTGGTCTTCACCCTTGCCATGGCCGAGTCGCTGGCAGTGGTGGGGCTGGCAGTGCCGGGCGCCGCGATGATGATTGCCGCCGGGGCGCTCGTGGCACTGGGCGCGATGGAATTCTGGCCGACCCTGTTTGTGGCCGTGGCGGGCGCGATCGTCGGCGACGGCATCAGCTACTGGATCGGCCGCCACTATCGCGATCGCCTGCGCACGCTATGGCCTTTCCGCCGCTATCCCGGATGGCTTTCCCGAGGCGAGGAGTTCTTCAGTCGTCATGGCGGCAAGAGCGTCCTGCTCGGCCGCTTCGTTGGCCCCGTGCGACCGGTCATTCCGGTGGTGGCTGGAATGCTTGGAATGCGGCCCGCTGCTTTCTATGGCGTGAATATTCTGTCGGCGCTCGCCTGGGCGCCGGCCTATCTGTTGCCCGGCATGGCATTCGGGGCTTCACTGGCCCTGGCGGGCGAAGTCGCGGTACGCCTCGTCGTTTTGCTGGTATTGATTGCTGCGCTGGCCTTGTTCGTCTCGTGGGCGGTGCGCAGGCTTTTCCTGGTTCTACAGCCGCGGGCGGCGCTGATGACGCAATGGTTCCTCGCGTGGAGCGGACGTCATCCGCGGCTACAGAAGCACCTGGGCGGCTTGCTGGATACAGGCCGGCCCGAAGCGAAAGCGCTGCTCATGATGGGGGGCTTACTCATCGCTTCTGCCTGGCTGTTCCTTGGAATTGTCGAGGATGTCGTCACCGGCGACCCGCTGGTTCGTGCAGACCAGGGTTTCTACCAACTCATGCAGGGCTTGCGCACGCCTTGGGGCGACAAGATCATGGTTTTCATCACCGAAATGGGAGACGCGGTCGTCGTCGCGCTCGTCGGTGCGGTCGTGCTCACCTGGTTCATGTGGCGACGAGACCGGCGTGCAGCGGGCTACTGGGCGGCGGCGCTGGGGTTCGGCCAGCTCGCCGCCATGGTGCTCAAACTGGTCCTGCAGCGGCCCCGGCCGACGATCGGCGACTACAGCGTGTTCTCCAGCTACGCCTTTCCGAGCGGCCATGCCACCATGAGCATGGTGGCGTACGGATTCCTGGCCGTGCTCGTCGCCCGCAATTTTTCGCCGTCACGTCGCTGGCTTGCCTATGCCCTGGCCGCGCAGCTCGTCGGCGCGATCGCCCTGTCGCGCTTGTATCTGGGCGCCCATTGGTTGTCGGACGTACTCGGCGGGCTGAGCCTGGGGCTCGCCTGGGTCTCCTTGCTGGCCATCGCCTACTACCGCCACCCGGCCCCTGCGCCATCGATGCGCAGCCTGCCTTACATCGCGCTGCTCGCCCTCGTGCTGGCGGGCGGCTGGCACGTGGCTACGCAATATTCCGCTGACCTCCAGCGCTATTCGCCGCAGCTCGCCGTCAGGCACCTGGATGCGGCATCCTGGTGGCGGGGGGGCTGGCGGTCGCTGCCGGCCTACCGCAATGACCTCGAAGGCGAATTCGAGCAGCCTCTCAACGTGCAATGGGCCGGTACCCTCGCCGACCTGCGCGAAGAGCTCGGTGCGCGAGGCTGGCGGGAGCCGGTCGCGCTGAATGCGGCTTCGACGCTGCGCTGGCTGCTCCCGGCTTCCCGGCTCGACGAGCTTCCGGTGCTGCCGCAAGTGCATGACGGGAGGCACGAGTCGCTGCTCATGGTCCGTCCGTCGGATCGTGGCCTGGCGCAAGGAGAAACCGCGCTTCTCGTCCTGAGACTCTGGCAGAGCGGCGTGGTGACCGACCCCGGCGACGTAACACTTTGGGTCGGCAGCATTTCATTCCTCAGGTTCGAACGCGTCCTGTTTCTGGATCTTCCGGTAACAGCGGGCGGATACGATGAGGCGCTTTCCGCATTGGCACGATCATTGGAAGGAACCGGCCAACACCTGGTTCAACGTTCGTTTGACGCAAGAGAAACGGAATCTCGTTGGAGCGGAAACGTCTTGCTGATGGCGCCTGCAATCAATTGATTCCAAGGAATGGCAGCATCATGGCCGAAAAATGCGTATTGGATTTGTCCCGCTGGGAGCGCTGGGAGCAGGCGGCATCGCCGGCACTGAGCGCCGGAGGCTACGTTCCTCACATGGAGGTCATCTCATGAAAACTGTCACCATCGAAGTCGGCGATCTGCTGTCGGCATTGAGCGCACTCGGCGTGGAGAAGCAGCTCTTGAAGCTTCCGGGCGTGCACAAGGCCGAGGTCAACTACGTCGCCGGCAGCGCCACCGTTGTGTACGACGAGATGGTGGCGGATATCAAGACCATCAAGGCCAGGGTGCGCGAGTGCGGCTATCACTGCGCGGGCGAGCGACTGCCAAAACACGTCTGCGTGCCAGAGGATCCCCCCGCTGCCATTGCGCCTGCGGCGCCCGCCGGACACATGCATGCGCGTGAACATGCTGGGCACGCAGCGCCAGCGGGTAAGGCGGAGGCGATGGCACACGAAATGGGCCACGGTGCCGGCATGGACGCGCATTCGATGGCACGCGACATGCGCAACCGCTTCTGGGTTGCCCTAGCCTTCACTATTCCGGTCTTCGTCTATTCGCCCATGGGCGGCATGTTCACGCCGCCGGCGCCTCCGTTCGGCCTGCCTCTCAACATCTGGCTGTTCCTGCTTGCTAGCATCGCAGTGATCTATCCGGTGTGGCCGTTCGTGGTCGCCGCCTGGCGTGCGCTCAAGAACGGCGTGCTCAACATGGCGGTGCTGGTGGTGCTGTCGGTCGGCACCGGTTATTTGTTCAGTGTGGGCGCGACCTTCTTCTTCGCGGGCGTGCAGTTCTACGAGGCGGTCGCGGTGCTGCTGGTGTTCATCCTGCTCGGCCACTGGCTGGAGATGCGCGCCCGCGCCGGGGCCTCGGCGGCGATCCGCGCGCTGCTCGATCTTGCCCCGCCGATGGCCACGGTGATCCGCGATGGGCGCGAGGTCGAGTTGCCGACCGCCGAGGTGGCGGCGGACGACATGGTCATGATCCGTCCCGGCAACAAGATCCCTGTGGATGGCGAGGTAGTGGAGGGCGGGTCGCAGGTGGATGAATCCATGCTCACCGGCGAGTCCATGCCGGTCGGCAAGAAGCCCGGCGACATGGTGATCGGCGCGACCATCAACAAGAGTGGCAGCTTCGTCTACCGTGCCACCAAGGTTGGCGCCGATACCGCGCTGGCGCAGATCGTCAAGCTGGTGCAGGAGGCGCAGAACTCCAAGGCGCCGGCACAACTGCTCGCCGACCGCGCCTCGCAATGGCTGGTGCTGATCGCGCTGGTGATCGGTCTCGCGACCTTCGCGGCCTGGTTCTGGTGGATTGGGGAGCCGCTGCTGTTCGCTCTCACGCTCACGATTACGGTGTTCGTCATCGCCTGCCCGGACGCGCTCGGGCTGGCCACGCCGATGGCGGTGATGGTCGGTACTGGCCTGGGCGCCATGAACGGCATCCTGTTCAAGAACGCCGCTGCGCTCGAAGATGCGACGAGACTGGATGTCGTCATCTTCGACAAGACCGGCACACTCACCCTGGGCCAGCCCGACGTGGTGGACGTGGCAACTGCCCCGGATGTCAGCGAAGATGCGCTGCTTGCGCTCGCCGCCGCTGTAGAGCAAGGCTCCGAGCATCCCCTGGCGCAGGC
>JAJZPG010000029.1 GCA_021811235.1 Pseudomonadota bacterium | reverse complement strand
CCGTCGGCCAGGTCCTTGACCCAGCGCTGCAGGCCTTCCATGGCATTGCGCAAGGCGCGCAGTACTTCATCGTTTGCCTGCAGGCGATTTTCATTGATGTCGGCCAGCGCCGACTCCAGCGCGGCAGACAGCGTGGCGGCGCCTTCCAGGCCGACCATGCGCAGCGCGCCGGTCACCTGATGCGCATCGTCGCACGCCAGACGCAGGGCGTTGGTAAGGTCGGCATCCACGCTGAAGGCCTGTACGCGCCCAAGGGCGGCTTGCAGGGCGGCGTCGATGTCGCCGCGCACCCAGTTCAACGGGCCGGTGTCGTAATCGAGTAAGGCGCTCATGGTGTGTATTCCCGAGTGTGTTGGCTAGGCCGTGGCCGGTTGCTCGTCTGGGCGATCCGCCCGATCAGGCGAGCTTGAAGCCCGCAACCGAGTTCTTCAGGTCCTGCGCCAGCTGCTTCATGCCGCCGATCGACTCGGCCGTCTGCTGCGTGCCGCTTGTGGTCTGCGCGGAAATCGCCTTGATGTCCTGCATGGTCTCGGCCACCTTGGCGGTCGACTCAGCCTGACTCTGCGTGGCAGAGGAGATGTCGGCGATCAGTTCGGCCAGCGTCTTCGACACGCTGCCGATCTCGGCCAGCGTCTGGCCGGCCGCGTCGGACAGCTTGGCGCCCTCGACCACGCCCTGGGTCGAGATCTCCATCGCCGCCACGGTGTCGTGGGTGTCGGACTGAATGGTCTTCACGATCGCGGCGATCTGCTTGGTCGCGTCGGCGGAGCGTTCCGCCAGCCGCTGCACTTCTTCCGCCACCACCGAGAAGCCGCGACCGGCTTCGCCCGCGGACGCCGCCTGGATGGCGGCGTTGAGCGCCAGCACGTTGGTCTGTTCGGTAATGTCGGAAATAAGTTCGACGATTTCGCCGATCTCCTGCGAGGATTCGCCGAGGCGCTTGATTCGCTTCGAGGTTTCCTGGATCTGCTCGCGCAGGGTGTTCATGCTGGAGATGGCGTTGGCCACCGCCTGCTGGCCCTTCTCGGCGGCCGCCAGCGACTGTTCGGCCACGCGGGCGGATTCGGCTGCGTTGCCCGACACCTGCTGCACCGACTGCGCCAGGTTCACGACTGCAGCCGAGGTTTCCTCGATTTCTTCGGTCTGGCGACGTGCCGCCTGTTGCAGCGACTCGGACACCTGGCCGGCCTGGCTGGCGGCCTGGTCCATCTGCTGGGCGGCGTTGTTGATGCCGCGCACCAGGCTGCGCAGCTCTTCCACGGTGTAGTTGATCGAGTCGGCCACCGCGCCGGTGATGTCCTCGGTCACGCTGGCGTTGATGGTGAGGTTGCCTTCGGCCAGCTCGCCCAGTTCGTCCATCAGGCGCAGAATCGCTTCCTGGTTGCGGCTGTTTTCCTCTTCGCTCTTGCGGGCGCGCGACTTGGTTTCGTTGATGTTGACCATCCCCAGCAGCACCAGGGAGCCGATCGCCAGGAGGCCGAACACGGCAGCCAGCAGATAGCCGGCGCCGCCGACGGACTGGTAGTCCTGCGACAGCTGGTCGGTGTTCGCGAGCAGCGCGTCGCTGCCGGTGAACAGGTTGTTCGCCGCCACCTTGGCCTGCAACAGCGGCTGGGTGTTGGCGAGCACCGCGCCCACCGCCTCCACCATGTCGCCCATGTTGGTGCCCAGGTCTTCCAGGGTCAGCATGCTGTCTTCGTTCTGGCTGGCCGCGCCTTCCATCAGCGCCTGCACCGTGTCGCGGAACGAGGTGGTGTCCTTTTCGAGCTGCAACACCACTTCGGGGTCGATCAGGTCGGCAGACAGCAGCAGGTTGGCGTTTTTCGGCAGGCGCTGGCTCAGCATGACCAGGTGGTTGGCGCGCGACACCTCGCGCACGCCGGCTCCGCCGTCGGCCAGCTGGCTGGCGAGCTGCTCGGCGACTTCCTGCAGGTCGATGGAGAGCGCGTTAATCTGCTTCACGCTCTCGCTCATCGTCACCAGGTTCTTCTGCTGCGACAGGATCTGCACCACCTGCGGATCGAACTTCTTCCATTGCTCGCCGATTTTTCCCAGCGTGTCGGCAGCGGCGCCGCCGGAAGCCGGCACCTCGTCGTCGCCCTCGGCCAGGCCGGTCAGGGTCTTTTCGAACGCGGCCTTGCCTTCGGCCAGCTTCTTGAAGGCATCGGCGTTGCCGAGCACCGACTGCTGGGCGGTCAGCGGCAGGCGCTGCGAAAGCACTTTCAGTTCGCCCGCGCGGGTTTCATAGCCGGTCCGGTTGTCCAGCTGGATCGTGCTGTAGATGGTAAAGCCGGCAGCCAGCAGCAGCGAGACGATCAGGGCGCCGCCGGTGTAGAGATACTGTTTGTCGACCGGGAGGTGGCCGATCAGCGGCGCCTTGCCGGGTTCCTGGTCGGCCAGCTTGCGCACGGTCTGCATGATCAGGGTGGTGTGCTCGCTCGTCTTCCTGCCCGTGACCTTCTCCGTCATGCGGCCGGCCAGTCCCTTGAGGCCGTTCATCGTGATCGCCATGTTCATTGCTCCAATCCCTCCATCATCGGCGCAGCGCGCCCAGTATTTTCAATGTCCGTCAGTTGCCGAGCTGCGCTTCGACCATGAGAAAGTCGGCGTTGCCGAGCAGTTGTCCGAAATCCATGTCGCACCAGTCGGTGCCCGCCTCGTCGGCGTAGTGGCGCGCGACCCACGGGTACTGCGCCGCACGTTCGCTGTGCAAGGCATAGCGGTTGACGTTCTTCAGGCCGAGCGTGCTTCGCACCAGCAAGGCCGCGTTCACGCCGAAGTCGTGATGCGGAATCAGCAGGCGGCAATCGGCATGATCAGGCGTCACGCCCTGCCCCATGAAATCGGCGAAATCGCTCACCGCAAACAGGTTGCCGCGAATGTTGGCCATGCCGCGGAACCAGCGCCGGGCACCCGGCACCTTGACGATAGGCGGCACCGGAATCACCTCCTCGGTATCGGAGAGGCTCACCAGCCAGTTCACGTCGCCTGCCCGGAACCCCAGACGGGAACCGGTGTTGTCACGACTGGCCGCCGCCTGCAACTGCAGCGACAGTGCGGTCTGGAATTCGCGCAGGTTGAATTTCTTGGCCATCTCGGTCCGCTCAGCCCAGCGCCTTGATCTGCGACAGCAAGTCTTCCGGCTTGACCGGCTTCACGAGGTAGGCCTTCGCGCCCTGGCGCATGCCCCAGACCTTGTCGGTTTCCTGGCCCTTGGTGGTGCACATGATGACCGGGATGTGCTTGGTCGCCTCTTCCTTGGAGATCATGCGGGTCGCCTGATAGCCGTTCATGCCCGGCATCACGACGTCCATCACGATCAAATCGGGCAGCGTCTGCTTGGCCTGGGCCACGGCTTCCTCGCCGCTCTCGGCCATGCTGACCAGATAGCCGTTTTTGACCAGCAGTTCGGACAGGAAAAAGCGTTCGGTGGGGGAATCGTCCACAACCAGAATTCGGCTGATCGCCATGTTGTTTGCTCCTTGCTCAGAAAAACGGTTAGGCCCCGGCGCAGGCGTGCTCGCGCACCGCGGTCAGCAGCGTATCCTTGGTGAACGGCTTGGTCAGATATTCGTCCGACCCCACCATGCGGCCGCGCGCCCGGTCGAACAGCCCGTCCTTGGACGACAGCATGATCACCGGCGTGGTGCGGTACTTGGCGTTGCGCTTGATGAGCGAACAGGTCTGATAGCCGTCGAGGCGCGGCATCATGATGTCGACGAACACGACATCCGGTTCGTGATCGGTGATCTTGGCCAACGCGTCGAAGCCGTCCTGCGCCAGGATGACTTCGCAGCCGGCCTGGTTCAGAAAGATTTCCGCGCTGCGGCGTATGGTGTTGCTGTCATCGATGACCATCACCTTGACGCCTTTCAATGCTTCGTTATCCACACGTTTTCTCCACGAGGACAATCGGGCGGGCGGCACCTGCCACCCGCCCTGTGTGGTTAACATTACGGCATCACTCCGGGCTTCTTTAGCGGGGTGGCCGGCAAACAAAAAGGGCGTTGCAACGCAACGCCCTTTCTGCCGGAACCCGCAGCGACACTTACTGCTGCCAGGCTTCCGCGCTGGATTTCTTCTCGACCCCCGCCACCGCGCTCATGGTCTCCAGAATCACGTTCGGCAGCGACGAAATACGCATGAACTGCCCCATGCCCACATCCGGGAACGCCAACGCGATACGGAAGCGGCCATGCGGGGCCCCCACCTCGTTATCGACGATGTAGATTTCGTAGGGCAGGCCGGCGACATTGTTCTGCATGTCGATTTTCTTGATCCATGCGCCGTCGGCATTTTCGCCGTCGTTCATCGCCACGCCGAATACGGCCAGCTTCTGGTTGGGCAGGACCACTTCATAGACCTTGCTCGTCTTGCCCGTCCCCTTGGCCAGATTCTCGCGCACCGTCTTCAGCGCCTCGGCAAAGCTGCCGTACTCGGCCAGCTTGTTCTTCGGCGAGTCGAGGCGCTCCATGCCGATCATGTAGCGATAATTGACCAGGCCGCCGGCCGTTTCTTCGCCGCCCTGCCCCTTGCCGGCGCCCAGCGCATCCTGCAGGCGCGCCTGCAGGGCCTTGACCGCCTCTTCCTTCTTGGCGAACGACTTGCGGAAATAGGCGCGATACCAGTAATCGGGATTGGTGTAGGCCACGCTGCCGTCCGCCTTCACGCCCACGCGGATCGCGGCGCCGAGCACCGCATTGCCGCCGACCGACCCCACTTCATCGAGCATGGCCTCGTCGGTGGCGACGACCACGCCATACCCTGTGAGGCTTTTGGGGAAATACTTGCCGACGACCTTGAAGCCGCCGTTCTTCAGTTTGGATTCGACCGCCGTTGCCGCGGCCTGGACGTTGCCGCCCGCCACCGAGTCACCCTGGATATAAGGGGAAATCGCCCACACGCTCGTCGAGAAAACGAGCACGCTCCATGCTGCAATCCACCGCATCATCATTACCATCTCCTCATTAGAAATTGTTTTTCGAACCCGCCGGACGCTATCGGCGCCCAGGCCGATCGCGGGTCGGCCGTGATTCTAGGGCCAAAAACATGCTCCGGCCACGTTTAACGCCTCTTGCGGGCGTTTTCTTGAGCGAATACGCGCAAAAACAGGCTCAGATCACCACCATTTCGAAATCGTCCTTGCGCGCCCCGCAATCCGGACAGGTCCAGTTGATCGGCACGTCCTCCCAGCGCGTGCCCGGGGGAATGCCGTCTTCGGGCGCACCGGCTTCCTCGTGGTAGATATAACCGCAGATCAGGCACATCCAGCTTTTGTATTGGGGCGTTTCAGACATGGGGACAGGGGGAATCGGCTAAAATTGAAGATTGATTTTAAAGCAGTGACGCCATGCCGCCTATTTTTTCCCCCAAACCCACGCCGCCGCTGGTGCTCAGTTTCGCCGCGTCCGATCCGACCGGCGGCGCGGGTATCCAGGCCGATCTGCTGACGCTCGCCAGCATGGGGTGTCACCCGCTGTCGGTGATCACCGCCCTCACGGTGCAGGACACTGCCGGAGTCGACGACGTGCTGGCCATCGATGCCGAATGGGTGGCCGACCAGGCGCGCATGCTGCTGGAGGACGTGCCGGTGGCCGCATTCAAGCTCGGCATGCTGGGCGGCGCCGAATCGATCGCGGTGATCGCCGAGATCCTCGCCGACTATCCCGATATCCCGGTCATCCTCGATCCGGTGCTGGCGTCCGGACGCGGCGACGAACTCGCCAACGACGACATGATCGCGGCCATGCGCGACATGCTGATCCCGCAGACCACCGTCCTCACCCCGAACAGCCATGAGGCGCGCCGGCTGGCGCTGTTCGAATCGGACGAGGAGGATATGGATCTCGACGCCTGCGCGCGCCACCTGACCGATCTCGGCTGCGAATACGTGCTCATCACCGGCACCCACGAGAACACCCCGCGCGTGCTGAACACGCTATACGATGTCAGCGGCCCGATCCAGACCGACGCCTGGGACCGCCTCCCCGGCAGCTACCACGGCTCCGGTTGCACGCTGGCCTCCGCGATCGCAGCGGTGCTGGCCTACGGCCAGGACGTGCCGGCGGCGGTGCGCGAAGCCCAGAACTTCACCTACGAAACCCTGAAGGCAGCGTTCCGCCCGGGCATGGGGCAATACATCCCGGAGCGCTTCTTCTGGGCACAGGACGCCCAGGCGGAAGGCAATGCTTAAGTTTCCAGGGGGCGTATACGCCATCACCCCCGAGACGGCCGACACCGCGCAGCTGCTGAGTCGGGTCGAGGCGGCGCTGGCCGGCGGCATCGCCGCCGTGCAGTACCGCGACAAATCGGCCGACGTCGCGCGGCGCCACGAACAGGCGAGCGAACTGGCCGCGCTGTGCCGGCAATACGGCGTACCGCTGATCGTCAACGACGACCTGCGGCTGGCGGATTTGTGCGATGCCGACGGCGTGCATCTGGGGCGCGACGACGGCAGCCTGCGCGAAGCCCGCATCATCCTCGGCCCGAAGAAATTCATCGGTGCTTCCTGCTACCAGAACCTCGATCTCGCACGCGCAGCGCAGGACGCCGGCGCCGACTATGTCGCTTTCGGCAGCTTCTTCGCGTCGCCCACCAAGCCGGCGGCACCGCGTGCCAGCCTCGACCTGCTGCGGGAAGCGGGCCCGGCGATCCATGTACCGCTGGTCGCCATCGGCGGCATCACGCTGGCCAACGCCCCGCAACTCCTCGACGCCGGCGCCGACTGCATCGCCGTGCTGTCGGCGCTGTTCGACGCCGCCGACGTCCGCGCCGCCGCGCGCGATCTCAACCAATTATTTGAAACGGAATCCGAACAATGACCCGCAACGAACAACTCTTCGAACAGTCGCAGAAAGTCATCCCCGGCGGCGTGAACTCGCCGGTGCGCGCCTTCAGGAGCGTCGGCGGCACCCCGGTGTTCTTCAGCCGCGCCAAGGGCTCGCGCGTGTGGGACGCCGACGGCCGCGAGTACATCGACTACGTCGGCTCGTGGGGTCCGGCCATTCTCGGCCACGCCCATCCCGGCACGGTGAAGGCGGTGCAGGACGCCGCCGCCAACGGCCTGTCGTTCGGTGCGCCCAGCGAGGCCGAGCTCACCATCGCCCGCCGCATCATCGAACTGGTGCCGAGCATCGAGAAAGTCAGGCTCGTCTCGTCCGGCACCGAGGCGACCATGAGCGCGATCCGCCTGGCGCGCGGCTTCACCGGCCGCTCCAAATTCATCAAGTTCGAGGGCTGCTACCACGGCCACGCCGACTTCCTGCTGGTGAAGGCCGGCTCCGGCGCGCTCACCTTCGGCAACCCGACGTCGGCCGGGGTGCCGCCCGAGGTCGCGGCGCAAACGATCGTGCTCGACTACAACGACGTCGCCGGACTCGAACGCACCTTCGCCGAGATCGGCAACGAGATCGCCTGCATCATCGTCGAGCCCTTCGCCGGCAACATGAATCTGGTCAAGCCGACCGCCGAATTCATGGCCACGATGCGCCGCCTGTGCGATGCGCACGGCGCGCTCTTGATCTTCGACGAGGTGATGACCGGCTTCCGCGTCGACCTCGGCTGCGCGCAGAAACTGCTCGGCATCAAGCCGGACCTCACCACGCTCGGCAAGGTGATCGGCGGCGGCATGCCGGTCGGCGCCTTCGGCGGCCGCGCCGACGTGATGGATGCGCTGGCGCCGGTCGGCCCGGTCTACCAGGCGGGCACGCTGTCCGGCAACCCGGTCGCGGTGGCGGCGGGTCTCGCGACGCTGGAGGCGATTTCCGAACCCGGTTTCTACGCGGCGCTTAGCGCCCGTACCGACAAGCTGGTGAAGGGTCTCTCAGCTGCGGCAAAGGACGCCGGCGTGACCTTCTGCGCCGACTCGGTCGGCGGCATGTTCGGCCTGTATTTCGCGGCCAAGCCGCCGGCGAGCTTCGCCGAGGTCATGGCAGGCGACCGCGAGAAATTCAACCGCTTCTTCCACGCCATGCTCGACCACGGCATCTACCTCGCACCGTCGGCGTTCGAGGCGGGTTTCGTCTCGGCGGCGCACAGCGACGCCGACATCGACGCCACCCTCGCCGCTGCGCGTGAAGTTTTCAAGACGCTATGAACGACGAGCTGTCCCCCGAGGACGAACTGCGCCTCAACGTCCTCTTCAACACCGAGCTCAAGGCCGTCCGCATCGACGAATCGAACATGACGCTGTGGGCATTGACGCCGCAGGGCGAGGCGAGCGTGCCGCTGAAGCCCACAGAGCGCGCCGACCGTTACCTGAAGAAGGTGCGCGAGATGCTATCCGGCCACGTGCTCGGTTCGCCCGGCGGCTATCCGGTTCACCTCACGCGCTGGACGCGGCAATCGCAGGCCGGGCTGTCTGAACAGCATCTCGCCCAGTTGCTGCTGATCGCGGAAGAAGAGGCAGTGGTTGCGGTGGTGCATTCGCCCGCGCTCACCGACGAACTCGCACGTTACGCGTGGTGGTGCATGCCGACGATCGAGAATGCACGCCTGATGCTGATGCGCGACGTGGTGTGCCAGGGCGGCATGGGCCGCACGCTGGCGGAATTCCTGGTCGAGCATCTGGCTTTTCTGCACGAGGACGACGTCGGCATACTCGACACCGTGGCGGTGATGCTCTACTCGGGCGTGCTCACCGACGCCGAGCGGCTGGCGATCTGGAAGCGCGGCAGCAGCCGCAACTCGTATTACGTGCCCTTTCTCGAGCTGCAGCCCGACCGGCTGCCCAATCCGCGCGCCGCACGCAACGACCACGTGGCCGTCCCGGCGCTTGCCGGCAACCCCTACAGCGCGATCCTGGCCAAGGCGCTGTCGGACCAGGGGCAGACCTTCCTCGCCACCACTGCAGCCATCCTCGATCGCCCTGAAATCCAGGAAGTGGTGAACCACACGCTCAACGCGCTGGCCCACTGGTGCGCGCCTTTGCGCCAGCTGGACGAGGCGGCGCGCAGCACGGCGCGCGCCGCGCTGCTGCAGACGGCGCCGCAGTACGAATCGGATTGCGCCGCGCTCGACGCGCTGGCCGCGGTCGACGCCGACACGGTGCGGCCGATCTTCCTCAAGACCACCGCGATCGGCTCCCTGATGCGGCGCAAGATCCAGCCCGTCGTCACCCCCCTGCTCGACGCCATCGCCGTGCTGCGGCGCCAGCCTTAACAGGCCACACATAAACGACGAAGCCCTGCGGGCTTGCGCACGCAGGGCTTCGTTCCGGCGGGGCTTACTTGCCGAGCGCGGCGTCGACGCTGGCGAGGAACTTCTCGGCCTTCTCGAATCCGATCACCTTGAAGTCCGACTGCGCGCCGGCAGCATTCCAGAAGATCAGCCCCGGCGGACCGAACAGGCCGAAGCGTTTCAACAACGCCTTGTCGGCGTCGCTGTTGGCGGTGACGTCGGCCTTCAGCAGCACCACGTCGGCGAGGCGCGCCTGCACCTTGGGATCGCTGAAGGTGAAGCGCTCCATTTCCTTGCACGACACACACCAGTCGGCGTAGAAATCGAGCATCACCGCGCGGCCGTCGGCCTTGGCCCGAGCGAGGCGTGCGTCGAGTTCGGCGACGTCCTTCACCTTCTCGAACGCCAGGCCCTTCTGCTCGGCTGCCAGTGCCGTGCCGCTGGTGGCGGATGCACTGCCCTTGAACACGTCGAGCGGCTGCAGCAGATCGCGGCTGCCCGCCAGCATGCCGAGCAGCAACGACAGCCCGCCGATCAGCAGCACCACGCCCAGCCCCTTCCACAGCCGCGACCAGCCGGTGGCATGGGCGGGCAGCGGGTCGAGCGCATGCAGGTAGATCGCCGAGGCGATCAGCAGCATCGCCCACAGCAGCATGTTGATCCAGGCCGGGATGATGGGCGAGACGAGGTAGACGGCAATCGCCAGCATCAGCACGCCGAAGAAGTATTTCACTGCGTTCATCCAGCCGCCCGCCTTCGGCAGCAGCGCACCCGCCGACAGGCCCACCAGCAGCAGCGGCACGCCCATGCCGAGCGCCAGCACGAACAGCGCCACGCCGCCCAGCGTGGTGTTGCCGGTCTGCGCGATGAAGGCGAGCGCGGCGGCGAGCGGCGGCGCCACGCAGGGGCCGACGATGACGGCGGACAGCGCGCCCATGACGAAGACGCCGACGAAGTTGCCGCCCTTCATCCTGTTGGACGCATCCGAGAACTTGCTCTGCAGCGCGCTCGGCAGCTGGATCTCGAAGAAACCGAACATCGACAGCGCCAGCAGCACGAAGATGCCCGCGCCGACGCCGAGCGCCCACGGATTCTGCAGCGCGTTCGACAGGAGCGTGCCCGACAGCGCCGCCGCCACGCCGGCGAGCGCGTAGGTGATCGCCATGCCGAGCACGTAGGCGAGCGAGAGCAGGAAACCGCTGGTCTTGGTGAGCTCCTTCTTCTGCCCCGCGATGATGCCCGACAGGATGGGAATCATCGGGAACACGCAGGGAGTGAGCGCCAGCAGCAGACCGAAGCCGAAGAAGGTGGCGACCACCGCCCAGAAGCTGCCGCCCTTCAGCACCCGCTCGATCTTCGAGGTGTCGGACTCGCCGGCGGGCTCCGCCGGCGCGGCGGCTGTCGCGGCCGCGGCCCCGCCGGTCGCGGCCAGGGTGAACTCGCGCTTGATCGGCGGATAGCAGATGCCGACCGCCTCGTTGCAGCCCTGCCAGGTCGCTTCCAGCACCAGCTGCTCGCCGGCGGCGAGCGTGCGCGACAGCGTCACGCCGGTGGAAAAATTGCGGTGGTACACCTCGGTGCGGCCGAAGGTGGGATCGTCCTTGACGTCGCCTGCCGGCGTGTCGACCTTCGCCACCCTGACGTCGGCCGGGGATTTCACCACGTAGGCGAGCTTGTCGCGATAGAGATAGGTGTCGGCGGTCAGGGTGTAGTCGAACCTGACGCTCTGCGCATCCGGCATCGCCGCGGCGACCAGGAAGGCCTCGTCGGGCGGCAGCACCTGCGGCATGCCGGCGTCGCCCGCCAGGCTGCGCAGACCCGCCAGCGCGGATGCGGCCGGCGCCGTGGACGCCGCAGGCGGCGCGGCCTGGGCCGGCGCACTCGTTACCGCCGCGACCAGGGCGGGCAATTTCAGCGTAGTGCTGACGGTCTGCGGCGTGTAGCACAGGCCGGCGTCGGCGCAGCCCTGCGAGGTGGTCTTGAGGGTGACCGTTTCGGCCCCCGCGCTGCGCTGGATCGGCAATGCGATGCGCACCTCCTTGCGGTAGGTCTCGACCTTGCCGAAATATTCGTCCTCCTTCACCTTGCCTGCCGGCAGCGCGGGCGAGCCCAGGGTGGCGCCGGCGACCTCGAACTTGAAGCGGTCGCGGTACATGTAATAGCCGTCGGCGATCTGCCAGCGCGCCTCCAGCGTATTGGCGTCGAGCGCGCGTGCCGTGAACTTGAACGCGACTTCAGGGTCGAGAAATTCTTCGGCGTGGGCTACTGGAAAATGCGCGAGCGCACCCCAAAGTACGGGCAGTGCGGCGAGCAGGCGAATCCACTTAATCATGCTTGTCAGTCTCCTTGGCCACCCAGTCGAGATAAGCGGGCAGGCCGTGCGTTATCGGTGTCGCGATCAGTTCAGGTACGGCGTAAGGGTGCTGCGCGCGGACAATGGCCTCGACCCGCGCATAATTCGCCGCGGTGGTCTTGATCAGCAGCGGGATTTCGTCCGCCGTCTCCACCGTGCCCTGCCAGCGGTAGATGGAGCGGCACGCCGCCAAAACGTTCACGCACGCCGCCGCGCGGCCTTCGATCAGGGCATGCGCGAGTTTTTCCGCCGTGTCCTGATCAGGCACATTGGTCAAGACTAACAAAGGTTCCATGTCATGCGCTTTGGTTGGATCGTACTTGTTCTGCTGTCGTTTCCGGTGCTGGAGGCTGTCGGCATCTTCTGGATGGCCGATGCCATCGGCGGCTGGACGCTCTTGTGGCTGCTGCTCGACATCATCGCCGGGGTCGCCCTGATCCGCGTCGAGCGCGTCGCCTGGGGCGCCCGCCTGATGTTTTCGCTGCAGTCGGGTGCGAATCCGCTGGCCTCGCTGTTCGCCAGCGGGCGTATTCTCCTCGCCGGCGGCCTGCTTGTCTTCCCCGGCTTCATCAGCGACCTCATGGCCGCGGTGCTGCTGCTGATCCCCGGCACCTGGGGCCGGCGCAAGCCCGACCCGCTGCGCCCGGCGAACGACGACGTGCCCTCTCCCCAAGCCTCTCCCTGGGGAGAGGGGGCAAACGCCACGCCCAAAACGATTGATGGCGAATTCCGGCGCGAGCCCGACGATCTGTTGCGCTAGCCGGTCGAATCAGAACAGCGCCATCTGGCCGCGACTTTTCTTCACTTCCCGCAGCAGATCGTCCGACGTCGGATAGCGGTATTTCAGCCGCAGCTCGCGCGTGGTGCGCGCATTCGACAGCTGGCGCGACTCGCGCAGGAAGGACAGCAAGGCCTCCGACAGCACCTTCTCGGCCTCGGCACGCTCGACGCGCGGCGGCCGCGGCAGGTCGAAGGCGTCGGCGCAGCTGTCGAACCAGTCGCCCATTTTCAGCGGGTGCGCGTCGACCGCGTGGTAGATGCGTTGCGAACGCCCGCGGAACAAGGCGGCCCACGCCAACCGTGCGAGATCGTCGGCGTGGATGTGATTGGTGTAGCTGTCGTCCCGGCCGACCAGCGCCGGCGTGCCGCGCTTGATGCGCTCCAGCGGCAAGCGGTCGGCGGCGTAGATGCCGGGCGCGCGCAGGATCGTCACCTGCACGCCCTGCCGCTGCCCCCAGGCGCGCAGCTGGCGTTCGGCGTCGACCCGCCGCACCGCGCGGCCGTTTACCGGTGCCACCGGCCGCGTCTCCGCGACCCAGCTGCCGCCGCAGTCGCCGTAGACGCCGCTGGTGCTGATGTAGACCAGCGCGCCGGGCTTGCGACGCCCCAATGCATGCAGGAGATGCGCGGTGCGGGGATCGGTCTTGCCGTCCGCCGGCGGCGGCGCGAAATGGAACACGCCGTCGACGCGCGGCAGCCGTTTCAGCGTGGCGGGTGCGTCGAGGTCGCCGACGTAGGGCGTCACCCCGAGCGCGCGCAACTCGGTGGCGCGCCCGGGACGGCGGGTCAGACCGATGAATTCGGCCTGACCCGCATACGTCCGCACCAGCCGCTCGGCGACGTCGCCGAAGCCCACTATCAAGATTCTTTTCATCGCGCCTGCCTGTAACCCTGTCTCTGCAAGGGTGAAAACCCTGCCCACTCGGGCGATAATCCGTTGGTTTGTCTCCGCAATTCTAAGCTCACATCATGCCGTATCAGGTCACCATTCAGCCCAGCGGGCACCAGTTCATCGTCCAGGACGACGAAACCATCCTCGAAGCCGCCCTGCGCGAAGGCTTCGCGCTGCCCTACGGTTGCCGCAACGGCGCCTGCGGCGCGTGCAAGGGCAAGGTGCTGAACGGCCAGCTCGACTACGGCGCGTACTCTGCGAATGCGCTGAAGGAGGAGGAAAAGGTGCAGGGCCGCGCCCTGTTCTGCCGTGCCAAGCCGCTGTCCGATCTGACCATCGAGGCCAAGGAAATCGGCGCCGCCAAGGACATCGTGGTGAAAACGCTGCCGTGCCGGGTGGAAAAGCTGGAGAAGCTCGCCGACGACGTCATGCTGGTCAAGATCAAGCTGCCCTCCAACGAGCGCCTGCAGTTCCTCGCCGGGCAGTACATCGACTTCCAGCTCAAGGATGGCCGCGCCCGCAGCTATTCGCTCGCCAACCCGCCGCACGACGACGCCTTGCTGGAACTGCACATCCGCCACGTGCCGGGCGGGCTGTTCACCGACCAGGTGTTCTCCAGCCTGAAGGAACGCGACATCCTGCGCCTGAAAGGCCCGCTGGGCAGTTTCTTCATCCGCGAGGATTCCGACAAACCGATGATCTTCATCGCCGGCGGTACCGGTTTTGCGCCGATCAAGGGCATGCTCGAGCACGCCTTCGCCGCCCACATGGACCGCGAGATGGTGCTGTACTGGGGGGTGCGCTCGCTGAAGGACCTCTACATGGCCGGGCTGCCGCAGCAATGGCAGGCCGAACATCCCAACTTCACCTTCATTCCGGTGCTGTCCAACCCGGAACCGGGCGATGCCTGGCAGGGCCGCACCGGCTTCGTGCACGAGGCCGTACTGGCCGATTTCGCCGATCTCTCGGGCTTCCAGGTCTACGCATGCGGTGCGCCGGTGATGGTCGACAGCGCGCGCGACAGCTTCGTGAAGACCCGCCAGCTGCCGGAGGACGAATTCTTCGCCGATTCCTTCGTGTATGCGGCGGACGCGGAGACCGTCTCCGCCGCCTGAAGGGCCTATCCCCGACAAACAGCCCGGGCACATGCCCGGGCTGTTTGTCGGGGAACTTACCGGGCCACGCCCGGGCCCGGCGAGCTTACAGCTCGCCCTTGGCGCCCGCCTGCATGACCTCGACCAGCGACTTGCGTACCCCCTCGATGCGCGCCTTCAGCGCCGGCGGCAGGCGCTTTTCCTGCGCCACCGCGTCGACATTGACGTCCATCATCACCAGCCAGCCCTGGCCCTTGGCATCCTCGATCAGGGCGACGCGGCACGGCATGTAGATGGCGAATTCCATGTTCACCTCGATCAGATCCCTGGCTAGGACTGCGTCGCAGAACTGGTAGATGGTGATGGTGCGCTGCGGCTTGCCGGTCACCGCCTCCACCTGCTTCGACATCGGCAGTTCGGCCACCAGCTGCAGATTCAGCGCATTGGCGCGCAGCTTCATCGATTCGGCCGCCTCGGCCATGCTGACGCCGGGGTCGACCCTCAGCTTGTAGACGCCCGATTCGGTGGCTTGCTGGGCCTTGGGCGCGGCGGCCCAAGTGGCAGGCGCCGACAGCAACAGCGACCCGAGCACCAGGCCGGCGACGGCAAAGAAGGGGGTGCGCATGGCAAACTCCTTTCGTATATTAGAAAATTCTAATAATACACAGCACGCCCATCGCGCGCTCCCGCACAAACGTGCCAGCGGGAGCAGACTTTCCTATCGGCCTACTCCGACCGGCATAACGCCAGCGCCTTCTGGTAATGCTGGCAGGCCTCGCTTGGCTGGCCGCTCTGGGTCTTCAGTTCGGCCATCCGGATGTGGCCCTCGGCCGTGGCGGCAATCGCCAGGCTGGCTTCCAGGTAGCTCTGCGCCTTGCCCCACAGCTGCTGCACGCTGCACAGCTGCGCCAGCGCAAGCAGCAGCTGCGCGTCGCGCGGCTGGGCATGCAGCCACTTCTCGGCCTGCTCGATCTGGCGCGTCGGGCTGCTGCCGCGCAGGTCGCCGTACAAGGCCACCAGATCCTCGTGCCATTCGCGGCTGAGCGCGGCCTCCAGCACGTCGAGGGCGGTATCGTGGCCGCCGCGCTGCATGAAGGCGCGCGCCGCGGCCCGCGCCACCCACGGGTCGACCTTGTAGTCGGCCGGAACCTTCTTCCAGTATTCCAGCAGGCCGCGATCATCCTCGGCGCGGCGCTTCAGGTTCTCAGCATAGGCCAGGCGGCGGCTGTGCGCTGCGACGCCGGGTTCCAGCGCATTGCTGCGCGCCAGGACGTCGAGCAGGCGATCGACCTCGTCCCATTGCCCCGTCATCTGCCGCGCCTTGAGCTCGAGCCGCAGCAGGGCGGTATGCTGCGGGGCGATCTCCTTGGCACGATTGATCGCCACCAGCGCGGCCGCCGCATCCTTGGTGTCGAGGCGCGCCTCCGCCTCGAACAGCTGCGCGGCGAGCTCGGCGCCATGCTCGACAGCTTCCTGGACGTGCTGCTCGCGCTGCGCCACGGCCCGCATTTCCTGCGCCGCGCGCGCCGCCAGCACCCGCGCCAGTCCGATCCGCGCGTCGTCGCCCTGCCACTGGCCGAGCGACTGTTCGGCGTCCTGGTAACGGTATTCGACATAGGCCCGCAAACCGCCGACGAAGTTCTCGTCGCGCCTCCTCGCGGCGCGGCGTTCGCGCTGCTCGCGCACGATGCGCGGCAGGTTGAGCGTGAGCATGGCCAGCCGCAGCAACACGACGCCGCCCACCACCAGGCCGACCAGCATCAACACGAAGCTGATGAAGGAGATCTCCATCCGCCAGGGCGGGTACACCAGCACCACGTAGCCGGGGTCGTAGCGGCCGGCCATCGCCAGCCCCACCGCCAGCACCGCGATGATGAGGATCGAGACCAGCCAGCGCATCAGTGCTCTCCCTTGTAGGCGTCGAGCGCAGCCAGGCTGGCGTCGATCCCCGGCAGCTTGGCCGCGATCTGCAGGCTGGCGAGGCGCTTCACTTCCTTGAGCGCCGCCACCACGCCGGCGTCACGCGTATTGAAATAGCGCGCGAGCAATTGCGACACCGCGTCGAGGTCGGCGCGGAACGCCGCCTGATCCTGCGCCATCAGAGCCAACCGGGCCGACAGCAGGCGCAGGCGCAGGTTTTCGCGCAGGAAGTAGGCCTGGTCGGGCGGCAACAGCACCGCTTCGTTGCTGTCGACCCGGCGGATCTGCACGATGCGCTTCAGCTCTTCCCACAGTTCCTGGCCGAGGTTGGCCGCGCCCGCGGCACGCTGCGGCGGCGCCGCCTCGGAAACCTGCGCACTCGCCAGCGGCCAGCTCGCGTGGCGCGCGACCAACGCCTCGATGCGCGCGCTGGCGCCGACTTCGTCGAGCGATGGCACCGCGCGCAGGTTCGCCAGATCGGCCGCAATGGCACGGCGCAGGGCGGTGAACTGCGGCTTGTTGAGGCGTTGCAGCCGGGTATCGGCACCCTCCAGCGCGATGATCGCCGCCTTCACGTTGCCAGCCAGCTGCAATTGCTGCGCGGCGGTGAGCAGCACCTGCTCGATCTCGGCCAGCGCCCACTGGTCGCGCCCCTGCGCCAGGTCCTTGTACAGGGATTCGAGCGCGAGCTGCTGCTGCTGCGACGTCGCCATCTGACTTTCGATGTGCGCGACCCTCTCGCTGACCTGACGCATGGCGTCGTCGGCGTTGCGCGCCAGGAGGCGGCTCTCGCTCACGTCCTTGCCCGATTCGGCCAGCCGGCGCCCCAGCTCGGCCTTCAGGTCGCGGATGCGCTCGCGGCTGTCGGACCACGACCAGGCCGCGGCGACCAGCGCCAGCGCGGCCACCAGCATGGCGACAAGCGGCAGCGTCAGGGGGCGCGTGTGCGGCGCGGGCGCAGCGGCAGGGGTTGCAGAGGGCGTATCGGGGAGTTCGCTCATGAATTGTTCCTGAACCAGTTAATCAGGCCGTCGACCAGCCCGGCATCGCCGCCGGGCGTGGCGACGACGTGCGCAATGCCAAAACGGCGGCCCGCCTCGGCGATTTTCTCATGAGGCACGAAAAGCGGGGTGCGCACGAGCAGCGGCACACCCGCCTCGCCCAGCAGCGCCGCCAGATTGCCGAGCGTCTCGGCGCTGGCGGCGGTCACCGCGTCGATTCCGCCCGCCTGCCAGCGCGCCACGAGCGGAGCGGCGTCGAGTGGGGGGCGGACGCGCCGGTAGCACTCGAGGTAATGCACCTCGGCACCGCGCGCCGCCAGGGTGTCGGCCAGCAGCGGTCGGCCGCCGATCCCGCGCACGATGACGGCTTTTTTTCCCGCCACCGCCTGCAGCTGCGGCAGCGCCAGCAGCGCCTCGCTGTCCTGGCCGTGCGGGGTGACGGCCCCGTCGACACCCTGCGCCGCAAGCGCGCGTGCGGTGCCCGGCCCCACCGCAAACACGCCGATGCCGGCCGGCAGCCCGCCGCTCGTCCGGATCGCCGCCATGCCGAAAAGCGCCGCGTTGGGGCTGATGAAGATCACGATGTCGGCCGCGGCGAGCCAGGCCAGCGACCGCGCCAATGCAGGCATCGGCACCGCCTCGATGGCGAGCGCCGGAAATTCGACCGGCTCGCCGCCCGCCGCTCGGATCGCCTGCACCAGTCCGGCCGCCTGATGGACAGGCCGCGTCACCAGCACCGCGCGTCCGGCCAGCGGACCGCTCATGGGAGCGCGTCGAGGATGGCGCGTGCGCCCTGCGCCAGCAGTTTGTCGGCGAGTGCCTGGCCGACCGCTTCCGGATCGGCGGGATCGCCTTCGGCACGGTCGTGGAGGAAGCTGCTGCCGTCCGGATTCGCGACAAAGCCGTTCAGCAGCAGACGGCCGTCCTGCAGCACCGCGTGCGCGCCCAGCGGCACCTGGCAGCTGCCGCCCAGCACGCGGCTGACCTGGCGTTCGGCACGCACGCAGGCGGCCGTTTCGGCATGGTTGAGCGCAGTCAGCATGGCGGCGACGGCGGCGTTGCCGCTGCGGATTTCGATGCCGAGCGCACCCTGGCCGGCGGCGGGGATGCTGTCTTCCACCGCCAGCAGGCTCTTGATGCGGTCGCCGAGGCCGAGCCTTTTCAAGCCGGCGGCGGCGAGCAGGATGGCGTCGAACTGGCCTTCGTCGAGCTTCTTCAGGCGGGTGCCGACGTTGCCGCGCAAGGGCCGGACCGTCAGATGCGGGTAGCGTGCGCGCAGCTGCGCCTCGCGACGCAGGCTGGAGGTACCGACCACGGCGCCGGGCGGCAGGTCGGACAGGCGGGCATACTGGTTGGAGACGAAGGCGTCGCGCGGGTCCTCGCGCTCGCCGATCACCGCCAGCTCGAATCCGGGCGGCAGTTCCATCGGCACGTCCTTCATCGAGTGCACCGCGAGGTCGGCCTGGCCGGCTTCCAGCGCGACTTCGAGTTCCTTCACGAACAGACCCTTGCCGCCGATCTTGGACAGCGTGACGTCGAGAATCTGGTCGCCGCGCGTGGTCATGCCCAGGATGCCGACCGTGCAGCCCGGATGCAACGCGGCGAGGCGGTCGCGGATATGCTCCGCCTGCCACATGGCGAGGGCACTTTCACGGGAGGCGATGGTCAGGGTGTGCATGGCGGTAGGATTGGACTGTTTGATTTGATCAAGGATGACGCGACACTGGAAATCATGACGTGTCCGCCTCCATCTGAAGGGACGAAACAATGATGCGATCGCTCGCAGCCTGGACCCTGATTCTAGCATGGGGCGTTGCCCTGCCCGGCCCGGCCCGCGCGGCGGACGGGCTGGTGCAGGCCCAGGATTTCCAGGCCGACGCACGCATCGCGGCCAAGCGCCGGGTGCCCGTCCTGGTGGTCTTCACCAGCCCCGGCTGTCCGTATTGCGAACGCGTCAAGCAGGAATACCTGATCCCCATGCACAAGGACCGGGCCTACCGCAACCGCGTCATCATCCGCGAAGTCACCATCGGGAGCGACACGCCGCTCGCCGATTTCGACGGCAGCCGCACCACCGAAGGCGCGTTCGCCGCCGCCCACAAGGTGTTCATGGTGCCCACCGTCCAGGTCTACGACACCCGCGGCCAGGCGGCCGGCGATGCCATCGTCGGCCTGCTGATTCCGGACTATTACTTCGGCTACCTGGAGGCCGCCATCGACGCCGGCGGCCGCAAGGTGCGCGGCAAGTAGCGAACCGTTGCGCACGAAGCGTGCGGGGAGGATAGAATCCTCCGCATGCTGGGAGCGCGCCCATGAAAACCCTACTCGCCGACGACCACCCGCTGATGCGCGAGGGGGTGCGGCAGGTGTTGTCGCAGCTGGAGCCGCCGGTCGAGATCATCGACGCCCACGACTACCCCAGCCTGTTCGCGCAGACCGCCCTGCACGCCGATCTCGACCTCGCGCTGGTCGACCTCAACATGCCCGGCTTCGTCGGCATGCTGGGCATCGCGCAGTACCGCGGCCGCTTTCCCGACATCCCGCTGGTGGTCCTGTCCGCCTCGGAATCGCCGAACGACATCCGCAGCGCGCTCGAAGCCGGCGCCCTCGGCTACATTCCCAAGGCCGCCTCCACCGCCGAAATGCTGGCCGCCCTGCAGCAGGTGCTGGCGGGCGACATCTACGTACCGCCCTGCCTCGGCAACGCCGGGCTGCACACGGTGGCGCCGGCCGATTTCGAGGCGCTGCAGCACAGCGGCCTCACGGCGCGCCAGCTGGAAGTGGCGCGCCTGCTGGCACAGGGCTGCGCCAACAAGGCCATCGGCGGCATGCTGTCGATGTCGGAAGGCACGGTGAAGGTGCACATCGCGGCGATCTTCCGCGCCCTCAACGTCAGCAACCGCACCGAGGCCGTGCTGGCCATCCAGCGCCTGAGCCAGACGTCCCAGACCCCGTGAACCTGCTGCGCGCCCTGTCCGGCCGGCTGTCGCTTTCCAGCATCCGCAGCCGGATGCTGCTGATCGCGCTGCTGCCCGCCCTGCTGGCCGAATTCGGCATGGTCGCCTACTTCACCACGGAGGCGCTCGGGGCCGCCGAACGCGATCTCCATGCCCGCGCCGTCAACGCCGCACGCCATCTGGCCGGCACCCTGCCGTACGCGCTGGTGAGCGGCGACCTAGCGCTCGCCCATCGCCTGCTCGAAACCGAAACCGCGAACAGCCGCCTGGCGTTCGCCCGCATCGTCGACGCCCGCGGCCGCATACTCGCCAGCACCGACGCCACCCTGCGCGCCGCGCTGGTCGATGCGCATTACCGGCAGCGCGCACTCATCCGGCTGCCGGCCACCGATTTCAGCGAGGACCCCCTGTTCGCCGCCAGCACCCGGCGCGGCAACGATCTGCTGGGCGAGGTCGAGGTCGGCGTCAGCCGCGACCAGATCCGCACGTTCAAGCGCGATACGCTGATCCACGCCACGCTGCTGATGCTGCTGGCGCTGACGCTCACCGGCGCGCTCGCGTGGCGGCTGTCCAACCGGCTGGCCGGCCAGCTGCGCCACGTCGGGCAGGTGGTGGGACGCCTCGCCTGCGGCGACCTCGCGGTGCGCACGCAGGTGCCGCAACAAGGCGAAGTCGGCGCGCTCGCCGCCGGCGTCAACCACATGGCCGAGGCCCTGCAGACGCATCGCGGCGAACTCGAAAAACGCATCCAGGAAGCCACCGCCGACCTCGCCGCGAAGAAGGACATGGCCGAACGTGCCAACCACGCCAAATCGCGCTTCTTCGCCGCCGCCAGCCACGACCTGCGACAGCCGCTGCACGCCCTGTCGCTGTTCGTCGCCGCGCTGAAGGCGCGCAACCAGCAGCCCGAGACGCAGACCCTGATCGACAACATCGAGGCGTCCACCGCGGCGATGGAACTGCTGTTCAACGCCCTGCTCGACATCTCGCGGCTCGACGCCGGCACCATCGAAGCGCATCCGGTGCATTTCCCGCTGCAGAAGATGCTCGACGACCTCGCCAAGCAGTTCGGCGCGCTGACCGCGGAAAAGCAGCTGCGGCTGCGCTTCCGGCCCTGCGACGTCACGCTCTACAGCGACCCGCTGCTGATCGAGCGCATCCTCGTCAACCTGATTTCCAACGCCATCCGCTACACCGACGACGGCGGCGTGCTGGTCGGCTGCCGCCGCCGCGGCCGCATGCTGCGCATCAGCGTGGTCGACACCGGCCGCGGCATCCCGCCCGACCAGCAGGAGAGCGTGTTCCAGGAATTCGTGCAGCTGCACAACCCCGCGCGCGACCGCAGCAAAGGGCTCGGCCTCGGACTCGCCATCGTCTCGCGCCTCGGCCGCCTGCTGGGCCACCGCGTCGAACTGCGCTCGCGCCCGGGCCACGGCTCGGCCTTCAGCATCGAGATCCCGCTCGGCGACGCCCAGCTGATCCAGGCCCCGACGCCGACCGCCGCCCCCGGCCAGCTCGCCGCCGACACGCTGGTCTTGCTGGTCGACGACGAGAGCGCGATCCTGCGCGGCATGGCCGAGCTGTTCGACAACTGGAACATCGACCTGGTCACCGCACACAGCGCCGCCGAGGCCGAACAATGGCTGGACAGCATCGGCCGCGTACCCGACGTCATCGTGTCCGACTACCGCCTGCCCGACGACACCGACGGCATCGAGGTGATCGCCCGCCTGCGCCGGAAATTCGGCCGCGACATCCCGGCCATCCTGGTGACCGGCGACACCGCGCCCGACACCATCCTGCGCATCAGCCGCGCCGGCTTCCCGCTGCTGCACAAACCGCTGCGCCCGGCCAAGCTGCGCGCCCTGCTCACCCACCTGATCCAGCAGGCACGCGCCGCCACCGTGGGATAATCCGCGCAAATTCCCTAGCCCCTAGCCCCTAAATCATGCATATCCATATCCTCGGTATCTGCGGCACCTTCATGGGCGGCATCGCCGCCATCGCCCGCAACGCAGGCCACACCGTCACCGGCTGCGATGCCAACGTCTATCCCCCGATGTCCGACCAGCTGCGCGCGCTCGGCATCGAGCTCACCGAGGGCTGGGACGCCAGGCAGATCAACCTCAAGCCCGACATCTTCGTCGTCGGCAACGTCGTCACCCGCGGCAACCCGCTGATGGAAGCCATCCTCGAGCGCGGCCTGCCCTACACCTCGGGCCCGCAGTGGCTCGCCGACAACGTGCTGAAGGACAAATGGGTATTGGCAGTGGCCGGTACCCACGGCAAGACCACCACCTCGGCCATGCTGGCGTGGATCCTCGACGACGCCCGCCTGCGCCCCGGCTTCCTGGTCGGCGGCATCCCGCAGAACTTCGGCATGTCGGCGCGGTTGACCGACAGCCCCTTCTTCGTCATCGAGGCCGACGAATACGACACCGCCTTCTTCGACAAGCGCTCCAAGTTCGTCCACTACCGCCCGCGCACCGTCATCCTCAACAACCTCGAATTCGACCACGCCGACATCTTCCCCGACCTCGCCGCCATCGAGACCCAGTTCCACCACCTGGTGCGCACCGTCCCCGGCAACGGCCTGATCGTCGCCAACGGCCGCGAAGCCGCCCTCGAGCGCGTGCTCGAACGCGGCCTGTGGACCCCGGTCGAGCGCTTCGGCAGCACCGGCGGCTGGACCGCCGGCGACCCCGACGCCAACGGCAGCTTCGACGTCTACTTCAACAGCACCCTGCAGGGCCGTGTGAACTGGGGCCTGATCGGCGAGCACAACCGCATGAACGCCCTCGCCGCCATCGCCGCCGCACGCCACGCCGGCGTCACCGCCGCCGCCGCGATCGACGCCCTGTCCCGCTTCGAGAACGTCAAACGCCGCATGGAAGTGCGCGGCGCCGTCCACGGCATCACCGTCTACGACGACTTCGCCCACCATCCCACCGCGATCACCACCACGGTGGAGGGCCTGCGGCGCAAGGTCGGCCCCGCGCGCATCCTCGCCGTGCTGGAACCGCGCTCCAACACCATGAAACTCGGCGTCATGAAATCCCAGCTGCCCGACAGCCTCGCCGACGCCGACCAGGTCTACTGCTTCGGCGCCAACCTCGGCTGGGACGCCGCCGAAGCGCTGGCCCCGCTGGGCGACAAGGCGCGCGTGTTCGACAACCTCGATAAATTGGTGAGCCAGCTGGTGGCGGATGCCCGGCCCGGCGACCATGTGCTGATGATGAGCAACGGGGGGTTCGGCGGCATTCATGCCAAGCTGCTGGATGCGCTGCATCATCACTATCACGAGGATATTGTGCTGACGCCGATGCATCGGTATGGGGGGTATGCGTAAGGGTTCGCCGTCATTGCGAGCGCAGCGAAGCAATCCAGTGCTCGCACTCAACTGCTGGTCGAATAGCGCGCCCTCCACGCACCGTTCGCCCTGAGCCTGTCGAAGGGCCTGGTCGCTGTAGTTGAAGTGTTCGCGGTGCTGAGGACCGTTGGCCGGGGGTAGCCCGGCAGCTAGTCACTTTCTTTTGTCTCGCCAAAAGAAAGTAACCCAAGAAAAGGCGACCCCGACAGCCCCGAATTCCCGGAAATCGAGCCTGCCGGACGGGCGGCGAAGAACTCGCCCCGCCTTGCTGTTTTTAATTTGGTTTTTTGTGGGCGGTGCTCAGACACCTTCGCCGCTGATCCGTCCGACAGGCTCGATTCCCGGCGGGGCTGTGAGGGGAAAAAAGTCAAAACCAGGGTGGTGATGACTGGGTGGTATGAGTGCTTGTTAGACTTACTTAGCTTTGCGCATTGCCACAAACTTCAACAGCACTCACGTCCATTGGGGGGAGCCTTCGTGATTGAGAGAGAAAAATACGAAAACGGGTTACTTACAATTCGCTTCATTGGCGACGATCTTGGAGAACGTGGAGTAAGCATTTATGACTTATCCCATTCTCTACTCGCTATTCAGCGGATTGTTCATAAGGCGCATTTGTCCATGGAAGTGAATCGCCCCGGCTTTCCTAGACACTTTCGAGCCGGTTGAAATACTGCTTCTCGAACTCTACCGGAGCGAGGCCGTTTGTATAACTGTGCCGGCGCTTCGGGTTGTAGAACATCTCGATGTAAT